>JADZAI010000043.1 GCA_020852655.1 Alphaproteobacteria bacterium
ATGAAGCTGGTAGTGCGACGGGTCGGCCTTCGCATGCTCAGGAAACGGATCGGCGGCGACGAGCTCCGCCCATTGCTTCGCCGTCCGCACCATGTAGTCGGCCTTGAAGCCCGTGAGCTTCGCCGTCTCCTTCTCCAGGAAAGCCTCCAGCGCCGCGCCCGTCCGCGAGCCGCCGCGCAGCACGACATTGCCGCTCGCCAGCAGCGTCTTCACCTCGTCGAAGCCGAGGTCGCCCAGCGCCGCCCGCAGCTCCGCCATCGGCACCAGCTTGTTGCCGCCGACATTGATCCCGCGGAGAAGGGCGATGTGGGCGGGCAGGTTCAGGTCCTCGACTCTTCTATACAACCCAACTTGCCATGGTGAGGTGCTCGCGCAGCGAGCCTCGAACCACGCACAGCCTTACCTGCGTGGTTCGAGGCTCCCCCGGACCAAGTCCGGGGTCGCACCTCACCATGGCAAATGGGGTTGGTTGGATTGAGACATCCCATCAGAACGCCGGCGGCCAGTCGGCCAGCCGGTGCTCGCCGATACCGCCCGTCGGCCGGCGCTCGAAGATCTCGAGCTGGCGCGTCAGATAGGCCCGCGTCTCGCGCGGATCGATCACCGCCTGCGCCATGAACGGGGCCGCGAGATCATAGGCGCTCGTCTCCTTCGACACCTGCTTCGCCAGCTCCGCGAAGCGCTCGGGATCGTCCTCGCGCTTCACCGCATAGACGATGTTCACCGCGACCGCCGGGTCCATGAAGCTGATCTCGGCGCCCGCCCACGCGGCGGTCGCATCGCTCCGCCCGGCGCCCATGTTGATATAGGCCTGCCCGAAGGATTTCCTCAGCACCAGCGCCACCTTCGGCACGGTGGACTGCTCCAGCGCACTCATGAAGTTCATGATCTTGCCGGGCAGCCGCCGCCGCTCGCTCTCCAGCCCCACCAGAAAGCCCGGCGTGTCGGCGACGAAGACGATCGGCAGGTTGAAGCTGTCGCAGAGGATGATGAAGCTGGCGATCTTGTCGCAGGAATCCGGGTCCAGCGCGCCGCCCTTGAACATCGGGTTCGAGGCGATCACGCCGATGGCCCGCCCGTTCAGGCGCGCCAGGCACGTCGTCGCCACCTTTGCGAAGCGGTCCTTCACCGGCAGGACGCTGCCGGGGTCGCAGATCGCCGCGATGGCCTTCCGGATGTCATAGGTCTTCGCCCGCGATTCCGGCACCAGCTCCAGCAGCGTCTCCTGCGCCGCATCGGCGCCATCCGGCACCGGCGCCAGAGGCGTCACCGCATTCGCATGGTCAGGGAAATAGGAGAGGGCGCGCTTCACCCACGCGACGGCTTCCGCGTCGGTATCGACAACCGCATCGACGAAGCCGGTCACCTCGCTATGCAGGCGCCAGCCGCCCAGCTCCTGCGGGTCGGCCTCCTCGCCGATCGCCACCGACGTCGTCATCTGGCTGGAAACCGCCAGCACCGCGCCCTTCTTCATGACCACGAGGTCTGAATTGATGCAGGCGAAGGCCCCGCCGCCATAGGTGAGGCCCAAGCACGCCGCGATATGCGGATTGGTCCGCCGCCGCGTCACCCGTCCGCCTTCGCCGGCGCGGCCGATGCCGGTCGCGCCCATGATGTCGGGGATGCGCCCGCCCGCACATTCCTGCATGTAGATCAGCGGAAGGCCGCTCTTCTGGCAGGCATTGCGCACATAGCCCTGCTTCTTGCCGTGGGTCTCGGCCGAGGACGATCCGAACGTCGTGAAATCCGCCGCGTTCACCCCGACCAGCCGCCCGCCGATCTTGCCGAAGCCCGAAACGACGCCGTCCGCCGGGGTCCTCTCCCGCACCTCCGGCCGCACCGAAGCGGCCAGCAGCCCGACCTCCTCGAAGCTCCCCGCATCCGTCAACAGCGCCACCCGCTCGCGCGCATTCAGGACCCCGGCCTCCTTCCGCTCCGCCAGCCGCTTGGGCGACCCCATCGCCTTCGCCCGCGTCCGCCGCGCAGAAAGTTCCTCCAGTTGTTTTTCGTACGCCATCTGTGCCGCCCGGATGCTATGACGCCCCAATGTCGCGTCCCGCGAGACGCCCGTCCAGCACCAGAAATCATGCCCTTTACCGTTGCCAGCCCTTCCATCGCGGCCGCCCTTGCGGCACGCGGTTACACCGACCCGACGCCCGTCCAGGCCGCCGTCCTCGAACATGACGGCTCCGGCGCCGATCTCCTCGTCTCGGCCCAGACCGGCTCGGGCAAGACCGTCGCCTTCGGCCTCGCCATCGCCTCGAGCCTGCTCGGCGAAGCCGAACTTCTCGGCGAGGCCGGTCGGCCGCTCGCCCTCATCATCGCGCCGACCCGCGAACTCGCCCTCCAGGTTCACCGCGAGCTGACCTGGCTCTATGAAAAGGCCGGGGCCCAGGTCGCGTCCTGCGTCGGCGGTATGGATCAGCGCACCGAACGGCGCGCGCTCGCCCGCGGCGCCCATATCGTCGTGGGCACGCCCGGCCGCCTGCGCGACCACATGGAGCGCGGCGCGCTCGATGTCTCGGCGCTTCAGATCGTCGTGCTCGACGAGGCCGACGAGATGCTCGACCTCGGCTTCCGCGAGGACCTCGAATTCCTGCTCGACGCGATGCCGGTCGAACGCCGTACGCTGCTCTTCTCGGCCACCATTCCCGGCCAGATCGCCGCGCTCGCCAGGCGGTTCCAGCGCGATGCCGTGCGCATCGACACCGTGGTGCGCAACCAGCCCCACGCCGACATCGAGTATCAGGCGGTCCGTATTGCGCCGAACGACGTCGAGCACGCCGTCGTCAATTTGCTGCGCTTCCACGATCTCGGCGCGGCCCTGGTCTTCTGCGCGACGCGCGAAGCCGTGAACCATCTCCACGCCAATCTCGCCGAGCGCGGCTTCACCGCCGTCGCGTTGTCGGGCGAGTTCACCCAGAACGAACGCAACCACGCGCTCCAGGCGCTGCGCGACGGCCGCGCCAAGGTCTGCGTAGCCACAGACGTTGCCGCCCGCGGCCTCGACCTTCCGGACCTCGGGCTCGTCATCCACTCCGACCTGCCGCGCAACCGCGAGACCTTGCTCCACCGCAGCGGCCGGACGGGCCGCGCGGGCAAGAAGGGCCTCTGCGTCCTCCTCGTGCCGCACACCCGCCGCCGCGTCGCCGAGCGCCTCAGCCAGTCCGCCCGCATCGAGGCGAAATGGACGACACCGCCGACGCAGGAACAGATCCGCAAGCAGGACGAGACGCGCCTGCTACAGCATCCGATCTTCGAGGCCGAACGCACCGAGGAGGATACCGCCCTCGGCCAGGCGCTTCTCGCGGGCCGCTCGCCGGAAGACATCGCCGTCGCCCTTGCACGCCTGTTCCGCGAACAGCTCCCGGCGCCCGAAGACCTGCTCGACGTCGGACCGCAGGATCGTCCGCGCCCGGAGCGTTCCGCGCATCGCGACCAGCCGCGCAGCGAACGGGGCGAGCAGGGCAGCGACCATCCGCGCGACCGCCCGCCGCGCGTCCCGATGCAGTGGTTCAAGATCAACGCCGGCCGCAACATGCAGGCCGATCCGCGCTGGCTCATCCCGCTCATCTGCCGGCTCGGCCACATCACCAAGCGCGAGATCGGCGCCATCCGCGTCGGCGACCGGGAGACCCGTTTCGAGATCAGCGTGGAAGCCTCGCGTCACTTCATGAGCGCGGTCGAGCAGGCCGCCGATCCCGAGGTCCGCATCGCTCCCTCCGACGCCCCGCCGCAACAGGGCGCCCGCGGCGACCGCGAGGGCCCACGCCCGAAAGCCGACCACGCCAAGGGCAAAGGCCCCAAAGACGGCAAGCCCCCTTTCAAAAAAGGCCGCCCGCCCAAGCATATGCGCAAAAAGGGCGGCTGAAGCGTCGCGTTGAGCGCCGTCGCCGCGTACCCGCCAGCGACGCCCAAGCATATGCGCAAAAAGGGCGGCTGAAGCGTCCCCGTTCATCTCCTGAGTGCTCAGGCATGGGTCCCACGATCGGCCCTTCGGAGGATGACAACTCTTGTTCAGCCACAATCGTCATCCTCCGGCGCGCCGCCGAAGGCGCCGCGACCGGGGGACCCATGCCTGAGCGCTCTGACGGGAGTCGCCGAGCAGCAGCGCGCCCCTACGAGCGCTTCTTCCGGCGCTTCTTCGCCGGCTTGGCCGGTGCGTCGTCCTCCGCCTCCAGCACCCGGCAGCTCGGAGCTATGAAATTGGCGCGCCGCGGATCGGTGACGGCGGCGGGGTCGTATTCCCAGTGCCAGGGTTCGTCGATCGGCGCCTGCACGAAGCCATATCTCCGCGCGTTGGCGGTCAGCCACACATAGGCCGGCGAGACGCACCAGAGCCGGGTGTTGCTCTTGCCGGTCTTGCCGAGCTTCGCCGGACTGGTACTGGCAGCGAGTTCCGGACCGCCCTTGCCGACACGCGTGCGCAAGTCGACCGCGTTGCCGGCCTGATGTCGGCTATAGCCCGGGAAGGCGAAGCGGTTGGCGGCGAATTTGCGGAAGTTGCAGACGTCGTTGTCGGTGTAGCGCCCCGTCGCCGCCTCCGGCTTCAACTGCCCGCGATACTGCCTGAAATAGCCTTTGAGGTTCGCCGGCCAGTTGGCGAGCTGCACCTCATAGCTGCGGAACGTATCGCCGAGGTCGACCATGCCGTCGGGGTCGGCGACCTTCAGGTAGCCCCTCAATTCCTCGACCATCCTGGCGAGCTGTGGCGCACCCTTCGGCACGAAGCTCTTGCCCTTGAAGCCCGGTACGGTCGCCAGCTTCTTCGGCACGAAGGAATGGAACGGCCCCTGTTCGCCCTTGGAGCGCAAATTCCGCTGCGCGATCGCCACCCGCACCAGCAGGTCGCGTTCGGCCGCCGCCATGTCGCTCCACGCGCCGACATTCTGCCAATAGCTGTCCGGCAGGGCCGTCAGCGACGCATGGCCCGGCGCCGGGGCGACGATGCAATCGGCCGCCTGCGCCGGCGCGCACAAGGACAGAACGGCCGCCGTGACGGCGGCATACAGCCGCAGCATGTCGCTTTTCCCTCGAACTCCAGCCCCTTTTAAGGACTTCGCCTAGCTGCGACAGCTTAAGACAGCGTCAATCGACGCCGCTCACGCCGCATTTCTCAACCGGGCGATCCCCGCCTCCAAGTCTGCAATCAGATCGCCCGAATCCTCAAGCCCCGCGTGGAAGCGGAGCAGGGGCCCTTGCGGCTTGTGGCTGCCCGGCGCAACCCGTTTCCACTTCTCGGTCACCGCCAGGCTCTCGAAACCGCCCCACGACCAGCCCATCCCGAACAATTCCAGCCCGTCCAGCATCGCCGCCACGGCCCGCTTCGGGATCGGCTTGAGCTCCACCCCGAAGAGCCCGCAGGCCTTGCCGATGTCGCGCTGCCAGATGGCATGGCCGGGGCACTCGGGCAGGGCCGGATGCAGCACGCGCGCGACCTCGTCCTGCCCTTTGAACCAACGCGCGAGCTTCAGCCCCGTCTCCTGGTGCCGCGCCAGCCGCACCGCCATGGTCCTGAGGCCCCGGTGCGCCAGATAGGCGTCGTCGCCCGAGACATTCATCCCGAACTGCCCGTGAAAGGCCATCAGCCGCGCGACATGGCTCTCGTTGGCCGTGATCGTACCCAGCAGCGCGTCGGCATGGCCGACCACGTATTTCGTCGCCGACAGGATCGACAGATCGACGCCATGCGCCAGCGGCTTGAACCACAGCGGCGTCGCCCAGGTGTTGTCGGCCAGCACCGACAGCCCGCGCGCCTTGGCGACCGCCGTCAGCGCGGGCACGTCCTGCACCTCGAAGGTGATCGAGCCCGGCGACTCCAGGAACAGCGCCTTTGTATTCGGCCGGATCAGCGCGCCCAGCTCGTCCGGCGTGATCGTCGGGTGGTAATAGGTGGTCTCCACCCCGAAACGCTTCAGCGTGCCGTCGCAGAAGGTCCGCGTCGGGTCATAGCAACTGTCCACCATCAGCAGATGGTCGCCGGCCCCGACGACACTGAGGATCGCCGCCGTCACCGCCGAGAGGCCCGACGGGGTCAGCACGGTCCGCGCGCCGCCCTCCAGCGCGCAGATCGACTCCTCCAGCCCGCGCGTCGTCGGGGTGCCGCGGCGGCCATAGCCATAGGGCAGGGTGTTGCCCTCCAGCGCCGCGAGGGTGGGGTGCAGGATGGTCGAGGCCCGGTAAACCGGGGTATTTACGGCGCCGATATGCTGCTCCGAGCTGCGCCCCGTGTGGACCAGCCGTGTTTCGTCCTTCATTCCGCTCCGCCTTTTCGGCCCTTGCGCACCGCACACTTTCCGTGAGCATAGGGGCCGAAAGTGCGCCTTGTCAGGCCTCCGGCAGGCGCGCATCCGCACAAAACAGGATCGCGACACATGAAGTTTGGCTTCACGCTTGCCGCCCTTGCCCTTTCGCTCGTTTCTACCGCTTCCGCACAATCGAACAGCCCGACCCTCGAAGAGGTCCGCAAGAACGGCTACCTCCGCTGCGGCGTCAGCGACGGCCTGACCGGCTTCTCGAACCCCGACGCACAGGGCAACTGGTCCGGCATCGACGTCGACTTCTGCCGCGCCATCGCCGCCGCCATCTTCGATGATCCGAATGCGGTGCGGTACACCTCGACCACTGCGAAGGAGCGCTTCACCGCGCTCACCCAGGGCCGCCAGTTCGAGGTCCTGTCGCGCAACACCACCATCACCATGCAGCGCGACGTCTCGCTCGGCATGGATTTCGTGGGCGTCACCTACTACGACGGCCAGGGCTTCATCGTGAAGAACGACTCCGGCGTCACCTCCGTCGACGGCCTCGGCGGCGCCACGATCTGCACCCAGACCGGCACGACGACGGAGCTGAACGTCGCCGACTATTTCGGCACGCATGGCATGCAGTACCAGATCCTCGCCTTCGACAAGGAGAGCGAGGCGCTCGCCGCCTATGACAGCGGCCGCTGCGACGCCTACACGACCGACCATTCCGGCCTCTATGCCGCGCGCCTCGAGCTCTCCAACGCCGACGACAACATCATCCTGCCGGAGATCATCTCCAAGGAACCGCTCGGGCCGGCGGTGCGCCAGGACGACCCCGCGTGGGAAGACCTCGTGCGCTGGGTGCTCTACGCGCTCATCAACGCCGAAGAGCTCGGCGTGACCTCGCAGAATGTCGACTCGCTGATGAGCGCGGCCAATCCCGAACAGCGCCGCCTGCTCGGCCTCGAAGGTGACTTCGGCAAGAGCCTCGGCCTCACCAACGACTGGGTCGTGCGCATCGTGAAGAAGGTCGGCAATTACGGCGAGGTCTTCGAGCGCAATGTCGGCCAGGGTTCCGCGCTCAAGATCGACCGCGGCCGCAACGCTCTCTGGACCAATGGCGGCCTCCAATACGCCCCGCCGATCCGTTGATGACGGCTGCTGCGCCTAGATGAGCGGTCAGGACGACGTCGCCGATATCGTCCCGCCGGCGCCGCCGCGTGCGCCGTTCTGGGCCGACGAGCGCCTGCGCGGCTATGTCGTCCAGGCCGTCGCGCTCGCGCTGGTCGTCGGCTTCTTCGGCTGGATGGCCTGGAACGCCGCCGCCGCGCTCCACAAGACGGGCCAGGCGACCGGCTTCAGCTTCCTGTGGACGACGGCCGGCTTCGACATCGGCTTCCACCTCATCGACTACAGCCGCGCGAGCACGCATTTCGACGTACTTGTCGTCGGCCTATTGAACACGCTGCTGATCTCGGCGCTCGGCATTCTGCTCGCGACCATCCTCGGCTTCATCGTCGGCATCGCGCGCCTCTCGCCCAACTGGATCGTCGCCAAGCTCGCCGCCGCCTATATCGAGATCGTCCGCAACGTCCCGCTGCTGCTCTGGATTCTCTTCTTCTACCTCGCCCTGATCCCGACGCTGCCCAGCGCCAAGCAGGCGATTTCGCTCGGCCAGGCGCTGGAGAATCTTGTCAACAGCGCCATCGGCGTCCTCAATTGGCTGCTCTCGTGGATCACCGGCGCGGCCGACACCATCGGCTTCCTCATCTTCGGCGACGGCGCGTTTCTCTCGAACCGCGGCCTCTACATCCCGAAGCTCCACTGGACCGAGAACGCCTGGATCGTCCTCATCGCCCTTATCGCCGCCGTCGTCGCCGCTGTAGCGATCCACCGCTACGCCGTGCGCCGCCAGCTCGCGACCGGCTACCGTCTCCCGGACGGGCTGATTGCGCTCGGCCTCCTCGTCGGCCTGCCGCTGCTTGCCCTCTTCGGCACCGGCTGGCCGGTCAGCCTCGAATTCCCCGAGCTCAAGGGCTTCAACTTCCGCGGCGGCCTTGCGATCCAGCCCGAGCTCGTGGCGCTGCTCTTCGCGCTCACCATCTACACCGCCACCTACATCGCCGAGATCGTTCGCTCCGGCATCGAGGGCGTCTCGAAGGGCCAGTCCGAGGCCGCCTCGGCGCTCGGCCTCAGCCGCGTCCAGCGTCTCCGCCTCGTCGTGATCCCGCAGGCGATGCGCATCATCATCCCGCCGCTGACGAGCCAGTATCTCAGCCTGACCAAGAATTCGTCGCTCGCGACCGCCATCGCCTATCCCGACCTCGTCGCCGCCTTCGCCGGCACCTCGCTGAACCAGACCGGCCAGGCGATCGAGATCCTCGCCATCACCGCCGGCATCTATCTCGCGCTCAGCCTGCTGACGTCGCTCGTGATGAATGTCTACAACGCCCGCATTCAGTTGAGGGAGCGCTGATGTCCGACGCGACCCTCCAGCGCGAGCCTCCCGGCCGGCCCTGGCGCGCCGTGGCCTTCGAGTGGCTGCGCGACAATCTCTTCTCGTCCTGGACCAGCGCCGTCCTCACGCTCCTCTCGATCGCTGCGCTAGTGACGATCATCCCGCCGATCCTCGACTGGGCGATCTTCCACGCCGTGTGGTCGGGCGAGGACCGCGCGGCCTGTCTCGGGCCGGGGAAGGGCGCCTGCTGGCCCTTCATTGCCTCGCGCTGGGGCCAGATCGTCTACGGCTTTTACGACGCGGTCGAACGCTGGCGCGTCGACATCGTCTATGTCGTCGGCGCGATTGGCCTCGCCTGGCTGATGATCCCGAGACTCCCGGTCAAGCTCTGGGTCGGAATCGCGATGCTCACCGCCTTCCCGGCGCTCGTCTACGTCCTGCTCTCCGGCGGCATGTTCGGTCTGCCGATCGTGCCGTCGACCAAGTGGGGCGGCCTGCTGCTGACCCTCCTCATCTCGCTCACCGGCATCGTGGTGTCGTTCCCGATCGGCATCCTGCTCGCCCTCGGCCGCCGCTCGACGCTGCCCGTCATCCGCATCCTCTGCGTCTGCTTCATCGAATTCGTGCGCGGCGTGCCGCTGATCACGATCCTCTTCATGGCATCGAACCTGCTGCCGTTGTTCTTCCCGCCCGAGCTCACCTTCGACAAGCTGATCCGCGCCCTCGTCGCGGTCTCGCTCTTCAGCGCTGCCTATATGGCCGAAGTCGTCCGCGGCGGGCTCCAGGCGATCCCGAAGGGCCAGAGTGAGGCAGCCGCTGCGCTCGGCCTCGGCTACTGGCGCACCACCGCCTTCATCGTCCTGCCGCAGGCCCTGAAGATTTCACTGCCCTCGATCGTCTCGTCCTGCATCTCGCTCTTCAAGGACACCTCGCTCGTCTCAATCATCGGCTTCTTCGACTTCCTTCAGGTCATCAAGGCCGGCAACTCCGATCCCGTCTGGTCGACGCCCAATACGGCGTTCACCGGCTATCTCTTCGCGGCGCTCGTCTATTGGGGCTTCTGCTTCGGCATGTCGCGCTACAGCGCCTATCTGGAAAACACCGTCGGCGGCGGCAAGGTCGGAGCAGGCAGGACATGAGCGAACCGCTCGCCATCGAACTCTCGCACGTCAACAAATGGTATGGCCGCTTCCATGTGCTGAAGGACGCCTCGCTCCAGGTGAAGAAGGGCGAGCGCATCGTCATCTGCGGCCCTTCCGGCTCGGGCAAGTCGACCCTCATCCGCTGCATCAACCACCTGGAGGAGCATCAGTCCGGCCGCATCGTCGTCGAGGGCCATGAGCTGACGCGGAACCTGCGCGCCATCGACGAAGTCCGCCGCGAGGTCGGCATGGTCTTCCAGCAGTTCAACCTCTTCCCGCACCTCACTGTGCTCGAGAACTGCACCCTCGCGCAGACCTGGGTGCGCAAGCGCCCGAAGGCCGAGGCGGACCGCATCGCGCTCGAACTGCTGGAGCGCGTGCGCATCAAGGACCAGGCGCAGAAATATCCCGGCCAGCTCTCCGGCGGTCAGCAGCAGCGCGTCGCCATCGCCCGCGCCCTCGCGATGGAGCCTAAGGTCATGCTCTTTGACGAGCCGACCTCGGCCCTCGACCCCGAAATGATCGGCGAGGTGCTGGAGGTCATGGTCGAACTGGCGGAGGAAGGTATGACCATGCTCGTCGTTACGCACGAGATGGGCTTCGCCCGGAAGTTCGCCGACCGCGTCGTCTTCATGGACTATGGCCGCATCGTCGAGGAGGCGCCGCCGGAGGAGTTCTTCGCCAACCCGAAGAACGAACGCACCAGGCAGTTTCTCAGCCAGATTCTCGTAGGCCATTGAGCCCACGCGGCGCGGCGTAATGGGTACAGGTCTACTCCGCCGCCACCGCGGTCAGATCGAACGGAGGCTTCTCGACCTTCCAGCTTTCGTGACGCTCGCTCGCCTTCGCAGCGATCTTCTCCCACGGATTGTTTTCCCGGAACTCGATGTTCCACGACGTGACATTGCGGAACTCGATGAACTCGACGCCCTCCGAGCCCGTGACGAAGGTGTAGGCGACCTTGGCAGGGACGAAGATGCCGTCGCCCTTGCCGAGAGTCTCGTTGCCGACCGTCAGTTCACCGGCGATGACGAGGTAGCAGCAATCGACGTCATGCGTGTGCAGCGGCAGCGGATAGTCGCTCTTGTGCCAGGCATAGGCGAGGCTGAAGCCCGGCACGTTGAAGAGTATCTTGGCATAGCTGCCTTCGGCGCCGCCGGCCTTTACGAATTCCTTGAGGCCCTGCGAGATACCGGGCGTGATGCCCTCGAACCTCAGCACATGCGACTGCTCGAGCGTCGGCGCGTCCTTCGCCCGGAAGACCTGGAATTTCGTTTTCTGGTCGCCCATCTGGCCCTCCGTCATGCCGCCAATGCGGCTTTGATCTTGTCCGCGTTCGCTTTCAGCTTCTCGGGCGCTTCCATGCTGCGCGCGTGAAACTTGAGCTCCAGCCCATGAAAGCGCGGAATGACGTGGAAGTGGAGGTGGAAGACGGTCTGCCCGGCCGGGGCGCCGCTGAGCTGAAGCACCATGACGCCGGGAGCATCCATCGCCGTCTTCACCGCGCGGGCGACCTTCTGTGTCGTCGCTATGACGGCCTCGAGGTCTTCGACCGGCACGTCGAGAATGTCCTGCGACGCTGCGAGCTTCGGGATGATCAGCGTGTGGCCTTCGGCCTGCGGCATCACGTCCATGAAGGCGAGCGTTCGCGCATCTTCATAGACCTGGAATTTCGGCAGCTCGCCGCGCAGGATTTTCGCGAAGACGTTGTTGGGGTCGTAGCTCATGCGTTCCGCTCGCTCGATTTGAAGGGCGTGTGTTCGGCCAGGATTTCGATGTCCTCGACAACGGCGCGGCGCTCGCGCTCCAGATAGTCGCCGACCGCGCGCCTGAGGCCGCTATGCGTGATGAAATGCGCGCTATACGTGGGGCAGGGCGCATAGCCGCGCAGCAGCTTGTGCTCGCCTTGCGCGCCCGCCTCGACGCGCTTCAGGCCCCGCGCGATGGCGAAGTCGATCGCCTGGTAATAGCAGCACTCGAAATGCAGGAACGGGTGATGCTCGAGCGCGCCCCAGTTGCGGCCGAACAGGGTGTCGCCGCCGATGAAGTTCAGTGCACCGGCGATGTAGCGTCCGCCGCGCTTCGCCATCACCAGCAGCGTGTGCTCGGCCATCGTCTCGCCGATCAGCGAGAAGAAGGATCGCGTCAGATAGGGCGAACCCCACTTGCGCCCGCCGGTATCCATGTAGAACGCGAAGAAGGCATCCCAGTGTTTCTCGGCGAGATCGCTCCCCGTGACCCACTCGATCTCGATCCCCGGCTCGAGCGCCCGCTTGCGCTCTTTCTTGAGGTTCTTGCGCTTGTCGGAATTCAGCCGCGCCAGGAAATCGTCGAACGAGCCGTAGCCTTCGTTCGCCCAGTGGAATTGCCTGTCCATGCGCAGCAGCCAGTCCTCGGCACCGCACAGCTTCCAGTCCGCCTCGGGCTGAAAGGTGATGTGGACGGAGGACAGCTTGTTGGTGCCCGCGACGTCCGCGGCGGCTTGCAGCAGCGCGCGCTTGCCGGCGGCATCGGGCGCGAGCAGCCGCGGGCCGGTCGCCGGCGTGAAAGGCACGCTGATCTGGTACTTGGGATAGTACCGCCCGCCCGCACGTTGAAAGGCATCCGCCCAGCCCCAGTCGAACACATACTCGCCCTGCGAGTGCGATTTCACATAGGCCGGCGCGGCGGCGGTCAGCCTGCCGCCTTCCTCGATCGCGATATGCGCCGGCTGCCAGCCTTCCTCGGCGACCGCCGAGCCGGACTCCTCCAGCGCCTTCAGGAAGGCGTGCGCGACGAAGGGGTTAAACTGCCGCGCGGGCGGATTGGCCAACGCATCCCAATCCGCTGCGGCGATCTTCGCGATGCTGGGGACGACCCGCGCCGTGGCGCTCATTCGACCTCGAAGATCGCTTCCACCTCGACGGCGACGCCGCGCGGGAGCGAACCGGCACCGACGGCGGCACGGGCATGGCGTCCCGCCTCGCCGAACACTTCGACGAAGAGATCCGACGCGCCGTTCACGACCTCTGGATGATTGCCGAAGCCTGGGATGGCGTTGACGAAGCCGGTGACCTTCACGCACTGGCGCACGCGGTCGAGCCGCCCGCCGAGCGCCGCTTTGAGCTGTGCGATGACGTTCACGGCACACAGGCGCGCCGCCTTCCTGGCGTCGTCCATGTCGATCGTGTCGCCGACGACGCCGACATATTCGAGGCCGTTCGGCCCGAGCGTCACCTGGCCCGAAATGAAGACCAGATTGCCCGTCCGCACATAGGGCACATAGCTCGCCACCGGCGCCGGCGGTGTCGGCAGCTCGATACCGATTTGCTTCAGGCGATCGTCGATCGTGCCGGCCATGAGGTCTCCGTTTGCTGAGGTCGCGGAAGCCGCCTACATCTGGCAGGGATTTATGCACGAACGACGACGCCAGCGCCATGCACAGCCTCGATGCCGACGATGATTGCCCCGTGCGCGACCGCTTTGCCATGCCGGCGGAGTGGGAGCGCCATGCGCGCACCTGGATGCAGTGGCCCTGCCGTGCGCGCGCCTGGGGCACGCCCGAGAACATGGCGCTGGCCCGCCAGGCCTATGGCGAAGTGGCGCGGGCCATCGCACGGTTCGAGCCCGTCACCATGGTGGTCCGGCCGCAGGACAAGAACGAGGCCCAACTCGTGCTCGGCTCCAAGGTCCGCCTCTTCGAAGCGCCGATCGACGATTCGTGGTGCCGCGACTCCGGCCCGACCTTCCTGACGAACGGCGAGGGCGGCCGCGCCGGCATCCAATGGCGCTTCAATGCCTGGGGCGCGAAATATGTGCCTTTCGACAGCGATGCCTCCGTCGCCACGAAGATCCTGAAATCGATGGACCTGCGGGTCTACGAAGGTCCGCTGACGGTCGAGGGCGGCGCCCTCCATGTCGACGGCCAGGGCACGCTGCTCGTCACGGAACAATGCCTGCTCAACGAGAACCGCAACCCGGAACTCACCCGCCAGCAGATCGAGGCGCGCCTCGCCCTCTATCTCGGCGTCCTCCGGATCATCTGGCTGGGCGAGGGGCTCAAGGAGGACGAGACCGACGGCCACATCGACAACGTCGCCTGCTTTGCGCCCGGCGGCCGGGTCATCCTCACGATGCCGCGCGACCGGTCCGACCCGAACTACCCGGCCATGTCGGACAATCTCGCCAAGCTGCTCCAGGTCAGCAACGCCGCCGGCAGGCAGTTCGAGGTCGTCGAGCTGCCCATGCCCTACGAAATCCGCCACCGGCACGACGGCACGCGGCTGGAAATGAACTATACGAATTTCTACCTGCCGAACGGCGCGGTCATCATGCCGGCCTTCGGCGACAAGGGCGACGAGGAGGCCAGGCGCATCCTCGCCGACGTGTTCCCGGACCGTGAGATCGTCCAGCTCGACGCCAATGCCATCGTCGAAGGCGGCGGCGGCATCCATTGCATCACCCAGCAGGAACCTGCCTAACGCTACGGAACCATGTTTTCTTCAAAATCGAAGGAGCTGATTCGCGTCAAATCAGCCTTGCCGTGCTTTCTTCCCCGCCCTGATGGGGCCATGTTTGGCGCAGATGCTCGCGTTCGTACCGTGGGGACCTTTGTGAGATGCGTGCCTTTTGTCTTGCCGCCGGATTGATGCTGTCGCTGGCCGCCCCCGCGGCCGCCCAGGTCATTCCCTCGGCCCCCAACGCGCGCATTGTCGACGGCTTCCTGTCGCACCGTGCGGTGTATGATCTGAAGCTCAAGACGTCGCGCTGGGCCTCCAATGTGTCGAACCTGAGCGGCCGGCTGGTCAGCGAGTTCGATGACGTCTGCGAGGGCTACACCTTCAACCAGCGAATCGTCACGAACTTCACCGACAGCCAGGGCCAGGCGGCGACCGGCAATTTCTGGGTCTCGACCTTCGAGAGCGCCGACGGCAAGGGCTACCGCTTTACCCTGACCAATACGGTCGGCGGCAAGGAAGTCGAGCGCACGGTCGGCAGCGCCACGCGCGATGCCGGGGGCCTCGCCAAGGTCGCGTTCCAGCAACCGGCGGCCAAGAACATCACGCTTTCCGGCGGGGTGATCTTCCCGACCGAGTTCATGGGCCGCATCGTCGAGGCTGCCCGGCGCGGCCAGCACGGCGTCACGGTCAAGATGTTCGAGGGCGACGCGGAGGGGAAGGTCTACGACGCCTTCGCCTCCATCGGGACGGAACGCGCGGCCTCCGAATCCGATCTCGCGATGCCGGGCGGCGACACGCTGCGTGGCCTCAAGGCGTGGCCGGTGACGCTGACCTACTATGTGTCCGGCACCGACAACGACCTGCCGGACTACGAGACGTCCTTCACGCTCTTCGAAAACGGCGTCACCAGCGACGTCACGCTCGACTACGGCGAGTTCAGCGTCT
The DNA here is from genome assembly GCA_020852655.1 of Alphaproteobacteria bacterium. Lineage (GTDB taxonomy): Bacteria > Pseudomonadota > Alphaproteobacteria > Micropepsales > Micropepsaceae > JADZAI01. The sequence continues at coordinate 15,230 of JADZAI010000043.1, forward strand.
CCGGCCAGCTCCGCCGCATCGAGGAGCACAAAACGCCGAAGTGCTGAGCGCTTAGAGCGCGCGGCCCTTCACGATCGCGTCCTTGCCGAATTTCGAGCGCACCTTGTCGATCGCCCGTTCGGCGTCGGCCGACTTCTTTTCGTCGGCCTTGAACAGGTCGAACAGGTCGCAGCGCTCCGCATCCGCCAGATTGGCGATACCCACACCGATGAGACGATAGCGTGCCTTGCCGTCCGCCGTCGCAGTCAGCAGGCGGTGCGCCGCCTGGTAGATGGCCTCGGCGAGCTGCGTCGGTCCGTAGAGCGTGGTGCGCCGCGTCAGGATCTTGAAATCCGAGGTCCGCAACTTCAGCACGATCGTCGAACCGCCTTGCTCCGCCGCCTTGGCGCGCGCCGATACGCGTTCGCACATCGACCACAAGATGCGGTCGAGCTCTTGTATGTCGGCGATGTCCTCGTTGAACGTCGTCTCCGCCGACATGCCGCGCCCGTCGACCTCGGGATCGACGCGCCGGGAATCGAGGCCCTGGGAAAGCCGCCAGATATGCACGCCCATGTCGCCATAGCGGCGCAGCATGTCGCGCTCGTCCATCTCCTGCACCTGTTGCAGGGTGACGATACCGTCGGCGGCCAGCGTCGCCCCGAACTGCTTGCCGACGCCGAAGATGACCGTGGGCGGGCAGGGCGCGAGCACCTGCCTGGCGTCGCTGGCGCCGACGACGAAGAAGCCGCGCGGCTTGTCGCGTTCAGATGCGAATTTCGCGAGGAATTTGTTCGCCGCCAGCCCGATCGAAACCGTGATGCCGAGTTCGCGTTCGATCTTCTTCGACAGCTTCACCAGCGTCGCCGCCGGCGGCTGCCGGTGCAGCCGCTCCGTGCCGGTCAAATCGAGGAAGGCTTCATCCAGCGACAGCGGCTGCACGAGCGGCGTCGTCTCCAGCATCATCCGCTTCACCGCGCGGCCGACGTCGACATATTTCTGCATGTCCGGCTTCAGCACGACGGCGTCCGGGCAGGCTTTCAGCGCCTTGAACATCGGCATCGCCGACTTCACGCCATAGGTCCGCGCGATGTAGCAGGCGGTCGAGACGACGCCGCGCCTGCCGCCGCCGATGATCAGCGGTTTGTCGGCCAGGTCAGGATTGTCGCGCTTCTCGATCGTTGCGTAGAAGGCGTCGCAGTCGATATGCGCGATCGACAGGCTCTCCAGTTCGGCATGGCGCCGCAGGCGCGGACTCCGGCAGGCCGGACAGGCACGGGCCGTCTCAGAGGCTGAACGGTCGGCGCAGTCGAGGCAGATCGCAGCCACGGCCGTTCACGCAGGCGGCCAGAGCCAGGCGGCGCCGCGGACGCCGCTGGAGTCGCCGTGCAGGGCCCGGCGCACCGGTGTCGTGATGGCGTCGCTGAAGGCATGGCGCGACAGCATCGGCGGCACGAGTTCATACAGCGCGGCGACATTGCTGAGGCCGCCGCCGAGGACGATGACGTCGGGGTCCAGCACATTGGCGACCGTCGCCAGCGACTTCCCGATCCGCGTCGCGAGGGCTTCAAGCGCGGCCTGCGCGCATTCCTCGCCGGTGCGGGCGGCCGTGACGATCTCCGCCGTCGTCGCCTTCATGCCGGTCGAGCGCGCATAGGCCGCCGCGAAGCCCGGCCCGGAAATCCATGTCTCGATGCAGCCTGCCTTGCCGCAGTAACAGGCGGGGCCGTCCTTTTCGCTGGGGTCGGGCCAGGGCAGGGGATTGTGGCCCCACTCGCCGGCGATGCTGTTGGGGCCGGTCAGGATGCGGCCGTCGACGACCACGCCGCCGCCGACCCCGGTGCCCAGGATGACGCCGAAGACGACACTGTGGCCCCTGCCGGCGCCGTCGATCGCCTCCGACAGCGCGAAACAATTGGCGTCGTTGGCGAGGCGGACCTCGCGGCCGAGCGCGACGGCCAGATCGCGGTCGAGCGGCTTGCCGTTGAGGCAGGTCGAGTTCGCGTTCCGGAGTAGGCCCGTCGTCGGGCTGATTGAGCCCGGGCCTCCGACGCCAACGGGGCAGCGCGCGCCGGCTTCCTGTTCCAGTGCGGCCACGAGATCGCGCACGGCGCCGACCGTGGCGGCATAGTCGCCGGCCGGCGTCGCGACCCGTTTGCGTGTGACGATGCCGCCGTCGCGGTCGAGCACGATGCCCTCGATCTTCGTGCCGCCGAGGTCGATGCCGATCCGCATGGTTCAGCCGCCCGTGCCGAGCGTCGAGAGGATATGGTCGCGCGCCTCGGACCAGTCGCGGGTGAAGAGCTTCGCGTGCGGCGAGCGGGGTGCCATCCGGAACAGCCGTTCGTCGGCGACGAAATGGATCTGGTGCGCCTCCGGCCACGCCGTGGCGACGTCCGCATGGTGATGGGCGATGTCGTCCACGAAGAACACCCGGGAGGCGCAGCGTTCGGCCATCCGCCGAACCGCCGCGCCCTTCAGGCCCGCGTTCGGCAGCACGGGGTAATCCATCCCCAGTCGCGCCAGGTTGGCCCGGCGGGCGTCGCGCTGCTCGGGGATGACGTTGGTCAGGATCACGATCTGCGCATGCGCCGACAGTGCCCTCAGCGCCGGCGCGGCCCCCTCGACGCCGTCGAGGGCCAGGCCGCCGGCGGCGTGGAACGCCTTGATGACGCTGCCGACCTCGCTCTGGGTCAGGGGTTCCCGTGTCGCGGCATTCTTGATCGCGCCGGTCAGATTATAGCTCGCGAGGTCCAGATAGAGCCCCTGCGCCGGCAGCGAGGCCTCCAGCCCCTTGAGGAACTGGAGCAGCACTTCGTCGGCATCGCAGACGATCAGCGGCCGGCCGGCGGCTATGGCTACGTCATCGGCTGCGTCGTCGCTCACGCAAGCGCTCCCAACTGATAGGCCGCCCGCGTCAATTGCTCCGGCCGGTAACCATGCGCCTCGGCGAAACTGCGGGCCGTGGCCTCGTGGCCCAGCACGTATTCCAGCACGGCGCGCAGGGTGTCGGGACTGCCGGCCTCGGCCCTGAGGCGGTCCGGCGACAGTCCGGAGAAGCGCAGAAAGCGGCCGATTTCCGTTTCGTCGCCGGCGACAAAGGCCAGCGCTTCCAGGGCAATTGTCTCCGGTGCCTTTGTTTCGATCATTTCAGTCCGCATTAACCCGTTTGGTCTAGCGTACGCCACGATAAACAAGTCGTCTGCGCCGGACAGCGGGCCAACCCGCGCCATCGCAGAGGTCAATGGTGGTGGGCAGAATGGCGCTTGCGATGGCCGACAGCGAGAAAAAGGTGCTCATCGTCGAGGACAACGAGTTGAACATGAAGCTGTTCAACGATCTCCTCGACGCCCACGGTTACAAGACGCTCCAGACCCGCGACGGGATGGAGGCGCTCGACATGGCCCGCGAGCACCGGCCCGACCTGATCCTCATGGACATCCAACTGCCGGAAGTCTCCGGCCTCGAAGTCACCAAGTGGCTGAAGGCCGACGACGAACTGCACTCCATTCCCGTTGTAGCGGTGACGGCCTTCGCCATGAAGGGCGATGAGGAGAAGATCCGCGAGGGCGGCTGCGAAGCCTATATCTCCAAGCCCATCTCGGTTGCGACCTTCCTCGACACCGTTCGGAAGTTCATCGGCTGAGGATGGCGCTGTGACCGCTCGGGTTCTTGTCGTCGACGACATCGCCGCCAACGTTAAGCTGCTCGAAGCCAAGCTCGCGGCGGAGTATTTCGACGTCATCAGCGCCTATAACGGACCGGACGGCATCCGGCTCGCCAACGAGCACAAGCCCGACATCATCCTGCTCGACGTGATGATGCCCGGCATGGACGGCTTCGAAGTCTGCCGGCGGCTGAAGTCGGCCAAGGAAACCGCCCATATCCCCGTCGTCATGGTCACGGCGCTCGACCAGCCGTCGGACCGCGTGCAGGGTCTCGACGCCGGCGCCGACGACTTCCTGACCAAGCCGGTCAACGACATCTCGCTCTTCGCCCGCGTGAAGAGCCTCGTCCGCCTGAAGATGATGACCGACGAGCTGCGCATGCGCGAAGCGACCGGCCAGAGCCTCGGCATCGTGGACGCCTCGGAGGTGCTGAATCCCATGGCCGACATCGGTGGCCGCGTGCTGCTGGTCGAGGACCGGGAAACCACGCTGCGCAAGACCGCCGAAGGCCTCGCCGGCGGCGGCTACACGGTGGATACGACCGGCGATCCGGTCGATGCGCTGATGAAGGCGCGCGAGAACGATTTCGACCTCGTGATCCTGTCGCTGTCGCTTCAGAACACCGACGGGATGCGGCTGTGTTCGCAGCTCAAGTCGCTGGAATCGACCCGCCACACGCCGATCCTGGCGCTGGTGGAGGAGGGCGACACCAAGCGCCTCGTCCGCGCCCTGGAGATCGGCATCAACGACTACCTGATCCGGCCGATCGACAAGAACGAGCTGCTGGCGCGGACCAAGACGCAGATCAAGCGCAAGCGCTATTCCGACAAGCTACGCCAGAATCTCCAGATGTCGCTCGAAGCGGCGATCACGGACCAACTGACCGGCCTCTACAATCGCCGCTACATGACCCGCCACCTGGCGACCCAGATCGCCTCGGCGCACGAGACCAAGAAGCCGCTTTCGTTCCTGATCATGGACATCGACTTCTTCAAGGCTGTGAACGACACCTACGGCCATGACGTCGGCGACGAGATCCTGCGCGGCTTCGCCAGCCGCCTGAAGTCCAACGTCCGTGGCATCGACCTCGCCTGCCGGTACGGCGGTGAGGAATTCGTCGTCATCATGCCCGAGACGGACGTCGCCTTCGCCTATGCGGTCGCGGAACGCCTGCGGCAGAGCGTTGCCGACCTGCCGTTCCCGGTGAATCACCCCAATTCGCCGCTGACCGTGACCGTTTCCATCGGCATCACGTCGATCGAGAAGCCGACCGACACCTCCGACACCGTGCTGAAGCGGGCCGACCAGGCCCTCTACCGCGCCAAGCGCGACGGCCGGAACCGCGTGGTGGCGGAAGCAGCCTGAGGCCGGAGCGCAGCAGGCGGCTATTCGTTTTCCACTTTTGCCCTGGCGCTCGTCCCGGCCACGCCGTTCGAATAGAGCGCCGAAATCTCGGGTTTCGGCGCGTTGCGGCGTTGGCGGCTCATTCGAACCAGGCCCCACACGCAGCGGATGCTGTGGATAAGTCGGCGCCATCCGCACAAAATAGAAAAGGGCCGGGATCACCCGGCCCTCAGGCAAACCTAAGCGGCGATCCTACTTGATCTTGCCTTCGGTAAATTCGACATGCTTGCGCAGCACGGGATCGTACTTCTTGACCTTGAACTTCTCGGTCATGGTCCGGCTGTTCTTCTTGGTGACGTAGAAGTGCCCGGTACCGCCGCTGGAGTTCAGGCGAATCTTGATGGTGGTCGGCTTGGCCATGTCTCTTCGGGCCGCGCGTCGCGACCGCTCCTTAAAACGAGCCGCGGAAACTACTCATCGCGCCTTTGAAGTCAAGCGTTTGGCGGCGATTGCGCCCGCAATAGCGTAGAGTCCGCAGACAACCGCCACGAACCAGCCGAGCCCGCCGCCGCCCACGATATCCATGGCGAGGCCGGCGGTGCCCGGACCGAGAATCGAGCCCGCCGCATAGGCGAAGGCGAAGGCCGCACTGGCGGCCGCGAGGCGGGGACCGGCGAAGATCTGGCCGACGAGGGTGAGGCCTACCGTGTAGATTCCGATCAGGAACCCGCCCCAGAGGAAGGCCAGCGCGGTCAGCAGGACCGGATCGCCGGAAGCCAGGGGAATCAGCAGGCCTACAACCGCCGAGAGCGCCGCGCATCCGGTCAGCACGGCGCGGCGGCTCCAGACGTCCGACAGCCAGCCGATCGGGACCTGGAGCACGACATTGCCGACGCCGAAGGCGGTGATCAGCAGCAGCGCGTCGCTCGCCAGCCAGCCTTCCCTAACGGCAAACACCGGCAGGAAACTCGTCGCCGCCGTCTCGCCCAGCGCATGGACCGCGGCACCCATGATCGGGATGAGGGCGATCCCGGCGACCGCCAGCAGGCCCGAGGCGGAGATTTGCTCCATCGGCGGCGCCACCTGCCGCGCCGCCAGCACCGGCGCCAGGCCTGCCAGGATCGCGCCGGCGCCCGCCAGGAAGGGCACTGGCGAGCCCAGCGGAAACTGGGCCGCAACAACCGGCCCAAGGGCGAATCCAGCGGTCGCCACGATCCCGTAAATGCCCACCAGACGACCGCGTGCCTTCTCGGGCGCTAGCGTGTTGATCCAGATTTCGCTAATGACGAAAAGGCCTTGGAGCGCAGCGTTCAGGCTAAATCTCAGCGGGAACCATGCCCAGATGGGCGTGTAGGGCAGGGCTACCAGGCTGACCGAGGCCAGCAGGAAGCACACGACCAGCAGCCGGATCGTCCCCATCCGCGCCGACACCCACGGCACCAGCGGCGACGTCACCAGCAGCGCGACCGCACCCGTCGCCGCATTCAGTCCGTTGAAGAAGCGCGAGTGACCCGCCGCCTCGATGGCCAGCGGCAACAGCGGCAGGCTCAGCCCCAGCGCGACGGTGGTGCCGCCGACGCAGGTATAGGCGGCCAGCAGACCGAGGACGCGTTCGCGGGTCGTATAGTCCCGCGCTTCGCTCACGTGACGCCGAACCAGCGAATCGCCGGCCGGCCGTTGCGATACGCGAAGAGCGGGACACGCGAATTGTCGGCGTGCAGCGTCGCCAACTGCACGAGCATGAATTCCGTAACGTCAATGACCGGCAGCTTCTGCGCTTCCGCCAGCGGGAACCAGGCGAGGTCCGAGAGTTCCCCCGAGCCGGCCGGCGCGTCCGTCAGCGCGGACCCGTCGGCAAGGAAGAAGCGCGCGTGGAAGCGGATCGGGCTGTCGGTGGGCGTGATGGCCCGGGCTGCGAAGCGGAGCGCGGTGTGGTCGGGCCGGATGGCGTCGTTCTCGACGGCGCTGCCGCCGATGACGTAGCCGGTCTCTTCCCAGGTCTCCCGGATCGCCGCCGAGGAAAGCCGCCGCGCCATGCGGGCGCCGGCGGCGCCGCTCGCGGCCATGCGGGCGGCTTCGGCTTCCGGCATCGGGGCGACGGCGGCGAGCAGGTCGTCACCGGCTTCGGCCCGGCCACCCGGGAAGACGAACATGTCGGGAATGAAGGCTGCCTTGCGCGACCGGCGGCCCATGAGGACGGAGAGGCCGTCGCCTTCGGGGCGCACGAGAATGACGCTGGCGGCATCGCGGGGACGTACAGGAGGCATCAGATATGCACCATCACGCCCTTGCCGCGGGCAAAGCTGTAGAACGGAACCGGTCCATCGGTGTGCAGCGAGTCGCCGCGCTCCTGGAGGTGCTGGAGGAAGACGCGCGTCATGCTCGGCAAGTCGAGCTGCATCGCGTCGGGAATGGCGAACCAGGAGAGTTCGGTCAGCTCGTCCTTCTCGCTGCGCGGCGCGGTGATCTGGTCGCCATAGGGCGTGCCGTCGGCGATGAAGAAGCGCGTGTCGAAGCGGCGGTCGCGATAGGGCGGCGTGATGGCCCGCATGACATAGGTGAGCGCCTGGAGGTCCGGCTCCACGCCGCGCCCGAAGAACTCGGTCCAGCCGGCGGAGCGCGACCGGGGCGGCGCCGTCGCCGGCCGGCCGATCACCAGGCCGGCCTCCTCGAACATCTCGCGGACCGCGGCGCGGGCGAGGGCGCGCGCCCGGCCTTCGCCGCCGTGGATCGCGAGGCGCGCCAGCACTTCCGGCCGCAGGTCCGTGGCGTGGGTCAGCCGGACGTCCGAGACGTCGACCCGGCCGCCCGGGAAGACGTATTTGCCGGGCATGAATTTCAGCGCGGCGTTGCGCTTGCCCATCAGCACTTCGGGTCCGCTGCCGGCCTTGCGCACGAGGACCAGCGTCGCGGCATCGCGGGGCCGGGCCGCCCTGGCCCGCTGTGTATCGTCGGGTTTGTCGAACATGTTCCAGGCTCTAGCCTGCCGGCGCTGCCGCGTCACCTGCTTGACGCGCCGCCCCGGCGCCGCCACATCACCGGCAGCAAGGATCGGAGAGCCGCATGGCCGAAGTCGTAATTCCCGTCGCCGGCATGGACTGCGGCGGCTGCGTGAAGGCGGTCGAGAAGGCCGTCGGGCACATGCCGGGCGTGGAGTCGGTGAAGGCCGACCTCGCCGCCAACAACGCCACCGTCGTCTACGATGCCAGCATCGTCACCCCGACGGCGATCGCCGAGACGATCACCCGCGCCGGGTTCAAGGCTGCGGCCTGACGCCATGACGCTGCCGGTGCTCTTTCTCGGGCACGGCTCGCCGATGAACGCGATCGAGGACAATCCGTTCAGCCGCGGCTGGGCGGCGGTCGCGCAGCGCCTGCCGCGGCCGAGGGCGATCCTCTGCATCTCGGCGCATTGGGAAACGCGCGGCCTCGCCATCGGCGGCGCCGCCGAGCCCGAGACCATCCACGATTTCTTCGGCTTCCCGCAGGCGCTGTTCGACGTCCGCTACAAAGCGCCGGGGGCGCCGTGGCTGGCGCAGCGGGTGCGCGATCTCGTCACGGCGTCGCCGGCCGCGCCGCAGGCGATCGCGATCGATGAGGTGCGCGGGCTCGACCACGGCGCCTGGGGCGTGCTGTTGCCGATGTATCCGGAGGCCGACATCCCGGTCGTCCAGCTCAGCCTCGACCGCACGCTGACGCCGCGCCAGCACCTTGAGCTCGGAAAGGCGCTGGCGCCGCTGCGTGACGAGGGCATGCTGGTGATCGGCAGCGGCGACATCGTCCACAATCTGCGCGTCGATTTCCGCCGCGCTGTGACGCCGGACTGGGCCGCGCGGTTCAACGAGCAGGCCAAGGCGCTGATCGTCTCGGGCAACGACGCGACGCTCGCGGCCTATGAGGGGCTGGGCGAGGACGCCGCGCTCTCGATCAACAGCGCCGAGCATTATCTGCCGCTGCTCTACGTCCTCGCGCTGCGCAAGCCGGGGGACGCGGTGACGTTCTTCAACGACACCGTCTTCGCCGCGATCTCGATGACCTCGGTCGTCCTCGGAGACCTGAAGGCGGCCTAGTTGCGCGGCGCCTCGCCGAGCAGGCGCTCCTTGAAGAACAGCGCGACCGCGGCATTCATGTAGTCGCGGTTGGTCTTCTTGCGGAAGCCGTGGCCTTCGTCCCTGGCGACCATCCACCACGGATCCTGGCCGTTCGCCTTCACCGCCTTGAAGAGCTGCTCGGCCTCGCCGACCGGCACGCGCGGATCGTTCGCGCCGTGGATGATGAAGATCGGCTTGGTGATCCGGTCGACATGGTTGATCGGCGCGATGTCCTCCATAAATTTGCGCATCGCCCCGTCACGCTCGTCGCCATACTCGACGCGGCGCAGGTCCTGGCGGTAGCCGGAGGTGTTCTCCAAGAAGGTGATGAAGTTCGAGATCGCGACGATCGAGACGCCGCCAGCGAGGCGGTCGCTGTAGTCGACCATCGCGGCATTGACCATGTAGCCGCCGTAGGAGCCGCCATAGACCATGACCTTGTCCTTGTTGAGGTCGGGCTGGGCGGCAACCCAGTCGAGCAGCGCGCCGATATCCTTCACGCTGTCCTTGCGCTTCATGCCGTTGTCGAGCTCGAGATAGCTCTTGCCGTAGCCGCTGGAGCCGCGGACGTTCGGCACGACGACCGCGATGCCGAGTTCGTTCACCCAATATTGCCAGACCGGGGCAAAGCTCGGCCGCTCCTGCGATTCCGGGCCGCCGTGGATGAAGAGCACGACGGGGAAGGGGCCGGCACCCTTCGGCTTGTAGAGGAAGGCCGGGATCGGCCGGTCGTCGAAGCTCTTGTACGAGAACAGCGTCGGCTCGACGAAGCTGTCGGGGTTGAGCCCGCCGACTTCGCTCTCCGTCCAGCGCGTCAGCTCGGAGGTGCCGAGGTCGAACGACCATGCGTCGCCCGCGGACTTCGCCCAGGCCAGCCCGAAGCCCAGCTTCGTCCCGTCCGGCGAGAAGTCGAGGCCGCCGATCTCGCCCGCCGGAAGCTGCGGGGCAGGGGCATCGGTATTGTCGGCGGTGCGGCGGATATAGATGCGCGACGCGCCGTTGTCGTTCACGGCGAAGGCAACGAGCGCGCCGTCCGGCGAGATGTCGAATGTCTCGACATCCCAGGCGATGTCGCCCGAGATCAGCGTCTTCGCGCCGCCGGCCAGCGTGTAGCGCGTCAGCGTCTGGAATTCGCGGCCCTCGTCGCTCGTATAGATGAGCGCCTGGCCGTCCGGCGTGAACTTGGCGCCGTTATAGGCGATCTTCTGGCCATCCTGCTTGTTGACCGGCGTAAGCTGGCCCGACGCGATATCGAGCAGCCACAGATAGCTCTCGGTCGCCGAGATGCCGTTATAGACCAGCAGCGTCTTGCCGTCCGGCGACCAGTCGATCGGGGTCCACTCGCCGGTGGCCTTCTCCAGGACGGCCTTGCGCGCGCCGGGGTCTTTCACGTCGGCGATGAAGATCTGGTACGTCGCGTTCTCCTGGCTCGATACCGTCCAGGCGATCTTCTGCGCGTCCGGCGACCAGATCGGCCCGGTGTTGCGCGTGCCGGGCGCCGTCAACGGCACGTCTTCGCCCGACGCGTCCCTGTGCAGATAGACCTGATACTGCTCGTCGCCGCCCGTATCCTTGGCGAAGAGGAAGCCTTCGCTCGTGCCGTGTTCGGGATAGACGGCGCCGGCGATCGGCTCGGCATAGAAGGTGACCTGCCGGCGCATGCCCATCGGCGCGTCGACGCGATGGATCTGGGCCGTCTCCCCGAAGCGCGTCGCGATCAGCATGCCGCCGTCGGGCGTCCAGCCCGAAAAGCCCGCGGACCGGGCGTTCTGATAGCGAAGCAGCGTGTCGTTCACCTCGGCCGGAATGTCGGGCACGCCTTCGAGCTCGAGATTGCCGACCGTCCGGCGCCCCGTGGCAGCGGGCGCCGCGGCCGCAGGCTCCGCCGGAGCCGCGGCCGTTTCCGCGGGAACCGCGCCGGAGGTCGGCGCAAAGGCAAAGGCGAGCCCTGCGGCTGCGAGCACGATCGCCGAAGCGCCCGCGAGGAGCGTTGCCCTGCTCATGTCCGGTGTCCTTGCGCATGTGAGGTGATTGTTCCGGAGTTTCCCGGATTGGCTGTGGCCTGTCCATGTCGATGTGTCACAGCCGCGTGACGACGCGCCGCCTTGCGAAGCCTCGGCGGAGCGGGAAGCATGACGCCCATCGAGGGTCCGGCCATAACCGATTCTGCATCTGCCCCACCGGAGCATGTGCCAGCCGCCACATGGTTCGGCTTCGCTGCGATGTGCCTCGGCATGTTCATGGGCGTGCTCGACGTCCAGATCGTCGCGACGTCGCTGCCGCGGCTCCAGGAGGCGCTGTCGATCCCGCCCGACTGGATGAGCTGGATCCAGACCTCGTATCTGATCGCCGAGGTCGTCGCGATCCCGCTGACCGGGCTCTTCACCCGCGTCCTCTCGATGCGCGGCATCTTCATCGCCGCCATCGCCGTCTTCACCATCTCGTCGGTCGGCTGCGCCTTCAGTTTCGGCTTCGCCGACCTCTTGTTCTGGCGGATCGTCCAGGGCTTCGCGGGCGGCATGCTGATCCCGGTCGTCTTCGCTGCGGTCTTCCTGCTGTTTCCGTTCCGCACGCAGGGGCTCGCGACGACGATCGCCGGCGTGCTGGCGGTGCTGGCGCCGACGGTCGGGCCCATCGTCGGCGGCTGGGTGACGGAATCGTTCTCCTGGCGCTGGCTCTTCCTGATCAACGTCGTGCCGGGCATCGCGGCGGCGCTCGTCGCGGCCTTCTTCCTGCCGCGCGACAGGACCGACTTCGCCCATATCCGCAGGCTGGACATCCTCGCCCTGCCGCTGCTCGCCATTGCGCTCGCGGCGCTGGAGATCGGGCTCAAGGAAGCGCCGCAGCGCGGGTGGCACTCCGGCCTCGTGCTTGGGCTCTTCGCCCTCTCCATCGCCTCGGGTGCCGCCTTCGCCCGTCGCGCCTTCCGGCATCCGACGCCGGTGGTTCAGCTCGGCCTGTTCGGGGACCGGGACTTCACGATCGGCTGCATGCTCAGCTTCGCGACCGGAGCGGGATTGTACGGCTCGGTCTATCTGATGCCGGTCTTTCTCGCCTTCGTGCGCGACCACGGGCCGTTGGGCATCGGCGAGATCATGCTGGTCAGCGGCGCAGCGCAGCTCGTCGCGGCGCCGGTCGCCGTCGCGCTGGAGCGGCGCTCGGATGCGCGTGCTCTCGTCGCCATGGGCATCGGCGTCTTCGCGGTCGGCCTCGGCATGTCGGCCTGGCAGACGCGGGAGAGCGATTTCGACGACATGTTCTGGCCCCAGGTCGTCCGCGGCGTCGCGATCATGTTCTGCCTGCTGCCGACGATCCGCCTGGCCGTCGGGCACCTGCCGCTCGACCGCGTGCCGGATGCCTCCGGGCTCTTCAACCTGATGCGCAATCTCGGCGGTGCGATCGGCCTCGCGCTGATCGACACCGTCATCTACGGCCGCGCACCGGCCTATGGGCAGGAGCTGGCGGCGCGCCTCCAGGCCGGCGATGCGGCGGCCGCGGCGCTCGTCGGGCTGCCGACCCAGCTCTTCCACGGCCAGCCCATGCCGATGCCGGATGCGGCGACGCTGAAAGTCGTTCAGGCGCTGGTCGAGAAGGCGGCGCTGGTCCACGCGGTCAACGACGCGTGGTTTATGCTGGCGCTCATTATGGCGGCGGCGCTGGCGCTGGTACCGTTCGTTCGCCACAAGGGGGCGCCGGTCGCGCTCGCCGCGCACTGAGCGCCGCATCCTCGACCCGGATGCGATGCCATAGCAGCGCGGCGTTGAGTGCGCTCCAGACGAGCGCGATCCACCAGGCACCGAAGGCGAGCGGCAGGACGGCGATCTCGCAGCACACCACCAGATAGTTCGGGTGCCGCACGAAGTGGAACGGCCCGCCGGTCACGACGGGCGCCGTGTCGAGCGTGATGATCCGCGTCGTCCAATAGCGTCCGAGCGTCGCGACGATCCACACCCGGGCGAGCTGGAGCAGGGCGAAGAGGCCGATGAGCCACCAGTTCGGCTGGGTGTGCCACGGCACGAACACCGCGAGCGACGCCAGCCATGAGGCATGCAGTACGACGAAGAGCGGATAGTGGGCGGCGCCGACCTCGCGTGCACCCAGCGTCTTCAGCCGCCGCGTATTGCACTCGGCCAGCACGAGTTCGCCGAGTCGCTGCACCGCGACGAAGGCCAGGATCCAGCCGAGTGCCGTCATGCGGTGAGCAGGAGGAACGCGGCGGTGAAGCCGGGGCCGAGCGAGGTGAGGAGATGCCGCCCGCGCAGGCCGGCATCCAGCGTCGCCCTCAGGACGAACAGCACCGTGGCGGCCGACATGTTGCCGTGATCGCGAAGCACGTTGCGCGCCTGGACGAGCGCGCCGTCCGGCAAGCCGTAGCACGTCTCGAGCGCGTCGAGCACCTTGGCACCGCCGGGGTGGCAGACGAAGCCGTCGATGTCCGGGAGCTTCAGATCATGGCGCGCGAGGAAGGCGGCCGTCTCGTCCCGCATCGCGTCGCGCACCAGCGTCGGGATGTCTTGCGAGAACAGAACCTTCAGCCCGTCATCCGCGACCTGCCAGCCCATCACGTCCAGCGAATGCGGAAATTTGTGCTCGCCGGCCGGCCCGATCGCCGGGCCTTTGCCTTCGGTGGACACGATGGCCGCGCCGGCGCCGTCGCCGAACAGGGCGGTCGCGACGAGGTTGCTCTTCGAACTGTCGCCCCGCCGGAAGGTCAGCCCGCAGAGTTCGACCACCAGCAGCAGCACCCGCGAGCCGGGCTCGGCGCGCGCCAGCGCCGCCGCCCGCGCCAGCCCCAGCACACCGCCGGCGCAGCCCAGCCCGAAGATCGGCGTGCGCTGGACATCGGGCCGGAAGGCCATGCGCTCCATCAGCCGCGCATCCAGCGACGGCGTCGCGATGCCCGAGGACGAAATCGTGACGATGGCATCAATGTCGCCGGCCGCGAGCCCGGCCTCGCCCAGCGCCTTGGTCGCGGCCTCTTCCAGAACCGTCAGCGCGGTTTCGATATAGAGCCGGTTGCGCTCCCCGAAGCCGTGATCGCCCAGATACCAATCCAGCGGCACGCTCGAATGGCGCGATTCGATGGCGGCGTTCAGATAGACCGGGACGAAGCGCTCGAAGCCCTTCTCGACACGCGCGAAGACCTTGGCGGCGCCATGGGCGACCTCATCCTGGCGGAGCGTGTGGGAGGGGTAGGACGTGGCGAGCGCGAGAAGACGGGCAACGTCGGATTGAGCCATGAAACGCCTGTTCAGCCCCGTCCCCGCGAACGGCCCGCGCGCCAAAGTGTTCCACGCCCGGCGTTCCGAGGGAAGCGGCCCGGAACTGGGCGGTTCCCGGCGGCGTTCACATGGCGGTGTGCAGCGCGAAGGAGGAGCCATGGCCGAACGTGCGAGCTGGAATGGGTATCTGAAGCTCTCGCTGGTCTCCTGCTCGGTTTCGCTTTTCCCGGCGACGACCCAGGCGGACCGGACGCGTTTCCATGTCGTCAACCGCAAGACCGGAAACCGCGTGAAGCGGGTCTTCATCGATGCAGAGACGGAAAAGGTCGTCGACACCGATGAACAGGTGAAGGGCTTCGAGGTGGGGAAAGGCGATTACATCTATGTCGAGGACGATGAGATCGACGACATCCGGATCGAAAGCACCCACACGATTGACATCGAGCGCTTCGTGCCGCGCGACGACGTCAATTCCCGCTTCCTCGACCGGCCCTATTATGTGGCGCCGGACGACAAGGTGGCGCAGGAGGCCTTTGCGGTGATCCGGGAGGCCATGGCCAAGGAGAAGAAGGCCGGGATCGGCCGCATCGTCATGGCGCGCCGCGAGCACATGGTCCTGCTCGAGCCGCTCGACCGCGGAATCCTCGCGACGACCTTGCGCTACCCTTACGAAATGCGCGCCGAGGAACGCTATTTCGACGACATTCCCAAGACGAAGATAAGTCCCGAGATGCTGGAGCTCGCCGCGCACATCATCGACAAGAAGTCGGGTCCGTTCGAGCCTGACGCCTTCGAGGATCGCTATGAAAAGGCACTGGTCGCGCTCGTGAAGTCGAAGCAGACTGGCAAGCCGCCGCCGACCCCCAAGGACGTGCCGAAACCCTCCAATGTCATCAACCTGATGGACGCCCTGAAAAAGAGCATCTCGGCCGAGAAGAGCGGCGGGCGCACGGCAGCGCGCGCGCAGACGCGCACGACGGCCAAGCGGACGACCCGGCGCCGTGCCGCCCGTACGGGCGCCAAGCGGCGGGCGGCAGGCTGATCCATGGCGTCACGGCGGGCGGCTCTCCAGGCGACGCGGTCCGGCCGCAAGGTCAAGCGCACCGGAACGCTCAGCGAGTATAACGAGCGCCGTGATTTCGCGAAAACGGCCGAACCGAAAGGCGAGAAGGGCGCCGCGAAAGGCCGCCGCTTTGTCGTGCAGAAGCACGACGCGACCCGCCTGCATTACGACCTCCGGCTGGAGCATGACGGCGTCCTGAAGAGCTGGGCGGTAACCCGCGGCCCCAGCCTCGTGGCGAGCGACAAGCGTCTCGCCGTGCAGACCGAGGATCACCCCATGAAGTATCTCGACTTCGAGGGCGTGATCCCGAAGGGCGAGTATGGCGGGGGGACGATGATTGTCTGGGATCAGGGCACCTGGACGCCCGAGTTCGATCCCGATTTCGGCCTGAAGAAGGGCCACCTCCATTTCAAGCTGCACGGCAAGCGGCTGAAAGGCGGCTGGCACCTGGTCCGCCTGAAGGCGCGGGAGCGCGACCGGGCCTTCAACTGGCTGCTGATGAAGGAGGACGACGACGAAGCGCGCACCGCCCAGGATACGCCGATCACCGAGGAAGAAGACACCTCGATCAAGACCAGCCGCACCAATGCCGAACTCGAACGGTCCGACGACCTTCGCGCCGATCACAAGGCGCGCAAGGCCGTCGCCGCGAAGCGCGCCGCGCCGCTGCCGAAGATCGGTGCCGGCAAGAAGGGCATCATGCCCGGCTTCCTGGCGCCCCAGCTCGCCAACACCGCGGACCTCGCGCCGGATTCCGATCGCTGGCTGCACGAGATCAAGTTCGACGGCTATCGCATCCAGGCGCATATCGACGGCGGCAAGGTGAAGCTCTTCACCCGCAAGGGCCTCGACTGGGCCGCGAAGTTCAAGCCGGTCGCCCAGGCGCTGAAGGCGCTGGAGCTGCCCTCCGCGATCATCGACGGCGAGATCGTCGTGGAGGATGTGAGCGGCCGGTCCGACTTCTCGGCGCTCCAGGTCGCGCTGAAGGAAGGCGACGACGGCGCCTTCCTCTACCGGGCGTTCGACCTTCTGTATGCGGACGGCCGCGATCTGCGCGATGCGCCGCTCTCCGAGCGCAAGGCGGCGCTTCACGCTCTGCTCAGCGAGGCCGACGGCGTCGTGCGCTACAGCGACCACATCGTCGGTGGCGGACGCGACATGTTCTCCCATGCCTGCCGCCTCGGTCTTGAAGGCATCGTCTCGAAACGCGCCGATGCGCCATATCGGGCCGGGCGGGGCAGCGATTGGCTGAAGATCAAATGCGCGCCGCGGCAGGAGCTGGTGGTGGTCGGTTGGGTGCCTTCGACCGTGGCGCGCAACGCGGTCGGCTCGTTGATCATGGGTCTCTACGAGCGCGGCAAGCTGGTCCATGTCGGCCGCTCGGGTACGGGCTACACCTCCAGCCTCGCGCATGAACTGGCGAAGAAGCTGCGGCCGCTGGAGCGCAAGACACCGCCCTTCGAAGGCAAGCTCACCGCGCTCGAAGCCAAGGACGCCCGCTGGGTCGAGCCCAGGCTCGTCGCCGAGGTCGAAATGGCCGGCTTCACCCATGACGGCCATATCCGCCACGCCGCGTTCAAGGGCCTGCGCGACGACAAGGAGCCCGAGGAGGTCGTGCGCGAAACCACAGCCAGGAAGGCGGCGAAGACACTTGCCAAGGCCAGGGCCGCCCCGAAATTCGCCCTGACGCATCCGGACCGCGTCTATTGGCCGGAGATCGGGCTCACCAAGCAGGGCCTCGCCGAGTTCTACGACGAGATCGCCGATCACATCCTGCCGCATATCGCGGGGCGGCCGCTGGCGCTCGTGCGCTGCCCGGGCGGCATCACCGAGCAGTGCTTCTTCGCCAAGCACGGCTGGGACGGCATGTCGCCCGACATCCACACCCAGACCGTCGACGGCGAGGCGTGGATCTACATCAAGGACCGGGCGGGCCTGATCGCGCTCGTCCAGTCGGGGGCGCTCGAAATCCATCCCTGGGGCTCGATGATGAAGACCATCGAGAAGCCCGACCGGATCATCATGGATTTCGATCCCGGTCCGGGGGTCGGCTGGCAGGCGGTCATCGACGGCGCACTCGAATGCCGCGATCGCCTGAAGGCCTATGGGCTCAAGAGCTTCGTGAAGACAAGCGGCGGCAAGGGGCTGCATGTCTGCGCGCCGCTGACGCCGAATCTCGGCTGGGACGAGGTGAAGGCGTTCACGCACCGGATCGCCGACGAGATGGCCGCAGACACCCCCGCGCGCTACGTCTCGAACATGGCCAAGGCCAAGCGCAGCGGGAAGATTTTCATCGACTATCTGCGCAACGGCCGCGGCAGCACCGCCGTCGCCGCCTTCTCGACCCGCGCCCGCGCCGGCGCCGCCGTCTCGACTCCCATCGCCTGGAGCGAACTCGGCCCCGACGTGACGTCGACTTCGTTCACGGTCGGCAACCTGCCTTCGCGGCTCGCCAATCTGAAGCGCGACCCCTGGGCGGGCTTCTTCAAGCTCAGGCAGACGATCAAGCTGAAATAGGCGCGCCTACGACGAGCACGACACCGACAGTCCGCACATTGAAGCGGGCGGCGGCGCGGCGAACTCATCGAGATCCGGATGCTCGCCGAACGGCTGGGTCACGGCGCGGAAGATGCGGTCGAGCGTGCCGACGTCGCCGCGATCCTGCACGGCCCGGATGGCCGTTTCGGCGACCCAGTTGCGGAGCACGAATTTCGGATTGACCGCATCCATGCGTGCCGCACGGTCCGTTAAGGGCTCGTCTGCCAGCCGCGCGAGATACGACCCGAGCCACGCATCGGCCTCGGCCCGCGTCGCGCCGAAGAGGTCGAGCCATGCGGAGCGTCCGGCCTGGCCGCCGGCCTTGCTCAGCCCGCGGAAGGTCAGCGTGTAGTCGGCCCGCGCCGTCTCCATCAGCTTGAGCAGCCCGTTCATCAGCGGCACGTCGCCGTCGCGCAGCGACGCGAGGCCGAATTTCGCGGCCATCAGCGCGATCAGCTCGGACCGGAACTGCCCCTCATAGGTCGCGAGCGCGGCCTTGAGGTCGTCCACAGGGATCAGGCTGGTCAGCGCCTGCGCGAGCGCGTGGCAATTCCACAGGCCGATGCCGGGCTGCTGCGCGAAGGCATAGCGGCCGCCTTCGTCGGAATGGTTGCAGATGAAACCCGGCTCATAGGCATCGAGGAAGCCGAACGGGCCGTAGTCGATCGTCACGCCGAGGATCGACATGTTGTCGGTGTTCATCACCCCATGCGCGAAACCGACCGCCTGCCACGCCGCGATCATGTGCGCCGTGCGCGCGACGACCTCGGCGAACCACGCCGCGTACCGGTTCTCGGCGCCTGCGAGTTCGGGGAAATAGGTCTCGATCACATAATCCGCCAGCAGCTTCACATCGGCCGCCTGCTTGCGGTGATGGAAGAACTCGAAATGCCCGAAGCGAACATTCGACGGCAGCAGCCGCGTCACGACGGCGCCGGGCTCGTAGGTCTCGCGCGCGACGCCTTCCTGCGTCGCGACGAGGGCCAGCGCCCGTGTCGTCGGTACGCCGAGCGCCGCCATCGCCTCGCTGCACAGATACTCGCGGATCGACGAGCGCAGCACGGCGCGGCCGTCGGCGAAGCGGGAATACGGCGTGCGCCCGGCGCCCTTCAACTGCACGTCCCAGAGCGCGCCGTCGCCGGCACGCACCTGCGCGACCGTCAGCGCGCGCCCGTCGCCGAGCTGCGGCACGTAGACGCCGAACTGGTGCCCGGCATACACGGTCGCGAAAGCGGAAAACCCCGGCACGTCCAGATGGCCGGAGAACAGCTTCGGAAAGTCCGGATGCGCGAATGCCGACGCGTCCAGGCCGATCAGCCGCGCCGCATCGCCGCTGGCGTGGACCAGCAGCGGGTCTTCGCCCGCCCGCTCCGCCTTCAGCGTCGTGTAGAAATGCGGCGGGAGGCGGCGATAGCTGTCCTCCAGCCGCCATCCCAGGTTCAGCGCGTCGATCGGCCTGTCCATCTCACTCCCGCGCCAGGGCGGCCTGCGCGGCGCCCTCGGCATTGAGGAACTGGTCGTCCTCGATCGTCACCGTCACCTTCTTCAGCGCGCCGGTGAAACGGAACGGCGCCGCATAGTGCGACACCGGGCTTCCGCGATCGAGCCCGATATCCAGCCCCGACCACGAGATGAAGTTGACGAAGCCATAGATCAAGTCCGTCGCCGCGACCTCGTCGCCGTCGATGCGCAGCGAGCAACGGAACGGATCGCCGAGATTGGGCCCCGAGCGCTTGGCATGGAACGCCAGCCGGCGGTCGCCGGAGGGAACCTTGCGCGGCGCGGCGAGGACCTGATGCTGGCCGCCGACATTGATGTCATGCATCAGCACGCCGTCCCTCAGGTATAGCGCATAACCGCAGGTCGCATCGCCATGCGCGATCAGCACGCCCTCGGCGCCGCCCGCCGGCACATGCACGTCGGCCTCGATGCGGTAGGAGCGGCTGCGCAGGTCGGGGCAGACATCCGTCGGCAGATGGCCCATGCCGGCGTGGAACGTGAACACGCGCCGGCTGCCGAGATTGCGCGCGGCATTCTCGGCGAAGCGCTCGCCGAAGCGATCGTCCAGCGGCAGCACCTGATGGGCCTCCGCCTCGCGCCACCAGAGATCGACCAGCGCCTCCAGTCTGTCGGGCTGCTCCGCAGCGAGATCGGTCACCTCGCTGAAGTCGCGCTCCAGATGGTAGAGTTCCCACCTGTCCTCTTCGTACGGCTTGCCCGGCGGATGAAACGCGACCGCCTTCCATCCGTCGTGGACGATCCCGCGATGGCCGAACATCTCGAAATATTGCGGCGCAGCTTTCGACGGCGCGGAGGCATCGGCAAAGCTCGCTGCGAAGCTCGTCCCCTCGATCGGCATCTGCGCCACGCCGGCGATGGAGGAGGGCGCGTCGATCCCGATCGCCTCCAGCAAGGTCGGCGCCAGGTCGCTGGCGTGGCAGAAAGGATGGCGCATCTCGCCCCGGGCCGCGATGCCGGCGGGCCACGAGATCACCAGCGGATCGCGGATGCCGCCGCCATGCGTGTTCTGCTTGTAGCGCTTCAGCGGCGTGTTCGACGCCATCGCCCAGCCGAGCGGGAAGTTCGAATGCGTGTCCGGCCCGCCGATGTCGTCGATCCGCGCCAGCTTCTCTTCGAGATTCTCGACCCGGAAATTGTAAGGCCCCATCGCATTGATGAAGCCGAGCGGCCCGCCTTCCTGGCTCGCGCCGTTGTCCGACAGGACGAGCACGATCGTGTTGTCGTCGAGCCCGGCGGTCGTGAGAAACTGCGTCAGGCGCCCGATATGCCGGTCGGCATGCTCCAGCATCGCCGCGTAGGCGGCCTGGAGGCGCGTGAAGAGCCGGCGCTCATCGGGCGAATGATCCGCCCACGGCCGCACCCAGTCGTTGCGGCCGGGCAGGGCGGTCCCCTCCGGCACCAGGCAGAGCGCGATCTGCCGCTTCAGCCGCGCCGCGCGCTCCTCGTCCCAGCCGTGGGCGAAGCGCGCGTCGTATTTCCGGATGAGCTCCTGCGGCGCCTGGTGCGGGGCATGGCACGCGCCATAGGCCAGCCATAGCAGGAACGGCGCGTCCGGCTTCGCGGCGTGATGATCGGCGACGAAGCGGATCGCCTCGTTCGTCAGGTCCTCGGTCAGGTGATAGCCGGTCTGGTAGGTTCCGGGCGGTGCGACGGGCGTGTTGTCGCGCACGAGCTCGGGCGCATACTGGTCGGTCTCGGCGTCCATGAAGCCATAGAAACGGTCGAAGCCGCGGGCCAGCGGCCAGCCGTCCACCGGACCGGCCGGGCCGGTCTCGTGCGTCGGCGTCACATGCCACTTGCCGACCATGTAGGTGCGATAGCCGTGCGGACGCAGCATCTCGGGCAGCGTCCCCGCCTCGCGCGCGATCTTGCCGCGATAGCCGGGATAGCCGCTGTCGAAATTGGCGAGGCACCCGACGCCGACCGAATGGTGGTTGCGCCCCGTCAGCAAGGCGGCCCGCGTGGTCGAGCACATCGCCGTCGTGTGGAAGCCGGAATAGCGGAGGCCGCGGGCCGCGATCGCGTCGATCGCCGGCGTGTCGATGGAGCCGCCATAGCAGCCGAAGTCCGAGAAGCCGACGTCATCGAACAGGATGACGACGATATTGGGCGCCCCGGCCGGCGGTTTCGGCCCGCCGGGCCAATGCGGCTGCGACTTTGCCACGCCCGGATTGCGTCCCGTCATTCGAAACCCCTCAACGAGTCCATGCGCCGCGCCCTACCCGGCATGCACGACAAGCCGGGGATCGGCAGTTGCAAGGATTGATCCCCACCCCGCCATGCGCCACACAATGGTGTATGCGCAAGCTTCTCTTGGCCGCCATGACCGCATCCTCCCTCATGGCAGCCGATGCCGCTGCCGGCGACACCGAAAACACCGCCTTCGACAAGATCGTCTCAGACTACGAAGCCTATCTCCGCCGCGAAGATCCCATCGCGGCCGGCTTCGAGGGCGACCAGGATGCGCTCGCCCGCCTGCCGCTGGTGAAGCCCGCCGACGATGCCAGACGGCTCGCCGCACTGAACGCCTTCAAGTCCCGGGTCGACGCCATCCCCGCCGCTTCGCTCGACGACAAGCGCGGCTTCGACCGCGACTTCCTCGCCTATCTGCTGGCGATCAAGGTCGAGCGGGAAGCCTATGACGAGGGCCGGATCCCGTTCCAGAACGATTCCGGCTTCCACACCACGATGGACTATGTCGCGCGCACGACCCAGTTGCGCTCGATGGCCGACGCCGAGGCCTACATGGCGCGCCTCAGCGCCCTGCCACAATATCTCGAAGACAACATCGCCAATGCCCGCCGCGGCATCGAGACCGGCTGGGTCCAGCCGAAGATCGTCGCCGATCGCGTGCTGGAGATGGCGAGGGCCCAGCTCGCCATCGCCCCCAAGGACGACGTGCTGCTGCTGCCCTTCGCGAGCGCACCGGCCTCGCTCGACAAGGCCGGCGTCGAGGCGTTGCGCGCCCAGGCCGAGCTTCTGGTCACCGAGCAGATCCGCCCGCGCCAGCAGGCCTTCGTGACGTTCCTGGAGACGGAGTATCTGCCCAAGGTCCGCGCCTCGATCGCGGTCAAGGACATGCCGGGCGGGGCCGACTGGTACAAATTCCAGGTCCGCCTCCACACCACGACCGACCTCACGCCGGACGAAATCCACGAGATCGGCCTCCAGGAGGTCGCGCGCATCCGCGGCCGCATGGACGAGGTCATGAAGGAGACCGGCTTCACCGGGACCTTCGCCGAATTCCTGACCTTCCTGCGGACCGACGCCCGCTTCTACACGACGACGCGCGAAGACCTGCTGGAGAAGGCTTCCGAAATCTCCAAGCGCATCGACGACAAACTGCCGGCCTATTTCGGCACGCTGCCGCGCTTGCCCTATGGCGTCCGGCCCGTCCCGCGCGACCAGGAGGAGGGCTACACGACCGGGCGCTATTTCCCCGGATCGCCCGATCTCGGCGTCGCCGGCGGCTATATGGTCAACACGTCGAAGCTCGACCAGCGCGGCCTGTACGAACTGCCGGCCCTGACGCTCCATGAGGCCGTTCCGGGCCATCATCTCCAGATCGCGCTCCAGCAGGAACTCAAGAACCTCGCCTATTTCCGCCGCAACAGCGACTTCACCGCTTTTGTCGAGGGCTGGGGCCTCTATGGCGAATATCTCGGCGAGGAGATGGGCATCTATCGCGATGCGTATGAGCGCTTCGGGCGCCTGTCCTACGAGATGTGGCGCGCCTGCCGTCTCGTCGCCGATACCGGCATGCACTGGAAGGGCTGGGACATCGAACAGGCACGCGCCTGTTTCACCGACAACTCGGCGCTCTCGGCGCACAACATCCAGACCGAACTCGAGCGCTATATCTCCTGGCCCGGACAGGCATTGGCCTACAAGATCGGCGAGATGAAGCTGAAGGAGCTGCGCGCCCGTGCGACCACAGCACTCGGCCCGCGCTTCGACCTGCGCAAGTTCCACGACGCCGTGCTGCTGGAAGGCCCTATGCCATTGGCCATGCTCGAAAGCCGCATCGACGCCTGGATCGCTGCCCAGAAGCCGTAAGCCCTCACATCAGCCCCGGAGGAAAACCAGTGCCATCGCTCTATGACATCTCGCTGAAGCGCAACGACGGTACGACCGGCAGCCTCGGCGACCATCGCGGCGACGTCGTGCTCGTCGTCAACGTCGCGTCGAAATGCGGCCTGACCCCGCAATATACCGGCCTCGAAAAGCTCTATCAGGCCAAGCGCGGCGAGGGGCTGACGATCGTCGGCATGCCGGCCAACAATTTCGGCGGCCAGGAGCCCGGCACGGACGACGAGATCAAGGACTTCTGCTCGACCAATTACGACGTCCACTTCCCGCTCTACGCCAAAATCTCGGTCCTCGGCGACGACCAGCATCCGCTCTACGCCAGCCTGACCAAGGCCCAGCCCTCGGCCATCGGCGAAGGTCCGATGCGCGAACGGCTGAAAGGCTATGGCGTCCACCCCAAGAACCCGACGGACGTTCTGTGGAATTTCGAGAAGTTCCTCGTCGACCGGCAGGGTGATGTCGTCGCGCGCTTCTCGCCCGACGTTGCCGCGGACGACCCGCGCCTCGTTTCGGCGATCGACGCCGAACTCGCCAAGAAGGCCTGATCGCTGCGCATGGCACCGACGGAGGGACCGGACACCGTCATCGAGGGCCGTGACGGGTTTCTGTTCCTGCGCGCGGGCGTCCTGCCTGTCGACGCCATCCTGGCCTTTGCGCCGGGCGAGGACAGCATTGCCAACTTCGCCGCCAACAATCACGGGCGGCGCCAATGGGCGGCGGGGCACGGCACGCCGCTGCTGGATGTCGTCGCGCCGAACAAGCATGCGGCGCTGAAGACCCATTTTCCCTTCGAGACCGTCAGTCTCGCCGCGCTCTATCGCGAACGGGACGCCGGTGTCTTTGCCTATCCGCGCTCCGTCCTCGCCGACCCCGCGCTGCATTTTCGTACCGACTCGCACTGGACGCCCGCAGGCCAGATCGCCGTCGCACGCGTTCTGGCCGAACGGCTCGATCTCCCACTGGCCTGGATAGACGCGGCTGCACGGGATGCGGCGTCCTGCATGCGTTCCGGCGCGGACTTCGCCGGCGACCTCGGACGCCGTTTCCAGCCGCCGAGCATGGAGCCCCGCCAGGCCTTCAAGCCCGGCTGGACCGTCCGGCGCCACAACAACGGCGTCGGCATGGTCGACGGTCTCTGCATCGTCCAGGCGAGTACGCGGCCGGAGGCGAAGGGCAGGCTGCTGATCTTCGGCGACTCCCTGATGATGACGTCGCTGCCCTGCCTCTCGGCCTTCTTCCGCGAGATCGTCTTCTGCCGCTCGCGCAATTTCCATCCGGAGATCGCAGCCCAGGTGAAGCCGGACTGGGTTATCTGCGAGGTGGTCGAGCGCTATCTCGGCGACGTACCGGCGGATAGCACCGCGCCGCTCTTCCTCGACATTCCCAAGCGTCTCGGCGTGACCGCCTCGCCGTCGCCGGAGGACGCCGAGGCGGTGGCGGCGCTGCTGGCGCCGGGCAGCGACGCCTACCGGCGTTTCGTGGCGAGCATCCCCGGCTACGCGCCTGCCTGACCGTCAGCGCCGGCCTGGCCGCCGGTCGTTCCAGAGCTTCGCCATCAGTCCGAACAGCCGCGCCGCATTCGGGCGCGAATGATCGTGGACATGGTCGCGCCAGATCGAATCCACCGTGACCGCGAGCCGCTCGAAGTCGAGCCAGTGCTGATACTCGCCGAGCGCGATGTCGAAGACCGCATCTTCCGCGCTCATGCCGGCCGCGAAGCGCTTGCGCGCCTCGGCGTCGACATAGGCGAGATAGCCGCGCATCTTGCGCACGCCCGACTTGTCGGTGATCGGACCATGTCCGGGCACGACGACGTCGACGTCCATCGCGAGGATCAGGTCGCAGGCCTTCAGCCAGTTGGCGGTGGGACCCGCCCACATGATCGGCGTGCCCTCGTTGAAGAGGATGTCGCCGGTGTAGACGACGCGGTCCTTCGGCACATGGACGATGACGTCGCCCTCGGTATGGGCCGGCCCAACCTCGATCAGCCGGACGTCCTTGTCGCCGACCTTCAGGTCCTTGCCGCCGCTGAAGGTCTGTGTCGGCGGGCGGAGCGTGACGCCGCCGAAGTCGAAATCCTGGAAGCAGTGCAGGAAATACGCTCCGATCTCGCCCATCTGCGGCGCCTGCTTGACCATCGCGGCCAGCATCGCCGGCGGCTGTTCGCCCATTTCCCTGGCGCTCGCCGCGGAGGCGATGATCTCGGCGTTCTCGATCAGCCGGTTGCCGAAGGTGTGGTCGCCATTCGCATGGGTGTTGACCAGCGTGGTGATCTCCTTGCCGCCGATGCCGGTCGCCGCCTTCATCGCGCCCAGCATTTCGGCGGTCAGCCTCTCGTCGAACAGCGTGTCGACCAGCAGGGAGTCCTTGCCGTCCAGGATCAGGCCCGCATTCGAGTAGCCCCAACTGCCGTCGGGCTGGAGCCAGACATGGTGGCCGTTGCCGATGTCGTGCAGTCCCTTGCTGAACGCGTAGGCCATGCTCCCTCCCGCTCTGTCCGGGATTCGTGTCCCGGCATTGACGAAGCGTAAGAGGCCGCCGCGCCTTGGCAAGCAGCGATTCAGTCGCAACAATCCGCGCATGAGAGCATGCGCAGCCGGGCTGACGCACTGTCACCCTAAGGATCGCGCTTCCGTGGTGTTCCGGCCGCGGCCATCAGTGCTTGGAGATTTGGCATCCGTCTGTTAGCGGGTGCCGAAACCTCGCCCCAGCGGACCAGAAGACGGGAATGACGACGGTAATGCCCCAGCGGCAAGGCCTTTACGACCCTGCGAACGAGCACGATGCGTGTGGCGTTGGCTTCATAGCGAATGTGAAGGGCCGAAAGTCGAACGATATCGTCCGCAAGGGCCTGGAAATCCTGGTCAATCTGGATCACCGGGGCGCCGTCGGCGCCGATCCGCTGATGGGCGACGGAGCGGGGCTGCTGATCCAGATTCCCGATCCGCTGTTCCGCGACTGGGCGGAGCGGGAAGGGCGCGACCTGCCGCCCGCGGGGCAGTACGGCGTCGCGATGTGCTTCCTGCCGCGCAGCGAGGCGGGGCAAGCAGCAGCGATCGCGCAGTTCGAGAAATTCGTCGGCAAGGAGCGCCAGCGTCTCGTCGGCTGGCGTGACGTTCCGGTCGATCCCACCGGACTTGGCCAGGCCGTGCTCGCCGGCATGCCCGTCATTCGCCAGGCCATCGTCGCCCAGGGACGGAAGATCACCGATCAGGACGCCTTCGAGCGCAAGCTGCTCGCGATCCGCAAGCAGACGCAGAACCCGCTTGCCGACATCGCCCGCAAGCGCAACCTGCCGGACCTCGCCGACTTCTATGTGCCCTCCTTCTCGACGCGCACGATCGTCTACAAGGGCCTTCTGCTCGCCCACCAGGTCGGCACCTTCTACACAGACCTGTCGAACCCGCTGTGCGAAAGCGCCCTTGCGCTGGTCCACCAGCGCTTCTCCACCAATACCTTCCCGTCGTGGAAGCTGGCGCATCCCTATCGCTTCATCGCGCATAACGGCGAGATCAACACCGTCCGCGGCAACGTGAACTGGATGTATGCCCGCCGGCGCACGATGGAGAGCGATCTCATCGGCCCCGACCTCGACAAGATGTGGCCGCTGATCCCCCATGGCCAGAGCGACACGGCCTGCCTCGACAACGCGCTCGAACTGCTCGTCGCGGGCGGCTATTCGCTCGCCCACGCGATGATGATGCTGATCCCGGAAGCCTGGGCCGGCAATCCGCTGATGCCGCCCAAGCGCCGTGCCTTCTATGAATATCACGCCGCGATGATGGAACCGTGGGACGGCCCGGCCGCGATCGCCTTCACCGACGGCCGCCAGATCGGCGCGACGCTCGACCGCAACGGCTTGCGTCCCGCCCGCTTCATCGTCACCGACGACGACCACGTCGTGATGGCCTCCGAATCCGGCGTGCTGCCGATCCCGGACGAGAAGATCACGCTCAAGTGGCGCCTCCAGCCCGGCAAGATGCTGCTCATCGACTTCGACGAGGGCCGCATCATCGGCGACGAGGAGATCAAGCAGCGCCTCGCCGATGCCCGTCCCTACGAGGACTGGCTCCAGGAAACCCAGTTCAAGCTGGAAGAGCTGGAGCTGGCCGAGATTCCGTACGAGCACGGCTCGAACGCGCCGACCCTGCTCGATCGCCAACAGGCCTTCGGTTACACCCAGGAAGACATCAACTTCTTCCTGGAGCCGATGGCGGCGCTGGCCGACGATCCCGTCGGCTCGATGGGCACCGACACGCCCATCGCCGTGCTCTCGCGCCGGCCGAAGCTGCTCTACAACTATTTCAAGCAGAACTTCGCGCAGGTCACGAACCCGCCGATCGACCCGATCCGCGAAGAGCTCGTCATGAGCCTCGTGTCGATGATCGGCCCGCGCCCGAACCTGCTCGGCCGCGGCGCGGGCGCCCACAAGCGCCTGGAGGTCTCGCAGCCGGTCCTCACCAATGCGGATCTCCAGAAGGTCCGCGTCATCGAGGAACTGCTCGACGGCGCCTTCCGGACGGCGACCATCGACACCACCTGGGATGCGCGTACCGGTGCCGCCGGCCTCGCCGAGGCGATTGAGCGCATCACGCTCGATGCCACCGAAGCCGTCCTCGCCGACAGCAATATCCTCATCCTCTCCGACCGGGCCGCCAGCGCCGACCGCATCCCGGTGCCGGCGCTGCTCGCGACCGCCGCCGTCCATCACCGCCTGACCAAGCAGGGCCTGCGCACGCAGACCGGGCTCGTGGTCGAGACCGGCGAGGCGCGCGAGGTGCATCATTTCTGCGCTCTCGCCGGGTACGGGGCGGAGGCGGTCAATCCCTATCTCGCCTTCGAGACGCTGGAGGAAATCCGCCTCCAGACGGGCATGAAGCTCGACGCCAAGGCGGTCCAGAAAAACTACATCAAGGCGATCGGGAAGGGCATCCTGAAGGTCATGTCCAAGATGGGCATCTCGACCTTTCAGTCCTATTGCGGCGCCCAGATATTCGACGCGGTCGGCCTCTCGTCCGCCTTCGTCGAGAAATACTTCACCGGCACCGCCACGACGATCGAAGGCGCCGGCATGGCCGAGATCGCCGAAGAGGCGGTGGCGCGTCACCAGGCGGCCTTCGGCGACAACCCGATCTACCGCACGATGCTTGACGTCGGCGGCGACTATGCCTTCCGCCTGCGCGGCGAGGATCACGCCTGGACGCCGGAGAGCGTCGGCAAGCTCCAGCATGCGGTGCGCGGCAACCTTACGAACGAATACGAGGCCTTCGCCGCCACCATCAACGAACAGAATGAGCGACTGCTGACGATCCGCGGCCTCATGGAGTTCAAATGGGCCGACCAGCCCGTTCCGCTGGACGAGGTCGAACCGGCCTCCGAGATCGTCAAGCGTTTCGCCACCGGCGCCATGAGCTTCGGCTCGATCAGCCGCGAGGCGCACACGACGCTGGCGATTGCGATGAACCGCATCGGCGGTCGCTCGAACACGGGCGAGGGTGGCGAGGAGGCCGATCGTTACGTCCCGATGGCCAATGGCGATTCCATGCGCTCGCGCATCAAGCAGGTCGCCTCGGGCCGCTTCGGCGTCACCGCAGAGTATCTGGTCAACGCCGACGACATCCAGATCAAGATGGCGCAGGGCGCGAAGCCCGGCGAGGGCGGCCAGCTTCCCGGCCACAAGGTCGACGCCAACATCGCCAAGGTGCGGCACTCGACGCCGGGCGTCGGCCTCATCTCGCCGCCGCCGCACCACGACATCTATTCGATCGAGGATCTGGCGCAGCTCATCCATGACCTGAAGAACGTCAACCCGGCCGCCCGCATCAGCGTGAAGCTGGTCAGCGAAGTCGGCGTCGGCACGGTCGCGGCAGGCGTTTCGAAGGCCCGCGCCGACCATGTCACGATCTCAGGCTTTGAAGGCGGCACCGGCGCTTCGCCGCTGACCTCGCTGACCCATGCCGGCAGCCCCTGGGAGATCGGCCTCGCCGAAACCCAGCAGACGCTCGTGCTCAACGGTCTGCGTGGCCGCATCGCGGTGCAGGTGGACGGCGGCCTAAGGACCGGCCGCGACGTGGCGATCGGCGCGCTGCTCGGCGCGGACGAGTTCGGCTTCGCCACAGCGCCGCTCATCGCCGTCGGCTGCATCATGATGCGCAAGTGCCACCTCAACACCTGCCCGGTCGGCGTGGCGACGCAGGACCCGGTCCTGCGCAAGCGCTTCACCGGCACGCCGGAGAACGTCATCAACTTCTTCTTCTTCGTCGCCGAGGAACTGCGCGCGATCATGGCGCGCCTCGGCTTCCGCACGCTGGCGGAGATGACCGGGCGCGTCGACCGGCTCGACATGCGGCGGGCGATCGACCACTGGAAGGCCCGCGGCATCGACCTCTCGAAGCTGCTCTACCAGGCGCCGGCCGCTGACGGCGTCGCGATCGTCAACTGCGAGACCCAGAACCACGGCCTCGACAAGGCGCTGGACCTTCAGCTCATCGAGGCCGCGAGGCCGGGGCTCGAAAGCAAGGCCCCCGTCCGCATCGTCGAGCGCGTGAAGAACGTCAACCGCACGGTCGGCGCCATGCTGTCGGGCGAGGTCGCGCGGCGGCACGGCCATGCCGGCCTCCCGGACGACACCATCGCCATCCGCCTCACCGGCACAGCAGGCCAGAGCTTCGGCGCCTTCCTGGCGCGCGGCGTCACGCTGGATCTCGTCGGCGACGGCAACGACTATGTCGGCAAGGGCCTTTCCGGCGGCCGCGTCATCGTCCGCCAGCCGGACGGCGCGACGCGCGAGGCGACCGAGAACATCATCGTCGGCAATACCGTCCTCTACGGCGCCATCGCGGGCGAAGCCTATTTCGAAGGCGTCGCCGGCGAGCGCTTTGCCGTGCGCAACTCGGGCGCCGTTGCCGTCGTCGAGGGCGTCGGCGACCATGGCTGCGAATACATGACCGGCGGCGTGGTCGTCGTGCTCGGCCGGACGGGCCGCAATTTCGCGGCCGGCATGTCGGGCGGCGTCGCCTATGTCTACGATCCGGACGGCTCGTTCGCGCCGCTGTGCAACACGGCGATGGCCGAGGTGGCGCCGGTCGATCCCTCGCTAGGGGCCGCGAACGATCCGGAGGCGCCGCGCCAGCGGGCGCCGGCCGTCGAGGACTCCGGCATGGGCGACATGCTGCGCTTCGACGCGGAGCGGCTGAGGATTCTCATCGAGCGCCACTTGCTGCACACCGGCAGCGCCCGCGCCCGGTTCATCCTCGACAACTGGGACGCCGAATGCCCCCGTTTCGTCAAGGTGACGCCGCACGATTACCGCCGCGCGCTCGCCGGCCTCAGGGCTGCGCAGAACGCCGCCGTGGCCGCAGAATGAAGAGGATTGTCTGATGGGCAAGCCAACCGGCTTCCTCGAGATCGAGCGCAAGGATCGCAGCTACGAGAAGCCTGCGACGCGCACGGCGAACTATGGCGAGTTCACGCACCGTCCCACCCCCGCCGAGGCGACGCAGCAGGCGGCACGCTGCATGGATTGCGGCATTCCGTTCTGTCACAACGGCTGTCCGGTTAACAATCTGATCCCGGACTGGAACAACCTTGTCTACCGCGACCAGTGGAAGACCGCGCTCGAGACGCTGCACTCGACCAACAATTTCCCTGAGTTCACCGGCCGCATCTGTCCCGCGCCCTGCGAAGCGGCCTGCGTCCTCAACATCGACGACAATCCCGTCACCATCAAATCGATCGAGTGCGAGATCGTCGACCGCGGCTGGGACGAGGGCTGGATCAAGCCGCAGATGTCCGAGCGCGGCACCGGCAAGCGCATCGCCGTCGTCGGCTCCGGCCCGGCCGGGCTGGCCTGCGCGCAGCAGCTCGCGCGCGCCGGCCACGCGCCGACCGTCTTCGAGAAGTCCGACCGCGTCGGCGGGCTGCTCCGCTACGGCATTCCCGACTTCAAGATGGAAAAGCATCTGATCGACCGCCGGATGCGCCAGATGGAGAGCGAGGGCGTCATCTTCCGCACCGGCATCCATGTCGGACCCGACGTCTCCATCACCCGGTTGCTCGACGATTACGCGGTGCTGGTGCTCGCCGGCGGTGCCGAACAGCCGCGCGACCTGCCCGTACCGGGCCGTGACCTCGCAGGCGTGCATTTCGCGATGGAGTTTCTGCCGCAGCAGAACCGGCGCGTCGCGGGCGACCCTGAGAAAAAGGCCGCACCGGCCGGCACGATCACGGCCAAGGGCAAGCATGTCGTCGTCATCGGCGGCGGCGATACCGGCTCGGACTGCATCGGCACCTCGAACCGACACGGCGCCGCCTCGGTCACGCAGCTCGAGATCATGCCGCAGCCGCCGGTGCG
Source organism: Alphaproteobacteria bacterium (assembly GCA_020852655.1). Taxonomy (GTDB): domain Bacteria; phylum Pseudomonadota; class Alphaproteobacteria; order Micropepsales; family Micropepsaceae; genus JADZAI01. Next base: position 47,097 of record JADZAI010000043.1, read on the forward strand.
CGAGAACAAGGCGCTCACCTGGCCGGACTGGCCGCTGAAGCTGCGCACGTCGTCCTCGCACGAGGAAGGCGCAGCGCGCGATTTCGCCGTTGTCACCAAGCGCTTCGTCGGCGACAGCGGCAAGGTCGGCGCCGTCGTCTGCGCCCGCGTCGAGTGGGTATCGGTGAACGGCCGCATGGAGATGCGCGAGGTCGCAGGCAGCGAGTTCGAGCTGAAGGCCGATCTCGTGCTGCTCGCGATGGGCTTCACCGGCTCGATCGTGCCGGGCGCGGTGGCACAGAGCGGCGCGGCGCTGGACGCGCGCGGCAGCGTCGCTGCGAACACGCTGACTTACAAGACGAGCGCCGACCGCATCTTCGCCTGCGGCGACATGCGCCGCGGTCAGTCGCTCGTTGTGTGGGCGATCCGTGAAGGCCGCCAATGCGCACGCTCGGTCGACGAATATCTGATGGGCCGCAGCGAACTGCCGCGCTGAGGCCGCGGTCAGCCCGGCGGGCTGGCCGCATGATAGCGCACCGAGACGCCTGACGCATCGCGCGCGATGCGCGCGTCGACGTCGTAGAGCGCCTTCAGCAGCTCGTCCGTCACGGCGTCGGCGGCCGGTCCGTCCGCCATGACGCGCCCGTCGCGCAGCGCGATCACGTCGTCGGCGAAGGGCAGGGCGAGCGCGAGGTCGTGGATCGCCACGATCACCGTCCGCCCGGCCTGCGAGAGCGCCCGCAACCGGCCCATGGCGTCCAGCCCGTGACGCGGATCGAGACCGGCCGTCGGTTCGTCCACCAGCAGCAATTCGGGATCGCCGACCAGCGCGCGGCCCAGCATGGCACGCGCCAGCTCGCCGCCGGACAGCGTCGTCGCCGCCTGGTCCTTCAGATGGCCGAGGTCGCACTGTGCCAGGACCTCGGCGATCTTGTCGCGTTGCGCAGCGGTGAGATCGCCGAAGGCCGGCAGGATCGGCGTCAGACCGAGCGCGACGACCCGCTCCACGCTGATCGGCCACTCGCAGCGCGCATTCTGCGGCAGATAGGCCCGCCGCCGGGCGAGCGCAGCCGAGGGGATGGTCGAAAGCGGCCGGCCCTCCAGCCTCACCGATCCCCCCTCCGGCTTCAGCAGGCCGGCGAGGGCGGAGATGAAGGTCGACTTGCCGGCCCCGTTCGGGCCGATGACGACGGTCAGCGATCCCCGGCGGAAGCGGGCCGACACCCGATCCAGGATCGTGCGCCGCCCGCGCCGGACGACAAGCCCTTCGGCTTCCAGGATCGCCGACCCGCCCGCCATCAGAAGCCGGCCCTGAGGCCCACGAAGGCCCCGCGGCCCGCCGTGCGGTAGGTGTAGACGTCCTCGTAGTCCTCGTCGAAGAGGTTCTCGACCCGCGCGAAGAGGCGCAGTTCGTCGGTGATCCGCGCATCGCCCGCCAGATTCACCAGCGTATAGGAAGCGAGCCTTACGCGCGCATCGCCGAAGTGGGTGAAGTTGTTGTCGAACGTCTCGCCGTTACAGCGGACCGTCACGGTCGCGCTGAACCGGTCGTCCGGATCCACATAGGAGAGGTTGAGGCTCGCGACATTCGGCGGCCGGCGGATTTCCTCAACGCCGTCCTCCTTGGCGTTCAGATAGGTGTAGCTCGCGAACACGCGCCATGCCTCGTCGATCACCGCCTGCATGGATATCTCGACGCCGTCCTGCTCCGATTCCGTCGTGCGGTTGCGCGGCGTCGAAATGGGGAAGCCCGAGAAGTCCGTGTAGATCTCATCGGTCAGCGTGCTGCTGAAATAGGTCACGTCCAATACGATCCGCCCACCGAGCAGACGCTGGGCAACGCCGGCTTCCCAGCCCCGCGAATGCTCCGGCTTCAGGTCCGGATTGCCTTGGAAATTCGCCGGATCGAAACCGTACAGCTCGAAGATGCCGGGATTCTTCGTGCCCGACCCCGTCGCGGCATGCAGCCGGGTGCCGCTGTCGAGCAGGAAGCTCGCCTGGAGGCGATAGGTCGTCGCGTCGTCGAAGCGGTTGTTGTCGTCGTAGCGGACCGCGACCCCGACGCCGATCGTCTCGCCGACGAGCAGGTCATACTGCGCGACGAGGCCCGTGTTCTCGGTGCTGCGCTCGGCCGACTGCGCCGGCGACAGGAAGGCGCCCCTGTTCCGGAAGGTCTCGCGCTCGAAATCGGCCGCGCCGGTCAGGGTGTGGCGCACGCGGTCGTTGCCGAAATGATAGGCAGTCACATACGAGCCCTTGATGCGGCTGCCGTCGTCGCCGTAGTCGAATGCACCGCCGGAATAGCCGCGGCGCCGTGCATCCGTGCCCTGCACCGACAGGGCATGCGTCCAGGCCCCGCCGAGCAGCGAAAGGTCCGCGCCCACGAGGCCGTAGAGCATCCGGTTGGTGTAGTCGTCGTCGCTGTCGATGACGAAGCCATAGGTCGGGCTGGCGAAGTCGAACTCCTGGTCGTTGACATCCGCCTTGACGCGCGCATAGCGACCGATGGCGCGGAGGCGGAAATTCTCCGTCACCTCATACGAGAATCGGCCCGACACGGCGGCATTCGCCGCCCCGATATCGCGTGTGCCGAAGCGTGCGGTGGGAACGCCGTCGGTGTGCTGATAGCCGGCGCTGACCGCATAGTCGAAGCCATCCGCATAGCCCGCAGCGCGCGCCGAGGCCGCATAGCTGCCGAACGAACCGCCCTCCGTCCGGCCGCGCACGCCGGGCGCTTCCCTGCCCGAGAGCGTGATGTAGTTGATGACGCCGCCGATCGCGTCCGAGCCGTAGAGCGCGCTTTGCTGGCCGCGCAGCACCTCGACGCGCGCCACCTCGTCGGCGATCAGCGAAGCGAAGTCGAACTGGCCGTAGAACGGGTCGCTCGCCTCCATGCCGTCGATGAGCACGAGCGTGTGGTCCGCCTCGGCGCCGCGGATGCGGACTTCGGTGAAGCCGCCGACCGTGCCCGCGCGGCTGACCGCGAGGCCGGGAATGTCGCGAAGCAGGTCCGAGACGAGACGGGTCTGGCGCAGTTCCATGTCGACTGGCTGCACGACCGTCACGGAGGTCCCCAACTGGTCGCGCGGCAGACCGCTGGCAGCGCGTGTCGCCGTGACGACGATCTCCTCGGCATTGGTCGAATCGTCGGCGGCCGCGAAGGCGGAAGGCGCGGAAGCGAGCAGGGCGGCCGCGATGGCCGCGTGAGAGACAATGAAACGCACGGGATGATCCCCTCGAAGGGCGTCGAGCGACCCGACGGGGACATACGGATGGCGGCATTGGCCCCATGCGCTCGACGCACCCGGACGAGCGGACGCCAGTGCGCCTGCCCGGACAGGTCGATGCGGCCCCCGCCGCCTCTGCGTCGCTCAGACGGTATCCCGCGCCTCGGACTCACCTGGCCCGCGGCAAAGAGCGACACGCGCCGGTCGGTCTCCTGGCTCGCGGGTCGTCGCACGATGCGCGCCTTCCCAGAGCGCCCCGTTAGGCCGGGCTCCAGTGGCTGCCATCCGGTGAAGCCGGATCGCATTGCGCATCGCACTCGCCGCTCACAGTTGCAGGGACAGCTACAGATTCGGAAAGCCTAGCCTTCCTCACTGCATTCCCGTTTAAGCCGTTAGGCACCGGTGCGATCTGAAGGTCCGTCACCGAACCTTCGGGCCGGCTCATAGCCGCATTCGCCCGCGCCGCCAAGCCTGCCGTGACGGAGCGCACACGCCCTGAAAGCGCAGCGCCGCCCTGAAAAGGCGGCGCTGCGTCGAATTCACCTGGTATGCGGCGTATCAGGCGGCCGTCTTGCCCTCAGCGATGAGGCTGCTGAGCTGCTTGCGGATGCTGGGTCCGTCGAGATGGGCGCGGGCGTCGAAATAGCCTTCGTGCTTCAGCGCCGACAGGATCTCCGTGAAGCTGTTCAGCCGGCCGCTCTTCGCCAACGCGAAGGCCCGTTCCAGCGTCGAGCTTGGCTTGATGGTGGTCATGCGTGAGGCGTCCTAAGTCGGGGCGGCGCGGCGGCGAAGTTCATATTCGTCGATGACACCTATGTCGGAGAGGATGGTCACGGTCGCACCGGCGATGCGGCGGACCGTCTTGAAGTCGGCATAGGCGGCACCGGCATTGACATGCCGGCGCTCCTCTTCACCTCCCTCTCCGGAGAGAATGTGGATCGTAAACGCAGGGCTGGCGGTCATGGTTGCCCTCCTTGATCGAACGAGCGATAGGAATCCGGCCGGACGCATGCTCGCAGACGCGAGGGCCGAACGTCTCAGGCTATGTCCGGAACGAGGCGGGTTGGCGGCTGGGGTGGACAGGGTCCTGGGGCCGCGGGTGCATCATGCACAGCGCCGATCCTACGCCCAATCGCCCGCCCGTCCACCGCAAACGCCCGCCGCAGAAAACGCGCTCGTAACCCACTCCACGAAAGGCGCTTTCCCGAGTTCCCTCCGCGCGCCGTTCCCGCGTCGCGCTCGGCCATCCGCCAAAATCTGGAAAATACTGGCGGGCCGTGACCGATAGCAGCTTGAGGCGCTGTTGGGATACCATGTTCCTATGGGCCGACCGCCCAAGCATGATCTGTCCTCCTGGACCGTCACCGACGATTGGCCGCGTCCCGTTCCGGTCACGCAGGCCGAGATCGAGGTGTTCGAGCAATGGTTCGGCGACCTGTTCGATGAACTGTTCGGCCCCGAGGGCTGAGGCGCCTTTGCTACCGGCGGTCAGCCGACCGACACGGTGGAATCAGTCCTTGTAAAAATTCATAAAAGGAATAATATTCGAATGTGGAATGGCTAGTCGAGTATACCGACGAGTTCGGATCGTGGTGGGATACCCTCGCGGAATCCGAACAGGTCAGCATCGACGCCCATGTCCGCAAATTGGAGCAGCGTGGTCCCAATCTGCCGTTTCCCTATTCGAGCGGCATCAGCGGATCGCGGCACGACCATATGCGGGAATTGCGCGTGCAGAGCGGCGGCAAGCCATTCCGGGTGTTCTACGCCTTCGATCCGCGCCGGGCGGCAATCCTGCTAATCGGTGGCGATAAGACCGGCGACAAGCGTTTCTATGACCGAATGATTCCGGTGGCCGACGATCTCTACGACGAGCATCTGGCCGAACTGAAAAAGGAGATGGACGATGGCCGGTAGGCATAGCTTCGCGCAGCTTCGTGGGCGCATGTCCCCGCAAGCGCAGGCCAAGGCGGCGACCGAGGCCGAGCGCCTGAACGAGGAAATGGACCTCGCCGAGGTTCGGCGTGCCATGAAATTGTCGCAGCAGGAGATCGGCCAGACCTTGCAACTCACCCAGGGTTCGGTCGCAAAGCTGGAAAAGCGCGCGGACATGTATGTCGGCACGCTGCGCCGTTTCATCGAGGCGATGGGCGGCGAGTTGGAGATCGTCGCGCGCTTCGCCGACCATACGGTCAAGATCAGGAACTTCTCCGACCTGTCGGAAAAGGCGCAGGGCTGAGGCAACGAGAGGCTCCATGACCGTGACGCAGCACGTAGACTCAATGCCCACTCAGGGACTGAAGTGGCGGATGGAGTG
>JADZAI010000044.1 GCA_020852655.1 Alphaproteobacteria bacterium
CGCCACCGCCGCGCCGGCCCCCTCTGTCACGCTGACGCGTGACATCTCCCCCGCATAATGGCGGGGGAGAAAACAGTCGGAGCCCCGCAGACCTCGCGCCTCGCCACACGCTCCGCCCCCGTCGGGGGAAGGTGGCCGAAGGCCGGAAGGGGGCCTTGGGCATAAAAGCGCCGCCTCAGAACACGCTGGCGCCCGGGCGTAGAGCACCGCCCTGTTTCCTCCCCCGTTCTTCACGGGGGAGGTGGTTGCCGGCGCAGCCGGCAGACGGAGGGGGCTTCGCCACCGCCGCGCCGGCCCCCTCTGTCACGCTGACGCGTGACATCTCCCCCGCATAATGGCGGGGGAGAAAACAGTCGGAGCCCTTCGCAGACCTCGCGCCTCGCCGTTGCTTCAAAGGCGATGGTCCTGGCTTGCAGAGAGAGAAAGGATCTCCCGTGTTGGATGCAAAGTGACAGAGAAGAGAGCGTCAGAGCATGCAAGATGGCACCGCCTCGCGCCATCTTGCATGCAGGTTCGATCTGTAGCATGAGCCACCCATGAGCGCCGATCTTTCCCTCACCGGCCCGGCCGCCGAGCGGCCGGCGCGCATCGGCGCCTATGGCTGGTACGTGATCGTCACGCTGCTGGTCGCCGGGGTGTTCTCGTTCCTCGACCGCATGATCCTCGGCCTGCTGATCGACCCGATCAAGGCGGAGATGTCCTTGAGCGACACCGAGGTCAGCCTGCTCGCCGGCTTCGCCTTCGCCTCCTGCTATATCCTCTTCGCCTTCCCCTTCGGGCGCTGGGCCGACACCCGCAACCGCCGCAACATCATCGCCATCGGCATCGTGCTGTGGAGCATCGCGACGGTCATGTGCGGCCTCGCGACCTCGTTCTGGGGGCTGTTCGTGGCGCGCATGTTCGTCGGCGTGGGCGAGGCGAGCACCGGGCCGTCGGGCGCCTCGATGATCCCCGACATCGTGCCGGCCGAGCGGCGCAGCCTCGCGATGGCGGTGCTCGCCTGCGGCCTCACGATCGGCGGCGGCCTCGCCTTCCTGCTCGGCGGCTATTTCGTGCAATGGGCGAAGGAGGCGCAGCCGGTGCTGCCCTTGGTCGGACAGATCGCCCCGTGGAAGATCGCCTTCATCGGCGTCGGCCTGCCGGGCATCCTCCTGGGGCTCCTCATCTGGGCGACGATCCGCGAGCCGGTGCGCCAGAGGACGGCCTCGGCGCTCGACACCCACGCGCCGAGCTGGGCCGAGGTCTTCGGCTATATGCGCAAACACGCGGCGCTCTTCACGATGATGTTCGCGGGCTATTGCGGCTTCGCCATCAACGGCTACGCCTATAATGTGTGGGGCCCGGCCTATCTGGGGCGCGTGCATCACATGCAGGCCTCAGAGGTCGGCCTGCTGCTCGGCCTCGCCTTCGCGATCACCGGCACCGGCGGCATCATTCTCGGCGGCATGATCTCGGACTGGCTGGTGCGGCGCGGCATGGCGGATGCGCCGATCCGCATCGGCGTCTGGTCCGTCTATGCGCAGATCCCGCTCTTCCTCGCCGCCTACACCGTGCCCGAAACGCCGGTCGCCGCGACCTGCCTCGTCGTCGGCATGTTCGTCTCGTGCCTGATGGCGGGACAGCAGATCGTGATGGTCCAGATGCTCACCCCCAGCCGCATGCGCGGCACGATGACGGCGGTGTTCCTGCTCTGCGCCAACGTCACCGGCATCGGCATCGCGCCGACCGTGATCGCCTTGATCTCCGACCATGTGTTCAGCGGGCCGCAGGCGATCGGCTATGCCCTGGCGACGGTGACCTCGCTGGCCCTCGCCTCGGCCTTCGTCCTCATCTCGCTGGCCCTCCCGGCCGCCCGGGCCCGCGCCGCAGCGCTCCAGCGCGACACGCCTTAGCCGCGCCGGCCTACCACACCCCCATGGCCGTCGGCTTCACCTCGTCCGACAGCCCGGCCGCGACGGCGTCCATCACCGTCTCCAGCCACACGAATTCCAGCCCCTCGCGCACCTCCTTGGGGATCTCGTCATAGTCGCGCCTGTTCCGGGCCGGCAGCATCACCCGCTTGATCCCGCTGCGATGCGCGGCGGTGACCTTCTCCTTGATGCCGCCGACCGGCAGCACCAGACCGCGCAGGCTGATCTCGCCCGTCATCGCGGTGTCGGCGCGCACCAGCCGGTCGGTCATCAGCGACATCAGCGCCATGAACATCGCGACCCCGGCGCTCGGCCCGTCCTTCGGCGTCGCGCCGGCCGGGACGTGGACGTGGATATCGCTCTTCTCGAAGCGCGCCGGGTCGATCTCCAGTCTCCCGGCCCAGCTCTTCACGACGCTCAGCGCCGCCTGCGCGCTTTCCTTCATCACGTCGCCGAGCTGGCCGGTGAGGATCAGCCGGCCGCCGCCCGGGGTGCGCGTCGCCTCGATGAACAGGATGTCGCCGCCGACCGGCGTCCACGCCATGCCGGTCGCGACGCCGGGCACGCTGGTGCGCAGCGCCACCTCGTCCTCGAACACCGGCGGGCCCAGTATCTCGGCCAGTTTCGCCGGATCGATCACCACCCGCGCCGTCTCGCCGTCGGCCACCCGCACCGCGGCATGGCGCAGCGCCTTGCCGATCTGGCGCTCCAGCCCGCGCACCCCGGCCTCGCGCGTGTAGTGGTCGATGATGTCGGTCAGCGCCGGGTCCTGGAGTTCGGCCTTGTCCGCCGTCAGCCCGTTGGCGCCGAGCTGGCGCGGGATCAGATAGCGCTTGGCGATCTCGAATTTCTCGCTCGCGGTGTAGCCCGACAGCGCGATCACCTCCATGCGGTCGCGCAAGGGGCCGGGCACCTGGTCCAGCATGTTCGCCGTCGCGATGAAGACGATGCGCGACAGGTCGAACGGCACGCCCAGGTAATTGTCGCGGAACGTGCCGTTCTGCTCGGGGTCCAGCACCTCCAGCAGGGCGGCGTTCGGATCGCCCTGGACGCCCGCGCCCACCTTGTCGATCTCGTCCAGCATCATCACGCAGTCGCGCGTCCCGGTCTTGCGGATCGCCTGGATGATGTTGCCGGGCAGGGCGCCGATATAGGTCCGGCGGTGGCCGCGTATCTCGGCCTCGTCATGCACGCCGCCCAGGCTGACGCGCGCGAATTTGCGTCCCATCGCCCGCGCGATCGACTGGCCGAGCGACGTCTTGCCGACGCCCGGCGGCCCCACGAAGCACAGGATCGGCGCCTTGCCCTCGGGCGCCAGCTTGCGCACCGCCAGATATTCCACGATGCGCTGCTTGATCTTCTCCAGCCCGAAATGGTCGGCGTCCAGCACCCGCCGCGCCTCCTTCAGGTCGATCGGCGTCGGCTCGGGCAGCGCCCAGGGCAGCTCGATCAGCCAGTCCAGATAGGTGCGGATCATGCCGTATTCGCCCGCCGCCTCGGGCATGCGCTCCAGCCGCTTCAGCTCCTTCTTCGCCTGCTGCTCGATCTCCGCCGGCATCTTCGCCTTCTCGATCGCCGCCGTCAGCTCGCGGATTTCCGCAGCCTTGCCCTCGTCGCCTTCGCCGAGCTGCTTCTGGATCGCCGCCATCTGCTCGCGCAGCAGCACCTCGCGCTGGCGCTCGTCCAGCGAGGCCTTGGTCTGCTGGCCGATCTCCTGCGACAGCTTCAGCACCTCGATGCGGTGGGCGAGGTGGCCCGACACCTTCGCCATGCGCTCGGTGATGTCGACGGTCTCCAGGATCTGCTGCTTTTCGGCCGGCTTGATGTCCAGATACGCCGCCGTCATGTCGGCCAGCACCGCGGGCTGCTCGACGCTCTGCACCATCGCCACCAGTTCGGCCGGCGCCTGCGGCAGCAATTGCAGCGATTCCAGCGCCTGGCCTTTCAGCAGCGCGAAGCGCGCCTCGATCTCCGCCGTCTTCGTCTCGGGTTCGGCGATGCGCCGCACGCGCGCCACCAGGAAGGGCCAGCCCTCCAGGAATTCCTCCACCGCGAAACGCTCCGCCCCCTGGCAAACGACATGGACCGAGCCATCGGGCGCGGTGATGTAGCGCACGACATTGGCGATCGTGCCGACCCGGAAGAGGTCGCCCGGCCCCGGCTCCTCGACCTGCGAATCCTGCTGGAGCAGCACGCCGATCGGCTGTTGCAGCTTCACCGCCTGCTGCGCCGCGGCGACCGAGCGCGGCCGGCCCATGGTCAGCGGCAGCACCGTGTTCGGGAACAGCACCAGCTCGCGCACCGGCACGATGATCAGCGCGTCGTCGGGCAGCGGGCGCGGCGCGGCGCGGCTGCCGGCGCCCCTGGCGGCGCCCGTGTCGGAGCCCGTGTCGACAGTGCTCGCGTCAGCCATGACGGTTCGCCTTCTCCAGCGTGATCACCAGGCAGCCGTCGGCGCTCTTGCGCGAGACGTCGGTATAGCGCCCGGGCGGCAGCGCGATGCGGCGCAGGAAGCGCCCCTGCGGCAGCTCCATGCGGTGGATCTGCGCCCGCGCCAGTTCGGCCGGCAGCACGCGGGTGCCCGACAGCACCAGCTCCGCGCCGTGGATCGAGGCATCGACATGCTCCGGACTTACCCCCGGCAGCGCGACGAAGATCAGCACCTCCTCGTCGGTCTCCAGCACATCGGCCGGCGGCGCCCAGGCCGGCATGCGGGCGGCGCCGGTCGGCGCGAAGAACTGCCGGTGCAGCCGGTCGGCCTCGTCCAGCATCTCGACCGCTTGCGACCACATCCAGTGCCGCGGCGTGCGCTCGGCCATGAACTCCTCCTTCCGGCCGTCGCGCCGGTTCCGTCCCGCAGAAAACTAGTTCACCGCCCGCCGCGTTCCAACGCCCGGCCCTCAGTCTTCCGTTGGAGCGCGACGCAGTCACACGCGAGGCGCCTGCACCTCTCCTTCAGATGGGCATTCGCAGGCCACAGCGCCATTGCGATGCCGCAATGCGCCCGGGGCCGGCGGCGCAGCTTATCCGCCCGCCGCCGGACATGCGCGGGCCCGGCGGGAGGCTCCCTCGCCCTGCGCTGGACAGGCCCCTCATGTCGACCTTCACCTATTCCCCCGTCAGCCATCTCTACGCCCCCTGGCCGCAGACCTTCGACGCCAGCTCGATCTCGCGCCAGGCCATGCCGGGCGGCTTCGCCACCTGGTTCGGCCAGCTCACCGACGGCAATTCCTTCTGGCTCACCCAGAGCGGCACCAACATCGTCGCCATGACGATCAGCGACGGCACGACCGACTACGTCACCGCCACCATGGCGCTTCCCGCCGCCCCGCTGGAGGCGCTGCTCGCCGCGGCGAACAACGATCCCGCCGCCTGGACCGCCTATCTGCTCAGCGCCGCCGACACGATTGTCGGCTCGCGCGCCGGCGACCGCCTCTATGCCGGCGCCGGCAATGACGACATCGGCGGCGGTATGGGCGCCGACACGATCTACGCCGGCGCGGGCGACGACACGGTGAACGGCGGCGACGGCATCGACACCGCAAGCTACGCCGGCAGCAAGACCGCCGTCATCGCCGACCTCGCCTCGGGCATTGCCGACGGCGAAGGCCACGACACGCTGATCGCCATCGAGAACGTCACCGGCTCGGCCTTCGCCGACACGCTGGCCGGGGATGCCGGCGCCAACCAGATGCTCGGCGGCGCGGGCGACGACACCATCGCGGGCGGCCTGGGCGATGACCGACTCGCCGGCGGAGAGGGACGCGACACGGCCGACTATTCCGCCGCAGCAGGTCCGGTCTCCGTCGACCTCGCCACCCACACGGCGAGCGGCGAGGGCAGCGACACGCTGGCCGGCATCGAGAATGTGGCCGGCTCCGCCTATGGCGACACACTGACGGGCGACACCGGGCGCAACGTGCTCTCCGGCGGCGACGGCAACGACACCATCGCGGGCGGCGGCGGCGCCGACAGCCTCGCCGGCGGCCTCGGCGACGATGTCCTCGACGGCAGCGGCGGCGCCGCGACCGCGAGCTACGCCCTCGCGCAATACGGCATCGTCGCCGACCTCGTGCTCGGCACGGCGAGCGGCGAAGGCAGCGACACGCTCGTCGCCATCCGCAATCTCGAAGGCTCCAACCAGGCCGACCAGCTGACCGGCGACGGCGCCGCCAACGCGCTGAACGGCGGCGCCGGGGACGATGTGCTCGCCGGCGGCGACGGCGCGGACGTGCTGGCGGGCGGCTTCGGCAGCGATGCGCTCGACGGCGGCGCCGGAAACGACACCGCCTCCTTCGCCGCGGCGGCCGCCGCCGTCGCCGCGAACCTCGTCGCCGGCACGGCCCTGGGCGAGGGCAGCGACACCTTCGCCGGCATCGAGAACCTCATCGGCTCGGTCTATGGCGACGCCCTGACCGGCGATGGCGGCGACAATCGCCTGTCGGGCGGCGGCGGCCACGATACGCTCCTCGGCGGCGCCGGGCGCGACCTCCTCGCCGGCGGCACCGGCGCCGACCGCTTCGTCTATGCGGCGCTCACGGATTCGACCGTCGCCGCCGCCGGGCGCGACACCATCCAGGATTTCAGCCACGCCGCCGGCGACCGCATCGACCTCGCCGCGATCGACGCCGACACGACGCTCGACGGCGACCAGGCCTTTCACCTCGGCGGCGCCGCCTTCAGCCACAGCGCCGGCGAGCTGATCCAGTATGTCGTCGCCGGCCGCACCATGCTGCTGGGCGATGTCGACGGCAACGGCACGGCCGATTTCGCCCTCCAGCTCGACGGCGCCCCCGTCCTCGCCGCCGGCGATTTCCTGTTCTAGGCGACGCGGCGCCTTTGCGCCGCATCAATTCGCCCGCCCCGGCCCGGGACTAGCGTTTCCGGGCTGGGGAGCAAACGCCGCCGGCCCGCGCTGGGACCGGTCACGGAGGAGAGGCGCGCGACCATGACAGTAACCGTCAGCTACAGCCTGCAATCGGTACAGGCCGTCGATCCCGGAACGATCGCTTCACAGGCCGATGTCACGGCCATGAGCAATGGCGGCTTCGCCATCGCCGGCTCGCATGTCGGCCATACGGACCTGTATCTCTTCAATGCCGATCTCACGGCGGCCGGCAATGTGAACAGCGCGATCGGCTTCAATCCCGACATCGCGCAGCTCGCCAACGGCAACCTCGTCTACGGCGCCCAGGATGCCGATTCCGTCCTGTTCGCCTTCGAGAGTCCGTCGGGCCTGCCGGTCCCGCCTCCCGTCGATCTCGGCGATTTGTCGACCAGCAACGCCGCGGTCGCCGGCCTCACCGGAGGCCGCATCGTCATCGCGCGCGAGGATTTCTTCAGCGGCACCGACCACGACGTCGAGATCGTCATCCGCAATGCCGACGGCACGGCCGTCACCGAGTTCGCCGTCAGCACCTCGATCGACCAGGACGAGCGCCCTGCCGTCGCGGCGCTCGACAACGGCAATTTCGCCGTGGCCTGGACCCGGACGGTCGGCGCCAGCACCCAGGTCTGGTACGCCGTCTATGGCCCGGGCGGCACCCCCGTCCGCGCGCCGGCGCTCCTCGACGATGTCGGAACCGTCAACCGCAACGTCCAGGTATGCGCGACCAATTTCGGCTTCGCGCTGGCATACGAGGATAATGGCTGGGGTACGGGAACTGTCGATATCACGCTGGCGCGCTTCGATGCGGGTGGCGGCTTCATCGTCAACGGCGATATCTCCAACCCGGCGCTGGCCGCCGACGGCTCGAACGACGCCAACCCGACCCTCAGCCGCCTGAGCAACGGCCTGATCGCCGTCGCCTATGAGAACAACCTCTGGCCCGACAGCGATCTCCACGTCCGGCTCGCCAATGCATCCTGCGAGTCGCTGGCGGTTACCGCCTTCACCGCAGGACAGTCTGCGACCGACGATGTTGCCGATCCGTCGCTCGCCGGCCTCACCGGCCTCGGCCGCATGGCGCTCGCGTGGTCCAATATCACCGACGGCAATGCCGACGCCGAAGTGGTCCAGGCGGTGCGGACGACCACCGGCGACGGTGCCGCCAACGCGCTGACCGGCGACGAACTCGCCGACATCATGATCGGCGGCGGCGGCAACGACACGCTGAACGGCGGTCTCAACGCCGATACGCTTTCGGGCGGCCTCGGCAACGACACCTATGTCAACCCGCGCGGCGATACGATCCTGGAGAACGCGGGGCAAGGCACCGACACGGTGCAGAGCGACGCCGCTTACAGCCTCGCGGCCGTCGCCAATGTCGAGCGGCTCTTCCTTACCGGCGCCGCCGGGATCAACGGCACCGGCAACGGGCTCGCCAACTATATCAGCGGCAATACCGGCAACAACGGCCTGAACGGCGGCGACGGCGCCGATACGCTCATGGGCGGCGCCGGCAACGATACGCTGACCGGCGGCGCCGGGGCGGACTCGCTGAATGGCGGCGCGGGCAATGACACCTATGTCAACCCGACCGGCGACACCGTCGTCGAAGCCGCCTCCGCCGGCACCGACACGGTGCAGAGCAACGCCACTTTCTCGCTGGCGGCGATCGCCAATGTCGAACGCCTGACCCTGACCGGCAGCGCCCATATCACCGGTACCGGCAACGCGCTGAACAACCTCGTCAGCGGCAACTCCGGCAACAACAAGCTCTACGGCATGGACGGCAACGACACGGTGAACGGCGGCGCCGGCAACGATGCGATCAACGGCGGCGCCGGCACCGACACCATGAACGGCGGCGCCGGGGCCGACACCTTCACCTTCGGCGTCGCCGGCACGGGCAACGACCGGATCGAGGGCTTCAACACGGCCGAGGACCGCTTCGGCCTCGGCAGCGGCGCCTTCACCGGCCGCACCGAAGCGGGCGGCAACACGACGCTCGTCCATTCCGGCGGCACGGTCCTTATCGTGGGCGTCACCGGCCTCACCTTGGGCCAGTGGAACGCCCTCGCCGCGGCGCCTTTCGTGCCCGAATACGACACAACGGAAAATGCCCGCGCCGTCTGGCACGGGCATCCCGGAGACTATCTCTAGCCTTCGCGCCTCAGCGCGGCGTCATGCGGATCGCGCCGTCGAGCCGCACATGCTCGCCGTTGAAATAGCCGTTGGTGATCATGGTGTGCGCGAGATGGGCATATTCCTCGGGCATGCCGAGGCGCTTGGGGAACGTCACCTGCGCCCCCAGCGAGGCCTTCAGCGCTTCCGGCGCGCGGCCCAGCATCGGCGTGTCGAAGATGCCGGGCAGGATCGTGTTCACCCGGATGCCGTCATTCGACATGTCGCGCGCCGCGACCAGCGTCAGGCCCACGATGCCGGCCTTGGCCGAGGCATAGGCGGCCTGGCCGATCTGGCCTTCCTTCGCCGCCACCGAGGCGGTGTTGACGATCGCCCCGCGGTCGCCGTCGGGGAGCGGGTCCAGCGTCAGCATGCCGGCCGCCGAGGCGACGATGCAGCGGAACGTGCCGACGAGATTCAGCTCGACCGTCTTCTGGTAGTTGGAGATGTTGTAGCGGACGATCTCGCCGGTCTTCTTGTCGCGGCTCACCGTCTTGGCCGGGCCGCCGAAGCCGCCGCCGGCGCAGTTCACCAGGATGCGCTCCTGGCCGTGCGCCGCGCGCGCCTTGGCGAAGCCCGCATCGACGGCTTCGTCCGACATCACGTCGACCTTGCAGAAGGTCCCGCCGATCTCCTTCGCGACCTTCTCGCCGCGCTCCTCGTTCAGGTCGAACAGCGCGACCTTGACGCCGTGCGAGGCCAGCATGCGCGCCGTCGCTTCGCCCATGCCGGATGCGCCGCCCGTGATGACGGCGGCGATGGTGTTGTCGAGTTTCATTGAAGTCCTCCCTTGGGATGCCCTGTGACGGCCCACCTTGTCACGAAAGCCCGCGGGGGGACTAGCCATGCGCCGCCGCCCTGTTAGGACTCTGTTACGGCCTGGCTGCGCACGCTGACGCATCGTAACCCGGCAACGAACAGTCCGCCCCCGCGTTGGAGGAGCGGACGCGAGGAGGAGATACGTATGGCGAATGCGGCGGCGCCCGCCCTGGGGCTGGCCTTTCTCGAACTGCCCCGGGCCCTCATGGAGCTTCAGGCCTATTCGGCGACCGCCCCGCTGCTGCGCCTCGCGCCGCGCGGCGACGGCCATCCGGTGCTGGTGCTTCCCGGCTTCACGGCGTCCGACCGCTCCACCGCCTTGCTCCGCCGCTATCTGAAGCGCCTCGGCTACGACGCCGCCGGCTGGGCCCTCGGGCGCAATCTCGGGCCGCGCTCGATCGGCCACGAAGGCGAGGTGCTCGCCGCGCTGCTGGAACAGACCCACCGCGCGACCGGCCGCACCGTCAGCCTCGTCGGCCAGAGCCTCGGCGGCGTCATGGCCCGCGAACTCGCCCGCGCCTTCCCTGACCGGGTGCGCCAGGTCATCACCCTCGGCAGCCCCTTCGGCGGCAGCCCGCGCGCCAACAATGTCTGGCGCCTCTATGAACGCCTCACCGGCGACAATGTGCGCAACGATCACGCCGAGGCGCGCATGACGCTGGCGCGCGAGGCGCCGCCCGTCCCGACCACCGCGATCTATTCCAGGACCGACGGTGTCGTTTCGTGGGAATGCTGCGTCGAGACCAAGGGCGAGCGGATCGACAATATCGAGATCCACGGCAGCCATTGCGGCATGAGCGTCCACCCCGCGGCGCTCTATGCCATCGCCGACCGCCTCGCCCAGCACGAAACCGCCTGGCGCCCCTTCCGCGCCACCGGCTGGCGCACCCCCTTCTACCCCCACACCGGCCGCCTGGCGCACTGAACCCGCCGAGCCCTACGCCCGGCCCCTCCCTCCCCGCGCTTCGCGCGGTACTCCCTCCGCAAGCGGAGGGAGAAAGATGCCGAGCTGTTTCGACGATAGCCTCCGTTCGGCGCCGCCCTCTTTCTCCCTCCGCTTGCGGAGGGAGTACCCGCGGCAGCGGGGGAGGGAGGCCCCGGGCATAGAGCACCGGGAGCGCATCCGGCCCCCTCACCCCATCCACGCCAGCAGCGCCCCGTTCACCTCCCGCGGGTAGGTGTGGCTGAGGTCGCTTATCTCCTCATACGTCACCCGCGCCCCCGCCCCGCCGAGCACCTGCGCGGCCTCCTGCGCCATCTGCGCCGGGAACATCCAGTCGAGCGTCCCGTGCACGATGTGAATCGGCAAATCCTTCAGCCGCGCACGGTCCGCGAACTCGGCCAGCATCGGATGGAACGCCGCCGCCACGGGCGCCAGATGCGTGAAGGGCGAGCCCGCCTCCAGCCCCGAGACATAGGTGAACGTCCCGCCGTCGCTCAGACCCGTCATCAGCAGCCGCGTGTCGTCGACGCGATAGCGCGCGCGTACGATCTCCAGCATCCGCTTCAGGTTCGGCGTGTCGACATCCTCGCCCTGGAGCGCCCAGGTCTGCCCCTTCGCGGTCGGCGACACCAGGATCGCCCCGTGGCTCCGCGCGGCGCTGAGCCAGCTCCACAGGAAGCCGCTGCCGTGGCCGCTGCCGCCATGCAGCGCGAACACCACCGGCCAGGCGCGGTCGTCGCTGTAATACTCCGGCACATACAGCGACCAGCCGCCGCGCGTTCCCGGCGCATTGTCGATATGCAGCACCCCGGTGTCGTCGCGCACCGGCGCTGCGGCGAGGCGCGCCTGCAAGGCCTCATCGTCGCGCCCGGCCGGATCGAGGAAGAACCAGTTCACCGGCGGCACGTCGCGGGCCATCGGATAGAGCGCCGCCAGCGCCTGCGGCACATGACGCAGCGCGCGGAAGACGGTCACGATTCCGTCCGGCTCCACCGCCGCCAGCCGCAAGCCCGTATAGGCCGCGAGCGCAGCATCGCTCGCCGCTGCCAGCGCGGTGCGCGCGTGCTGCACGCTCTCCGGCCACGCCTCCAGCCGCGGCCGCGCCGCCTTCAGCGCCGCCTCCGGCTCCCCCACCGCCGCCATCGTCCGCGCCATCGCATAGGGATTGAGATGCCGCGTCAGGAACAACAACCCCTCCAGCGCCCTCAGCAACGCCGGCAGGATCACCCCAACATCCTGAAGCGCCTGTTCCTCATCCGCCGTCATGCGCGATCCTCTCGAACCCGGTGTCGTCGCCGCCGCCAGACATTGTCCGACCCCTCGCCCCGCGCAAGCGGGGAGAGGAGGGAGCGCTGCGGAGCAGCGCGGAAGGTGAGGGGCGCGCGCGCCAGCGCGCTAAATGCCCTCAATCATACACATGCCGCCCGACATTATACGCCGTCGCCTCGTTCTGCGGTCCTTCGGCCTTCCAGCCATAGTTCAGGTGCTTGCCCATCAGCCGGGCGAACACCGGCGGGTTCTTCGCCAGCATCTCCGCCGTCACGTTCTCGCGATAGGGCTCCTGCGGGCGCATATGCGGGCGCATCATCGCCATCAGCAGATTGATCCGCAGCCCCGGCGCGGTGCGCGCGAAGGCGCCGTGCCAGGTGTGGCCGCTCCAGAAGATCATCGAGCCCGCCGGGCATTCCACCGCCACGCGCTGGTCGATGCCCTCCGCCCCACCGGGCTGCGGAAATAGCGGTGGCTCCCCGGCACAAAGCACAGCGCGCCGTTCTCTTTGGTGTAGTCGGTCAGCGCGAAGGTCACGTTGCACACCTGCGCATGCGCGGGAAACGGCGAGGCCATCAGCGCATTGTCGGCATGGAGGCCCAGATCGCCGCCGCCCGGCCCCTTCACGATCGCGATGCAGTTCGACGCGACCGCATTCTTGCCCAGCAGATAATGCGTCAGCGCGACGCCGATCTCGTTGCACATCGCCTCCTGGAAGACGTCGTCCTCGAACAGCATCCAGGTGTGGAGATGCCCGAAGGCCGAGAGCGGATTGGCATGAGTGCCGCCGCTTCCCATGTCGGGGCGCACGCCGTAGCGCCGCTCCGAGACGTCCAGGATCGCCTTGCGCAGCCGCGCCGCGAAACCCTTCGGCGCCGCCTTCTCGGGCGGGATCACCGTGTAGCCCAGGATCTCCAGCTCGGCGATGTTCTCCATCAGCCCCAGCCGCTTCAGCTCGCCATGCATCTCCACCGCGGCCGGCGAGACCGGCGGCGGGCCGAAGCTCCGCGTCCCCTGGTCATGCGCCACACGCTGCACCGTCGGCACCATCTTCAGCTTCGCCGCCCCGGCCTTCTTCATGCGCTGTCCTTCCCTGTCTTCGATGTCTTTCGCAGCCAGTTTAGCACGCGTTTCATTTCCCCCCCGCGCCAAATGTCGCAGGCCGCTGCCCGTTTCCTTCCCCGCCTTATCGCGGGGGAGGTGGCTGGCCGCACAGCGGCCAGACGGAGGGGGGCCCGGCGGCGCCGTCTTGTCGCAGGCGAAAGTCGACCGCGTTCCAGATCGCGTCCAGCGTCGGCCCCAGCCGGCGATACACGTCGTCATTCGTGAAGCGCAGCACCATCCAGCCGTCCCGCTCCATGCAGGCGGTGCGGCTCAGATCATGCGCAATCTCCTCGTCTTCCGAATGCGTCGCGCCGTCGATCTCGAAGACGAGCTTCGCGGCGATACAGGCGAAGTCCGCGACATAGGGGCCGATCGGATGCTGGCGCCGAAAAAGCGCCGAACGCTGCGCGCGCTTCTTGAGCTGCGACCACAGAATGACCTCGGCCTCGGTCATTGTGACGCGGAGCTTGCTGGCGAAGCGGCGCGAGCGTTTGGTCTTCTCCCGCACCGGGCCCCCTCTGTCGGCTGCGCCGACATCTCCCCCGCAAGCGGGGGCGAAAACAGACCGCGCCGTTGTCCCTCTGCGCAACCCGCCAAAGCGTCGCAGGCTGCTCGCAGGGCACGCCACCCCGTTTCCTCCCCCGCCTTATCGCGGGGGAGGTGGCTGGCCGCGCAGCGGCCAGACGGAGGGGGTCAAGGAGGGGGCCACGGATGGGGGACTGACAACCGCGTTTCCGGCGCGTTAGGCTCAGCCCGCAGGCACACAGCACACAGCAGGAGGATTTCCATGGACGTCGGTATGGGCATCATCTTCCAGGCGACCGATCCGGAGCGCACGGATCGCGACGTCTACCGGGCCGAACTGGCGCTGGGCGATCTCGCCGAGCCGCTCGGCTTCGATTCGCTCTGGGGCGTCGAGCACCACTTCACCGACTACACCATGTGCCCCGACGTGCTTCAGTATCTCTCCTATTTCGCCGGCCGCACCCGGAAGATCGGCCTCGGCTCGATGGTCGTCGTCCTCCCCTGGCACGACCCGATGCGCGTCGCCGAGCAGGTCTCGGTGCTCGACCACCAGTCGGACGGCCGCTTCATCCTGGGCCTCGGCCGCGGTCTCGGCCGCGTCGAGTTCGAAGGCTTCGGCGTCGACCAGAACACCTCGCGCGAGCGCTTCGTCGAATCCGCCCAGATGCTGCTCGAAGGCCTCGAGCGCGGCTGGTGCGAATTCGACGGGCAGTTCGTCAAGCAGGCGAAGCGCGACATCCGCCCGCGCCCCTTCAAGAGCTTCAAGGGGCGCACCTATGCCGCGGCCGTCTCGCCCGAATCCTCCGAGATCATGGCCCGCCTCGGCATCGGCATCCTCATCATCCCGCAGAAGCCGTGGGACGCCGTCTACCAGGAGATGGACAATTACCGCGCCGTCTTCCGCAAGGTGAACGGCCGCGAGGCGCCGCCGCCCATCCTCGCCGGCTGGGTCTATTGCGACAGGGATGCGAAGAAGGCCGAGGAGATGGCCCGCCGCTATATCGGCGGCTACTGGGATACCGTGCTCAAGCATTACGAGCTGATCGGCGACCACCTGACGAAGATCAAGGGCTATGAGAGCTACGGCGCCATGCAGGCCAATGCCACCGCGCCCGGCATGCGCGAGGCGATGATCGACTTCTTCCTCAGCCTCCAGATCTACGGCACGCCCGACCAGTGCCACGCCCGCATCGCCGACTTCGCCGCCCGCCTCGGCGCCGAGGCCTTCACCGGCGTCTTCTCCTATGCCGGCATGCCCTATGCCGAGGCCGAAGCGAGCCTGCGCCTCTTCGCCAGCGACGTCCTCCCCCGCCTCAAATCCCCCATCCCCCTAAAAGCCGCCGCCGAATAACCCCGCCCCCAACACCGCGCCGCCCTCTTTCTCCCTCCGCCTGCGGAGGGAGTACCGGCAAAGCCGGGGAGGGAGGCCTCGGGCATAGAGCTCCGCCCTCTCTTGATTCGCCCCGTTCGTCACGGTGGAGAGGACGTGACATAGAGCTCCGCCGCGTTTTCTCCCCCGCGCGCGGGGGAGATGTCGGCGCAGCCGACAGAGGGGGCACCCGGCCCAAACCCCTTGCCAACAGGCCGCCCTCCACCCATCACCGTAAGTCCAAGAGTTATCAGAAGGTAGCCGACCATGATCACGCTCCTGGTTCTGATGGCCGGATGTCATTGCTTGAAAGATGTCGAGACGCAGTTTCCCGTTCTCCGCAGAGATACTGCAATAGTCGAGGACGCCAAGAGGCGCTGGCTCGACTTCAATTATGGAAACAAAAAAGCGCTGAAAAATGTAATCCCTATTGTCGTTCATATGTTTGAGGAGCGTTGTGTAATACTTCACCCAACCGACTTCAGCATAGGCGCGCAACCCGTCTATTGTTATAATATGAATGAGGATACTTTATCCCGAGTCGATTTGGGCGGCGAGTAGGGCCTCGTCCGTCCCATAGACAAGGTGTACGAGCGTGATGCCCCATAACGCCGATAGTGATCCTGGGTCATTCCTTTACGCAAATGCGATGAGAGACGAATGCAATGCCCGCGCTAATCGTCTTGGCTCTGGTGTCCCATTTGCTTGTGGTGGGCGACAACACCGGCAAGACCCCGTCCCTGCCAAGCTCAGACGCGGTGGCCGTGGCCGCAGCGGCGGCAATCGAATGGGACCCGAAGCTGCAAGGAAAAGACATATACCAGGATATAGTTGGCCTATCTCCTCAAGATAACTCAGACTATCTGACTGTAATCGTATATTCCGGCTCACAATCCCTTCTGACGATACGTATAGATGTTTGGACGGGACAGGTCGTAGAGCCCAATAGGTGCCTGTATTTCGGAAGTTCCGATATAGAAGATTTTGGCAGGCAAGTCAGAACTCTTACGCATCACTCTGAGTATACTCTGCCTGCGCTTGCCGAGAAATTTGGATGTGACGTCTTAACATTGGCAGGACATTTGTCCTCGCCATAGTGTAACTCTACCACCCATCGCCGTCGCGATCCGCCTCTCCCTGGCCTCTCCGCGCACCCCCAAGCCGCGCCTATCGCCTTCGCCGCCTGGGTTCCTCCACCAGGGTCACGAGCAGCCCCAGGGCCGCCGCCTCGAAGGCGATCGACACCCAGAACAGCGCGACATAGCCGAAGCGCGCCGCCAGCACCCCGCCCGCCAGCGGCCCGATCGTCGAGACCAGCCCCTGCGCCGTCGTCGAAAGCGCCAGCCGCATCGCCACGTCCTCGCGCCCCCCGAACTCCAGCACCATGGTCTGCGTGCTCATCAGCAAGCCCGAGGCCGCCGCCCCCAGCCCGAAGAACGCCGCCAGGATCGGCCCGAGCCCCTCCGCCCCGATCAGCAGCCCCGTCGCCCCGATCCACAGCGCCAGCGCCGCGATGAAGGCCGCGCGGAAGCCGAAGCGGTCGCCCGCCATGCCCCAGGCGAGGTTGGTCGCCACGTCGGCGCCCAGATAGGCCAGGCTGATATAGCCGAGCGTCTCGCCGGTCAGTTCGATCGTCGCGCTCGCGTGGAGGACATAGAAGGGCGCCGCGATCCGCCCCGCCACCGCACAGGTCTGCGCGATCATGAACCACATAAAGCCGCGGTCGCCGCGCAGCAGCGCCGGGAAGTCCTTCGCCCGCGCCCGCAGCGTCGATTTCGCGCGGACCGTCGGCGGCTCCGGCTCGTGCATCAGCACCCGCAGCGCCGTCAGCCCCAGGCTGGTCAGCCCCACCGCCAGCAGGAAGGTCACGCCATAGCCGTTGCCGAACAGATTCTCCGCGATGAAATAGCGCCCCGCCGCCCACGCCAGAACCGCCGCGATCGCCCCGCCCGTGACGTTGCGCAGCGCCTGGAGCCGCCCCCGCCGCGCCACAGGGATCACCTTCGCCAGCAGCATCTGGAAGGCGACGCTCTGGGCCCCCGAGAAGATGCCGAAGAGGAACAGGAACAGCAGCACCGCGGCCAGCAGCGGCGCCCCCTCCAGCACGAACCCCGAAAGCGCGATGCCGAGGATCTGGAGCCGCATCGCGATGCCCATCGCCACCGCGACCGGCAGCACGCGCTTCCTGTGCTCGATCTGCGTCGCCCCGACGATCGGCGAGAAGATGCCGCCGAGCTGTTGCAGCGCCTGGCCCAGGCCCACCACCGCCGTCGAGCCCGAGATCATGTGCAGATAGGCGGGCAGGAAGGTCGGCGCGTTGAACAGGCGGAAGCCCGTCATGCCCAGCATGCCGTGCATGTAGTGCGCGGTGTAGTTCCGCTTCAGGTTCTTCAGCACGAAGGCGTCATAGGCCGCCTCGGCTTCCTCCTCGGCGACCCCGGGCTCGCTCAGATTGATCGCTTCCGCCACGCCGCCGCTTCCCCGCCGCCCGCAACGCCTCCGGGCGGGACTCGTTTTGCGCCGTCCGTCTACCAGCACCCCGCCGCCCGCCCAAATACCGCGATGGCGGGCTCCGGTCCGCCGCAAGGGCGCAAAGTTTACAGGGGGCGATGTATCGTTGACAGATCGCGCCGTTAAAGTTTACAGATGGCAGCGTAAAGGTGACAGACGGAACCCAACGTGGCGGACCGGAAAAGTAGGCAAAACCCCGAGATTCGCGATTTCATCCTGCGCACGATCGCCCGCCATCCTTTGGCTGTGGGATCGCTCGTGGTCGAGAAATTCGGCATCTCGCGCACCGCCGCCAACCGCTATCTAAAGCGTCTCGAGGCCGAGAACCTGATCGCCGGCAGCGGGAAGACCTCGGCCCGCCGCTACGAGCTGAAGCCGGTTTCGGACTACACCGGCTCCGTCGCGGTCGTTCCGGACATGTATGAAAGCGAAGTCTGGCGCGTGCATATGGCGCCGCATCTGCGCGATGTGCCGCAGAATGTAGAGAACATATGCCACTACGGCTTCACCGAGATGTTCAACAACGTCATCGACCATTCGGGCAGTCCCGAGGCGATCGTCTCCTACACCCAGTTCTACGACCGCCTCGTGCTCGGCGTCATCGACCACGGCGTCGGCATCTTCGAGAAGATCCAGGCGGATTTCGGCCTGCCCGATCCGCGGTCCGCCTTGCTTGAACTCGCCAAGGGCAAGCTGACCTCCGACCGCACCCGGCACTCGGGCGAGGGCATCTTCTTCACTTCGCGCATGTTCAACGCGTTCTCGATCCTCTCGGGCGCGCTCTACTACAGCCGGACGATGAAGCCCGCGAACGATCCCGGCGACGACTGGGGCTGGCTCATCGAAACGCACGACGTCGGCTACCGGCGCGGAACCATTGTGCGCATGGAAGTCGTGCTGGACGCCGATTGGACAACTCGCGAAGTCTTCGAAAAATACCAGGACGAAGAGATGAACTTCTCCAAGACCCATGTCCCGGTATCGCTCGGCCTCTACGCACACGAGCAATTGGTGTCGCGCTCCCAGGCGAAGCGGATTCTGGCGCGCTTCGACAAGTTCGAAGAGGTGCTGCTCGACTTCAAGGGCGTTCCGGACATCGGCCAGGCCTTCGCGGACGAGATTTTTCGCGTCTACGCCAACGCCCATCCCGAGATCAGGATCGTCGCCATCAACACCAGCCCTGAGGTGGAGCGGATGATCGGGCACGCGAAAAGAACCGATCCGTCCACGTCGGTCTAGCGCCGGGGCGAGACCCGAGACCCGCCTGCGCGCGCCGGGCATGAAGGCGGCCCAGGCGCGCCCGCGCTTGTCCCCCGCGCTGCGCCGCCCCTATGATCGGCGCAAAGGGTGCGGTCGCCCCTCGCCGGAGTCCCCCGCGCATGTCCCATCCCTATGCCAGCCTGCCGGAGAGCGCGTTCTGGCGGACGGCGGTCGCGGACTTGAGCCTCTTCGACATCGCCGCGCTCTGGACCCCGCGCTTCGACATCCGCCCCGAAGACCCCGTCGCGACCTTCGGCTCATGCTTCGCCCAGCATATCGGCCGGGCGCTGCGGGCCCGCGGCTTCTCCTGGCTCGACGCCCAGCCCGCCCCGCACGGCCTCTCGCCCGAGAGCGCCCGGCGCTTCAACTACGGCGTCTTCTCCGCCCGCACCGGCAACATCTACACCGCCTCGCTCCTCCTCCAGTGGACACGCTGGGCGCTCGGTGAGCGGCCGGTCCCGGACGAGGTCTGGGAGGCGGAGGGGCGCGTCTTCGATCCCTTCCGCCCGGCGATCGAGCCCGGCGGCTTCGCCTCGGCGGAAGAGCTCAGGGTCAACCGCGCCGCCGCGCTCGCCGCCTTCCGCGCCTGCATCGCCCGGGCCCGCGTCTTCGTCTTCACCCTCGGCCTCACCGAGAGCTGGACCAACGGCCCCGGCGGCTATGAATACCCGATGTGCCCCGGCACCGTGGCCGGCCGCTTCGACCCCGCCGCCCATGTCTTCCGCGCCCAGGGCTTCGCCGAGATCGCCGCCGCCCTCGCCGCGGCGCTCGACCTCATGCGCGGCGTGAACCCCGGGCTTCGCTTCCTCCTCACCGTATCGCCGGTCCCGCTCACCGCCACCGCCTCGGGCCAGCACGTCATGGTCGCGACGATGGAATCGAAATCGATCCTCCGCGCCGTCGCCGCCGAGACCCGCCGGGCCCGCGACGACACCGATTACTTCCCCTCCTACGAGCTCATCGCCAGCCCCGCCATGCGCGGCGTCTTCTTCGAGCCGAACCAGCGCGAGGTCAGCCCGCGCGGTGTCGCCCATGTGATGGACGGCTTCTTCGCCGACCTCGCCCGTCGTTTCGGCGACCATCAGGCGCGCGCCGCCCTGCGCGCCCGCAAGGCGCCGCCGCCTGACCGGGCTGGCCGCCCCGACGAGCTCGTCTGCGAGGAGGAATTGCTCGAGGCGTTCCGGACCTGACCATGCCGCGCCGCACCGCCTGCCTCGTCGGCACCAGCTTCATCGGCGCGGTCTACCGCGCCTATGCCGCCGAGCCCCCCGAAAGCCACCCGCATGCGCTCGACTTCGTCGGCACCGGCACCCGCGTCTTCGCCGATATCCGCATCGTCGACGGACGCTTCACCGCCACGCGCTTCCACGCGCCCGAACCGATGCGTCCGGTTTCGGCCTTCGACGCCTTCATCGTCTATGCCGACCTGCCTTCGCCCTACGGCATCGTGCGCACCCGCAAGGACTGCGCCGAAGGCCGGGTGTCGTCGCAGGTCGCCGCCGCGGCGCTCGCCGATTCCGTCGGCGGCTCGGCCGCGATGCAGCTCGTGCGCACGCTGAAGGAGGCCACGGCCGCGCCGGTCTTCGTCGTGTCGTCGAATATCCGCCGCGTTCCCGGCGCCGAGATGACCGAGGCGGTCTACCTCAAGAACGAGCGCATCCTCGAACAGCTCGTCGCCCCGGCCGCGCGCTATATTCCATTCCCGGCGGCGCTCTTCGACGCCCGGCGCCGGCCGCGCGAGGCCTGTTACCGCGACTCGGTCAAGCTCCGCGGCGAGCCCGCCGGCGCCGCGGACCACGACTGCTTCCACATGAACGCCGCCGGCGGCGCCCTCATCCTCGCCGCCCTCTTCGACGCCCTCGGCCGCCTCTAGCGCCCCAACCCAACCTCAAATGTCATCGCCGGACGTGTTCCGGCGACCCATCGTTCCGCGGCACGATAGGTTGGAGCTAGTCGTCGTCCCCGCCCTCTTGGGCAGCCTCCCGTGCGGCGGCATCATGGGTCGCCGGAACACGTCCGGCGATGACATCGTGGGATTGCTGTTGCGCCCGCACCGCCCCCTCGCGCGCCGCCTCCGCCAGCGCACGCCGGCGCCGCGGATGCACCCACAGCACCGCGTCGCTGCCGATTGTCGCCCGGCGCGGATCGTCCTCGTCCATCTTGTCGACCAGCGGCTCGATCGCCTGCATCAAAATCCGGTCGCGCGCCGTGCGGTCGACCGGGCAGATCGCCTCGACCGGCGGCAGCTTCCCGACCGGCGTCGCCTTCACCGTGCCGATCTTGTCGTAGTCGAGGCCGCGGAAGGCGACGCCGAAATGCGCGCGCAGCCACAAGAGGTCCACCGAGGCGTGGTCCACCCAGTCCGCGACCTCCTCATACAGCCGCGGCCGCGCCACCTCGTGGCCCAGCGCTTCCGCCGAGCGCACCAGCATCTTCTCGAAATTGCGCGCCGTCTTGTCGGCCGGGGCGCGGTGGCGCACCGTCGCCAGGTTGAAGGCCTGCATCAGCGACAGGATCTCGTTGCTCGAACCCGAATTGATCGCGACCCTTGGGTAATCGACGTGGTGGAACGGCAGTTCCGGCATGAAGCGGCTGACGAAATCGGCCACGATGTCGCCGTTCGGCAGCAGTTCGCGCTCATAGGGCAGCACGCTCAGCCGCCCGCCGAACGCCGCCGACCACGATTCCAGCACGCCGCGATAGAATACCGGACCGGGGCGCGAGATATCGCCCGTCGCGCGCAGCTGGAGCTGTATCTTGGAAAGATAGATGCCCGACGGCCGCCGCACATAGGCGACCACCGCGATGTCGTCGGCCAGCGTCTTCAGCCAGCCGCTCAGCCGCGCCCCGCCCTCGGCGTCCAGCGGGGTGAAGAGGCTCTCGGCCGACAGGAACAGCACCGCCGGCTTCACCCGCGCCACCTCGTTCTCGACGTCGCGCGCATAGGCCTCGAAGCCGGCGCGCAGCGTCTCCGGCGTGAAGCGCCGGGCGAGGCCGCGCGGCATGCGCTGGCCCCAGTTCAGCGCCGCGCCCAGCGGCTCGTGGTTATAGCCGATCGCGCTGGAGCGCTCGGGATTGGGATAGAGGATGCCGATCTTCTGGAATTCGTGCGAGGCCTGCGAGAAGGCCATCTGTATCGCCGACGTCCCCGACTTCTGCTGCCCGATATGCAGAACGATCCGCATCAGCCCGCCCGCGCCGTCTCGCCGGGCTGGCGCACCCGCATCACGGCCCGGAACCAGCGATTGGGCGTGCGCACCGGAAGCTCTTCGAAGGTGCGCAGCTTGAACGGGCCCTCCGCGCACAGCAGCGCGGCGAAGCCGCTGGCCTTCGGCCAATGCATCGCATCGAACTCGCCGACCGTCTCGCCTTCCTCATAGCCTGCGACGATGTCCGCCACGAACACGCCGCGCGGCTTCAGCACCCGCCGGACCTCCCGCGCCAGCGCCGCAACGTCGAAGATATGGTCGCAGCAATTGGTGTAGACGCAATCGACCGACTGGTCCGCCTGGACGAGATTGTGGAAGTCGCCGGTGACGACATAGCGGTTCTTTTCGCCGGGGTTCAGGTCGATCCCGACCGCGAAATGCCCAAGCTCGATGAACGCCTGCACCTCGTAGCCGAGGCGTGCGCCGAGGCACAGCACGGAGGCCGGGCGGGGCAAATCGAGGCTGCGGAAACGTTCGCGGAACTCCTCCGTCCGTGCCGTCGCGCGTGTCTCGATGCGGTCCTGGATCTGCGGCAGCTTGGCGGCCTGATGCGCCACATAGGCGTCATAGTCCGCGTAGATCTTGCGCGACAGCGCGTCCTTGTGCTGCCAGATCGTCTGGTCGCGGAAGGCGTCCAGCTTTTCCTGTTGCCGGCGCGCGATCTTCTCGGCGCGCCGCGTCGCCTTGTCCAGGGCACGGCCGGGTTGGCTGTCCCCGCTCATCGTCATCAACGTGCATCTCCGTCGTCGGGCCACTTAAGCTAGCCGACAAAAGGCGTCCCGCGTAAGGCCTTACGCATCCCTGCGCGCCCGCCGGGCAAAGCTCCGCTGCGCCCAGGGATTGTCGCTCGCCGCCCGGAATGCCGGGCCGGGCGCACCGGTGCGCAGGCGGGTGGCGTCGGCGACCAGCGCATCGAACGCGGGGTCCGGCTCCAGCGGTGACAGCGCTGCGGGCCAGGCGACGAAAGCGGTGCGCGCCCGCAAATGCGCCTCATAGGCTTTGGCGAGCGCCATCGGCACCACCGTGCTCTGCCCGGGGTCACGCGTCCGATAGACCGGATCGCGCGTCGTCTTCTTGGCGCGCAGCGCACGCACTCCGCTCAGCGCTGTGACGACCTCTGCGATGCGCTCCGCCGGCACGTTCAGCCCTGTGGCGGCGAGGACCGTCGAGACCGCCCCGGCCGGATCGCCCTGGAGGCTCTCATACGCCAGCAAGGTCCGTGGCGGCCCGGCGCCGAGAACCCACCGCTCCAGGAACCCCACCGCATAGTCGGCCACCGTCGCCGCCCACCAGGCGTGATAGGCTGCGTCCCGTTCGGCGAAACGCCCGTCGTGCTCGGCCGCCAGCTCGGCGCGCGACAGGAAATGGCCCAGCGGCTCGCGATACTGGACGACGTAGACCGCCCCGGCGTCCTGGCGATAATCCAGCCGCTCGTCATGCGTGCGCACGATCGCCAGCGGCCGCCAGCGCTTCTGCGTGCAGGGCAGGGTCTCGCAGCAGGCCGCCCCGCGCGGACACAGCCAGGCGCCCGGCCCGCCCTCGCGCCCCCGCCCGTCGAGGCAGGCCGACAGCAGCGAGACCAGATAGACATTGCCCGAACGCGGGATCGAGGCGGTAACGAGCGTCGGCCGCGTCATGCTGCGTCCCGTGCCCGCACCGCCGCCCGCGCCTTGCGGTCGTTGCGCAGCAGCCGGTCGAGATGGGAATAGACGATCCGCCGCATCAGCCCCTCGTCGACGACACAGAGATCGCAAACGCGCGGCGTCTCCGGCCCGGCCCACGGCGGCGCGGCGGGCGCGTCATAGGGAAAGGCCTCGAACACCGCGCCGAACATGTCGCGCAGCCAGCCCGCATCCGGCGACGCCCGGTCTATATGCGCCGCGACCTCGGGCCGCAGCCGGGCCGCCTCCGGCCCGCCGCCCAGCCGGGGCAGCGGGGCTTGCAGCTCCGCTTCCACCGCTGCGCCCTGTGCCGAGCCGGTCGCCGTCATAAAGTCCTGGAGGATCGCCATCAGTTCGGCGCTGGGCGCTGCCGCCGGCGCCGCGTCCGCCCGCAGTCCCGCCTCGGCCGCGCCGGGCACGAAGCGCGCCGCGAAATCGGCGACGATGTCGCCCGGCCCGTCCCAGGCGATCACCTTCAGCCGCTCTCCGAAGCCCGCCCGCCACGCCTCCAGCACCGGCCTGTAGGCGACAGGGCCGGGGGCGGGCAGGGCGGGCGACACGCGCAGCCGCTGGTGCAGGCCGCTCAGATAGCGCGCCGACGGCCGGCGCACATAGGCGGCGACGCTGAGGTCGCCGCGCAGCCCCAGCAGCCAGCGCCGCAGCCGCGTCGCCGCAGTCTCCGAGACCGGCCGGAACAGATAGTCGGCCGAGAGCACCACGGTCTCCGGCCGATGCGCCCGGACCAGCCCCTCGATCAGGCCGCCATACTGGTCGAAGGCTTCCTCGGGCCGGAAGATGTCGTTCAGCTCGCGATGCTGCGTCCGGTTCAGCTTCCCCGGCTTGGCGTCGTCCAGGCAGGTGCCGAGCAGCGTGTGGGCATAGGGCCCGTCCGCCGTCCGGCGCGGGATGGGATAGAGGATGCCGGCCCGCAGCAGCGCCCCGGCCGCCGCCGTGAACGCCGCCTGGAGCCCCGCCGCATCCGCCCGCTCCTGGCCGATATGGAGGATGACGCGCATGGCGGCGGGCCGGCCTGAGCCGCCTATTCGGCGGCCTCGGCCGGTTCGCGCGAGCGGGCGGCGCGGGCCTTGGCCTTGGCCCTGGCTTCGGCCTTCGCACCCGCCGCGCCGCCGCCCGCCGCGCCTTCGCCCGCCCCCTGGCGGCGCCGGCGGCGCGCCTTGCGGTCGTTCTTCATCAGCCGGTCGAGGAAGGAATAGATGAGGGTGCGCGAGATCGTCTCGTCGACCACGCAGATATCGGCGACGCGCGCCTCCACCTCGGGCGGCGGGCCGGCCTCCTGGCCGTCATAGGGGAAGCCCTCGAAGCTCGCCCCGAAGACCTCGCGCAGCCAGGCGGCGTCCACCGACACGCGGTCGACATAGTCGGCGATCTCCGGGCGCAGCCGCGGCCGCGGCGGGTTCAGCCCCCGCACCTTCACCTGCACCAGCAATTCGGACTCCATCGTCCGCCCCAGCTTCACCCCGGCTTCCAGCATATAGTCCTGCATGATCGCCATCACTTCGGCGCTCGAGCTGGAATTCACGTTGGCGCCCTTCAGCGCGATGCCGGCGGCCGCCGCCTCGGGCACGAAGCGCGCCGCGAAATCCGCCACCACGTCGCCCGCCATCAGGCTGGCGCGCTCATAGACCACCGCCTTGATGCGTTCGCCGAAGACTTCGCGATAGCCCTCCAGCACGTCGCGATAGGGCACCGGGCGCGGGCGCGGAATCTTCGGCGTGGAGCGCAGCGTCTGTTGCAGGGCCGAGAGATACTGGCTCGACGGCCGCCGCACATAGGCGACCAGCGTGATGTCGTCCGACAGGCTCTCCAGCCAGGCCCTCAGCCGCTCGCCCTTCCCGTTCAGCGGGCGGAACAGATATTCCGTCGAGAGCACCAGCACCTTCGGCTGCCGCTTCGCCACCTCCGCTGAGATCGCCGCGCTGTAGCGCTCGAACGCGTCGGGGAAGCTCAGCACCGCGCCGAATTCGCGCTGCTGGCGGTCGTGCAGCTTTTCCGGGTTCTTGGTCGGCTCCAGCACCGTGCCCAGCAGCGTGTGGGGATAGGCGACCTGCCCGGTCTTGGCCAGCACGGGATACAGGATGCCCGCCGCCGCCAGTTCCGCCGCCTTCTCGGTGAAGGCGGCCTGGATGGCGGACGATCCGGTCTTCTGCTGGCCGATATGCAGGACGATGCGCATGGCGGGGGACGGCGGCTCCAGGGCTTGAAACCGCCCATCTAGGCCATCCCCACCCCCCAAATCCACACCCAACCGCCCTGGCTTTGCGCCTGCCGCGGCGCGCCGCCCTCGCAAAGCCGCAATCCCGGGCCCTAATGGCCCGTCAACACGTTGTTGCTACGCACAATCGACCCTCGTAGTCTTTCCGATAGGGAATGAGGCTTGCGATGACCGACAAGGTCGCCGGTATCATTGAAGAGGTCGTCCGTTCGCGCCTGGCCGATGCCGGGATAACGGCCGTTCGCGTCGGTGCGCGGGTGCTGGACGAGGATGACGTCGTGATCCCCGTCACGGTGGTCTTTGCCCGGGCCGGACTGATCGACGCGGCGAAGACGGCCGGGCTCGTGCGGCACATCCGGCACCGGCTGCGGATGGAAGGCGACACCGCCTTCCCGATCCTCTCGTTTGTCTCCCAGGCGGAGGCCGGGAGGGCCAAAGCTGAAGCCGCTTGATCTGATTGCCACGGCGCGCCGGCTGGTCCCCGCCACCCGCAAGCCGACGCAGGCCGATCTCAAGCGCGCGATCAGTTCCGCTTATTATGCGATGTTCCACTGTCTCGCGCGCGACAGCGCCGATCTCTTGGTCGGGGGCGCGGGCGCCAGCCGCAGCAAGCATGCCTGGCGCCAGGTCTACCGCGCCGTCGATCACGGCCATACCAGGAAGGCCTGCGCCGACGGACGGGTCATCTCGCAATTCCCCAAGGCGATTGAGGACTTCGCCAACGCCTTCGTCACAATGCAGAAGAAGCGCCATGACGCGGACTACGATCCCTACTCGCGCTTCACCAAGTCCGAGGTGACGCAGGACATCGCGACCGTCGAAGCCGCGGTCGGGGCGTTTCGCCTGGTTTCCGCCAGCGACCGGCGCGCCTTCTGCGCCTTCGTTCTCTTCAGGCAGCGATCCGTCTGACCATAGGTCCCCGCCCCCGCTCCCTAACGGCGCCTTAACGGTCGCGCCTGCGGTCAGGGAACCGTTAACGCGCGCCGCGCAAATTGACCTGCCCCCGTTTAGGCCCCGTCAACGCCGCGCATGTTTACCTCCGTTAAGGGACCGTGCGGGGCGCGGAGCCAGAGGGAATCGCTTGCCATGGGCACGTTTAACGGCACCGCCGCCAACGACACGCTGACCGGTACGGGATCGGCCGACACCATCAACGGCCTCGGCGGCGACGACACGCTCTCCGGGCTCGGCGGCGCGGATTCGATCAACGGCGGCGACGGCAACGATACCATCGACGGCGGCGCCGGCAACGATACGCTGATCGGCGGCCTCGGCATCGACACCATCTCCTTCGCCACCATCTCCTCGGCGATCACCTTCAACCTGGCGACCACGACCGCCCAGGCGACCGGCGGCGCCGGCACCGACACGGCTTCGGGCTTCGAGAACGTCACCGGCGGCACCGGGGCCGACACCCTCACCGGCGACGCCAACGCCAACGTCATCGAAGGCCTCGCCGGCAACGACACGCTGAACGGCGCCGGCGGCATCGACTGGCTGAGCTACGCTTCGTCCACCTCGGCGATCACCGTCAGCCTCGCCCTCACCACCGCCCAGGCGACCGGCGGGGCCGGCACCGACACCGTCTCCAACTTCGAAAATCTGCGCGGCGGCACCGGCAACGACAGCCTTACCGGCTCGACCGCCGACAACGTCATGGAAGGCCTCGCCGGCAACGACACGATGGACGGCGGCACCGGCACCGACACGCTCAGCTATCAGAGCGCGACGTCCGGCATTACGGTCAGCCTTGCCCTCACCACCGCCCAGGCGACCGGCGGCGCCGGCACCGACACGGTCACCAATTTCGAGAACCTGCTCGGCGGCTCCGGCAACGACAGCCTCACCGGCTCGACCGCCGCCAACACCATCGAAGGTGGCCTCGGCAACGATACGATGAACGGCGGCTCGGGCGTCGATACGCTCAGCTATGCCGGCGCGGCCGCCGGGATCGCGATCAGCCTCGCCCTCTCCACCGCCCAGAATACCGGCGGCGCCGGCACCGACACCGTCACCTTCTTCGAATACATCACCGGCAGCGCCTTCGACGACAGCCTGACCGGCGACAGCAACGCGAACCTGCTGACCGGCGGCACGGGGAACGACACCCTCACCGGCGGCACCGGCGTCGACACGCTGGTCGGCGGCGCCGGCGATGACGTCTATGTCGATCCCACCGGCGATACCGTCACCGAAAACGCCGCCGAAGGCACCGACACCATCCAGTCGGCCGCCACCTTCTCGCTCGCCGCCATCGCCAATGTCGAAAACCTCACGCTCACCGGCTCGGGCAACGTCAACGGCACCGGCAACGCGCTCGACAATTCCATCACCGGCAACGGCGCGGTCAACACGCTCGACGGCGGCACCGGCAACGATACGCTGACCGGTGGCGCCGGCAACGACATCTATATCTACAGCGCCACGGCGACCATCGTCGAAGCCGCCGGCGGCGGTACCGATACCGTCCAGTCCGCCGTCACCGTCGCGGCTCTCGCGGCGGAGGTGGAAAACCTCACGCTCACCGGCTCCGCCAATATCGACGGCACCGGCAACGCGCTTGCCAACGCGATCGACGGCAACAGCGGCAACAACGTCATCGACGGCGGCGCCGGCAACGACACGATGACCGGCGGCACGGGCACCGATACCGCCAGCTACGCCTCGATCGCGACCGACGTCACCGTCAGCCTCGCGACGGCCGCCGCCCAGAATACCGGCGGCGCCGGCACCGACACGCTCAGCGGCTTCGAGAACCTGCTCGGCGGCAGCGGCAACGACAGCCTCACCGGCGACGCCAACGCCAACGCCATCACCGGTGGCTCGGGCGCCGACACCCTCACCGGCGGCGGCGGCGCCGACACGCTCACCGGCGGCATCGGCAACGACACCTACGCCTACACCGCCGGCATCACCATCGTCGAGGCCGCCGGGGGCGGCACAGATACCGTCGTCTCCTCCGTCACCGTCACCTCGCTCGCGGCCGAGGTCGAGAACGTCACCCTCACCGGATCGGCCGGCGTCAACGCCACCGGCAACGCGTCCGACAACCAGATCACCGGCAACACCGGCGACAACACGCTCGACGGCGGTGCCGGCAACGACACGCTCACCGGCGGCGCCGGCAACGATACCTATGTCCTCTCCTCCGGCACGACGACCATCGTGGAAGCGGGGGGCGAGGGCACCGACCTCGTCCAGGCGTCGATCACCGTCGCCGCCCTCGCGAACGAGGTGGAAAACCTCACGCTGACCGGCTCGTCGAACATCGACGGCACCGGCAACACGCTCAACAACGTCATCACCGGCAACTCCGGCAACAACGTCCTCAACGGCGCCGGCGGCCAGGATACGCTGATCGGCGGCCTCGGCAACGACACCTATGTCTACACGCTCGGAATCACGATCGTCGAGAATACCGGCGGCGGCACCGATACGGTCCAGGCCGATCTCACCTATCTGCTCGACCCCGAGATCGAGAATCTCACGCTCACCGGCACCGGCAATATCGACGGCACCGGCAATTCCGTCGCCAACACCATCACCGGCAACAGCGGCAACAACGCCCTCGACGGCGGCCTCGGCAACGATACCCTGGTCGGCGGCGGCGGCGACGACGTCTATTTCGTCGACACCGGCGACACGGTCACGGAAGCCTCCAGCGGCGGCACCGACACCATCGTCACGGCGGTCACCTATACGCTGGGCAGCGAGTTGGAGAATCTCACCCTCACCGGCAACGCGGCGATCGACGGCACCGGCAACACGCTCAGCAACTACATCGCCGGCAACGGCAACGACAATCGCCTCGACGGCGGCACCGGCGGCACCGACACGCTGGTCGGCGGCCGCGGCAACGACACCTATGTCAACATCGCCGGCGACGTCATCACCGAGGTCGACGGCGAGGGCTTCGACACTGTCGAAAGCAACGCGACGATCAACCTCACCTCGTTCACCAGCATCGAAGCGGTCGTCCTCACCGGCACCGGCGCGATCAACGCCACCGGCACCACCGGCGACAATCTCATCACCGGCAACACCGGGGCCAACGTCCTCGACGGCTCCGACGGTAACGATACGCTGATCGGTGGCCTCGGCAACGATACGCTCACCGGCGGCGCCGGCATCGACACCGCCAGCTACGCCTCGGCGACGGCGGCGATCACCCTCAGCCTCGCGGTCGCCTCGGGCCAGAATACCGGCGGCGCCGGCACCGATGTCGTAAGCGGCATCGAGAACGTCGTCGGCGGCACCGGCAACGACAGCCTCACCGGCACCAGCGGCGACAACGTCATGGAAGGCGGCCTCGGCAACGATACGCTGACCGCCGGCACCGGCAGCGATACGCTCAGCTTCGCCTCCGCGACGGCCGACGTGACCGCCAGCCTCGCCGTCGCGACGGCCCAGGTGACCGGCGTCGGCACAGATCTCTTCAGCGGCTTCGAAAACCTCGTCGGCGGCCTCGGCAACGATTCGCTCACCGGCACGGCGGGCGACAACTATCTCGGCGGCAATATCGGCAGCGATACGCTCTCCGGCGGCGACGGCAACGACACGCTGGAAGGCGGCCTCGGCGACGACACGATCGACGGCGGCAACGGCTCCGATACGGTCAGCTACGCTCTCTCCACCGTCTCGGTCTCGATCGACCTCTCGCTGACCACCGCCCAGGATACTTTCGGCGCCGGTCTCGACACCTTCCTCAACGTCGAAAACCTCCTTTCCGGCGGCGGCGACGACGGTCTCTACGGCAATTCCAGCGGCAACCTGCTCGACGGCGGCGCCGGCAACGACACGCTCTACGGCGGCGCCGGCATCGACACGCTCACCGGCGGCAACGGCATCGACGCGATCTTCGGCGAGGACGGCAACGATTCGCTCAACGGCGGCGACGGCTTCGACACCATCGACGGCGGCAACGGCATCGACACCATCAACGGCGGCCTGGGCGTCGACACCATCTTTTCCGACGGCCAGGACGTGGTCGACGGCGGCGCGGACGACGACATCGTCCAGATCAACGTGACCGACGACGCCCTGGTCATGAACTTCTCGTCCTTCGATTCGGCCGACGGCGTCACCAACACGCTGCGCCCCGGCATGACCGTGGTGAACGTCGATGCGCTGGCCGTCTATGCGGGCTCGGGCAACGACCGCATGGCGCTCGGCACCGGCGGCGGCGAACTGCACGGCGGCATCGGCAACGACACCCTCACCGGCGTCGGCGCGAACGACTTCCTCGACGGCGGCTCGAACGACGACCTGATCGACGGCGGCGCCGGCGACGACGGCCTCTCGGGCGGCGCCGGCAACGATACGATGACCGGCGGCGACGGACTCGACAACGTCTTCGCCGACGACGGCAACGACCTGGCGAGCGGCGGCAACGGCGCCGATTCGCTCGACGGCAGCGACGGCAACGATACGCTGAACGGCGACGCGGGCGCCGACCTCATGGACGGCGGCGCGGACGACGACGTCCTGAACGGCGGCACCGAAAACGATTCGCTGCTCGGCAGCGCCGGGCTCGATACGCTGCACGGCGATGCGGGCGACGATACGATCGACGGCGGCACCGACGGCGACAGCCTCTTCGGCGACGCCGGCATCGACATCCTCACGGGCGGCGACGGCGACGACGCGATCGACGGTGGGACCGAGAACGACAACCTCACCGGCGGCCTCGGCAACGATACGCTGACTGGCGGTGCGGGCACCGATACGCTCACCGGCGGAACGGGCGACGATACCTATGTCGACCCCACCGGCGACACCATCGTCGAACTCGCCGGCGAAGGCACCGACACGGTGCGCAGCGGCGTTACCTTCACGCTGGCCGCGCTGACAACCATCGAGAATCTCGTTCTTACCGGCGCGTCGGCGATCAACGGCACCGGCAACGCACTCGACAACGTCATCACCGGCAACGGCGCGGCGAACCTGCTCACTGGCGACATCGGCAACGATACGCTGATCGGCGGCGCCGGCGCCGATACGCTGGTCGGCGGCGTCGGGAACGACACCTATGTCAACCCGACCGGCCACACGATCACCGAGAATGCCGGCGAAGGCACCGACACGGTGCAGAGCGACGTCACCTTCTCGATAGCCGCCCTCGCCAATCTCGAGAATGTCACGCTCACCGGCACCGCCGCCGCGAACGCCACCGGCAATGCGGCGGCGAATGTCATCGCCGGCAGCGACGGCGACAACATCATCGATGGCGGCGTCGGCAACGATACGCTGACCGGCGGGCTTGGCGTCGATACGCTCAGCTACGCCTCGGCGTCCGCCGCCGTCACGGTGAACCTCGCCACGACGACGGCGCAGAATACGGGCGGCGCCGGCACCGACACCGCCTCGGGCTTCGAAAACCTCCTCGGCAGCGCCTTCAACGATACGCTCACCGGAGACGGCGCGAACAACGTCATCGAAGGCGGCGCCGGCAACGATACGATGAACGGCGCGGCCGGTCTCGATACCGCGAGTTACGCCACGGCTTCGTCCGCCGTCACCGTCAGCCTCGCGGTTGCGACGGCGCAGGTCACCGGCGGCGCCGGCACCGATACGCTCAGCAATTTCGAGAACCTCCTGGGCAGCGCCTTCAACGATACGCTGACCGGCAGCGGCGCCGCCAACGTCATCGAAGGCGGAGCAGGCAACGATTCCATGAACGGCGGCGCCGGCCTCGATACGGCCAGCTATGCCGGCGCCTCGGCCGCCGTCACGGTCAGCCTGGCGCTCGCGACGGCGCAGGCCACCGGCGGCGCGGGCATCGACACGCTCGCGCAGTTCGAGAATCTCCTCGGCAGCGCCTTCAACGACGCCCTCACCGGGGATGCCGCCGCCAACCTGCTCACCGGCGGCCTCGGCAACGATACCTTGTCCGGCAATGGCGGCGCCGACACCGCGCTCGGCGGCCTCGGCGACGACACCTATGTCTACAGCGCCGGCGTGACGATCACGGAAGCCGCCGGCGAAGGCGTCGACCTGCTTCAGTCGGCGGTCACCGTCACGCTGATGAACGAGGTCGAGAACCTCACGCTCACCGGCGCGGCCGACATCGGCGGCACCGGGAACGCCCTCGCCAACGTCATCACCGGCAATGCCGGCAACAACACGCTCGACGGCGCCGGCGGCGTCGACACGCTCATCGGCGGCCTTGGCAACGATATCTACGTCAACGCCATCGGCGACATCATCACCGAAAACGCCGGCGAAGGCACCGATACCGTCCGTTCCAGCGTCACCTATTCGCTGGCCGCCATCGCCAATGTCGAGAACCTGACCCTCACCGGCGTGGCCGACGTGGACGGCGCCGGCAACGCGCTCGACAACGTCCTCACCGGCACGGGCGGCGAAAACCTGCTCACGGGCGCCGACGGCAACGATACGCTCATCGGCCTCGGCGGCCTCGACACCCTCGTCGGCGGCCTCGGCGACGATACCTACGTCAATGCTCCCGGCGCCATCTTCACCGAGCTCGCCGGACAGGGCATCGACACCATCCAGTCCGACACGACCTTCTCGCTCGTCTCCTTCGCGACCTTCGAGAATGTCACGCTCACCGGCTCCGCCGACATCGACGCGACCGGCAACACGGCCGCCAACGTCCTCACCGGCAACGGCGGCAGCAACCGCCTCGAAGGCGGCGCCGGCGCCGATACGCTGATCGGCGGCGGTGGCAACGACATCTACGTCAACGCCAACGGCGACACGATCACAGAAGCGGCGGGCGGCGGCACCGACCTCGTCGAAAGCGACACGAGCTTCTCGCTCGCCGCCGTCGCCAATGTGGAAAATCTCACCCTCACCGGCGCGGCCGCGATCAACGGCACGGGCAACACGCTCGCCAACCTCATCACCGGCAACAGCGCCGCGAATACGCTCGACGGCGGCACGGGCAACGATACGCTGGACGGTCAGGGCGGCGCCGATACCTACCGCGTCGACAGCGCCGCCGACATCGTCATCGAATCGGCCGGCGGCGGCAGCGACACCGTCCTCGCCTCGGTCTCCTACACGCTCCAGGCCGGCTCTTACATCGAGCAGCTCGCGACCACCAACGCCGCCGGGGCCGGCGCCATGACGCTCACCGGGAACGAGATCGCGCAGGCCATCACCGGCAACGCCGGCGTCAACACGCTCGACGGCCTCGCCGGCGCCGACACCATGACCGGCTTGGCCGGCAACGATACCTACAAGGTCGACAACGTCGGCGACGTCATCGTCGAAGCCGGCGGCCAGGGCACCGACACGGTGCTCACCTCCGTCAGCTACGTCCTTGCCGCCGGCCAGTCGATCGAAACCTTCGGAACGACCGATGTCGCCGGCACAAGCGCGCTCAATCTCACCGGCAACGACGCCGCCCAGCGCATCAACGGCAACGCCGGCGCCAACGTGATCGACGGCGGCGCCGGCAACGATACGCTCTATGGCTACGGCGGCGACGACATCTTCTACGTCGACAGCGCCTCCGACCAGGTTTTCGAAGCGGCGGGCGAGGGCAGCGACCGGGTCGTCGCATCGGTCAGCTTCACGCTCACCTCCGGCCAGGCGATCGAGTTCCTCGAAACCGCCGACGTCGCCGGCACCACGGCCATCAACCTCACCGGCAACGCCGCGGACCAGCGCCTCGACGGCAATGCCGGCGCCAACGTGCTCAACGGCGGCGCCGGTATCGACGCCATGTACGGCTACGGCGGCGATGATACCTACTATGTCGACAATGCCGCCGACGCGCTGTTCGAACTGACCAACCGCGGCAGCGACACCGTTCTTGCCGCGGTCTCCTATGTGATCGCTGCCGGCCAGTCTATCGAGACCTTCGCGACGACGAATGCGGCCGGAACGACCGCCATCAACCTCACCGGCAACGAGATCGCCCAGGCGATCACCGGCAATGCCGGCAACAACACGCTCGACGGCCTCGCCGGCGCCGACACCATGACCGGCCTCGCCGGCAACGATACCTACAAGGTCGACAACGCCGGCGACGTCATCGTCGAAGCGGCCGGCCAGGGCACCGACGCGGTGCTCGCGTCGGTCAGCTACGTGCTCCAGGCCGGCCTGTCGATCGAAACGCTGGGCACCACGGCCATTACGGGAACGACGGTCATCAACCTGACCGGCAACGATGCCGCGCAGCGCCTCGACGGCAATGCCGGCGCCAACATCCTCGACGGCCTCGGCGGCGCCGACACGATGTATGGCTATGGCGGCGACGACACCTTCCGCGTCGACAGCGCCTCTGACGTCGTGGTCGAAGCGGCCGGCGGCGGCACGGATACGGTCCTCGCCGGCGTCAGCTACGTGCTCGCGGCCGGCCAGTATGTCGAGAAAATGGCCACCACGAGCGTCGCCGGCGTAACGGCGATCGACCTCACCGGCAATGCCTTCGACCAGCGCCTGGACGGCAATGCCGGCAACAACGTCCTCAACGGCCTCGGGGGCGCCGACACCCTGGTCGGCTACGCCGGTGACGACACCTACACGGTCGACAACGCCGGCGACGTCGTCACCGAGGCGTCAGGCAAGGGCACGGATACGGTTCTTGCCTCGGTTTCCTATGCGCTCGCCGCGAGCCAGAGCATCGAGCTCCTGGCCACAACCAACGCTGCGGGCACAGGCGCGCTGAACCTCACCGGCAACGACGTGGCCCAGGCGCTCCAGGGCAATGCCGGCAACAACACGCTCGACGGCCTCGGCGGCGCCGACACCATGACGGGCTTCGCCGGCAACGACATCTACAGGGTCGACAACGCCG
Organism: Alphaproteobacteria bacterium; assembly: GCA_020852655.1. Taxonomy (GTDB): domain Bacteria; phylum Pseudomonadota; class Alphaproteobacteria; order Micropepsales; family Micropepsaceae; genus JADZAI01. Next base: position 35,649 of record JADZAI010000044.1, read on the forward strand.
GCGACGTCATCGTCGAAGCCGCTGGCGGCGGCAACGATACGGTCCTCACGTCGCTCAGCTATGTCCTGCAAGCGGGACAATCGATGGAAGCCTTCGGGACGACAGACGTCGCGGGCGTCAGCAGCCTCAATCTCACCGGCAACGACCTCGCCCAGCGCATCAACGGCAACGCGGGCGCCAACATCCTCGATGGCGGCGCCGGTAACGACACGCTCTACGGCTACGGCGGCGACGATACCTATCGCGTCGATGCCGCCGGCGATGTCGTCGTCGAAGCGGCGGGCGAGGGAACCGACACGATCGTCGCCAGTGCCAGCTATGTGCTGGCGGCCAATCAGTCGATCGAGTTCCTCAAGACGGCCGACGTGAATGCGACGGCGGCGATCAATCTCACCGGAAACGCCTTCGATCAGCAGCTTGAAGGCAACGCGGGTGCGAACGTCCTCAACGGCGGCGCCGGCGTCGACGCCATGATCGGCTACGGCGGCAACGATACCTATTACGTTGACAACGCCGCCGACACGGTACGCGAGAACTCGACCGGCGGCACCGACACGGTCCTTGTCTCGGTCAGCTACGTGCTCGCCGCCAGCCAGTATGTCGAATTGCTGGCGACGACGGCGGCCGCCGGGACGACGGCCATCGCCATCACCGGCAACAGCGTCGCCCAGCGCATCGACGGCAACGCCGGCGCCAACGTCCTCGACGGCGCCGGCGGCAACGACAGCCTTTACGGCGCTGCCGGCGACGACATCTACATCGTCGACGCCGCCGGCGACACGGTCAACGAATCGGCCGGGCAGGGCACGGACACGGTTCGCGCCAGCGCGACCTATGTGCTCGCTGCGAACCAGTCGATCGAGGTCCTGACGACCACCAGCGCGGCCGGCACGTCCTCGATCAGCCTCACCGGCAACAACCTCGCCCAGCTGATCGAGGGCAACGCCGGCACCAACACGCTCGACGGCGGCGGCGGTGCCGACACGCTCGTCGGCTTCGCGGGCAACGATACTTACAAGGTCGACAACGCCGCCGACGTCATCGTCGAAGCGGCCGGCCAGGGCGCTGATGTGGTGCTCACGACGGCGAGCTACGTGCTCGGCGCCGGCGTCTCGATCGAGACGTTCAGCGCGGCCGATGCGGCCGCCACGACCGCGCTCAACCTCACCGGCAACGAGGTCGCCCAGCGCATCAACGGCAACGCCGGCAACAACGTCCTCGACGGCGGCGCCGGCAACGACACGCTCTACGGCTTCGGCGGCAATGATACGTACCGCGTCGACGCCGCCGGCGACGAGGTCAACGAATCCGCCGGCCAGGGCTCCGACACCGTCATCGCATCGGCCAGCTATGTGCTGAAGTTCGGCAGCGAGGTCGAGCTGATCAAGACATCGGACGCCCTCGCGACGACGGCAATCGATCTCACCGGCAACTCGACGGCGCAGCGCATCGAAGGCAATGCCGGGGCGAACGTGCTCACCGGCGCCTCCGGTGCCGACACGCTGTTCGGCGGCGGCGGCAGCGACACGCTCGACCTCGGCACCGGCACCGACAAGGACGTCCTGCTCTACACGGCCGTCGGCGAGTCGACCGGCGCCAACCGCGACATCGTGCTCAACCTCGACCTCAACAGCGAGGATCGCATCGATCTCGCGTCCATCCCCACGTCGGTCCAGGCCAACGTCACCGTTGGCAATCTCAGCGCCGCGACGTTCAACGCAGACCTCGCGGCGGCCCTCGGGGCCGGCCAGCTCAGCGCCAACGGCGCGGTGCTGTTCGACCCGAACGGCGGCGACCTCAACGTCGCGAACCACATGTTCCTGGTCATCGACGCCAACGGCATCGCCGGTTACCAGGCCGACGCCGACTACGTGATCGAGGTCGTCAGTTTGACCGGCGCCCTGGATCTCAGCGATTTCTTCTGACGCCTGCCGACAGGCGGGACCGCGATTCGAGGCGCGGCCCCGCCTTTACGCGCACGTAATGGATTGTGCAGCCCCGCCAACGCGCTAGCGTAAGGCGCTGTTGCGCCGGCGTGGGCCGCCAAGAACAACAGGAAACGCCAGCCCGCCACCTGGGGGCCTAGAAGGGAAGTCGCGCATGACGCCTTGGGTTAGGATCGGAGAACAGGTCGTTCCCGCGCCGACGATTACGGAAAAGGCGGCCCGCGCCGCATCGGGATTTGAATCGCTCGGCATTCGGCGCGACGACGTCGTCGCCATCTTCATGCGCAACGATTTTCCGTTCATCGAGGCGACCGTCGCGGCGGGCCAGCTCGGCGCCTACGTGACTCCCGTCAACTGGCACAACTCCCCGGCCGAGGCGCGCTACGTCTTTGAGAATTCGGGCGCCAAGGCGATAGTCATCCACACGGATCTCTATGAGACGGTGAAGGACGGACTCCCGAAAGGTGTCCCGGTCTTCGTGAAGGTACCGAACGACGAAATCCGTGCCGCGTATGGTCTCGCCAAGGGCAATGACGTGATCCCGCCCGGCACCCAGGAATGGGATTCATGGCTCTCGCAATTCCCGCCCCGCGCGCCGGAGGCGATCGAGCCGCCCGGCTCCATGATCTACACCTCCGGCACGACGGGAAATCCCAAGGGCGTGCGCCGCCAGGCGCCCTCTGCTGAACAGGCTGTAGCAACGCGCGGCCTGGTCGCAAGGCTGTTCGGCGCCTACGAATATCTCGACAAGAACATGGGCGACATTGTCGCGATGGCCGCCGGCCCGCTCTACCACTCGACCCCGAATGGCTGGATGGGCTTCTTCTTCAACAACGGCGCGAATCTCATCCTTGAACCGCGCTTCGATGCCGAGCGCCTGCTCCAGCTCATCGAGCGGCACAAGGTCACGCATCTGCTGACGGTGCCGACGATGTTCGTGCGCCTCCTGAAGCTGCCGGAGGATGTGCGCCGGAAATACGATCTCTCGAGCCTCAGATTCGTGATGCATGGCGCCGCGCCGTGCTCGCCCATCGTCAAGAAGGAGATGATGGACTGGTGGGGGCCGGTGATCTTCGAACACTATGGCGGCACTGAAACCGGCGCGCTTACCTTTGTTACGCCACAGGAATGGCTGAGAAAGCCCGGCACCGTCGGCAAGGCGATGCTCAGCGACATCGTCGTGCGGGTGCTCGACGAAGCGGGCAATGACTGCCCGCCCAACGTCCCGGGCGAGGTCGCCGGCTGGTACAAGGACTACGCCAATTTCACCTATCACGGCGATGACGCAAAGCGCGCGAAGGCTGACCGCCGGGGCCTCGTGGCGCTCGGCGATGTCGGCTATCTCGACGAGGACGGCTATCTGTTTCTCTCGGGCCGTTCCTCCGACATGATCATTTCGGGCGGCGTGAACATTTATCCGGCCGAGATCGAGGGCGTGCTGGTGAAGATGCCCGGCGTCGCCGATTGCGGCGTGTTCGGCATCCCGGACGAGGAGTTCGGCGAGCAGGTCTGCGCCTATGTGCAGCTTCAGCCCGGCACCACACTCAACGCGAACGACGTGAAGGCGTATCTCCGCGAACGCGTAGCCGGCTACAAGGTGCCGAAGACCGTCGAGTTCTCCGACGCTCTGCCGCGAGAGGATTCGGGCAAGATCTTCAAACGGAAGCTGCGCGAGCCTTACTGGGCGAATGCCGGCCGCAAGATCTGACCGAGCGGCGTTGCCCTGGCCGAACCCAGCGCTCGCGGCGCTGGGTTCCTATAACGCGCTCTGGATTTCGCTTGGCTTCCGCCTTGGGATGCAGCCAAGATCGCCCGCAGAACATTCGGGAGGACTGACATGTACGATCTCAAGGGCAAGGTTGCGATCATCACCGGTGGCGCGAGCGGCATGGGCAAGGCTGCATCTGTCCTTTTCGCAAAGGCGGGCGCCAACGTCGTGGTCGCCGACCTCAACGTGAAGGGCGGCAAGGACGTCGCCGAACTTGCCAGCGAGAGCGGCAACAAATGCATCTTTCAGCGTACCGACGTGTCGGACGAGGGTGATGTGAAGGCGATGGTTGCCGCCGCGCTGGAGAATTTCGGCCGGCTCGACATCACCTTCAACAATGCCGGCATCGGCGGCGCCGTTGGCCCGCTGGAGGATATCAAGGTCGAAGACTGGGACCGCACGCAGCATGTCTGCCTGCGCGGCGTCTTCCTCGGCATCAAGCATTCGGTCGGCCCGATGCGCGCCGTGGGCGGCGGCGCCATCGTTTCGACGGCCTCCATCGCAGGCATCGACGGCTATAACGGCCTGCACGCCTATTGTGCGGCGAAGGCCGGCGTCGTGAATCTCACGCGCTCCGCGAGCCTCGAATTCGCCGCCGACAAGATCCGCATCAACTGCATCGCACCCGGCGGCGTGTCGACGCCCATCGTCTATGGCGGCCTCGCGAACAAGGATTCGGTGGAGACGATGCTGCTCAACGCGCAGCCGCTCCACCAGGTCGGACAACCGGAAGACATTGCCGAGGCGGCGCTCTTCCTCGCGAGCGATGCGGCAAAATTCATCACGGGCCACACGCTCGTGGTGGACGGCGGTGCGACGGCGGGCGCAATCAGCACGGCGCGGCGTGCCGACCAGGCGCGAGCGTTCAGTGGCCAGCGAGCCTTCGCCGGTCCGTCCTTCGAGCTCGGCTGAAGCGCTACGCCGGAGACGGCATCACGATGCCGCTGCACGCCCCGAAGCCGATGGAGACGAATCCGTCGCGCGTGCAGCGGCCGCAGAAGCGCACCTCGTCACCGTCCTCCAGGAAGCTGCGTGTTTCACCGGTCGGCAGTCGCAGCGGCACGCTGCCGCCTTTCGAAAGCTCGATGAGACTGCCTGCGCTTTCCGGCGTTAACCCCGAGATCGTGCCGGTGCCCAGCACATCGCCGGGCTGAAGGTTGCAGCCATTGCTGGCGTGGTGCGTGATCAACTGCGCCGCCGTCCAGTAAAGGTCCAGCGCCGACCCCTGGCTCAACCGCAGAGGCGGCAGGCGATCCGCCCGCATGCGCGCAGTCAGAAGCTCGACCTCCAGCGCGATGTCCAATGCCCCTTCGCGCTGGTCGGCCTCGCCGAGCAGATAGGGCAAGGGAGCGGGGTCGCCTGCGGGGCGCGGTGCCTGTGCCGTACGGAAGGGCGCGAGCGCCTCGGTGGTGACGATCCAGGGCGAGAGGGTCGTCATGAAGTTCTTCGCCAGGAACGGTCCCAGCGGCTGGTACTCCCACGTCTGCAAGTCGCGCGCGGACCAGTCGTTGAGCAGGCTTATGCCAAAAAGCCGGTCGCCGGCCGCGGCAATGCCGATGGGTTCGCCAAGGCTGTTGCCGCGGCCGATCCACAGTCCGAGCTCGAGTTCATAGTCGAGCCGCGCGCATGGCCCGAATGTCGGAACGTCGGCCGTCGGCGGCTTGCGCTGGCCCTTCGGCCGGACGACCGGCGCGCCGCTCAGCCGTATCGAAGACGCGCGTCCGTGATAGCCGATCGGAACATATTTATAGTTGGGCAGAAGCGGCGCGTCCGGGCGGAACAGCTTTCCGATCGTCGTCGCGTGATGAATGCCGGCGTAGAAATCCGTGTAGTCGCCGATCCGCGCCGGCAGATGCATCGCGGCGGATGTCGCTGGGACCAGCGCCTGCGCGCGTTCGACCTGCGCCTGCGCCGTGCCCTTTTCGTCGAGCAGGTCCGAAACGGCGTGCCGCAACGCGCGACTGTAGCGCGGCCCGAGGCCCATGAACGTGTTGAGCGCAGGCTCGCACGCGGCCTCCGCCGCTTGCGCAGCGTCGCCGTCGAACAGCCCTGCGTCATGCGCGACCTTGACGTCGAATATCGCGTCCCCGATCGCGACGCCGCCGCGCGCCCCGCGATCGCCCGTCGAGAACACGCCGAGCGGCAGATTCTGGATCGGAAAATCCGGGTGTCCGTTCGCGCTCTGAACCCAGGAGCGCCGCGTCGCGTCATGTGTGTGGTCGATCAACGCCATTGCGGCCCTGGCGCGAAGCCATCCCAGCACGCGTCGTAGTCCGACTGAAGCTGCGGTGCCTGCATGGCGAAGCCGGTGGGGCGGAAGACGAAGCGGCTCTCGAACATGAAGGCCATCGTGTTGTCGATCTTGTGCGGCTTCAGAGCGGTCTCGATCGCCTGGGTGTAGCTGGCAACGTCCGGTCCATGGCCCGACATCGCATTGTGCAGGCTGCATCCACCCGGCGCAAAGCCGCCCGCCTTCGCATCATAGGCGCCGTGGATCAGCCCCATGAACTCGCTCATGACGTTGCGGTGGAACCAGGGCGGCCGGAACGTGTGCTCCGCCACCATCCAGCGCGGCGGGAAGATGACGAAGTCGACATTCGCGGTACCCGGTATCTGGCTCGGCGACGTCAGTACCGTGAAGATCGAGGGGTCGGGATGATCGAAGCTGATTGATCCGATCGTGTTGAACAGTGCGAGATCATACTGATACGGCGCGTGATTGCCGTGCCAGGCGACGACATCCAGCGGCGAATGGCCCAGTGTCGTCACCCACAGCCGGCCCTGGAATTTCTGGATCGTTTCGGTCTGACGCGTTGTCGCCTCATAAGCCGCGACCGGCGTTTCGAAATCGCGCGGATTGGCAAGTCCGTTCGAGCCGAGCGGGCCGAGCTCCGGCAGGCGGAGCGGCGCGCCGTAATTCTCGCAGATATAGCCGCTCGACGCGCCGTCGGGCAGTTCGGCACGAAAGCGCACGCCGCGCGGAACGACGCCGACGACACCGGGCCGCAGCCGCAGCACGCCCATCTCCGTCACGACGTCCAGCGCGCCGGATTGCGGCACGATCAGCAATTCGCCGTCCGCATTGCCGAAGACGCGATCCTTCATCGGCGCAGTCGCAGCATAGAGATGCGCCGCGATACCTTCACCCGCCGCCGGGTCGCCACTGCCCGCAATGGTCCTCAACCCATCGACGAAATCGACCCGCTCCGGCGGTAGCGGAAACGGATCCCAGCGCAGCCGGTTGGGCGAGGGCGGCTCTTCATCGAACGGGCCGCTGCGCAGATGTACCGCGCCGACATAGGCCTTGTAGGGCGGGTGCATTGCTGTCGGGCGGATGCGATAGAGCCACGAGCGGCGGTTCTCGGCCCGCGGCGCCGTGAATGCGGTGCCCGAAAGCTGCTCGGCATAGAGTCCCAGCGGCATGTGCTGCGGGCTGTTCTGTCCGACCGGCAGGGCACGAGCCTCGGCCTCCGTTGCGAAATGCCCGCCGAAGCCGGACATGAAGCCTTTCCGGTCCGTATCGATCGGGGGCGGGGTAATCCGGCCCATAGATATTCTCCAAGGTCGCCCGGAACGCCCTTCTACCTCAAACGGCGCGCCCCGGCACGGGCTCATCTACGGGGCTCATTTCAGCCGGTGCTCGAAGAAGGCGAGGATGTCGTCGACCGCCTTGCGCGTCGGCTGGCCGGCATCGTTGATCAGGTGCTGCGTGACGACGCTGTGCGGGTTTTTCATGAGGGCGCCCGGGTTCGCGTCCTTGTCCTCCAGTACCGTCGGCACGAAGCGATCGCCCAACGCGGCCTGATAGGCCTCGAATCGCGCCGCCTTGCAGAAGCTGTCGCCGGCGAAGCGGTAGGCGAGCACGGTCAAATCCTCCTCGTCCATCCGCTTCTTCACCGCCGCCAGTTCGTCCGGCGCGATATGCAGCCCGGCGGCATCGTTCAGCGGCAGCGACGGCTGCGACAGTACCGGCGCCAGCATGGCCGGCTCCAGCATCATCGATAGGGCGAAATTGCCCGTGAAGCACATGCCGATCGCTCCGACGCCCTTGCCGCCGCTCTCCTGGAACGCGAACCGCGCCAATGCCCTCAGCCATTGCGCGATCGGCCCGGACGAATTGGACCGGAAGGCGTGAAACTCCCGGCTGATGCAGCCGCGGATCATCACCCCGATGCCGTGGAACAGACTGTTCGCCGGACGCCCCGGATCGCCGAACAGCACCGGCATGTAGACGGTGAAACCGGCATCGCGAACCCAGCGCGCGAAACGCGCCACCTCGGGCGAGATGCCCGGCATTTCGGCCATCACGATGACCGCCGGCCCGCTCCCGGCAACGAACACCTTCCTCGGCTTGCCGTCGAACGCGATGTCGCGGGCCGTGAAGTCGCTCAGCGGATCGCGTTCGGTCGCATAGGCCTTCGGTGCGTCCTTGGTGGTTGCAGTCATTACCAGACGCCCGTGTTCGGCATCGAGGCCCATGGTTCGGCCGGCGGCAGCGGCGCGCCCTTCTGGAGCAGCTCGATGGAAATCTTGTCCGGCGACCGGACGAAGGCCATCCGGCCGTCGCGCGGCGGCCGGTTGATGGTGACGCCGCCGTCCATCAGTCGCTGGCAGCTCGCATAGATATCGTCGACGGCGAAGGCGAGATGGCCGAAATTGCGGCCGCCTTCATACGCTTCCGGGTCCCAGTTATAGGTCAGCTCGATCTCGGCCTCCGGCGTCTCCGGCGCCGAGAGGAAGATCAGCGTGAAGCGCCCGCCGGCATTTTCATGCCGCCGCCGCTCCACCAGGCCCAGCCTGGCGACGAAGAAATCCAGCGACGCATCGACGTCGCTGATGCGGATCATCGTGTGGAGATATTGCATGCCAAGGTCCCGAGCGGCTCCCGGGCCATTCGAGACCGGTCGGGCGCCGTTTGGCAAGCTGCCCCGTCGGACGGCTGCAACAGGGCCGCCGCGGAAAGGCCCGTCCTGCGGCCTGTGGGCGCGCCCGGATTCGGGGCTTTCCTGCCCGCCCGGCCTGGACTAAGGAAAATGGCCCAACGCGCCTGAAGCTGAACCGTCGCCGCCCCGGCGGCATAGCCGGAGACCGGATCTCGATGGTGTCGCAGCGTTTTCTGATCGTCTGCCTGGCTTCGCTTGTGTCCGCGTGTGGATCGCTGCCGTCCGCCGGACCGTCGGTTACGGAAGTCGAGACGGGCGTCACCGACGACGATATTGCCAATTATCTGCTCGTCGACATCGACGCGCGCATCGTGGACGTCCTCTCCTCGCGCCGCGATGCCGGCCTCTATGAGACCTTCGGCGACAACGCCCCGGCCCCAGACCTGCGCATCGGCGTGGGCGACACGGTCTCCGTCACCATCTGGGAAGTCGGTCCGGGCGGGCTCTTCTCGCCCGCGCCGGTTGCCCCGGTGACGGAAGGCGGCGGCGCGACAGGGGCATCGACGTCGACGATCCCGCCCCAGATCGTCTCGCGCGACGGCGATATCAGCATTCCGTTCGCCGGACGCGTGCATGTCGCCGGCCTGACCCCTGAAGGTGCCGAAGCGGCCATCCGCGGTCGGCTCTCGGGACAGGCAATGGAGCCGCAGGTTCTCGTCTCGGTCGTCGGCAATGTCAGCGGAACCGTCTCGGTGATGGGCGAGGTGACGGGTGGCGCGCGCGTGCCCTTGACGCTGCGCGGCGACCGGATTCTCGACGTGATTGCCTCGGCCGGCGGCATCAAGACCCCGGTCTACGATACCGTGATCCAGCTCACGCGCGGCGGCTCGACGGCCACCGTGCCGATGAAGGTGCTGCTCGACAATCCGCGGGAAAATATCTTCGCGCGCCCCGGCGATGTCGTCACCGTCAGCCACGACACGCGCATCTTCATGGCGCTCGGCGCGTCAGGCCAGAATGCGGAGGTCCCGTTCGGTTCTGCCAACCTCACCCTGATCCAGGCCATCGGCAAAAGCGGAGGCGTCCTCGATAATCGCGCAGACCCGGAGGGTGTGTTCGTGATGCGCTACGAATCCCCGGCCGTGGCGCGCGAACTCGACCCGCGCAGTCCGCTGCCGGAAGCGGGACAGCCCGTACCGGTCGTCTATCGTCTCGACCTCGAACAGGCTAAGGCCTTCTTCTACGGACAGCGCTTTGCGATGGTGAATGGCGACATCATGTATATCTCGACGGCTCCGTTGGAGGAGTGGCGCAAGGCGCTGAGCCTGTTCCAGACGGTCGTCGCGCCCGTGACCTCCACGGTCGGCATGTCCAACGCAATGTCGCGCTAGGCGTTAGTAGGATTTCTTGTAGGCCTCGATCGCGTTGTCGACGTCGTCGAACAGCGTGAGCTTCCCGTCCTTCAGGATCGCCGCGCGATCGCAGATCGCCTTGACGTTGCCGATGCCGTGCGAGACCAGCATGAGTCCGCTGCGTTTCCGGCGTTCGTTGATCGCCTGCTTGCAGCGCGCCTGGAACCGCGCGTCGCCAACCGCGAGCACTTCGTCGATCAGGTAGAAGTCGAACTCGATGGCCATCGACATGCCGAAGGCCAGGCGCGCCTGCATGCCGGACGAATAGGTCGAGACAGGCGCATCGAGATAGGGCCCGAGCTCTGAGAAGTCCGCGACGAAATCGGTCACGTAGCGGCGGTCGACTCCATAGATGCTCGCGACGAAATTGAGGTTCTCGCGCCCCGTCATGCCGAAATGGAAGCCGCCGTTGAAGGCGAGCGGCCATGAGATCGATACGCCGCGATGAATGCGGCCCGAGTCCGGCATCTCGGTCCCGGCGACCAGCCGCAGCAGCGTGGACTTTCCCGCGCCGTTCAGGCCCAGGATGCCGTAGGCATGCCCGGGATCGAACTCGATCGACACGTTGTCGAGAACCACCTTCTTGAAGCGGTTCGCGCGATACGCCTTGTCGACGTTGCTGAGACGTATCATCGGGTCAGGTCGGCGAGTTTGGGCGCGATGCCATCAGAGCACGCGGCGCCGTACGAATGTCGCGATGCCGATCAGCGCCGCCCACAGCAGGAACGGCCCCAAGAGGCCCGCCATGACGTAGAGAAGGCGAGGCGGCGAGGTGGGGTCTTCGGCGAGCTGCGGATCCACGAACGGCGTGATGTAGACCTTGCGCCGTTCGGCGGAGAGACGCGCGGCCTCGAGCGCGGTCACGGCGCCGGCATAGCGCCGCTCGGCCACCTGGTTTTCGAGCTCTACGCGGTCGAAATCGGATACCGTTTGCGACAGCGCCGTATCACCGCCGCCTGACGAGTCCGTGATCTCCGCCTCCAGCTTCGCGATCTGGTCGTTCAAGGCGGCGATCCTGGCGCGCACCTTTCTCACCTGGGGGGCAGAAGGCGAGAGACTGGCATAGGTCGCGAGCTGCGCCTCCGTTTCGATCTTGCTCAGCCGGAGCTGTGCGATGAGCTCGTTGAGGCCGGTGGCTGTCGCATCGGGATCCAGCGTTCCCTTCGCGTTGCGCAGGTCCTGCATGGTTGCGCGCGCTTCCTTGAGCCGTTCTTCGGCGCGCTTCAGCTCCTGCTCGGTATCCTTGACCAGGTCGGCGGTCGTGCGGGCCGAAAGTTGGTTAGCGACCTCCTCACTGTGCTGCATCAGCGCCTGGGCCAGCTTCAGCGCATCTTCGGGCGTGAAGGCGCGCACGTCGATGGTCACCAGCCCTGACATGCTGTCGATCGAGACCTTCAGGCGACCGCTCCAATAGCGGACGAGATCTTCGATCGAGCCGTCCGTGCCGAACGCCGACAGAAAGTCTATGTCGTCGCGCGAAAACATCGCCCGAATGTCGAGTTCCTTTTGAAGCTGTTCGACGAAGGGCCGGCTCTTCACGTAGTTCGTGATCACCAGCGTGTCCTGCGCCAGGGTGATCGACGTCGTCGGATTGACGACACCCAGCACGCCGGATTGCTCCAGCGTCGACATCTCCCCGTTCTTCACGGCGAAGCGGATTTCGCTCTCGTACTGACCGCTGGCGACGAAGCCGAAATATCCCACGACCAGGACGGTCGGGATGACGAACACGAGCAGGAAGCTGATCCGTATGAAGACGCTGAACCAGCCGCCGTCCCCGGCCTCCACGCCGCCCTTGGGCCTGAGGATCGGCGGCAACGCCGAAATGGGCAGCGAATCCTCATGCGCGACACGCGCCGCGCGCCGCAGCAGCGCCGTTGCGGCCGTGCCGCGGCGCAGAACCAGATCGCGACCACCTGTCGGGTCGGTCGACCCGTCGTCCGGCGAACTCATGAGGTGCGTCAGATCCTTTCGTGGCGGGCGCTTAGCCCGCTTGCCTCAGCGCAACCAGACCTTTTCGCATATGCGGGATAATATCCCGCGGCGTATCCTAGGCCAAGCTGCAAGGCCGGGATCCTGTACGCCGGTCATGGCGCAATTGCGACGGCCTCGGGGCCTGGAGAGGCCGGATACAGGGCAAGCGTCTGGAGGGCCATGTCCCGCGTCGTTCGGGGATAGGCGGTGGTCAGGCTCAGCCCGCGCAAATCCACGCGCCGTCCGGCGATATCGGCAAGCACCCCTTGCATGGAGGCAACGTCGCCCGTCTTGACGATGAAGCCGTTCTGGCTGGGCCGCACGAATTCGGTCAGGCCCGGCATGTCGGTCACGATCACGGGCGTATGGGTCGCCAGCGCTTCCATCAGCGACTGCGGGCTGTTCTCGTACCAGAGCGAGGGGATCAGGGCCGCATCGGCCTCCGCAAGGACGTCGGCGACGCGTTCCCGCGGAAACCGGCCGGCGAAGCGGACGGGCAGGCCTTCGGCGAGGCTCCTCAGGTGCGCCATATAGGCCGGGTCCTGGGCCGTATCGCCCCATACCGTCAGGTGGATGTGCGGTGCGGCGACCCGGCGCAAGGCTTCCAATACAATGTGCAGGCCCTTGTGCGGTGCGATCTGCCCCATGAAAGCCAGGCGGGTTACAGCCTCGTCCGGCGGCGGCGGCTTGGGGCGCCGGTCTATGTCGAGCCCGAAATGGACGACGTGCAGCGGTACCGGAAACCTGTTCGCCTCGTAGATGTCGCGCAGGAACGAGGTCGGCGCGATGGCAGCGCGGTAATTCCGAAAGGCGCGCGCCAGCCGCTCCGGCCGCGCCGTGACGTCGCTGGGCCGGAAGCCGGAAACGCGCATCCTCGGAACATACCGGCCGCTCGCCGCGAGCACCGTGGCAGCGACCGGTCGCAATGCGGAAGCGTTGGCCATGCTCCATCGCCCGCTTCGCGTCCGCTCGGCCTCCGCCTTGATGTGGCAGGCCATGCAATTGGACCGCAGCGCGTTCGGCCCCGTGCAAAGCGCGCCGGCCGCCGTTTCGAGCCGGTGATTGAGGCATACGCCGAAAAAGTCGGTCAGCGTGGCGACGAGCGGAATGCCCAGCACGGCGGCCGCGTCCAGCAACGCCGTCGTATGGTTCATGATGTGGAAAACATGCACCACGTCCGGCCGGATGCCGCGCAGCAGGTCCAGATACACCGGCTGCATCGCAGGCTGATCGTAGGACTCGCCAAGCTCCCGCGCCGGAAAGGCATTCTTGTCGATCGAGACGACGGGCACGCCGTCCCATTCGTAGCGCACGATCGGCGTGGCCTGGCGCGGTTCGCCTTCGAACACCGCGCTGATGACGACCGGCTCGTGTCCCAGAGCGGCGAGCTCGCGCGCCATGATGGCGACCAGAACCTCGGTCCCGTAGACGTGGTTCGGAAAGTAGCAATGCGTGACGAGCGCGACTTTCATGGCGAGCCATGCCGCGCATAGAGCGCCAGCACGTCATCTGCCATGTCGGCCGGCGTCCGCGAGAATTCGGTCTGGCGCGACATCTCGGCCAGACGCTCCGGCGCGGCCGAGAGCGCGGCGATGATTTGCGCCAGTGCTCCGGCATCGCCGCGCGGAAAGGCGATGCCGGAGCGGCCGGGATCGATGAACTCCGTCAGCCCCTGCACGTCCGAAACGAGGACCGGCGTATGCGTCGCGAGCGCCTGGAGAAGGATGAGCGGGCTGTTCTCGTACCACACGGACGGGATCACCAGGGCATCGATGCCGGCGAACAATGCGGCGAGTGCCTCGCGCTCTACCGTGCCGGCAAACCGTACATCGAGCCCTTCCGTCATGCTGCGCAGGCGTGCGCTGTAGGAAGGATCCTGTGTCTCGTCGCCCCAGATCGTGAGCCCGACATTGCGGGCGCCCGATCGCCGCAAGGCCTCCAGCAGGATGTGGACACCCTTGTGCGAGGCCAGTTGTCCCACATACCCCAGCCGGACATGAGCCGGATCGAGGCTCGCAGGCTTCGGCGCCCGGTCGATGTCGACGCCGAAATGGCTGAGATGGAGCGGGGCGGGAAATGCATTGCGCAGATAGACATCGCGCAGGAAGGCACTCGGCGCGATGGCTGCGGCATAGTTTGCCATGGCAGACCTTAGGCGCGCGGGCCGCTGTACGATGTCGGCGGGGCGGAGCGATCCCGCTTTGCGCCCGGGCACGATGCGTGCCAGCGCAGCAAGACCGGCCGCAACAAGGCTGCGCCACGGCTGATGCCCTAAGCGCCGCGACAGGCGTCCGGACTCCGGGCGCGACGCCGTTGCCTTCAGATGGCACGCGATGCAATTCGCGCGCGACGCGCTGGGGCCGGCGCAGAGAGCGCCGTCGGCAGCCTCCAGCTTGTTGGTGAGACAGAAACCGAAGAAGTCCGTCAACGTCGCATAGACCGGTATGCCCAGCGCCTTCGCCGCTTCGATCACCGCGACCGTATGATTGATGAGGTGACAGACATGCAGGACATCCGGCCTCAGCGCGCGGAGAATCTGGGCGTAAACCTCGCCCAGGACGGGCTGGTCGTAGGTTTCGCGCACGGACCCGTGCGGCCATGCATTCTTGTCCAGCGATATGACCGGCACGCCGTCCCACACGCGATGCTCTATCGCTTCGCGCTGGGCGGGATCGCCTTGGAAATTTGCCGTTATCACCGTGACGTCGTGACCGGCGCCGATGAACGCCTTCGCGAGCGACAACGCGTAGGCTTCCGTGCCGTAGAAGTAGCGCGGGTAGAAACAGTGGACCAGGATCGCGATCTTCATCGCGGTTTAGGGTCGTCGCGATAAGCGTCGATGACGCGCTGAAGGCCGGTTGCGAACGAAATCTGCGGCCGCCATCCCAATTCCGCTTCGGCGCGCGCGGCGTTCAGCACCGTGCGCGGCGGATCGAACGGCCGGGCCGGCGCATGCACCACCGCAAGCTTGCGGCCGATACTTGCCCCGATCGCGCCCACCACGTCGGCAATGGAGCGGCCTTCGCCCGATCCGATATTGTAGACTCCGGAGGCCTTCTCATGTGTGCCGGCCGCGACCAGCGCGGCGATGGCGTCGTCGACATAGAGAAAGTCACGCTCGACCTTGCCGTCACCGTAGATGATGCAGGGCTGGCCCTCCAGCGCTTGCGCCACGAAGGTCGCGACGACACCGAAATTGCGCCCCAACTCCTGATCCGGGCCGAACGGATTGGAAAGCCGTGCGATCACGCTCTGGACGCCCCATTGGCGCGCGTAGAATTCCAGATACTGCTCGGTCGCGAGCTTGGACACCCCATAGGGCGAAAGCGGCGCCTTGGGATGATCTTCCAATGCGCTGCCGCTCGGCACCGCACCGTAGACCGTCCCGCCCGACGAGATGAAGACGACGCGTCCGACCGGCGTTCGCCGAACCGCCTCCAGCATGGCGAGCGTGCCGGTGATATTGGCGGCGTCCGACACGGGGTCTTCGTGCGATGCCTGCGGCAGTGTCGACCAGGCGAGATGGTACAGCAGCGAAACGCCCTCGAGCAGCGCGGGCCAATCTGCCGGCTCGCCGAGACCGAAGCGTGTCCACGTAAGGCCGGGCGCCTCGAACGGCGGCACGGGCCGATAATGCAGCGCCCGGACCGTCTCGCCGCGCGCCAGCAGGGCGCGACTGAGATTGCGCCCGAGGAAGCCTGAACCGCCCGCGACCAGCGTCGTCATGAGGCGAGGGCCGAAGGTTGGGACCTGCCGGTCGTCAGCGCCGCGTAGTGCGCTTCGATCGCGTCGATATACTGCGGGAACATCGACGTGCGGACCGGCTGCGCGCGGGCGCACAACACCGCGCTCGGGTCGTCCGCAAGCGCCCGCAGCGCTGCGGCCAGGGCCTGCGCGTTGCCGGCCGGCACAGACACGCCGCCACGCGGTTCGCCAAGTTCGTCGCGCATGCCCGGCGCGGCCGAGGCCACGACATAGCGGCCCGCCTCCAGCGCATCGAGCAGTACGAGCGGATTGTTCTCGTCCCACAAGGACGGGATCACCACGATATCGGCCGCCCCCAGCGCTTCGCCCATCCGGTGATGCGGCACGCCGTGCGACAAGGTGACGCGCCGGTCCGCAGCCGCGCGTGTCGTCATCGCACGTACATAGTTGGCGTCCGGGCCGGGCGGTCCGCAGATCGTGAACGTCATGGGCACGTCCTGCGGGATCAGGGCGATCGCATCAAGCAGAACATGCAGACCCTTGTGATGGGACAGGGAGCTGAAATAGCCGACGTTCAGCGGCGTGCCGACGGCCCGGGCCGGCACGTCCAGGGGGGGCGCCGCATGCCCGAACGCCTGCACCCGCGCGCCGAAGCCGTCCTTTAACATATCGTAGAGGCGCGGCGGGCCGACCAGGGTCAGGCTGATGGCGGCAAGTGCGGCCTCGGACGCGCGCAGGCGTGCCGCCATGGCCTGGGCCAGGCGTCCCGGCGTGTCCGCGGCGGGGAGACGGCGAATATGCTCGCGGACGGCGAGCGCCGCGCGCCCGGCGCCGCGCTCGGTCCCGAGCCGCGCGGTCTCGCGCCTGCGCAGATGGGCGACGCAGGCGGCGCCGTCTGGGCCGGGTCCGTCGCACGGCGACCCGTCTTCAAGCGCCGCCGTAACCAGCGGGCATACGAGATGAAAATCGGTCACGGTCGACAGCACCGGCGCGATGTGCGCGAGCTCCGGCACGACCGCCAGCCCAAACTGCTGGGCATGATAGAGATGGATGACGTCGGGTGCGAAGGCGCGCAGCGCGGCGATCAGATGCCGCGCTGCCGGAGGATTGGAGAACTCCTCCGCTATGCGCCGCGCAAGGAGCAGCCGCGGCGGCCGGCGGCTCCCGATCCGCCGCACGTCGACGCCCTCGACCGTTTCCGCCCGCGGCGGCGCGCCACTGGGCGTACTGCGGTCGCCGGAGAAGACGCGGACGTCGTGCCCGCGCGCGATCATCGCCTGCGCCGACCGGAGGCAGAGAATCTCTGTGCCCGTCGTCGCGTCCGGCGGGAACTGGTGGACGACCGCGCCGATCCTCATGCGTCGACGTCCAGTGTTGCGCGAAGGCCGTCATAGATCTCGCCATAGGCGGCCGTCATATGATGCACGTCGAACGCATCGCGGGCGCGCGCACGGTTGCGTTCCCCAAGCGCCGCGATGCGGCCAGGATGATCGAGCAGTTCGAGGATCCGCTTCACGGTTTCCTTGGGCGAAGCGCCGAGCGTGTCGGCCCCATCAAGGATTTCGGTCAGGGCGCCGACCCGGTTGCCCGCCACGGCGCTGCCCATGCTCATGGCGAAGGGCACGACCTGTCCGAAACTCTCCTGCCATACCGGCGCGACGAAAAGGCGGAACAGCCGATAATACTCGGGCAGGCGATCATAGGGCACTTGGCCCGTGAACAGGAAATTGTCCCGTACCCCCGCCGCGACCGTTCGCGCGACATAGCTGTCGAACAGCGGGCCGCCGCCCACGACGACGGCCCGGATGTCGGAACGGCTCTTGCAGACGTCGATGAGCACGTCGATCGAATCCGGCCGCAGCTTGTCCTGCGCCAGGCGATACACCATGCCGATCGAGCGCAGCGCGTCGTCGTCGAACGTGCGGGGCGCCTCGAACCGTCCGAGCTCGATGCCGGGGTGAATCACCGCACAGGGCTCGATGCCGGCGCCGAACGTCTCGTGCACGTAATGCGACACGAAGATCGTGAACGCCACGGCGGGGTCGCGGATCGGCGCCACCGGCGTATTGACGTTCTGGACGATCGTCAGTCCCTGCGCCTTGCCGGCCTGAAGCACCGCCTCGTACCACGTCGTGTCGCCTTCGCCCCAATAATGCAGGTGCAGAATGTCCGGCTTGTGCGCCGCGACGACACGCTGCATGTGCCGCGACGCGGCGCCGTGCGGCACGTGGGTCACCTTGACCCCCTTGTGGGTGCCTTCCGGAGGCAGCGCTCCGGTGATGATCCGCATGTCGAAGCGGGCGCTCAGGTCGCGGCAGAGGTCGAAGATCAGCTGGGTCGAGCCCCCGACATGCAGGTTGGCGATCGCATGGAGTACCCGCGGCCTTTCGTGCGTGTAGGGCTTGAAGGGAACGGAATAGAGCACGCGTTGGCGGGCGTGGCCCGAGATGGCGCTTGCCAGCGTCCTCGTCAGACGGGTGAAGGAGAGCCGTAGCCGCCAGGCATCCGCGTGCCATGTCGGGATGCGGCTGGTCTGGTAGTGGCGCCACAGCACGGTACGCAGGGCCACGATGCGCAGGACGCGCCACCACAGCAGCCGCGTCGCGGTGCGCGCCTTGCGCGGGAGGGCGGCGATGCCGGTGCGGGGTTCGGCGGTATTCACCCGCGCCTACTGCCGATGTTCGGCCGTGCCGAGCGCCAGGAGCGAGAGGATGCCCCAAAGAACCGACATGACCATGAAGAGATGGGCCGCACGTTCGAGGGGACGCGGGCTGGTCGACTCGATCGGCAGGTCGGGCGGCGTCACGGGCACCGCATAGACGTGCCAGCGTTCGACCTCTGCCTGCGTCCGCAGAAGCGTCATCTCGCTCAGCGCATAGGTCTGCTCCGCGAACGCCCGCTTCAGGTTGAGTTCGTCGAAGGCGGAGATCAGCGCCGCGATCGAGGTGGTGTCGGTGCCCTTCGCGAGGTCGGCTTCCAGCGATGCGATCTGCTCGTCGAGGGCTGCGAGCCGTGCTTTCAGGGCGCGCACCTGCGCGGCCTGGGGCGACAGATTGGCAAGCGCCGCCTGAAGTTCCGCGGCCATCGAGGCGCGCCGGGCGCGCAGGTCGAGGATGAGCGCCAGCGTGTTCGATCCTTCGGTCTGCGGATCGAACAGTGCATGGCTGCGCCGGAAGGCCTCGACTTCACTCCGGACGGCTTCCAGTTCCTCGCTGGCGCGCTGCTTGTCCTGCTCCGCGATCCGCATGGCGTCGCGGCGCGAGGAATCGAGCACGGCGTTCAGCATCTCCTCGCCCGTCTCCAGGGCGGCAGCGTTGATCTTCTGGGCATCCTCCGGTCGGAAGGCACGCACCTTCAGGGTCACGATTCCCGAAAGCGGATCGACCGCGAGATTGGCGTGGCCGCGCCAGTAAGCGGCCAGGCCCGAAGACGAAGCGGCCGGGTTGAGGCGCGAAAAGGGATCGACGTCGTCGCGCGCGAAGATCGGCTTGAGGTCCACCTTCTTGCTGAGGCTCTCGACGAAGGCGCGTTCCGGCAGGTAGCGCGCCAGCATGCCGGCTTCCTGGGTATGTGTCGTCGCGGCGACGGCGCTCACCGATGACAGCAACCCGGCGAGGCGGTTGGCGGTATGCTCCACATCGCCGCGAATGACGAAGGTCGAGACGGACTCGTATTGCGGCGAAATCAGGAGCGCGAGGTACAGATAGAGCGCGACGCAGGGCGCAACGACCATGGCCAGGAAGAGCAGCGCGATCGGCCGCTTCAGCGACGGCGGCGCCTCGGGCACCTTCAGCCGGTGCAGATCCTCGGGATCGCGGGCGCGCAGTCCGCGGGAGAAATCCTTCGGCGCGCGCGCCAGGTCGCGGACGTCGGTCATGTCTAGCCGCCCATCTGGTCGCGGCTTGCCGCAGCGACCACCGTGAGCATGCCGAACAGCAGCAGGCAGATAAGCGCCATCGTCCCGACGGTAGCGGTCACGTTGGGACCGGAAGCGCCGTCGGGCAGGAGCGGCGGCGCGAAGACGGCGAGATAGGACGCTTCACGTTCGCTCGCGAGCCGTACGCGTTCGACGCCGTCCAGTGCCGCCTGATAGAGGCTCATGGCGAAGATGCGTTCGGATTCGGCGGTTTCGTAAGCGGTGAGGTAGTTCGAAGCCGCGCCGGGCGCTCCGCCGGCGTCCGTGAGCGCCGCCTTCGCCTTTTCGATCTCCGCATCGAGCGCCGCGATCCGGGCCCTCAGGACTTTCAACTGCGGGGCGTCGGCGCTGACATTGGGCTCGATCAGGCGCAGCTGCACGTCAAGCGCCACGCGTGCGCTGATGAGCTCCATGAGCTGCTTGAACAGCGTCGTCGCCGACAGCGTCGGATCGATGAGCAGTTCGTCGGCCCGCAGCTTGCGAATGGCGCTCTCGGCGGCCGTGTAGCGTTCCTGCGCCCGGGTCAGCAGGCGTTTGGCTTCGGCCATGCGATCATGCCGGCTCCGCTCGACGATGCGGCTGAGCATGGCTTCGCACTGCGCCACGACGTGATCGGCGATCTGTTGGGCATCCTCGGGCGTGAACGCTGTGACCTTCAGGCTGATGAGGCCCGTCGTCGTGTCGATCGAGGCGGCCACCGCCCAGCGCCAATACTCCTCCAGCCGCTCCTGGCTGGCATTGTCGGGCAGCGCGTGGATCCAGTCGGGGTTGCCGGCGGCGAATCGGGCGCGAAGCCATCGGTCCTGGTCCAGGGTGCGGACCATCTCCAGGCTCGAGACGTAGTCGACCAGCATATACGGCTCGAGGTCGTTGCGCCCGCCCGCCAGGCTCTGGATGGCCGAGGTGATGATCTGGTTGGCCCGCGCGGCGGCGTCGGAACCGCGATTGCCCGTGCTCGCCTTGGCCGTCTCATCCCGCTCGGCCGTGGGCGAGGGGAGCGCATCGAAGCCCGCCGCCCCTATATAAGTGTCGTTCAGCGGCCGGTCGGTCGCCTGACGCACGGCAAAGCGCGCCTCCGCCACATAGGTGCGCGATGCGAAGACCGCCTCGTAGACGGCCGTCACCCCTATGGGCAGGACGACGATGAAGACGAAGGCCCACCGGACAAAGGCATCCCACCCGACCGCGAGGAACCGGTCCCGGATTCCGGGTCCGCTCGCCGGCTGCGCAAGGGCGCGCTTGGTCAGCGAAGGCCGGTTCAGCGGAACCGTCCCCGGCCGCCGGCCTCCCGTCGCGCTAGAAAGCCAGTTCGTCATGGGCTCCAAAGGCGCGCGCGTGGCGCGGCCGCGACCGGTGCATGGGGGCTAGATGCCGTGCGCAGCCTGCCGGGTCAACTGGCGCGAGGCATCGGGAACCGGCTCCGTGCCACACGTCCTGCGAGACAAAAAGCGCGGAAATGTGGTTTGATTGCGGTCCAGCGCTGATGGCCGCAGGAGGGCGTGAGGCGGATATGAAGTCGCTTCGCTTTCGCACGACTCACGAAACCCATCCGGGCCTCCGGCGCGGGGAAAACGAGGATTCCGTAGCGGTCCACCCCTCCGCCCCGTTCTGGGCTGTGGCGGACGGGATGGGCGGCCACCAGCACGGCCGATTCGCAAGTTCCACGGTCGCCGAGGCGCTGGACCGCACGGCCTTGACCGGTGCGCTGGCAGCCGATCTCGCGGCCGTCGAACGGGCCATCGCCGCAGCAAACGGGGCGGTATTTGCGCGTGCGAAGGTCGAACAGGCGACCATCGGGACCACGCTTGCCGCCCTCTACGTCAACGGCAACGAAGGCGTCTGCCTCTGGGTCGGCGACAGCCGCGTCTATCGCTTCCGCGACGGGGTCCTCTGTCTGCTGACGCGTGACCACACGCACGTGCGCCACCTCATCGACACGCGCCAGATCACCGAGGCCGAGGCGCGCAACCATCCCATGGGGCATGTCCTGACCCGGGCGATCGGCGTGGACGCCTTGCCGCGCGTCGAACAGCGCCGCATCGACGTGCAGCCCGACGACATCTTCCTCCTGTGCAGCGATGGCCTGACGGCCTGTGCCTCTGACGACGAGATCGCGGCCGCCATCCGCCAGGCGGGTGCCGCCAAGGCCTGCGGCGATCTTGTCCAGCTCTGCCTGCGCCGCGGCGCCCCCGACAATGTGAGCATTGTCGTCGTGATCTGCGATGAGGTGACGGCCGTCAGCCCGGAGCGGGCAGGCGCCTGAACGCCGGTCAGAGATGGCGCGTGAAGGCGTTTCGCAGCTCTTGCTCGATCAGCTCTTCCAGCGGGCTGCCGTCGTCGGCCAGGAGCGCGGCGTGCAGGCGCTCGATCTCGTCCCACCACGCCGCCTTGGCGGCCTCGGGGTTGTCTCCTGCATTTGCCGCCTGCTCCCTGATCTCCTGTGGCGACAGGCGCGCGACGATGCTGCGCACCGCATCGCTGATCGCCGTCAGCAGGCGGATTTCGTGCAGCCGCACGCTTTCCAGGGCCTGCTCCGCGGCTTCCGGCCCCGGCAGGTCGCTGAAGCGCGGCGCGAAGACGCGCTCGATCAGGTCTGCGGGAGCGTCGGCGAATTTGAACGGATTGTTGCCGGTATCGTGCAGCGTGGTGCGCTCGACGCCGAGGACGCTCTTCATCTCGCCTTGCCGCCTGAGCAGATCGGAGAGGCCGCCGGCGAGCAGGCGAAAGGTCCGGCCGGCGCGCTCGAAGGCCGCCGGCCCCAGAGAGTGTGCCGCGCCGGGGTCGACGCCTGCCCCCCGCATGAACGCGGCAAGCGCCTCCGGCCGGGCCGCGGGGTCCGAAAGCCGCGCCCCCTGGGGTCCGGGCAGGTCCTCCACGACGCTGGACTCGATCGCCCGGTCCGGTTCCTGCCTGCCGGAGGCCGATGCGACCTGCACCGATATGTCGTAATGGCCGATCGCGATGACGTCGCCGTCCTGCAACGGCCTTTCCCGGCCGTCGGACGCCAGGCGCTCGCCGTTGACGAGGGTGCCGTTGCGGCTCCGATCGCAGACCACGTAGGTGCCGTCGCGATAGAGGATTTCGGCATGCTCCGACGAGATCAGCTTCTGCGGGTCGGGCAGTTGCCAGTCGGCATCGGCCGAGCGGCCGAGCCGCAGGTCCTGGCGCTCGAGCGTGCGGCTCAGCGGCTGGCCGTTCGCAAGCGAAGGCTGGTTCTCGATCCGCAGGATGAGGCGCATGCCGGAGCTTCCGCCACGCGCGTACGGCGATCAAGGCCGCTTGCGGCCGCCGTCTGTTGATCCCTAAATCTTAGGAGCCTGGCCGGAGTCGGCCGCATTCGCCGTCGCCGGCGCAGGAAAGGGACAATCATGCCCGAAAATTCGCCCCTTGGAGTTGCGCGCTTCTTCCTGGATGCGAGCTGGGCGGCGGGTGAATACGCCGGCAAGATCGCCATGGAGCCGGTGCTCCGCCGTCTGGCGCCCCGCGCCGCTGCACCCCGGGCCGTGCTGACCTTGCCCGGTTTCGGTGGGCCGGAGATTTCGCTCAACCCCTTGAACGCCTTCCTCAACCGCCAAGGCTTCCACGCCGAAGGTTGGGGGCTGGGCACCAACCGCGGCCCCCAGCACGACGACAGCCTGCCCGAAATGGTGGCCCGGCTGCGGCCCAAGCTGGATCGGATGGCTCAGCGTACCGGCCGCAAGGTCGCGCTGATCGGTCAGAGCCTCGGCGGCATCTATGCGCGCGAAATCGCCCGCGCCGCGCCGGAACTGATCGACCGTGTCATCACCCTGGGTTCGCCGGCCTATCTGCGCCGCGATGGCGCCGGTCACATGAACGCGATCCTGCCGCACGCGATGCGGTGGATGACGGGCAAGTCGCCCGAGCACCATCTCGACGCCCATGACGCCGAGATTCTGCACGCCCCGCCGCCGGTGCCGCTCGTGGCGATCTTCAGCCGCCTCGACGGCGTCGTCGATGCCACTACGACCGCGATTCCGAAGGGACAGGTGGGCTACGACGGAGGGTTGCCGCGCGAGAATATCGAAGTCGTCGCCTCGCATATCGGCATGGCCGTCAATCCGGTCATTCTCATCGCCGTGTGCGACCGCCTGGTCGCCGACCCCGCGCAATGGCGGCCGTTCGACGCCCGGCGCTACACGCCCTTCGGCGCCGCTTTCGCCGCCGCCATGCTCTTCCCGAAATATCCCTCGACGATAGAATCTTCGGGCTGAAATTCAATCGCTTAGGCCCGTATTGACGGGCCGGTCATGGTGCAGTGCACGATTTTTGTTGCAATGCAGCATGCATTCTCCTATCTCCTGCCTCAGGCACGGGCGGCGAAGTTCGCCTGAACACCGCTGCCCCAACGATGATGCTGGAGAGACACATGGCTACCACCCGTACCAAGAAGACCGCCGCCAAGGCGAAGGCCGCTCCCAAGGCCGCCGCGAAGGCCGCCGACCATTCCTTTTTCGCGCAGGCGCGCGAGGCCCTGGAAGAGCGCGTCGGCACGCTGAACGACCGCGCCAAGGAAGCGTGGGAAACGATGCAGAATCGCGCCAAGACGGCGCGCGAAGGCGCCGAGGATGCGATCGGCGTCGTGCGCACCTCGCTGGAAGCCGCCGGTGCCGGCGTGCGCGACGTGAACCTGAAGGTCATCGAGTTCGTCCAGGCCGACGCCAACGCCTATTTCGACGCGATGCGCAAGGTCGCGGCGGCGAAGTCGATCAAGGAAGCGCTCGAGATCCAGGGCGGCTATGTCCGCGCCCAGTTCCAGACGAGCGTGCAGAACATCCGCGCGGTGCGCGACGTGGCCGCCGAAGCGGCGCGCGAAGCTTTCGAGCCGGTGCGTGAAGGCTTCGCCAAGCTCCGCAAGGCGGCCTGAGCCACCTGCCGAGACAGGATCTGTGAAGGGCCGGCGGGCAACCGCCGGCCCTTCGCATTTCCGTGACGGACGCCGCGTGGACGCCGCGGGTCACCGACATTAGGGTGCGCGGCAGATCAAGACACGGGTCCCCATGTTTACGCTCTACGCGCTGTTCCGCGGCCTGTTCGGGTGGATTGCCCGCATGTTCCGCAACGCCTTTGCCGTGCTCGGAACGCTGATCGCCCTGGTGATCGTCGTCGTCGTCCTCGGCGCCGTGTGGGGCGTGCTGACCGACCGCGGCATTCCGCAGAAGACCGTGCTTGCCATCGATGCGCGCGGCGGCTTCAGCGACGCCCCGGTACCGGGGCTGTTCGTGCAGCCCCAAATGTCCTTCATCGACCTCATCTTCGCGCTCCAGAAGGCGACCGGCGACACGCGCGTGAAGGGCATCCTTCTGCGGGTCGGCGATGGCGGCATCGCGGGCGCGCATGCGCAGGAGCTTAAGGAAGCGCTCGATGCCTTCCGCGCCGGCGAAGCGGGCCGCTTCGTCATCGCCCAGGCGAGCAGTTTCCAGGGGCCGGGCATCGGCCAGTATTACGTGGCGAGCCTCGCCGACGAAATCTGGCTCCAGCGGACGAGCGAGATGAACGCCGTCGGCCTGTTGTCGACGACCGTCTTCCTGCGCGGTGTCTTCGACAAGGTCGGGGCCAAGCCGGTCTTCGGCCAGCGTTACGAATACAAGAACGCCGCCAACGTCTACACCGAGACCGACTACACGCCCGCCCATCGCGAGGCGACGACGCATCTCGTCCAGTCGCTCTACGGAACGCTGACCGCCGACATCGCCGAGCGGCGCAAGATGCAGCCCGAGGCCCTGCGCGGCCTCATCGACGCCGGCCCCTATCTGACGCAGGGCGCGGTCGATGCGAAGCTCGCCGACCGGGTGGGCTTTTACGACGATGCGCGCGAGGCCGCGAAGGCGCGGGCCGGGTCCGGATCGGACGTCATGCCGATCGAGGAATATTACGAACACGAGGGCTCGCCCTACGATAATCCCTACGGCAATGACGGAACCGTCGCGCTGGTCGCCGCCGAAGGGCCGATCGTCGACGGCGCCTCGACCGAGAGCCTGCTCGACGGCCGCGTGATGGGCGGCGACACCATCGCCCAGGCCATCACCGACGCGGCCGACGACCCGGCGGTCAAGGCGATCCTGTTCCGCGTGAACTCGCCCGGCGGATCGGCGCTCGCCTCCGACGTCATCCTCGATGCCCTCCAGAAGGCGCAGGGCCGCGGCAAGAAGATCATCGTCAGCATGGGGCCGGTTGCCGCGTCTGGCGGCTACTGGGTCTCGATGTATGCCGACCGCATCTTCGCCAGCCCGGCGACGATCACCGGTTCGATCGGCGTCCTGTCCGGCAAGCTCATGGTGCGCGACACCTATCGGCTCGTCGGCCTGAACCCGGCCGAGATCGGCGTCGGCGCCAATGCGAACTTCAATTCCGCGTTCGACGAGTGGACGCCCCAGCAGCGCGCCAAGTTCGAGGCCGGCCTCGACCAGATCTACGACCGCTTCACCGCCGCCGTGGCCGAGGGCCGCAAGATGCCCCTGGACCAGGTCCGCGAGATCGCCAGGGGCCGCGTCTGGCCGGGCTCGGATGCGCTGGGCCTCAAGCTGATCGACAAATTCGGCGGCCTCGCCGATGCGCTGGACGCGACCATCGAGGCGGCCGGCCTCGACAAGTCGAAGCGCATCAACGTCGCGCTCTATCCGCAGGTCTCGCCCTGGGACGTGTTCTGGAGCTCGATGTCGGGCGCCGCCACGACGGCCCAGCAGTTGCGGGCGCTCGGCAACGTGGTGGACAGCGAAACCGGCCGCGCCCTGCTTGAGCTGTTCGGCGGCGGCGCCTCGGCGGGCCGTCAGATACGCATGCCGCGCGAGGAGGTCCGGTAGCTCAGGCGCCCGGGCCTTCCGACAGGAAGAACACGTTCCCCTCGGTGTCGCCGGCCTTGATGATGGCGGGCTCTCCGGCCGCCTGCTTCTTCGGCGCGTGGATGAAGCCGCCATGCGAAACCACGGCATTCGCAACGCTGTCGATGTTCAGCACCTTGAAGCCGAGCTGGGTCTCGCGCGTGCCGGGATCGCGCCCCGCATGCAGCGCGATGATGGCGCCGGCCAGCTCCAGTTCGCTCCAGGCCGGCGTCGCCATCCGCACCTCGAAGCCCAGCGCGTCGCGATAGAAGGCGACGGCACGGTCCATGTCGTGCACGAAGACGAGGGTATAGGCGGCGAAGACGGGCATCGCCTCAGTCTAGCCGGTCAGCCGGCCGCATAATAGCCGCGCGCGGCGTTTAATGCCGTGCTCACCACGTCGCGCTCGGCGAGGGTCAGATAGGGATTCCAGATGTCGAAGATCAGCACGATGCGCATCTGGTCCGAATCGTTGCGCGCCTCGTGCTCGATCGAATCGTCGAACACCAGGCACTCCCCTTCCACCCAGCGCCGCCATTCATAGCCGACCCGGTACGAGCAGTTCGGCGGAATCACCAGCGGCAGATGCACGATCAGCCGCGCGTTCGTCTCGCCCGTGTGCGGCGGAATGCGTGCCCCGGGCTTCAGCGCGGAGAACATGGCGGTGGGACAGAAGCCTTCGAGATTGGCCATCGGCAGCGCCGCGAGCGCGGCCGCGGTCTTGGGAAAGCGCTTGTGGTTTTCCGCGACCGGCAGGCCGTCCTGCCACAGGAACAGCGACGACCACTTGTCCGAATAGTTCAGCTCGGCCCACTGGTTCACCGGCACGCCGGGGGGATATTGCACATAGGGCGCGAAGCCTTCGAGATCGCGCAGGCCCGCCAGCAATTCTGCCCGGATGGCGTCGGTCTGGGCCTCCAGTCCGGCCAGGAAGGGGAAATCGGCGCGCGGATAGAACGGAATCGCCGGCAGCCGCGGCACGTGCAGCATGATCGGCTCGTGCACATAGGGCCGCGAGCGTCCGGCCAGGATCGACATGGTTTCGTGCGCCCGTTCGAAATCGGCGCCCTGGTGCCGGGCCCGGGCCGCTTCGGTCGCCTGTTCCAGATGGGCATGCAGCGCGGCCGCGTTGCGCTCGGTCACCGTCCGGGCATGCGCCAGGTGGTCGCGCAACTCCGGCGGCCACCGCTGGTCGTCCGGCGCGATCTTCAGGGCGTTGCGATAGGTGTCGGCCGCCGCCCGGGGATAGCCGTTGCGTTCCTGCCACGCACCCAGCGACAGCAGGGCGGGCATGTAATAGGGATCGATGCTCAGGGCGTCGGTCAGTGCCGCGCGTTCGCCCCCGGGATCGTTGAGTTCGCGCAGCACCACCGCCAGCGTCGTATGTGCCAGCGGATCGCGCTCGCGCACCTGCACGGTGCGCAGCAGCAATTCGTGCGCAACCTTCAGGTCGCCCGTCTGGAAGGCCAGGAAGCCGAGCGTGTAGAGCGCTTCGCCATGTCGCGGATCGGCGCGCAGCACCTGTTCGAACAGGCGGCGGCCCTCGGCCAGGCGGCCCTCGCGCACCGCGCGGTGACCGGCCAGCAGCAGCGGTGAAGGATCAGTGGTCTGCGACACGGAAAACCTCGGCCATCGCTCCCTGTTAAGAAAAAGCGGCGCGATGTCGAGTCGGGTTCTCTCCGCACAGGATTACGTCGGGATTGCGTGCGCGGAGGGGATTGGCCTCCGGAGCCTTGTCGCGGTGGGGCAACCGGGTGCTCGCATGCCACAGGGCGGTCCAGGCTCTGTCTGTTAACTTATTGAATTGTCAATAATTATCCGTCTGTGGCGTATTGTGGCAACACTTTCGCGAAACCGTGACGCGATTGCCTGATCCAAATTGACGCTCAAGTGACGGTCAAACTAAGGTCCGCCCAATTCCGGTTCACCCTTTGGTGAAGCCGGCGCGGTTCCGTTCGAGGGGCGAATGAGAACCGGCTCTATCCATTCTAGGAGGTTCCACATGCTAAAGCTGGAGCGCGATCGTTTGCTCGCGTCCACTGTGCTCAGCAGCGTTGCCGCCGGCTTCCTGGCCGCGGGCGCAGCGATGGCGCAGGATACCCCGGCGCCGACGCCCGCGCCGACGGCGGCCGCTGCCGCCGCCGAGGCCGATGCCGGCGAAGAAGTGACGGTCACCGGCACCCGCATTGCGAAGCCGGGCGTGACGTCCGCGAGCCCGATCACCACGATCGGTTCCCAGGAACTCGAGCTCCAGCAGAAGTCCGAAGTCGAGCAGATCCTGCGCGACCTGCCCGCCACCGTCCCCGGTGACGGCTCGAACGTGAACAACGGCACGGCGGGCATCTCGACTGTCGACCTGCGCTCCATGGGCGAACAGCGCACGCTGGTCCTGCTCGACGGCCACCGCATGACCCCGGCGAACATCGACGGCTTCGTCGACATCTCGCAGGTCCCGGTCGCCCTCCTTGAGCGCGTCGACATCGTGACCGGCGGTGCGTCGGCCGTGTACGGCTCGGATGCGGTCGCCGGTGCGGTGAACTTCATCCTGAAGAAGAACTTCGAAGGCGTCGCGATCGACACCGAATACTCGCTCACCGGCAAGGGTGACGGCGGCATCGTCAGCAGCAGCGCCACCGTCGGCGCGAATCTCGACGACGACCGCGGCAACGTCACGCTGTCGGTCAACTACACCAACCGCAAGCCGGTCACGCTGGCCGACCGCAACTTCGGCCTCTTCGAAGTCAGCACGGCCGATGGCCCGAGCGACAATGGCGGTCCGCCGCCGCCCGCCGGCTGCGACGGGCCTGGCACGATCACGGTTGGCGGTTCGGGTACGACCCTGCCGGCGCGCATCGTGCTCGGCACCAGCCTTGGCAGGCAGTTCCGCAATGACGGCACGCTGGCCGGCAATTGCAACCGCTTCAACTTCAACCCCTTCAACTATTACCAGACGCCGCAGGAGCGCTATCAGTTCCTGGCGACCGGTGAGTACGACATCAACGAGCACGTCACGGTCTATGGCCGCGCCATGTTCTCGAACACCGTCGTCCGCCAGCAGGTCGCGCCCTCGGGCGTCTTCGGCGACGCCTTCGACGTCCCGATGCTCAACCCGTTCCTGACCGCTCAGGCGCGTGCCGCGATCATCCAGGACTACAATGTCGACGGCTATAATCGTGCGCTCGCCACGGCGGCCGCGACCGGCCAGCCTGCCCCGACATTCGACGAGTATTTCTCGGGTCTCGGCGTCACCGACGTGAACGGCGACGGCCAGCTTGATCTCGGCGACACGGTCAACCTGACCATCCTGCGCCGTACGCCGGAACTCGGCGAACGTTCGACGACGCTGGAAGGCAACGTCTACCAGATCCTGGTCGGCGTGAAGGGCGACATCAACGAGGACTGGAGCTACGACGTTTCGTACTCGCACGGTCGTTCGTCGCGCGTCCAGATCAACGCCGGCTACACCAACGTCACCAACATCGCCAAGGCGTTGAACACTGTCAGCGCGACGAGCTGCGAGACGCCCTCCGGCGACACGGTCGATGGCTGCGTCCCGCTGAACCTGTTCGCGGGCTTCGGCACGATCACGGACGAAATGGCGGCCTACGCCAGCGCCACCGCGCTCCAGAAGGAAGAGTACACGCAGGACATCATCACTGGTGTCGTCAGCGGCACGCTGCCCTTCACGATGCCCTGGGCCACCGACGGCGCCTCGATGGCGTTCGGCCTCGAGTATCGCCAGGAAGGCGGCACGAATACGCCGGACGAATGCTTGAAGACGCTTCCGACGAGCTGTCTCGGCGGCTTCGGCGGCGCGCAGCTCCCGGTCGACGGTTCGTTCGACGTGTACGAAATGTACGCGGAGTTCATCCTGCCGATCGTGCAGGACCAGCCCGGCTTCCAGGAGCTGACCCTCGAACTCGGCGCCCGTTACTCGGAGTACACCCCGGGCGGTCAGAACACGACCTACAAGGCCGGTGTGAACTGGTCTCCGATCGACGGTCTGCGCTTCCGCGGCATGTTCCAGCGTGCGGTCCGTGCGCCGAACGTGAACGAGCTGTTCGGCCCGATCGCCACCAGCCTCGACAACGCGACGCTCGATCCCTGCTCGTCGAACGGCATCCTTGATGACGACGGCCTGCCGATCCCCGGCGGGCGCGTGATCAGCCCCGAGCTGCGCGCGCTCTGCATCTCCACGGGCATGACGAATGCCCAGGTCGGTGCGGTGCCGGATATCTCGGCCGGTCAGATCAACACCTTCACGGGTACCGATCCGAACAACCGTCCGATCCCGGAAACGGCTGAGACGCTGACCTTGGGCGTGGTCTTCCAGCCCGACTTCTTCGGCGAGGCGATCCGGTCGCCGTATATCTCGGTCGACTACTACCGCATTCAGGTCGATGACCCCGTCGATCCGTACGCGGCCCAGGACGTTCTCGATGCCTGCTACGAGCAGGGCCAGGCCAACTTCTGCAACCTGATCCAGCGCGTGAACGGCAACCTGCTGGTGTCCGGTTCGGGTATCCAGACCTTCACGACCAACCTTGCCTCGCTCGAGGCGGAAGGCATCGAAGTCGGCGCCGCCTTCGGCGTTGATCTGGATGATGCGTTCGGCACCGAGAATGCCGGCCGCGTGGACTTCACGTTCAACCTGAACTGGTACCTGACTCAGGAATTCCAGAACGTGGACGTGCTGCCGGTCACCGACTGCCTCGGCTACTACGGCAATGCCTGCGACGACGTGATCAGCGAGTTCCGCTGGAACACGCGCATGACCTACTCGATCGACGACTGGCAGTTCTCGGTCCTGTGGCGTCACCTCAGCGGCGTGGACATTCTCCCGGATCAGGCGGCGGATGTGTTCCCGGACTTCCGCAGCATCTCGGCCTACGACTACTTCGATCTCGCGGTGTCGTATCAGGTGCTCGAGTCGACCAACATCACCCTGTCGGCCGACAACATCTTCGACAAGGATCCGCCGATCATCGGCAACACGACCGCCGGTACGGACATCAACTCGGGCAACACCTTCCCGTCGAACTACGACGTGCTCGGAACGGTGTACTCGATGGGCATCAACCTGCGCTTCTAGGCGCAGCGAGATATTTGGATTGGAAGGCGGCGGGCGAAAGCCCGCCGTTTTCGTTTGTGACGCCCGCGCGTTTCGGACTAGGTGTCGTTGCGGCGCGTCAGCCGTCACGAGGCACGATGTTCGACGATATTGAGCGGCGCTTCCGCGCCCTCGCTCCGGCGGTTGAGAGCTGCACGCTGCGGATCGAGCGGCGGCGCGAGGAGCGGCTGGAGGTCGAGCGCGACACACCCGGGCCGCGGCGCGCCGGCGAGAGCTTCGGCGGCATGGTTACGGTGCGCCACCGCGGCGGCCTCGGCTACGCCGCCACCAGCGATCTGAGCGAAACGGGCCTTGCCGCGGCCATCGGCCGTGCCGTCGACCTCGCCGCACTCTCCGCCCAACGCATGGTCCCGGGCTTTCCCGAACCCGCGCCGCTGACCGCCGAGGCGGCCTATTTCGGCCCCGAGCAGCGTCCCTGGGCCGAAATCCGCCTCGGCGACCGCATGGCGATGCTGATGGACGCCTCGCGCCGCCTCCGCATCGACGAACGCATAGCCGACTGGGGCGCCTCCTTCTGGTCGATCGACAAGGAACAGCTTTTCCTCGATGCCGCCGGCGGCCGCATCGCCCAGCGCTTCCATTATCTCATGCCCTTCCTCTGGGCCTCCGCCAGCGCCCAGGGCGAGACCCAGCGCCGCAGCTTCGGCGATGCCGGCATGCGCGTCGGCGGCGCCGAGGTGCTCGACCAGCTCGATTTCGCCGCCGCGCCCGACCGCATCGCCCGCGACGCCATCGACCTCCTCGAAGCCCCCAACTGTCCCGAGGGCCGCATGGACCTCGTCCTGTCGCCCGACCAGATGGTGCTCCAGATCCACGAATCGATCGGCCATCCGCTGGAGCTCGACCGCATCCTCGGCGACGAGCGCAACTATGCCGGCACCAGCTTCGTCACGCCCGACATGTTCGGCACCTACCGCTACGGCTCCGAACTGCTGAACATCACCTTCGACCCCACCGTCGCGCAGGAAGTCGCGTCCTACGCCTATGACGACGAAGGCAGCGAGGCGACGCGCGAATACCTCATCCGGGACGGCATCCTCATGCGCCCGCTCGGCGGCGCGACCAGCCAGGCCCGCGCCGGCCTCGGGGGCGTCGCCAACGAACGCGCCTGTTCCTGGAATCGCCCGCCGATCGACCGCATGTCGAACATCAACCTGGAACCGGGCGAGGGCACGCTCGCCGATCTCGTCGGCCGCGTCGAACGCGGCGTCTACATGGAATCGAACCGCTCCTGGTCGATCGACGACAGCCGCAACAAGTTCCAGTTCGGCTGCGAATATGCGCGCGAGATCAAGGACGGCCGCCTGGGGCGCGTGCTGCGCAACCCGAACTATCGCGGCATCTCCGCCGAATTCTGGCGCTCGCTCAAGGGCGTCGGCGGCCGCGAGACCTGGGAAGTCGCCGGCACGCCTTACTGCGGCAAGGGCGAGCCCAACCAGGCGATCAAGGTCGGCCACGCCACGCCGCCCTGCCTCTTCGGCGCCGTCGACGTCTTTGGAGGCCACTGATGCGCGCGCATTTCGAGGCCGTCGCCGCCGAGGTGCAGGCGAACCTGAAGGGCGGTGAGGATTTCCTCGCCAATTTCCGCGCCGAGGACTCGACCTTCATCCGCTTCAACAAGAGCGCCGTGCGCCAGCCGGGCCAGGTGCGCGAGGCCGAGCTCGCGGTCGACCTCATCGACGGCAGGCGCCATGCCGAAAGCTCGATCTCGCTCTCCGGCGAGATCGGTGAGGACCGCAGCCGTATCGCCCGCATGGTATCGGACCTGCGCGGCGTCCTCGGCGACGTGCCCGAAGATCCGTATCTCCTCGTCAGCGACACCGTGCAGCCGAGCACCCGCCAGATCGGCGAGGCGCCGCCGCCTCCTGACGAGATCATCGACGCCGTCATCCAGGCGGGCAGCGGCCGCGACCTCGTCGGCTTCGTCGCCGGCGGTCCCGTCTGGACCGGCTTCGCCAACGGCCGCGGCCAGCGCAACTGGGACGAAGCCACGAGCTTCAACGCCGACTGGAGCTTCTACGCCGGCGGCGACAAGGCCGTGAAGACCGGCTATGCCGGCTTCGCCTGGGACCGGCGCGCCTTCGCGCGCATTGCCGCCGATGCCGCCGGGCGGCTCGAAGCGCTCACCCGGCCGCCGCGAACTATTCCGCCCGGCGAATACCGCGCCTTCCTCACCCCCGCCGCGCTCAACGAGATCATGGCCATGCTGGTCTGGGGCGGCTTCGGCCTAAACGCCCATCGCACCCGCGCGACCATCTTTCTGCGGATGATCGAGGGCGGCGCGCGGCTCGACGAACGCGTCACGCTTACCGAAGCGACCGCCGAAGGCGCCGCGCCCTCGTTCCAGCGCGAAGGCTTCGTGAAGCCGCCGTCGGTGACGCTGATCGACCGCGGTGCCTATCGCGACTGCCTCGTCTCGCCCCGCTCGGCGGCCGAATACGGCGCCGTCACCAACGGCGCCTCGCGCGGCGAAACCCCGGCCTCGCTCAGCATGGCGGCAGGCGAACTGCCCGAGGCCGATGGGCTGAAGGCGCTCGGCACCGGCGTCTATGTCTCCAATCTCTGGTATCTCAACTTCTCCGACCGCAGCGCCGGCCGCCTCACCGGCATGACGCGCTTCGCCACCTTCTGGGTCGAGAACGGCGAGATCGTCGCCCCGCTCAACGTCATGCGCTTCGACGACACGATCTACCGCATGCTCGGCACCAGCCTCGAAGCGCTCACGGCGGAGCGCCAGCTCCTGCTCGACCCCGGCACCTATGACGGGCGCAATCTCGACAGCGTGCACCTGCCCGGCGCCCTCCTGTCCGCCTTGCGATTTACCCTCTAGGATGGTGGCCCGCAGCCTAATGGGGGAAACGTCGTGATCCGCAACATCATCGTCGGTGCATTCGAAGCGTTCGCCTGGTTCTTCTTCGTCGGCGTCATCGCCTACGGCACCTGGTATGGCTGGAATCTCGCCGACAAGGGTATGCTCCACGCCGGCATGATCACGGCCGAGCCCTGGCAGGGCGCCATTGCCGGCTTCGTCGGTGGCGTCATCGCCGCGATCGTCGTGACCGGCACCATCTTCACGCTGCTCGACATCCGCGCCGGCACCGATCGCATCACCTGGCTCATGGAGCGCGAGCTCCGCAACCGCTACGGCGACGACGGCGACAGCGCCTGAAGCCTTCCTGAAATTTTCGTAATACTGTGTCCGCCGTCGCTAAGGGCGTCGGCGGGCCGCGCTAAAGTCCCGCGCCTCACAGTCCGGGGAGAGCCCATGCGTGACTTCATCATCAATATCTTCGAAGGCCTGGCGTGGCTGGTCTTCCTGCTTGTCATCGCCGGCATGTCCTTCGTCGGCTTCCAGGCGGCGCGCCAGGACCGCATCCCGCTCGAACCGTGGGCCGGTGCCGGCGCGGGCTTCCTCGTCGGCCTCGTCGCGGCGACCGTCGTGCTCGGCCTGATCTTCACGCTGCTCGACATGCGCGCCAGCCTCGACCGGCTCACGCAGATCGCCGAAGACCGCAACCGCGCGCCGCTTTAGCTCAGCCGGCGGGGCAGGCCACGCCGAACCAGGCGCACAGCAGCCCAAGGAACCAGTCCCACGCGGCGGCCAGCCACCAATACCACGGCCGGTCGCCGCCGCGCCCCGCGTCCGCCGCCGCTGCGGCGGGCGCAGCCTTGCCGGCCTGGGCGGCGACCCCTGTGTCGCGCCCTTCGATTGACATGAAGCGCGAGCGGTGGACGTTCAGCAGATTGTCCTCCCAGCCC
Organism: Alphaproteobacteria bacterium; assembly: GCA_020852655.1. Classification (GTDB taxonomy): domain Bacteria; phylum Pseudomonadota; class Alphaproteobacteria; order Micropepsales; family Micropepsaceae; genus JADZAI01. Next base: position 70,982 of record JADZAI010000044.1, read on the forward strand.
TTCACCCAGATGTGCACCAGGTTGCGGCTGACGCCATAGAACACCGGCGTGATCGGCGTGTCGGCCAGCATCAGCGCCTCGGCCTGCTTCATCAGCGCCGCGCGCTTGCCCGCATCGCGCTCCTGGTCCGAGGCACGGATCAGCCGCTCGTAGTCCTGGCTCGCATATTTCGAGACGTTCATCTCGTCGGCCGACGGCTGCGTCAGGAACAGGAAATTCTTCGCGTCGTTGTAGTCGCCGAACCAGTTATTCTCCGACACGTCGTAATCGCCGGCCCGCACCGTATTGTAGTGGATCTTCTTCTCGCTGACGCTGACATCCACCTGGATGCCGACCGCCGCCCACATGCCTTGCAGCGCCGCCGCCATGCGCCGCGAATCGGGATCGCCGATATAGCGATACTGGAAGGTCAGCGGATGGCCCGGGCCATAGCCCGTCTCGGCGAGCAGGCGCTTCGCTTCCGCGATCCGTTCGGCCATCGGCATCGCCTTGAAATCCGCTATCGGTCCGTCGTCGTACCCGGCGGTGCCCGGCGGAACGAGCGAATAGGCGGGCTGCTCGCCGGCCCGCAGGATTTCGCTCGCGACCTTCTCGCGGTTGATGGCCAGCGCGATCGCGCGCCGCACGCGGATATCCTGGAACGCCGGCCGCTTCAGGTTCATCGCGATGTAGCGCACATTCACCAGCGTCGCGACGTGCAGCTCCGCCGCCATGGTCTTGCGCAGATAGTCGATCTGCTGCGACGGGAAGCCGATATTGAGATCGAGGTCGCCGGTGCGGAAGCGCTTCAGCGCCGCCTCGCTGTCGTCGGTCGGATAGAAGACGACCTCGTCGATCTTCACGTTGGCCGCATCGTAGAAGCGCGGATTCTTCTCCAGCGTCACGTGATCGTTCGGCCGCCACGAGGCGAGCGTGAACGGCCCGTTGGAGACATAGTTGCCCGGCTTCGACCAGTCGTCGCCCAGCTTCTCGACCACATGCTCCGGCACCGGATAATTGATCTGGTGCATCAGCAACTGCGGCAGATAGGGCGCCGGGTGCACCAGCCGCATCTCCAGCGTCCCGGCGTCGATCGCCGTCACGCCCAGCGTCTCCAGCGGCGCCTTGCCGGTGTTCACCGCCTCGGCGCCTTCGATGTCGTACATCATCGAGGCGTATTGCGACGCCGTCGCCGGATCGAGCTGGCGGCGGAAGGAATAGACGAAGTCCTGCGCGGTCACCGGCACGCCGTCGGACCATAGAGCGCCCTTGCGCATCTTGAAGGTCCACACCAGCCCGTCGTCGCTCACGGTCCAGCTTTCGGCGGCGCCCGGGATGGGATTGGCCGCCGCATCCTCGGTCGTCAGGCCGAGCATGAGATCGCCGAGGATATTGCTCTCCCAGCTCCCCGTCGACTTGTGCGGATCGAGCGTGTCCGGGTCGTTCTGGTTTCCGCGATGCAGCGTCACCGCCGCCGCGGCGAAGGTCAGGACCGCCGCCGCGATCAGCGCGACGGCGGACTTGGCGAAGCCGCGCATCAGACCGCCGGGCAGGCGACGCCGAACCACGAGCAGAGCAGGCCCTTGAGCCATTCCCAGGCCGCGACGAGCCACCAGTACCACGGGCGCTCGCCGCCGCTGTCCTGGTTCTCGGCCGCTGCGGCGCTCTGGTCGGCGGCCGCCGGCTTCGCGATCGTGCGTGGGCCTTCGATCGACATCCAGCGCGAGCGGTTCACGCCGCGCATGTTGCCGGTCCAGCCCTTGACGTAGCTGTGCACGAGATATGGGTTGAAGCGGAAGCGCGTCGGCGCAACGCCGTATTCGTCGAGCAAAAGCTGCTCGGCCTCGCGCATGATCGACGCACGCTTCTTGACGTCGGGCTCCTGCCGCTCCTGGCGCATCAGCTCGTCATAGCGCGGGTTCGAATAGCCGCCATAGTTGAAGCCGGCATTGTTCGTTTCGAACATGAACAGGAACGTCTCGGGGTCGTTGTAGTCGCCGACCCACGCCGCCGAGGCCACGTCGAAATTATAGGTCTGGAGATGCTGGTTGTAGTGGGTCGCGGGCTCGCTGCCTTCGATCTCCGCCTCCACGCCGACCGTCTTCCACATCGCCTGAACCGCCGCCGAGGCGCGGCGCGAGTCGGGATCGGTCGTGGTGTTGTAGGTGAACTTGAGCGGATTGTCGGGCCCGAACCCGGCCTCCTTCAGAAGTTCCTTCGCGCGCTCGTTCCGCTCGTGCTGGGTCTGGATCCGGCAGTCGGGCGACACCGCGCCCCGCTCATAGTTGGCGGTCTCCGGCGGCACGAGCGCGCAGGCGACCGGCTCGCCGAGCTGGTAGATGTTTTCGGTGATGACCTTGCGGTCGATCGCGAGCGACAGCGCCATGCGGACACGAATGTCGTCGAACGGCTTCCGCCGCCGGTTGAAGATCAGATAGCCGGTCGCGAGATACGGCGCTGCTTTCACCTCGTCGCCGAGCTGTGCCTTCAGCGCCTTGTACTGGTTGTTCGGGAACGAGTCGTACAGGTCGTACTCGCCCGCGCGGAAGCTCTTCACGCCCGCCGCGAAATTGTTGTTCGGGATCCAGTTGACCGTGTCGATCTGGACATGCGCCGCGTCGTAATAGGTCGGACTCTTCCCAAGCCGCACATACTCGTTCACCCGCCATTCGACGAGCTTGTAAGGGCCGTTCGAGACGAAGTTACTCGCCTTGATCCAGTCTGCGCCGAACTTTTCGATCTGCCAGCGCGGCACAGGAAAGGTGGCTTGGTGCGCGGTGATGCCGTCGAGATAGGGAGCCGGATGCTCCAGCGTCACGACGAAGGTCTTGGGATCGGGCGCCGCGATGCCGAGCTGCTCGAGCGGCAGCTCGCCCTTGTTCACGCGCTCGGCGTTCTTCACCACATACAGGATCGACGCATATTGCGCGGCGGTCTTGGGGTCCATCAGCCGGCGCCACGAATAGACGAAGTCGTCGGCCGTCACCGGCGTTCCGTCCGACCACAAGGCGTTGGGACGGATATGGAAGGTCCAGGTCCGACCGTCCGCGGAGATGTCCCAGCTTTCGGCAGCCGCGGGGACGATCTTGCCGTCGACGTCTTCGGTCGTCAGGCCCTCCAGCATGTCGCCCACGATGTTGTTCTCCCAGGTGCCCTGCGTGTTTGCAGGGTCGAGCGAGAACGGCTCGCCGCCAGCATTGCCGCGATTGAGCACGACTTCGGCGGATACGGGCATGGCGGCGAGGAAGGCGGCGGCCAGGAAGGCAAGAAGAGCGCGGAAGGCCATCAAGGGCATCCTCAGGTCATCTCAGATATTGCGGGCTGCATAGCACGGCGCCAGCCGGTCGGTCACAAACTGCATCGCCGATACGCGCTTTGTGATCGATCCGGCGCCGGAAAGCCGCGCTTTTCTCTGTATCAGGCCGCCGGGCAGGCGACGCCGAACCAGGCGCAGAGCAGGCCCGTCAGCCACTCCCACGCGGCGACCAGCCACCAATACCACGGCCGCTCGCCGCCCGTGTCGCCCGCCTCCGCCGAGGCCGAGCGCTCGCCCTTGGCCTTTTCGGCCTTCGCCTGGACCCGGGCGCCCTGGTCGATCGTCATCCAGCGTGTGCGGTGGTTGTTGGTGAGCGCATCCGCCCAGCCCGACACATAGGGCCGCACCAGATTGCGCGTCACGGCGTTGTAGATCGGCACCATCGGCGCGTCGTCGAGCATGATCTGCTCGGCCCGGCTGAGGATTTCGCCGCGCTTTGTCGCATCCGGCTCGTTGTCGCCGTCGATGTTGAGCTGGTCGTATTCGGCGTTGGAGTATTTGGAGTAGTTCATCTCGTCCGCCGCGGTCTTGGCGAGATAGAGATAGGACGAGGCATCCGGAAAGTCGGCGATCCAGCCCGCCAGCGCGACCTCGAAATTCTGCGAGCGCAGATTGGCATAGACGATCTTCGTCTCCGATCCCGCCGGCCGCATGTCGACGCCGATCGCCTTCCACATGGATTGCAGCGCCGCCGCGGTGCGCTTCGAATCCGTCGCCTGCATGTGCATGAACTCGAAGGTCAGCGGATTGCCGGGGCCGTAGCCGGCCTCCGCCAGCAGCCGCCGCGCTTCGGCCAGCCGCTCCGGCATCTTCATGTCCGCATATCTCAGCTTCGCGGTGTGCGGATAGTTCGGCACGTTCGGCTGCACGAAGGTGTAGGCGGGCGTCTCGCCGCCGCGCAGGATGACGTCGGTGATCTTTTCGCGGTCGATCGCGAGGCCCAGCGCCGTGCGGATGCGCACGTCCTTCCACGGGTCGCGCGTCAGGTTGAACGTGATGTACCAGTTGGCGATATACGGCGCGATGTGCACGCTCTCCGGCATCGAGCGCCGCAGCTCGTCCAGCAACTGGCCCGGTATGCCCTGCGAGATGTCGAACTCGCCGGCCCGGAAACGCTTCACGTTCGCGATCAGGTCTTCCTGCGAATAATAATAGACCTCGTCGATCTTCACGTTCGCGGCATCGAAGAATTTCGGATTCTTCTTCGCATGCACGAACTCGTTGGGGCGCCACTCCACAAGCGTGTAGGCGCCGTTCGAAACGAAGTTGCCGGGCTTCGTCCAGTCGCTGCCGAACTTCTGCACGGCATGCTTCGGCACCGGATAGAAGGAATAGTGCATCAGCAGGCTCGGCAGATACGAAGCCGGGTGCCGCAGCTTCAGTTCCAGCGTCTTGGCATCGATCGCCCGCGCGCCGATCTGGTCGGGCCGCACTTCACCCTTCAGGACCTCGAGCGCATTGACGATCACGTCCTGCGACATCGAGGCGTATTGCGACATCGTCTCTGGGCTGTTCAGCCGTTGCAGCGCGAAGACGAAGTCATCCGCCGTCACCGGCACGCCGTCCGACCAAGTGGCATCCGGACGCAGCTTGAACGTCCATGTCTTTCCGTCCTCGGAGATTTCGTACGACTCGGCCATGCCGTAGACCGGATGGCCGTCCGGGTCTTCGGTCATCAGCCCCATGAAGAGGTCGCCGATGATGTTGTTTTCCCACTGGCCCGTCGCCTTCTGGGGGTCGAGCGTATCGGGCTCGGCGCCGTTGCCGCGATGCAGGACGACGGGTTCGGCGAAGGCGGGCAGGGCGGCGGGCGGCAGGGCGGCGGCGAACATCACCGTCGCAGCCGCCGCGAGTATCCTGAGCAGGCGCATGAGGCAGTCCTCTGGGCGGGGCACGGACCCGCGCGTTTCGGGAGCGGGCCGCATGGGCCCGCCGGTCTGCCCTTGTCTCAGCCGGTCATGACGCTCGGGTCAAGGGCAGGCCGGCCCCCCGCCTCAATTCCGGCATAGTGCGGCGCGATAGGAGCGCCGGACCGCGCTTGTCCGCGCCCTCCCCGGGCAGTATTTCCGGCGCAGCCCTGCACGAAGGAACCCGCAATGGTCCGAGTCTTCGCCGCACTTCTCCTGGCCGCCGCCGGTTTGGGCCTCGCCCGGGCCAGCGATGTCAGCGACACGCTGGACGACATCGCGAAATGCTCCGCGATCGCGGACAACGCCCAGCGTCTCGCCTGCTACGACGCCGCCGCACCCAAGGTCCGCGCGGCGCTCAACGTCGAAACCAAGGAAGACGGCGTCACGCTCTTCGGCCTCGACATCTTCGGCGGCGAGGATGCGGCGGGCAGCGGCGAGGCGACCCGGCCGGAGGATTTCGGCAAGCAGGACCTCCCGCCGCCGGTCGAGACCGTCCAGCAAGGCGGCGTCATCACCGAGATCACGATCGCGCTGGCCGACGCCGGCGTCAGCAAGGCGGGCCGCGAGATCTACGTGCTCGAAAACGGCCAGGTCTGGCGCCAGAAGGAAGCCGCCGACCTCAAGCTGCCGCGCAAGGCGGCCGGCGTCCGGGTGAAAATCCGCCAGGGCGCGCTCGGCGCCTATTATCTCAGCAAGGAAGGCACTAACAAATCGGTGCCCGTCGAACGCATCAAGTAGTCGTCCGACGAAGCGCGCCTAGACCGGATCGTGCTCGGCCACGAAATGGCCGGGCTCCGCCTCGATCAGCATCGGAACATATTGCTCCGCATCCGGATCGTTGATCGCCTTCGACTTGAGGAACGTCAGTGATGCCCGCGTGTCGAGCGGCGAGGGCAGGTCGCCCTGTAGCTTGGCGCGCGGCTTCGCCCGTTCCAGCTTGGGATCGGGCAGCGGCACGGCCGAGATCAGCGCCCGCGTATAGGGGTGCAGCGGCCGCTCGTAGATCGCCTCGCGATCCGCCAGCTCCACGATGCGCCCCAGATACAGAACCATGATCCGGTGCGAGATCTGCCGCACCACCGCCAGGTCGTGGCTGATGAACATCAGGCTCATGCCGAACTCGGCCTGGAGCTTCATCAACAAATCGACGATCTGGCGCTGGATCGACACGTCGAGCGCCGACACCGCCTCGTCGCACACCACGAGCTGCGGCCGCACGATCATCGCGCGCGCGATGCCGACGCGCTGGTTCTGGCCGCCTGAGAACTCGTGCGGATAGCGGTTGATCCAGGCCGGATCGAGCCCGACCTTCAGCATCATGTCCTTCACGCGCGAGCGCACCTCGGCGGCCGGCAGCCCCGGCTCCTGCGTCTTCAGCGGCTCGGCGATCGAGGCGCCGATCGGCATGCGCGGATCGAGCGAGGCCAGCGGGTCCTGGAAGACGATCTGCATTTCCTTGCGCATGCGCCGCATCTCGGCGCCGCGGGTCGTCATCAATTCCTTCTGGCCCAGCCATACGACCGAACCCTCGCGCGGCTCGACGAGCTGGAGCACGGCGCGCGCCAGCGTCGACTTGCCGCAGCCGGATTCGCCCACGATGCCCAGCGTCTCGCCCTTCTTGAGCTGGAAGCTGACGCCGTTCACCGCCTTCAGCGGCTTGGTCTTGGCAAAGAGCCCGCCGCCCATGCGGATCGGGAAGTGGACCTTGACGTCGTCCACCTTCAGCAGCGTCTCGCGCCCGGCGAGGTTCACCGCCGGCAGCCTGGGGTGGCCCGGGCGGTCCGGCTGGTCGAGCCGCGGCACGGCGTCGAGCAGCATCTTCGTGTAGTCGTGATGCGGCGCGTAGAAGATCTCGTCCACCGGCCCCGCCTCGACGAACTCGCCGTAGCGCATCACCTGCACCCGGTCGCACATCGAGGCGATCACGCCCATGTCGTGGCTGACGAGGGCGATCGAGGTGCCGAGCTCGCGCGTCAGGTCGCGCATGATCTCCAGCACCTGCGCCTGCACCGTCACGTCGAGCGCCGTCGTCGGCTCGTCGGCGATCAGCATGTCGGGGCCGCAGGCGGTCGCGATGGCGATCATCACGCGCTGGCGCATGCCGCCCGAAAGCTCGTGCGGGTATTGGCCCATGCGCCGCCGCGCCTCGGGGATGCGCACCAGCTCCAGCATGTCGAGCGCCCGGCGCTGCGCCTCCTGCCGGCCGATCTTCTTGTGCACGGTCAGGATTTCGACGATCTGCTGGCCGATCTTCATATGCGGCGTCAGCGAGGTCAGCGGGTCCTGGAAGATGACGCCGATGCCCGAACCGCGGATCTTCAGCAGGTCCGACTGCTTCGCGCCGATCAGCTCCTGCCCCTTGAAGCGCACCGAGCCGGTCGCTTCGCCGTTCGAGGCGAGCAGGCCGATCGTCGCCATGAACATCTGGCTCTTGCCTGAGCCCGACTCGCCGACGACACCGACCACCTCGCCCTTGGCGATGTCGAACGTCGCGCCCTTCACCGCATGCACGATGCCGTCCGGTGTGTTGAAGCGGACGTGCAGGTCGCGGACCTGGAGGATCGGTTCGGACATCAGCGATCCTTCGGGTCCAGCGCGTCGCGCAGACCGTCACCGATGAAGTTGAAGCAGAACAGCGTCACGGCCATCATCAGCGCGGGGAAGATCAGCAGCCAGGGCTTGGTCTCCATCTCGTTCGCGCCGTCCGAGATCAGCACGCCCCACGAGGTCATCGGCTCCTGCACGCCGAGGCCGAGGAACGAGAGGAAGCTCTCGGCCAGCATGGTCGACGGAATGGTCAGCGTGACGAACACGATGACCGGCCCGATCACGTTCGGGATGACGTGGCGGCGGATGATCTTGGCGTTGGAAACCCCGGCGGCAACCGCCGCCTCGACATATTCCTTGCGCTTGATCGACAGCGTCTGCCCGCGGACGATGCGCGCCATGGTCAGCCACTCGACGGCACCGATGGCGGCGAAGACCAGGATGAACCGGTTGAACGGGTCCTTGAAGAAGGGGATGTCCGCCGTCACCGTCATCAGGATGATGACGAAGAAGATGAAGGGCAGGGCGTACATGATGTCGACGAAGCGCATCATGAAGGCATCGACCCGCCCGCCGGCATAGCCCGCCGTCGCGCCGTACATCACGCCGATCATGAGCGCGACGAAGCTCGCGACGACGCCGACCGAAAGCGAAACCCGCGCGCCGTAGAGCGTGCGGACCCACAGATCGCGGCCGATCGCGTCGGTGCCCAGCACATGAGTGAAATCGTCCTGCTGCGGCGCGCGCGCGCAGTTGATCTCCGGCGGCGCGGTCGCGCTGTTGCCGGCGCTGCAATACAGCTCGAAGTCCGATTTCGCCTGTTCGTACGAGGCGATGATGCCCAGCCCGCACTGCACCCGTTCGGGATATTCGTCGTTATACTGCTGATACGCCTTGTAGGCGGCGCTGTCGGGGTCCGCGCCCTCCGGCGGATTCAGCTTGCTCATGTCGATCATGCTGGAGGGGTAGCAGCCGACCTGATTGTAATCCTGGGTGTCGTAGCGGTGGATCGACAGATAGGGCGCGAAGAGCGCGAGCAGGATGATGATCGACAGCACGATCATCGACACCACCGTCGCCTTGTTGCGGAACAGGCGCCGCCGGGCGTCCTGCCACAGGCTGCGGCCCTTGACGGTCTCGGCCGCCTTCATCGCCTCTTCGCGGCCGCTCTGGCTCATGGGAATTGCCATCAGCCCAGCCTCACCTTCGGGTCGAGGACGCGATAGAGTATGTCGGCGACGAGGTTCAGGATGATGATCAGCGTCGCGAACAGGATCACCACGCCCATGACCAGCGTGTAGTCGCGGTTCAGCGCGCCCTGCACGAAATAGCGCCCGATGCCCGGCAGGCCGAAGATCTGCTCGACCACGAGCGATCCGGTCATCAGCCCGGCGATCGCTGGCCCCAGATACGAGACCAGCGGCAGCAGCCCGGCCCGCAGCACATGGCGCCACACGACCTGCATCTCGGTCAGGCCCTTCGCCCGCGCCGTCCGCACGAAATTCGAGCGCAGCACTTCCACCATTGAGCCGCGCACCAGGCGGGCGATGATCGCGATCTGCGGCAGAGCCAGCACCGTCACCGGCAGGATCATGTTGGCGAGCGCGCCGTCGCCATAGCCCGCGACCGGCAGCCAGCCCAGATAAACGCCCAGGATCAGCGTCAGGAACGGCGCCGTCACGAAGGTCGGGATGGTGATGCCGATCATCGCCAGCGACATGACGGTGTAGTCCGATGCCGTGTTCTGCCTGAGCGCCGCATAGACGCCCAGGCTGCTGCCGACCAGGATCGCGACCGTGATCGCGAGCAGGCCCAGCTTCAGGCTGACCGGCGCGCCCAGCGCGATCAGTTCGCTGACCGAGAAGTCCTTGTTCTTGAACGACGGGCCGAAATCGCCCTGGACCAGCTTGCCGAGATAGAGGCCGAACTGCTCGACCACCGGCTTGTCGAGGTTGTAGGCGGCCTTGATGTTCCGCTCGATCTCGGGCGGCAGGCGCCGCTCGCCGTCGAAGGGCCCCCCGGGGGCCAGCCGCATCAGGAAGAAGGTCGCGGCGATGATGATGAAGAGGGTGGGGATCGCCCCCAGCAGACGGCGTATGATGTAACCGAGCATAGGCCCCCGAAGACTTGGCAAACGCCCAAGCGCCGACCCTTGCACCCTTCGCCGGGGAACGGAAGCCCCCCGGCCCGGCATCCGGCCGTTGCCACGAAGCGCGCCTCATAAGGAAAGGTTGACCGCAACGTCAACCGGCAATCGCGTGAGGTAGGGCTCTTTGCCGCGTGGTCGGACCTTGCCGACGGGCGCGTGGATAATTATCCTATTATGCTCTCCACCGCGCTTTGGGAGTGGCTTGAGAGGAAGACGAGAAAAACCGACAAACGAATGGAGGTAGGGCGACGCGGACGGGCAACGACATATGGCCACCCTGTGGATAACCTCAGTCGACCGGACAAAACGCGCAAACAAATGGGTGTGTATCGCCGGCTCGATCCCCCTACATCTGGTGCACGGCCGTCCGGTTCAGCGTTTGGCCAACGGCCGCGGGGGTCAGGCCGGCCAACGCAGGCAGCGCCGACCAACCCCTCGCGCTCACCCGATCCCGGCCGGGGCGAGTTGGTCGTCGCCGCCGTCGGGCACCAGCGAGGGCCGGCCGACGATGAGCGGATCGATGGCGCCCAGCTTCGCGGGATCGCGATTGTCATAGGGCAGGCGGTTCAGCACAAAGCGCATGGCGTTCAGGCGAGCGCGCTTTTTGCAGTCGCTCTTGATCACCGTCCACGGCGCGTCTGACGTGTCGGTGTGGAGGAACATCGCTTCCTTGGCGCGGGTATAGTCGCCCCAGCGATCCAGCGAGGCCATGTCGATCGGGCTGAGCTTCCACTGCTTCAGCGGGTGGAGCTTGCGCTCCTTGAACCGCCGCCGCTGTTCGGCCTGGCTTACGGAAAACCAGAACTTGAAGAGATGAACGCCGCTGCGCACCAACTGGCGCTCGAATTCCGGCGTCTGGCGCAGGAATTCATCGTACTCGGCATCGTTGCAAAAGCCCATCACGCGCTCGACGCCCGACCGGTTGTACCAGGACCGGTCGAACATGACGATCTCGCCGCGCGTCGGAAGATGGCCGATATAGCGCTGGAAATACCATTGGCCGCGCTCCACCTCGCTCGGCTTCTCAAGCGCCACGACGCGCGCGCCGCGCGGATTGAGATGCTCCATGAAGCGCTTGATCGCGCCCCCCTTGCCCGCCGCGTCGCGCCCTTCGAACAGGACGACGATCCGTTGCCCGGTGGCCTTCACCCAGGCCTGCAATTTCAGCAATTCCACCTGCAACAGGTATTTCTGCTGCTCGTAGGATTTGCGCGAAAGCAGGTTCCGATAGGGATAGCCCCCGCTCCGCCATCCGGGCGCGAGCTGGAGGTCGGCGTTGACGCCCTCGCTCCCGTCGGCCGCATTGCTCTCGGCCGTCAGCAGCCTGCGCAGCATCTTGCGCTCGTCCGGCGAGGCCCCGTCCATGAGCGTCCGCAATTCGCTGATGACGCTGGCCGGCCGCTGCCCGCTCTGATGATGGTCCAGCAATTCGCGCAGCGTCGAGCCGAGGACGACCCGGGTACGCGTCGTCGCGCGCGACACGACGTTCTGCTGAATCCCGGCCGGGCCCAGATCGGGTGCGATGTCGCCCGCGTCGATCGGCCGGGGCTTGCCCTTCGCAGGCCCGGGGCGCGTGAAATCCTTGCCGTTCCGCCCGCCGCGCGCCGTGACGTTGCTCTGCTTCGCACCCATGCCACACCTTCATCTGAAGGGCCGCTATTGGCACCCGGCAACCGCCTGCGGCATTGATTCTGGTCAAGCGGCCCGCGTCCCTGAACGAGGCGAACATCTGTTGATCGCGCGAAAAAAGCGTTAAGCCGCGAGGCGCAAGGCAAGGGCTGGACGGAACGCCAGCAGCGCCGTTAGCCGGTCATGCGATGGTCTTCGCCTCCCACATCTTTCTCCTCTTCCTTGCGGTCACGCTCCTGTTCTACTGGCAGGTGGCGAAGCGCGGCGCCGGCGCGGCGAAGGCGTTTCTCATCGTCGCGTCCCTGGTCTTCTACGGGTCCTGGAAAGCGGCCTATCTGCCGCTGCTGATCGGTTCGCTGCTGGTCAACTACGCCTTCGCGCTCGGCATCCAGGCCCGCCGCGGCAGTCCGGGCGCGGGCTGGCTCTACGCCGTCGGCGTCGTCTTCAACGTCGCGCTGCTCGGCTATTTCAAATATACCGGCTTCCTGCTCGGCCAGTGGAACGCGCTCACCTCCTGGCCGGTGCCGATCCCCGAGATCGTCCTTCCGATCGGCCTCTCCTTCTTCACCTTCCAGCAGATCGGCTTCCTGACCGACATGCGGCAGGGCCGCGTCGGGGACCTGCGCTTCTGGAACTTCGTGCTGATGGTGGTGGTCTTCCCCCACCTCGTCGCCGGTCCCATCGTCTCCCAGCGCGACATGCTGCCCCAGCTCGCGACCCGGCGGGACTGGACGCTGAAGGCCGATCAGCTCGCCATCGGGCTCACCATCTTCGCCCTCGGCCTCTTCAAGAAGACCGTGCTGATGGACCCCCAGGTCCCCTATATCGACATCCTCTTCGAGGCTGCGGCGCGCGGCTATACGCTGGGGTTCGTCGACGGCTGGGTCGCCGCGCTCGGCTACGGCTTCCAGATCTATTTCGACTTCTCGGCCTATAGCGACATGGCCATCGGGCTCGCCTTCATTTTCGGCCTCCGCCTGCCGATGAATTTCTTCTCGCCCTACAAATCCACCAGCGTGCGCGAGTTCTGGCGGCGCTGGCATATCTCGCTGTCGCGTTTCCTGCGTGATCTTCTCTACATACCGATGGGCGGCAACAGGCACGGCCTTGCCGTCGCCGTCTTCGCGGTCGTCGCTACCATGACGATCGGCGGCCTCTGGCACGGCGCCGGCTGGACCTTCGTCGTGTGGGGGCTGCTCCACGGCCTCTATCTGGCGATCAACCATGTCTGGCGCGCCGCGCTTCCCGGCGTCCGGATGCCCGCATGGCTCGGCGGCATCCTCACCTTCCTGGCCGTCACGGTCGCCTGGGTCTTCTTCCGCGCCGCCGACATGCCGACGGCCCTCGCCATACTGAAGGCGATGGCCGGCCTCACGACGCTGCACGAACTCGCCCAGCTCGATCGCGGCCTCGTCCTGATGTTTCCGCTTTACACTGTCATCGTCTGGCTCATGCCGAACCTGATGCAGCTCTTCCGCCGGCAGCAGCCGGCCATCGACCTCGGCGATCTCCTGCCGGCCAACCCGCCCGGACGCGTCGAGCGCTGGCTTGCCTTCGACGGTTCGGTGCGCTGGGCGGCAATGGCCGCCTTCACCTTCGTGTTCGCCTGGTTCGCGTTGTCGAACCTCGCCCCCTTCATCTATTTCCAGTTCTGAGCCATGGCCGATCCGCGCGCCGACATGCCCTCACCCGCCTGGGCGCCGCGCTTCCTCAAGATCGCCGCGGCCATCGTGGCGGGTGCGGCGCTGCTCGTCGCGGCGATCAACCTCGTCGCCTTCCACTTCATCACCCAGCCGGCCTACGCGACCATCGCCCAGTTGCTCGACGGCTATGGCCGCACCTACAAGCCCATCCTGCACGATACGCTCCAGCCCAAAGTCGTCGCCTTCGGCGCTTCCTGGGTGCGCGATTCCTTCGACGCCGAGGTGCTGTCCGCTCAGCTCGGCAAGCCGGCCTTCAACCATGCCGTCTCCGGCGGCCAGCCTTACGAAAACCGCCGCTTCCTGGAATCGGCGCTCGCCGCCAATCCAAACATCGACACGGTCATCCTCAACGTCGACTCCTTCCTGCTCCGGCCGCATGGCATCCGCTTCGGCTACGGCTTCGACGAGTCGCTGCTGAATGTCGCGCCCGACGGCACGCCGAACCGCACTGTGGCTTTGAGCCGGGCCTATGCTGTGACGCTCTCGGGCGCCGCGATCGGCGCCAATATCGACCTCCTGCGAACCATCGTCCGTCTCGGCTCCGGCGAGACGAAGGAGGACGTCGCGCCGTCCTATGAGCGGCGCAACTTCGCGACCGCCCGGATACGCCACCCGCGCGAGCCGGCCACGACCGCCATGATCGACGAGGCCGTCGCCGCCTTCGGTGCGCCGGTCGATGAACGCCCCTTCGCGGAGCTCGAACGGGCGCTCGATGCCGTTTGCAGCCGCGACATCACGGTCGCCCTGTTCTTCGTCCCGCATCTGATGAGCTCCGAAGGCTCCGCGACGATTCGGGAAAAGCTCGCGGCCCTCGCCGTTCTGCGGGCCCGCGCGCCGGCCTGCCGCGCGAAGCTGTCGCTCTACGACTTCGACTATCCGAACGCGGTGACGCTGGAGGACCGGACCAATCCGGGACTCAGCCTCTATTGGCGCCCCGATGGCCATCCGCGCCCAACGGTCGGCCAGCTCATGGCCGCCCGCATGTTCGGCACACCCTTTCCCGCCGGCACGGCGCCGGAGCTTCCGGCCGAATGGGGCGTGGAGCTGCTCCGCAACCCTGCGGCCGTGGACTGGCTCGTCCAGCGCGCGCGGTGGCAGGTGCAGGCGACCGGCGGCACCTGACGCTTGCACCCGCGGCTCTGCCCGGATTAAACCCGCCCACCTGCTGGGGCGTCGCCAAGTGGTAAGGCATCGGTTTTTGGTACCGACATCCCTAGGTTCGAATCCTAGCGCCCCAGCCATCAGGCCGTTTAGCGAATCTTGATTCAGCACTCCTCTCGCAAAGGGAGTTGGTCTTGGCCTCAGTCCTCACGCCACAGCCATTCCAGCGCGCCGGGCAGCGTGTGCTCGAGCACGCGCGGGTCGGCGTGGCGACCGCCGAGCGATAGCGTGAAGCGGTAGGCGTAGCCCTTGGCCGCGAGCGCCTCGGCCATGCGCCGGTTCGCGAGCGGCCAGTTGTGCCAGGTCTCCTCCGGGTCGTCGGCATGGAAATCCCGCTCGCCGACCTCCAGCCAGATGCGCAGCGGCTTGCGCTCCGCCGCCGGGATCAGGCTCGCGTGATATTCCCACGCGCCGCGCGGCGTCGCCGGATCGGCCGGCGATTGCTGGTTCACATAGGTCCCGGAATAGGAGAGCACGCGGCGATAGCGATCCGGCCGGTACCAGGCCATCGTGAAGGCACAGGCCGCGCCCGAGCTGACGCCCATGGCCGCACGTTCGCCGGGATCGGCGCTCAGCGTCACGCCCGCCTCGGCGGCGGCGCGGGGCACCAGCTCGGTCTCGACGAAGTCGCCGTAGCGGGCCGAGAGCGTGTCGTATTCGAGGCCGCGCTGCGAGCCCTGCGCATCGCCGCCGCCGCTGTCGGCGAGGATCGCGACCAGCGGCGGTAGACGCCCCTCGGCGATCAGCGTGTCGAGCACCGGGGGCAGGGCGTTCAGATAGACATGCCCGTCCTGCACCACCATGAAAGGCGCAGGCCTGTCCCGCGGGAGCTGCTGCGGCACATAGACCCACACCGTCCGGATATAGGGGGCCGCTTCCGATTGCTCATACTCCTCCGCCGCGCAGCGGTTGCCGAAGGCATCGCGCCGCCGGGTGACCGCATTGTCGATGCGGCGAATGCCGGGATAGATCGCACTGTCCTCGGACCGCATCGTGAAGGCGACGACGCGTCCCCTGGGAGCGCCGGCCGGCACGTCGAACTCCCGCGCTCGCACATAGTCCGGACCGATGAACAGCATCGTCTCCTCCCGGCGCAGTCACGGCCCGCGCAAGCCTCGCGAGCAAGGCCATGCTCCGAGGCGGCCCCGTCCGCAAGAAGCGCGTCGCAGGCGCCGCCTCGATTTTCGGTGCCCGGACCGTCGCCGGCGGCAGCGGGCTGGGCGGTGGTTCGCCTCGCCGGCTGACGGCCGGCCCGGCGCCGCGCAACAAAGCTGCGCCGCATGCCGCGGCTGGGAAACGGCGCTGCGTAGCGCCGGCGGGGCGAAGCGGTAAATTGCCCGCGTTGCGGGCCTCGCACTTCCCGTCGATAAAGGCGGCGGGGCTTTCCGTCGCCCCGCACGGGAGACGCGCCGATGGAGCCCAGCAGGCTGAAATTCCATGTGCCCGAGCCCGAGGTCCGGCCGGGCGGCACGCCGGATTTCTCCAACGTGCCGATCCCGAAGGCCGGCATCGCGCCGCGCCCGCCGGTCGATACCAAGCCGGAAGACATGCGCGAACTGGCCTATGGCATCATCCGCGTGCTGGACGACGACGGCAATCCGGTCGGCCCCTGGGCGGGCTCGCTGAGCGACGAGGAACTGGCCGAGGGCCTGCGCCACATGATGACGCTGCGCGCCTTCGATGCGCGCATGCAGATGGCCCAGCGCCAGGGCAAGACCTCGTTCTACATGCAGCATCTCGGCGAGGAGGCGGTCTCGACCGCCTTCCGCAAGGCGCTGGAGCCGGGCGACATGAACTTCCCGACCTATCGCCAGGCGGGCCTGCTCATTGCCGGTGGCTATCCGATGGTCACCATGATGAACCAGATCTACTCGAACGAGCTCGATCCGCTGAAAGGCCGGCAGTTGCCGGTCATGTACGCGTCCAAGGAATACGGCTTCTTCTCGATCTCCGGCAATCTCGCGACGCAGTATATCCAGGCCGTCGGCTGGGCGATGGCGAGCGCCATCAAGGGCGACACGCGCATCGCGGCGGGGTGGATCGGCGACGGCTCGACGGCGGAATCGGATTTCCACTCCGCCATGGTCTTCGCCTCAACCTACCGGGCGCCCGTGGTGCTGAACATCGTCAACAATCAATGGGCGATCTCGACCTTCCAGGGCATCGCCCGCGGCGGCGCAGCGACGTTTGCGGCCCGCGGCCTCGGCTTCAACATCCCTTCGCTTCGGGTCGACGGCAACGACTACCTCGCCGTCCATGCGGTCGCGAAATGGGCGATCGAACGGGCGCGCAAGAATTTCGGTCCGACGCTCATCGAATACGTCACCTACCGTGCCGGCGCCCACTCGACCTCCGACGACCCCAGCGCCTATCGCCCCAAGACAGAAGCGGTGGCCTGGCCGCTGGGCGATCCCGTGATGCGGCTGAAGGAGCACCTCATCAACAAGGGCCTCTGGTCGGAAGAACGCCACAAGCAGGCCGAGGCCGAAGTCCTGTCGGGCGTCCTCGCCGCGCAAAAGGAAGCCGAAAGTCACGGCACCTTGCACGCCGGCGGCAAGCCCTCGGTGCGCGATGTGTTCGAGGGGGTGTACGCCGAGATGCCGCCGCATTTGAGGCGCCAACGGCAGCAGGCGGGGGTGTGAGGATGACTGTATTCCACTACGCACCGCGCGCCCTTCGAGGCTCGTCCGCTATCGCGAACGAGCACCTCAGGATGGCAAGTAAAGTGAGTGGGAAAGAAGCTTGCCATGGTGAGGTGCTCGGTGGCGAACGCCGCCGAGCCTCGAACCACGCACTGACAGCGATGGAGCACTGACCCATGCCCCGTCTCACCATGATCGAGGCCATCCGCAGCGCCATGGATGTCGCCATGGGCCGCGACGACGATGTCGTCGTGTTCGGCGAGGATGTCGGCTATTTCGGCGGCGTCTTCCGCTGCACCGCGGGCCTCCAGCAGAAATACGGCAAGTCGCGCTGCTTCGACGCGCCGATCAACGAAAGCGGCATCGTCGGCGCTGCGATCGGCATGGCCGCCTATGGCCTCAAGCCCTGCATCGAGATCCAGTTCGCCGACTATGTCTATCCCGGCTACGACCAGATCGTCTCGGAGGCCGCCCGCATCCGCTATCGCTCGAACGGCGAGTTCACCTGTCCGATCGTCGTCCGCATGCCGACGGGCGGCGGCATCTTCGGCGGCCAGACGCACAGCCAGAGCCCAGAGGCGCTCTTCACCCATGTCTCGGGCCTCAAGACCGTCGTCTGCTCCAACCCCTATGACGCCAAGGGCCTGCTGATCGCGGCGATCGAAGACCCCGACCCCGTCATCTTCCTGGAGCCCAAGCGCCTCTATAACGGCCCCTTCGACGGCCACCACGACCGCCCCGTCACGCCCTGGTCGAAGCATGAACTCGGCGAAGTGCCCGACGGACACTACACGGTGCCGCTGGGCAAGGCGGTCATCCGCCGGCCGGGCAACGACATGACCATCCTCGCCTATGGCACGATGGTCTATGTCGCGCAGGCCGCTGCCGAAGAAACCGGCATCGACGCCGAGGTGATCGACCTCCGCACCCTCGTGCCGCTCGACCTCGAAACCATCACCGCATCGGTTAAGAAGACCGGCCGCTGCGTTGTTGTCCACGAAGCGACCCAGACCGGCGGCTTTGCCGGCGAGCTCGTGACGCTGGTTCAGGAGGCCTGCTTCTTCCATCTCGAAGCGCCCGTCGCGCGCGTCACCGGCTACGACACGCCCTATCCGCACGCGCAGGAATGGTCCTATTTCCCCGGCCCCGCGCGCCTCGGCCGCGCGATGCGCGAAACCATGGAGGCATAGGGCCATGGGCGAACACACGATCAAGCTGCCGGATGTCGGCGAAGGCGTCGCCGAGGCCGAACTCGTCGAATGGATGGTCAAGATCGGCGATATCGTGCGCGAGGACATGGTCCTCGGCGCTGTCATGACCGACAAGGCGACAGTCGAAATCCCCTCGCCCGTCGAAGGCGAGGTCGTCTGGCTCGGCGGCGAAGTCGGCGACACCCTCGCCGTGGGCGCCCCGCTGATCCGCCTGAAGGTCGCCGGCGAAGGCACAGCGGCGGCGAAGATCGAAGACCAGCCCGGCGAACCGGAACCGAAGGAGCCCAAACCGCTCCCTAAGCAAACCAAGACCGCCGAAGCCAAACCGAAGCCCGTTGATCCTCCCGCGCCTGCGGGGGAGGGGGACCGCGAAGAGGTGGAGGGGGCAAATGCAGCGCGCCAGCCTCTTGCTCCCTCCGCGAGCGGGGGGAGACAGGCGGCCGAAGGACGCCAGAGGGGGGCAAGCGCCCGCCCCACCCCAGGCCTCATCGGCGCCCCGCGCGCCGAGGGCGACAAGCCCCTTGCCTCACCCGCCGTCCGCCTGCGCGCCAAGGAGTCCGGCGTCGATCTCCGCCAGGTCGCCGGCTCCGGCCCGGCCGGCCGCATCACTCATGAAGACCTCGAAGCCTTCATCGCCCGCGGACCGCAGAAGGCGCCCGCCGCCACCGGCCTCGTCGCCTTGACCGACGTCACCGACATCAAGGTCATCGGCCTGCGCCGCAGGATCGCCGAGAAGATGGCGAAGGCGAAGCAGCGCATCCCCCACATCACCTATGTGGAGGAGATCGACGTCACGGCGCTGGAAGACCTCCGCGCCCAGCTCAACAGGAACAAGCGCGCCGACCAGCCCAAGCTCACCATCCTGCCGTTCCTGATGCGCGCCATCGTGAAGGCGGTCGCCGAATACCCCCAGATGAACGCGATCTTCGACGACGACGCGGGCGTCATCCACCAGCATGCCGGCGTCCATGTCGGTATGGCGGCGCAGACCCGCACCGGCCTCGTCGTCGCCGTCGTCCATCACGCGGAGGCGCGCGATTTGTGGGATTGCGCCGCCGAAGTGAACCGCCTCGCCGACGCCGCCAAGGCCGGCACGGCGACGCGCGAGGAACTGTCCGGCTCCACCATCACCATCACCTCGCTGGGCGCGATCGGCGGCGTGGTGACGACGCCGGTGATCAACTATCCGGAAGTCGCCATCATCGGCGTCAACAAGATCATGATGCGCCCGCTATGGGACGGCGCCGCGTTCCAGCCCCGCAAGATGATGAACCTCTCCTCCGGCTTCGACCACCGCGTCATCGACGGCTGGGACGCCGCAATCTTCATCCAGCGCATCAAGACGCTGCTGGAAACGCCGGCGATGATCTTCTTGTGATGGGCCCCATGAAAGAACTCACCACCAAGCTGCTCGTCATCGGCGCCGGCCCCGGCGGCTATGTCTGCGGCATCCGGGCGGGCCAGCTCGGCATCGACACTATCGTCGTTGACTTTCAGCGCGCCGGCGGCACCTGCCTGAATGTCGGCTGTATTCCCTCCAAGGCGCTTATCCACGCCGCCGAGGAATTCGAGAAAGCCATGCATTTCTCGAAGGGCGATCTGCCGCTCGGCATCACCACCTCCGCCCCGAAGCTCGAGCTGAAGCAGACGATCCATTGGAAAGACACCATCGTCACGCGCCTCAACAACGGCGTCGCGGGCCTGCTGAAGAAAGCCGGCGCGACGCTCATCGAGGGCCGCGCCCATTTCAAGGACGGCAAGACGGTCGCCGTCGAATCCGAAACCGGCACCCAGATCATCCGGGCCGAGACGATCGTCATCGCCACCGGCTCGGCACCGGTCGAACTGCCCTTCCTCCCCTTCGGCGGCCGCGTCATCTCCTCCACCGAAGCGCTGGCGCTGGAGAGCTTGCCGAAGACGCTCGCCATCGTCGGCGGCGGCTATATCGGGCTCGAGCTCGGCATGGCCTTCGCGAAATTCGGCACCAAGGTTACGGTGGTCGAAGCCGAACAGAAAATCCTGCCGCTCTACGATGCCGAACTCACGCGCCCCGTCACGCGCCGTCTCGACAAGCTCGGCGTCAAGCTGCTCACCGGCGCCAAGGCGAAGGGCCTCTCGACCAAGGGCGACGCGCTGCTCGTCACCACCGCCGACGGCAAGGACGACAAGATCGCCGCCGACAAGATCCTCGTCACGGTCGGCCGCAAACCGGTGTCGGAAGGTTGGGGCATCGAGGAGATCGACCTCGACCGCAACGGCCGCTTCATCAGGGTCGACGACCAGTGCCGCACCTCGATGCGCGGCATCTACGCGATCGGCGACGTCACGGGCGAACCGATGCTGGCCCACCGCGCGATGGCGCAGGGCGAGATGGTCGCCGAACTCATCGCCGGCCACAAACGCAGCTGGGACAAGCGCGCCATCCCCGCGATCTGCTTCACCGACCCTGAGATCGTCTCGGTCGGCGCCTCGCCGGAAGAGGCGAAGAAGCTCAGCCCAGAGGTGAAGGTCGGCCTCTTCCCCTTCACCGCCAATGGCCGCGCCATGACGAAGATCGGCGAGGAAGGTTTCGTCCGTGTCGTCGCCCGTGCCGACAATCACCTCGTCCTCGGCATCCAGGCGGTGGGGCAGGGTGTGAGCGAACTCTCCACCGCCTTCGGCCTCGCCCTCGAAATGGGCGCCCGCCTCGAAGACATCGCCGGCACCATCCACGCCCATCCCACCCAGGGCGAAGGCTTCCAGGAAGCCGCTCTGAAGGCCCTGGGCCACGCGCTGCATATTTAACGCGCCGCGCCAAACGTTTTGAGGCGGTGGAAGCGTCACGGCATGGGTTCTCGGGTCTCGGCGGCTCCGCCGGCTCGCCCGAGAATGACAACGGAAATGCGGGCGCCTAACCCAAAGTGTCATCCTCGGGGCACGCGAAGCGTGAACCCGGGGAGCCATGCCGTGACCTATCCGACGATCCAGATTTTTCAGAACTTGGCCCCAACAGCCACGCGGATCGTCACGTCCCGTCGCTCTTCGCAAATGCCTCCCGCGCCGTCCGCATCGCCTCGACGGCACGCGGTATTCCGCAATAGAGGGCCATGTGGTTGATGATCTCCTCGATCTCGGTGCGGCTGAGGCCGTGCGCCAGGCCGGTGGGCACATGCACCGCGAGTTCGGGCGTCGCCCCCAATGACACCAGGATCGCGATGACCGCCAGCGAGCGGTCGCGGCGCGAGAGTTCGGGGCGGCACCAGATTTCGCCGAACGCCCAGCGATAGGCGATCACCCCGACCTCGCCCAGCATGCTCTCCATCAGCGCGACGTCCTTAGCCGGATCGTCGCCCCCGCGCCCGCCGGAGACCGTCTTGAAGAGCGCCGCCGCGTCGCGGTCGCGCTCGGCATCGGATTTTCGCGCGGCGGCCTTGCGGTCGGACAGCCTCTCCACGCCCTCCACGGTCCGCAGCGCCGCGTCGATGCGGCGGCTCGCGGCCATCGCGGCGGGAAAGCCCGCATAGGCGGCGACGTGCAGCAGGATCTCCTCGACCTCGCTGCGCGTCAGGCCGTGGCCGATGCCGAAGCGCGTATGCGCCTCCAGTTCGTCCTGGCGGGCCTGCGCGGCGAGCACCGAGATGACCATCAGCGAGCGGTCGCGGCGGCTCAGTTGCGGCCGCGACCACATCGCGCCCACGACATCGAACGCCATGCTGCCGAGCGCGCCCAGCCGCGCGGCGAAGCCGGTCGCAGTCCGCTCCGTATCGCTGCCGGGATTGAAGCGCCGGAACGTCTCCGCCGCGATCTCGTGGCGCTCGGCATAGCTCTGCGATGGGGTCATGGTCTCCTCCGGTTCTGCTTGGTGCCGGATCGTAGGAGCATGGCCGCCGGACGCAATGCGGCCGGAGTGACGCCCGCGTCGGCTGGACGGCGCCGCTGCCTGCTCGTTAGTCTTCGGGGCGGAAGACATAGCGGGAAAACGGCATGGGAACGCTCGACGGAAAGGTCGCGCTGGTCACCGGATCGGCGCGGAAACGGGGAATCGGACGGGCGATCGCGCTGCGCCTGGCGCGCGAGGGGGCGGACGTCGTGGTCTCCGGCTTCCCGCGCGACCCGGCGTCCTATCCCGAGCATGAGCGGGCGGAGGGTTGGCGCGGCGCCGCATCGCTGGCCGATGAGATCCGGGCGCTCGGCCGGAAGGCGGTCGCGCTGGACTGCGACGTCACGCAGCCGGCCGCGGTTCAGGCTCTGGTCGATGCGGCGCTGCGCGAACTCGGCGGCCTCGACATCGTCGTCAACAATGCGGGCGTGCCGAGCGGCGCGGGCGCGACGCCGATCGTCGAGATCGACGATGCCCTCTGGCAGAACACGGTCGATGTGAACCTGACCGGCGTCTACCATGTGTCGAAGCTGGCGGCCCGGGCGATGATCGCGGCCGGCAGGGGCGGCGCGATCGTCAATATCTCGTCCACCGCCGGGCGGCGCGGCATCGCCAATTACGGCGCCTATTGCGCCAGCAAGTTCGCCGTGATCGGCTTCACCCAGCAGCTCGCGCTGGAGCTGGCGAAGCATGCGATCCGCGTCAACTGCATCTGCCCGGGCTCGACCGACACCGACATGATGGACGGCACCTTCCGCCGCACCGCCGACCATGCCGGCACGCAGTTCGAGCGCGTCAAGGGCGGTGTGAAGCTGGGCATTCCGCTCGGCCGCCAGGGTCTGCCGGAGGAGCAGGCGGCGGCCTGTTTCTTCCTCGTCGGGCCGGATTCCAGCTACATCACGGGGCAGACGCTGAACGTCGACGGCGGCCTCAGCATGAACTGAGGCGGCGCCCGCATCATAACCAACGGGATTGGGAGAGAGACGATGATGAAGCTGGTCTATGTGCTGCAACGCCGGCCGGATGTGCCCGAGGCCGAGTTCTACGACTATTGGCTCCGCGCGCACGGCCCGCGCGTGCGCGGTCATGCCAAGGCCATCGGCGCGAAGAAATACGTCCAGAGCCATACGATCGACACGCCCGCCAACGAGGGCCTGCGCGCCCCGCGCGGCATGCTTCCGCCGGCTGCCGGGATCACCGAAGTCTGGTGGGACAGCGTCGATGCCTTCAAGGCGGCCTATGCGACGCCCGAAGGCCAGGCGGCCGGCGCCGACCTCTCCGCCGACGAGGACAAGTTCATTGACGTCCCGAACTCGCAGGTCTTCCTGACCGGGGAGCACGAGATTTTCGACTACACCGCGAAGCGCCCGCTGGGCCCTGAGACGATCAAGTGCACCTATCTTCTCGCGCGCCGCGACGGCATGACGACGGAAGCCTGTCACGCGACCTGGCTTAAGGATCACGGCCCGCTGGTGCGCAGCTTCGCCGACCGGCTCAACATGGCGAAATACGTCCAGAGCCACACCATCGCGCCGGAGATGAACGCCGGCTTCGTCGCCGGCCGCGGGCTCGCCGCGCCGCTGGACGGCATCACCGAAGTCTGGATCGCCGATCCGAATGCCGGCGGCGAGCCGACCGAGGAAAGCCGCAAGGCCAGCGCCGCCCTGGTGGAGGACGAGCGCCGCTTCGTGGAGATGGGCCGCTCGCGCTGCTTCATGACGAAGGAACACGTGATCTTCGACTATACGTGAGCGGCGCGCCCGCCGACGACACGCGCCGCCAATGCGAGGACCCTAGCCGATGACCGAATATGTGCCGCCCAAAGTCTGGACCTGGAACAAGGCGAACGGAGGACGGTTCGCCAACATCAACCGCCCCATCGCCGGGCCGACGCACGAGAAGGACCTGCCGGTCGGCCGGCATCCGCTCCAGCTCTATTCGCTGGCGACGCCGAACGGCGTGAAGGTCACGGTGATGCTGGAGGAGCTGCTCGCCCTCGGGCATGGCGGCGCCGAGTACGACGCCTGGCTCATCCGCATCAACGAGGGCGACCAGTTCTCGTCGGGCTTCGTCGGCGTCAACCCCAATTCGAAAATCCCCGCCTTGCTCGACCGCAGCGGGCCGAAGCCGGTGCGCGTATTCGAATCGGGTGCGATCCTGCTCCATCTCGCGGAGAAATTCGGCGCCTTCCTGCCCAACGACGACACGCGCGCCGAATGTCTGTCCTGGCTGTTCTGGCAGATGGGCAGCGCGCCCTATCTCGGCGGCGGCTTCGGCCATTTCTATGCCTATGCCCCGGTGAAGATCGAGTACGCGATCGACCGCTTCGCGATGGAGACCAAGCGCCAGCTCGACGTGCTGGACCGGCGCCTCGCCGAGAGCGCCTATCTGGCCGGTCCGGACTACACCATCGCCGACATGGCGGTGTGGCCGTGGTACGGCGCGCTGGTGAAGGGCCTCGTCTACGAGGCGGGCGAGTTCCTCAGCGTGCACGAGTACAAGAACGTGCAGCGCTGGACCGACATCATCGCCGAACGGCCCGCGGTCAAGCGCGGCCGCATGGTCAACCGCGCGTTCGGCGAACCGGCGAGCCAGCTCCACGAGCGCCACGAGGCGAGCGACTTCGAAACGAAGACGCAGGACAAGGTCCAGGCCGGCGGATGACACGCGCGGCCGCCCGCGGGAGCGCGCGCTGATGCCGTTCGCCCAGGTCCGCAATCTCTCCCTCTATTACGAACGCCGCGGGCAGGGCGGGCCGCTGCTCTTCGTTTCGGGCTCCGGCGGCGATCTCAGGGTGCAGCCGAGCCAGATGGCGAGCCCGCTTGCGCGCCAGTTCGACATGGTCGGCTACGACCAGCGCGGGCTCGGGCAGACGACGAAGCCCGACCGGCCCTGCACGATGGCCGACTATGCCGACGATGCCGCGGCCCTGCTGGACCATCTCGGCTGGGCGCGGGTTCCGGTCATCGGCGTGTCGTTCGGCGGCATGGTCGCGCAGGAGCTGGTGCTGCGCCATCCCCAGCGGGTCTCGCGTCTCGTGCTTGCCTGCACCTCGCCCGGCGGTGCGGGCGGCGCGTCATATCCTCTCCACACGCTGGAGCACATGACCCGCGAGGAACGGGCGCGCCATCTCATCCCGGTCAACGACACGCGGCGCGACGCGGCCTGGGCCGCCGCCCATCCGGAGGAATATGCGGCGCTGGTGGCGCTGGCATCCAGTGACTCGTACGAAGCGGAAGACGGGCGGGCGATGGGCTATCACCGCCAGCTTGCGGCGCGCGCCGGGCACGACACCTGGGACCGGCTGCCTCGGATTGCGTGCCCGGTGCTGATCGCGGCGGGCAGCCATGACGGCATCGCGCTGCCCGAGACCCAGCGGCGGATGGCCGCCCGCATTCCGGGCGCCGAACTTCGCTTCTTCGAAGGCGGCCATCTCTTCATGATCCAGGACAAGGCGGCGTTCCCTGCGATCGCCGCCTTCCTGAAGGGCTAGCCTAGAAGTCGTCGAGCTTCATCGCCACGCGCAGGCCGAAGGTGCGCGGCGCGGCGTACTGGCCGCCGACGCTGACCAGCGTGGTCGGCGTGTTGAACGACACGCGGTTCACCGCATAATACTCGTTGCTCAGGTTTTCGCCGAAGAGCTGGATCGAGTATTTCCCGTCGTCGATCTCCCAGATGGCCCGCGCGTTGAGCACCCAGTAGGACGGCTGCACCGTCGCTTCCTGGAACGTCGCCTGCCCGTTGAAGATGTCGTTGTAGATCGTGTCGGTCCACGCCGCCTCGCCGCGCAGCGTCAGCGTGCCGCTGCCGCCCAGGTCGGCCTGGTACTGGGCGCCCATGGAGAGCTTCCACTTCGGCGAGCGGATCAGCTCGTTGCCGCGGATGTCGAGCAGGTCGCGGTTGGTGACGTCGAAGAACAGGCCGTCGGCGCGATCCGGGTTGCCCTCGGTATACTCGGAGTGGATCCACGACACCGAGCCGTCCACCGAGAAGCCCGGGATGCCTTTGGGGAACGCCTGGAACTCGACCTCGAGACCGTAGAGCTCGGCCGCGCCGGCATTCTTGATCGACGAGGCGCCGGGCACGAAGGTGGTGAACTGGATGTCGCTGTAGTCGTAGTAGAAGGCGGCGGCGTTCACCGAGAACTGGCCTTCGCCGAAGACCGACTTCACGCCCGCCTCAAAGGCATCCAGCTTTTCGGGGTTGAAGGCGCCGTGGCATTCGCCCGGGTTGAAGCCGCCCGCTTTGTAGCCCTTGGAATACTTGGCGTAGAGCATCGTGCGCTCCGCAACGTCGTAGTCGACGCCGGCCGTGCCGGTGAGCGCGTACCACTTCTTGCCCTCCGGCTCCTTGTCGCAGAGATCGACGACGTCCGGGTTGCCGGCGCCGAAGAACAGCAGCAGGTTCGAATGCTTGCTGCGCACGACCTCCTTCTCGTCGATCGTGTAGCGCAGGCCGCCAGTCAGGCGCAGGGCGTCCGTGAGGTGGTAGGTGGCCTGCGCGAAGCCGGCGTAGGATTTGCTCTTCTGGGTCAGGCCGAAACCGAGGAACGCTGTCGACGGTATAGTCACGTCCTTGACCACGCCGGGGCCGCCCAGAATGTAGTTCGGGCCGTCCTGGATCGCCGTCGCGGTGATATCCTGGAATATCTGGTAGAAGGGCAGCAACGGCTGCGACAGGTTGAAGACATAAGGCCCGTCGGCATCCGCAAGGCTCGAGAACGCCTGCACATACTCGCCGATGCCGGGCAGCCACACGGTCGTTGAGAACTTGGCCTTGTCGTGGAAGTAGAAGGCGCCCACGAGCCAGTCCAGCTTGTCGTCGAAGGCGGTGCCGGAGATGTTGAACTCCTGCGTCCACTGCGTGTTGCTCTGGCGCAGCGGATAGAACACGACCTGCGGCGCGGCGAAGCCGGTCGAATCCTGGTCGAACTCGAGCGCCCCGCGGCGCCAGGCCGTGATCGACTTGATGGTGACGGTCCCGACGTCCCATTCGACGGTGGCGCTGGCGCCGCCGGTCTTCACCGCATAGCGGCTGGGGATGCTGGACGAGAATTTCAGGCTGTCGTCCGGCGACGGCGCGATCGGGCCGGGCTGCGTCAGCAGGTGCAGATACTGCGCGATGCTGCCGCCGTTCAGGAGCGCGATGTCGCTGGGCGACAGGAACGGCGTGCCCTGGAAGAACGAGGCGGGCTGCGAGAAGATGCCGAGCGGCAGCTGCGGCGAGACCATCAGGTCCAGCGGGCCGGCGACGGCCGGAATCGCGTTGGTCGTGATGAGCATGTAGGAGTTCGAAGTCTCCTGGTCGAGATAGTCGCCGCGCAGCGTGATCTTCACATCCTCATTGGGGTCGGCCATCACCGCGCCGCGCACGCTCCACTCGTCGAGGTCGTATTCGTGCTTGTCGAGCGCGAGATTCTTGCGATAGCCGTCGCGCTGCTCGAAATGGCCGCCGAGCCGGAAGGCGAGCTTGTCCGCGATCAGCGGGCCTGTGGCGCTGCCGTCCAGCGCGATCCGGTTATAGGAGCCGTAGATGCCGGCGAGATTGATCTCCGGGTTATAGGAAGGCCCGCGCGAGATGTAGTTGATGACGCCGCCGGTCGCGTTGCGGCCATAGAGGGTGCCCTGCGGCCCGCGCAGCACTTCGATGCGTTCGAGGTCGAAGGACGGCAGGCTCTGGGTGATCAGCGAGCCGGTGTAGACGCCGTCGGCATAGCTCGCGACCGCCGGCTCGGCCGACGTCGTCGTGACGTCGGTGCCGATGCCGCGGATGCTGATGAACGAGTAGCCCGACTGGTCGCCGAAGACCATCGACGGCACGTTGAACTGGAGCGTCGAGACGCCGGTGATGCCCTGGGTCTCCAGCTTGCTCGCCGGCAAAGCGGTGATCGCCGAAGGCGTCTTCTGCAATTTCGTCTGCCGCTTTTCCGCGGTCACGACGATTTCCTCGACTCCGGTCGAGCCGGACGCCGCATCCTGTGCGTGTGCGGCGCTTCCCAGCAGCAGCGCGGTCGCAGCCGCGCCGGCAAGAGCGGCGCGCGCGACCGCCGACGAACGTGCAGCCTTCATGATACTTCCTCTCCCCGTTTTCTCGTCCGGCCCCTGCCGACCCTTCGGCGTCGTGCGAGGCCTTGTCGATACCGCTCGAAATCCTTCGATTTGAGCTACCCTCAAACTCAGAACTCTCTTGCACCCCGGCAAAATGTCAAGGAGCCGCGGCTCCCGCATGCTTGCATCGCGCCGGCAGTTTTGCATCAGCTTCCCATCGGCAGGTGCGTGACGATATGACCCTCGACGGCGCCCGGAGTCTCGATCGCAAGCAGCCGGCGCTGCGCATCGGCGGTCAGGCGGAACGAGAGCTGGACGGTGACGTCGTCCGCGCTGCCGCCACGCTCTGACACCGCCAGCGCAGCCTGGAACAGGATTTCCTCCAGGATGACGCGGCCCCAGGCACGCGGCTCGACTTCGCGTGTCTCTTCGGCCCGGGCAACTGGGTCCACGGCCATCGGCGGCTCCTAGTGCCAGCTATTGAACGAATCGAGGTCTGAGATGGCCGCCGTGATGCGGCGGATCATCTCCAGCGACATCGCCTCGGGCTGCATGTCCGGCATCGTCGGCGGATGGCAGAGGGTCGGCGTCCACATCAGCAGGGCCGCAAAGGTCTGCCGGCGATAGTGCCGCCAGGCCTCGTCGAACGGGATGCGCACGCCCGCGATCTCTTCCATCCGGTCGAGATAGCGGCGCAGAAGGTCCTGTTCCCATGCCCGCCGGTCCGCCACCTCGAGCGTGGTCGAGACGGCATAGGCGAAGTCGCGCGACCAGTGCCCGCGGCATACCAGCGCCCAGTCGCACAGGCCCATATGGCCGTCGCCGGTGATGTACCAATTGCCGAGATGCACGTCCGAGTGGAGCAGCGTGCGCGGCAGCTCCGCATGGACCGTAAGGCCGCGCATCATCAGCGGATAGATGTCGTCCTTGCGTGCCGTGACGTCGGCCGGGATCAGATCGGCCGCCGCCACCATG
This sequence comes from Alphaproteobacteria bacterium, assembly GCA_020852655.1. Classification (GTDB taxonomy): domain Bacteria; phylum Pseudomonadota; class Alphaproteobacteria; order Micropepsales; family Micropepsaceae; genus JADZAI01. The sequence goes on from JADZAI010000044.1 coordinate 100,110, forward strand.
GCCTGGTCGTGCCCCGCGCGCACACCGTCGCGCTCGCCTGTGCTGACGAAGGATTCGTACCGGGGCAGCCAGCGCAGCGTATCCTCGAAACGGGGCGAATCGAGGAAGCGGCCGTGGAACGTCGCCAGCGTGTCGACGATCTCCTCCGCCTGCGCGCGGCTGATCGGCGTCTTCCAGTTGCAGAAGCTCGCCCGGCGCGACGCGACGAGGTCGCCGAAGAGATGCAGCGAGCGTCCCGAACGCCGGTCGTGGACCGAGACATAGAGATGCGGCGCTTCGATGGGCAGTTCGGGGCGGATGTCGCGGAAGAACGCGCCTTCCTTGGCTGCGGCCATCGCGGAGGACAGCCGGGTCAGCAGCGTCGGCGTCGTCTTGGCGAAGAAGACGGCCGGCAGCCCGGCGCCGCGGCCCGCCTCGTTATAGGTCACCTCGATCCGGCGCCGCACGCTGGAGCCCGAGCTGCCGCCGGCCACGGCGACGCCGGTGACCGCCGCTCCGGGGCTCTCCCGGCAGAGCATGGCGGTCAGCCATTCCGGCGTGATCGCCTCGGCGCACCAGGGCACGTCGCCGCCGGTCACGGCCTTCGGCTGCGTTAGGTGATCCCAGACGACATGCGCCCCGATCCGCGCCCGCGTGCGCAGCGCGTTGAGGTCGAAGCCCTGCTCGCCGGATACCACCGCGTTCATCGCCGGTCCTTCCCTTCAGCGTGCCGGCGGGTTGCCGATGAAGGATTCGGTGCCCGGGGTAGAAAGCCCCGAGGGGTCCTGGCCGTAGGAATTGTCCTTCACGATGAGCCCATCCTCGTTGAAGGTCAGGAAGACCGTCGCCTTCGACCGGGTGCCGCCCCACAGCGCGTCCATCTCGATCGCCACTTGGTCGCCGCTCGCGACCATGCGGGTGATCTCCATGCGCCGCGTGCCGTCATACTGCATCATGGCGTGCTCGATGGCGCGCAGCTCCTCGCGGCCGTGCATCGTGTAGCCGGTCATCATGTTCACGACGACACAGTCCGGCGCGTAGCACTCGTCGACCATGCGGTCGACGGCGTCGTTCCAGGTCTGCTGCCACTTCTTCACCAGCGCGATGTTGCGCTCCTCGCGTGCGCCGCTCATGCCGTGGCCTTTCCTGCAAAGCCGGCTGAATCCGGCAGCGAGGCGCCCGAAGGGTCGGCGCCGTAGGTGTGGTCGGAGACGATGAGGCCGTCGTCGTTGTAGGTGAGGAACGCGACGCCCTTGCCCTTGTACGTGCCGAAGATGGAATCGGCCTGCACCGCGACGACGTCGCCGCTCGCCACCATGTTGGTGATGACCATGTGGCGCGTGCCGTCGAACGCCTTGATGGCGCGCTCGATCACGCGCAGTTCTTCGCGGCCGCGCATCGTGTGGCCGGAGAACATGTTCACGACGACACAGTCCGGCGCGTAGCACTCGTCGACCATGCGGTCGGGATCTTCGTTCCAGGCCTTCTCCCAGTGCCGCGTCAGCTCGGTATTGCGGCGCTCCCGTTCGTTCGGCACGGCGATCCCCCTATAGTCAGGCCGGTGCGGCCGGCGTTTCGATGAAGCGTTTGATGTCGTCGCGGCTGGGGCGCACCCAGAACGGCGCCACGATCGCCCGCTTCGCCTTGTTCGGGAATGCGGCGCGCAGGATGCGCAGCCAGGTCGCCGGGCTCTTCATCCAGTCGGTCGCGCTCGCAAGGCCGTAGAAGCCCTTGATGAGCGCGCGATAGATGCCGGGGTCGACCACCATCGCCTGGGTCTGGAGGTGATCCTGGAACCGCCCCTTCAGCCGCTCGGCCGCCGATCCCGTGCGCAGGCCCGCCGCCACCTGAAAGCGGGCATAGTCGCTGCGGTCGACGCCGAGCAGTTGTTCCCACTCCTTGCGGAAGGCGGAGCGCAGGGCCGCCTCGTAGCGCCGGACCCGTTCCGCCGGATCGGCCGTTTCCGCAAGCACCTCGGCCAGCAGATGCGTGCCGAACGCGGCGCAGGTGCAGCCGCGCCCGTATTTGGGGTTGGAACGCAGCATCGTGTCGCCGGCGAAGAAGAAATTATGCAGCTGCGGCGTATCGTCCTTCACAGCGGTGCGCCACAGAAAGTCCATGTTCGCCCAGCCCATGACCGGCGAAACCGGCTTCGACTTCGCAGGGTTCAGCCACTCCCACACGCGCGGGACGCTCTTCACGATGGCCTCGAAGACGTCGGTCCGGTTGACCTTCTCGTAGAGGAGCGGGTCGTCCTTGAAAACCGCGATCGTCGCGACGATGACGCCGTTGTCGGCCGGCAGCGCGGCGACGGTGAGGTCGGCGAAGGCGGCAGCCGGAAGTCCGGCAAGCACCGGGAAGCTCTCGCCTTCGTTCAGCCGGTAGTGGCGCGTATAGTAACAGTGGTTGCTGGCGTGGGATTCCTCGCCGATCGCTGCGCCCGCCTTGCGCAGTTCGTCGGCGAATTTCGTCGTGCGGCCGGATGCGTCGATGACGATGTCGGCCTTCAGCTCGCGTTCGCCCGCGGCGTCCTTCACGCGCACCCCGCGCACGATGACCGGCGCGCCGCTGCCCTCCACGACCAGCGACGTCACCTGCACGCCGGCCAGGATATTCGCGATGCCGTGGCGTTCGACATGGCGGCGCATGACGAGCTCCAGCGTCGTGCGGCGCGAGACGAGCACGGTGATCTTCTCGTCGTCCGGCTCGGGGCGGTAATCCGCCTTCACGCCGGGGTGGAGGGAGTCGGCGAAACGCAGCTCCCACACGCCGGCCTCCAGCATGTCGCGCACCAGGTCCGGATACCAGGCCCACAGGGCGTTGCGCAGGCGGGCCGTGAGGACGTGGGGCTGGAGCGTGTGCATCGCGCCGCGCCGCGTCCAGCTGTCCGACGCCGCAGCGGTGATGGCGGCATCGGGCGTCGCGTCGCGCTCCACGATCGTGACGTCGTAGCCCTTGGCCTTGAGGGCCAGCGCGCCGGTCAGGCCGGTGATGCTGGCGCCGATGATGATGGCGGTCGGGGTGCCCATGCCGGCTTCTCCTACTCGGCGGCCAGCGCGGCAGGCGAGGTCCGCCCGCGCACGAGCCGGCCGGGTCGCGCCCCGGTGTCGCGGTCGTCGCGCCGCGTCACGACGCCGTTGACCACGGTCGCGCCATAGCCTTCCGCCGCCTGGAGGATGCGCTGGCCGCCCGCCGGCAGGTCGCGCGTCGCGTAGGGCGCCTTCAGCGTCAGCCGGTCGAAGTCGATCACGTTCAGGTCGGCGCGCTTGCCCGGCGCGATGATGCCGCGGTCGGTCAGGCCATAGAGCGCCGCGGTGTCGCGCGTCTGCTTGCGGATCGCGTATTCCAGCTTCAGGCGCGGCCCGCGCGTCCGGCCGCGGACCCAGTGCGTCAGCAGATAGGTCGACGAGGAGGCATCGCAGGTGAAGCCGCAATGCGCCCCGCCATCGGCCAGGCCGACGATGCTGTCGGGATGGCTCAGCATCGCGAAGATCGCATCGCCGTTGCCGCGCGAATAGTTGAGCCCGGGCATCAGCAGCATGGCCCGCCCGTCCTGTTCCAGCATCAGGTCGTAGAGCCGCGCCTGCGGCTCGACGCCCTCGCGCCGCGCCTGCACGGCGACCGCGGTCTCCGGCGGCGGCTCGTAATCCACCTCGGCGCCGAGGGGGAAGATATTGCGCGGCAGCATGGCGGAGATGACGAGGTGGAGATTGTCGTTGATCGAGGCCGACTTCGGCGGCGCATCGCTCTCCGACAGGATCGCCGCGCGAACCTCCGGCTTCGCCAGCTCGCGCATCCGCTGATCGAAGGGCAGCGCTGCGAGCGCCATATAGGTCGGCCGGCGCTGGAACATGTGCTGGCTCTGGAAGCCGGTCAGGAAGCCGGCCGGCCGCGAGGCGGTCTGGGGATACAGCCGCGCTCCGGACCGGTTGGCGATCTCGGTCAGGCGGATCGCCTCCTTCCAGGCGTCCGGGTCGTCGTCATGCTCGACGATGAGATAGGTGACCGGAATGTGCGCTTCGCGCGACAGCCGGGCCATCCAGTCGATCTCGTAGGCGAGCGTCTGCTCGCCCTTCCAGTTCTGGCCCGCGGTGCCGACCGAGCCGCCCGGCACGAGCTGGAACACGCCGCCCGTCCGCGCCAGCGCCTTGCCGAGCGCAAACACCTCGTCCTCGCCGGCGAAGGTGCCGGGGACGGGCGTGCCGTCGAGCGCCTGGTGGCCGATGATGCGCGAGGTCGAGAAGCCGACGGCCCCGGCCTCCATCGCCTGCTCGACGAGCTGCGCCATCTGCCTGACGTCCTCGGCGGTGGCGGCTTCGTTCTTCACGCCGCGCTCGCCCATGACATAGGCACGGATGGCGCCGTGCGGCACCTGCGTCGCGACATCCATCGTCCAGGCGCGGCCGGCGATCGCGTCGAGATAGTCCGGGAAGCTCTCCCAGTTCCACCTTATGCCCTCCCAGAGCGCGGTGCCGGGAATGTCTTCCACGCCCTCCATCAGCTCGATGAGCTGGCGGTGCCCGTCCGGGCGCACCGGCGCGAAGCCGACGCCGCAATTGCCCGTCACGATCGTCGTGACGCCGTGCGAGAAGGACGGCTCCAGCGTCGCATCCCAGGTGATCTGCCCATCATAATGCGTGTGCACGTCGACGAAGCCGGGGGTCACGAGACGGCCCTCGGCGTCGATCGTCTCGCGTGCGGTACCGGCAATCTTCGCGCCGACCTCCACGATCACGCCGTCCTTCACCGCGACGTCGCCGTGGCGCGCCGCGGCGCCGGTGCCGTCGATGATCTTCCCGTTGCGGATGACCAGATCAAAACTGCCCATGGTGCGCTCCCCTTGTCTTTTCGATGCGCGCGGCGGCGCCGGGTGGCTCAGATCGACGGCGTGTCGGACACATCCATATCATATGCAAGCATACTATCAAGCCGATAAAAAGCGCCGCAAGGCCCCGGCGACGATATCAGGCCGTTCCTCGACGAAGAAATGGCCGGCCGGGACGCCCGCGCAGGTGAGGTCGGGGAAATGGCGGCGGAAATTGTCCCACGCCGGATCGCCCTCGGGACCGCGCTGGGCGGCCTCGGACGCGGAGGCCGCCAGGAGATGCGTGTTGTACATCCAAAGGACCGGTCCCGCGTAGGTCTTGTGGCGATCCTCGACCGCATAGTCGAGATAGTCGCGCCCCGCCGCGCCGGTCTCCCACAGCCGCCCCATCTCGGCCTGCGACACGGCCTCGTAGCGCTCGCCATGCGGCGCGGCGGCGTCGGCTATGACGCGGTGGAAGGTCAGGTTGCGGTAGTAATTGAGATCGACGTCGTGCGCCGCGGCCGCGGCCATCGCCTGCACGTAATGCGAAATGTCCTCCGCGCTCGCCCATGGCCGCACCGCAATCAGCTCGCGCGGTATGTTCCACGGGCTGCCGGGCGGCGGAGGGCAGGGCGGCTTGCTCTCGCCCAGGAACATCGTTTCGATGAACGCGCGGCCGTGATCGCGGAAGAAGCGGTCGGCCCGGCCGGGCGACATGAACCAGTAATAATATTCGACGAAACGCGGCCAGCCGGTGGTGATCGTGTCGAGCAGGGCCAGCCGCTTGATGCGGTCGCCATATTCCAGCGCCAGCTTCGACGCGATGATGCCGCCCCAGTCATGGGCCACGACATCCACCTTGTCCCAGCCCATCGCGTCGATGAAGCGCACGATGTCGGTGGCGAGCGCCATGCGGGTATAGCCGGCCGGATCGTCGGGCTTGTCGCTGCGGCCATGGCCGCGCGTATCGACGGCATGGAGCGTGAACGCATCGCCGAGCAGCGGCATCAGCCGCGTCCATTCGTGCGAGGTCTGCGGAAATCCGTGGATGAGCACGACGGGGGTGCCCGAACCGTGCTTCAGATAGTGCATGCGCAGCCCGCCGGCCTGCGCGTAGTGGCTTTCCATCGTTTCACCCCGCCGCGCGGTCCGGATCCCCCTCGCGGGGTGCCAGCCTCGTTCTGTTTTTTGAGAATTGCTCAAATCCTCGGCATGCGTCAAGGCGATCTTGCCGTCCGCGCTTGATGACCCTCGCGATGCGCGATAATTGACGCGGACTGCAAGACCAGACGGGCCTGTCCAAGCGTGCGCACCGAACTGTACAGCGTGGCGAAGCTGCCGGGCGGAGCCGATGAAGCGACCGGGCCTGGCACGAACGGCTCGTCGCGCCTTGCCGCGCGGCGCGAAAAGATCGTGGCCGCCCTGCGCCAGGGCATGCTCACGAAAGGCTATGCGGAAACCAGCCTGACCGATCTTGCCAAGCGCGCCGGCATGTCGGTCAGCCATCTGCTCTATTATTACGCCAGCAAGGACGCCGTGCTTGTCGAGCTGTGCGAGCAGTTCGTGAAGCGCGCCTATGCCGACGTGGCGAAGGACAAGGACAAGCCGCCGGCGGACCGGATCCGCATCATCGCGGGCAACCTTTTCGTTCGCGGCGCCATCGTCCGCTCGGAGTTCAGCATCCTGCGCGAGCTCAACGCGTTGTCGGCCCACCGGCCCGAGATCCATAAATGGCTGCGCAGCTACGGCGAGTGGGTGGTCGACTACCTGACCGACCTCTTCGAGAAAGTGCCGCGCCAGCCCGGCCTCGGCGCTGCCGACGCGGCCGAGATCGCCGCGGCGCTCTGGATGGGCCTCGTCAACAATGCCGAGTTCGATGCGACCCTCAGCGACAGCCGGGCCGAGCGGCTGTTCAGCCGCACGTTGTTCTCGCTTGCCGGTATCGAGCCGCCGGCCCGGGCGCGCGCCCGCACCGCGCCGTCGCGCATCCGCGTGAGCGTCAGGCGGAACTGAGGCTCCGTCCTTCCCCGCGATATTCGCGCCGATGTGTCGGTGCGCTTTGAGAAGAACGCAAAATGCGCCGCCCGGTCCGGCGCCGCCTGCCCCGGCCCACGCAAGGCGCGCCGCACGCGGCCTGAACCGCAGCGGACCTAGCCCCTGATTTGGCTGATTCCCGGCCGCCCGCAGGCCTGCGGGGGAAAC
>JADZAI010000045.1 GCA_020852655.1 Alphaproteobacteria bacterium
CGCCCGAACAGCGCAACGCCTCGACCGCGCCGGCGGTCAATCCCTACAATTTCCAGGACCATCTCTACGACAAGAGCCGGCCCGAGAACCTCGCCTTCCTCGAACGTTTTCGCGCGCTGCTGGACGAGTACCCCGCAAAAGCCTCCGTTGGCGAAGTGGGCGATTCCCAGCGCGGGCTGGAGATCGTCGCCGCCTATACAGGCGGCGGCAGCCGCGTCCATATGTGCTATTCCTTCGACTTCCTCGGCCCGGACAAGCTGAACGCGCGAGCCATTCGCGCCGTGCTGGAGGAGTTCGGCCGGGTCGCGCCGGACGGCTGGCCCTGCTGGGCGCTGTCGAACCACGACGTGGTGCGCCACGCGACCCGCTGGGGCGCCGGCGAGAAGGATCTCCACAGTTACCTGAAGGTGATCTCGGCGCTGCTCCTGTCGCTGCGCGGCTCGGTCTGCCTCTATCAGGGCGAGGAGCTCGGCCTCGGCGAAGCGAATATCGCGTTCGAGGATTTGCAGGACCCCTACGGCAAGACGATGTGGCCGGAGTTCAAGGGCCGCGACGGCTGCCGCACGCCCATGGTGTGGGAGAGCGGGGCGGCGAATGGTGGCTTCTCGACCGTAAAGCCGTGGCTGCCGGTGCCGGCGGAGCATGCCGCGCAGGCCGTCGATGCGCAGCAGGGCCGCGCCGGGTCGATGCTTGAGCATTACCGCACGTTCCTCGCCTTCCGGCATGCCCATCCGGTCTTCGCCAGGGGCGATATCGAGTTTCTCGCGGCGGACGACGACGTGCTCGTCTTCACGCGCGAGCACGGCAACGAGCAGATCGTCTGCGCCTTCAATCTCGGCGCGCGCAACGCCAGCCTCGATCTCGGCGCGGATGTCGCGCTGACGCCGGTCGGGGGTCACGGTTTCACGTCGACCGCCGAGGGCGGCAAGATCAGGCTCGGCGCCTATGGCGCCTGGTTCGGGCGCTTTGCCTGAAACAGCGGAATAAGAGGGAGGACATCATGGCCGACGTCAATCTGGCACAAGTCGAGAAGGCCTACGGCACGATCAAGATCCTGCACGGCATCGACCTCGACATCAAATCCGGCGAGTTCATCGTCTTCGTCGGCCCGTCCGGCTGCGGCAAGTCCACGCTACTGCGCTCCATCGCCGGGCTGGAGGAGATCACCGGCGGAACGCTGAAGATCGCGGGCGAGGTGGTGAACGACGTGCCGCCGTCGAAGCGGGGCATCGCCATGGTGTTCCAGTCCTATGCGCTCTACCCGCATATGACCGTCTACGACAACATGGCGTTCGGCATGCGCATCGCGCGCGAGAGCAGAGAGGAGATCGACCGCCGCGTGAAGAACGCCGCCGAGATCCTGCAATTGACGAAATATCTCGACCGGCTGCCCAAGGCGATGTCGGGCGGCCAGCGCCAGCGCGTCGCCATCGGCCGCGCCATCGTACGCAACCCGAAGGTCTTCCTGTTCGACGAGCCTCTGTCGAACCTCGACGCCGCGCTGCGCGTCGCCACCCGCATCGAGATCGCCAAGCTGAAGGAATCGATGCCCGACACGACGATGATCTACGTCACCCACGATCAGGTCGAGGCGATGACGCTGGCCGACCGCATCGTCGTGCTGAAGGAGGGCCGCGTCGAGCAGATCGGCTCGCCGATGGAGCTCTACAAGCACCCGGGCAATCTGTTCGTCGCGCAGTTCATCGGCTCGCCGGCCATGAACATCCTGCCGGCGAAAGTGGAAAAGGCGGGCGCGGCGACCACCGTCAGCCATATCGGCGGGCGCAGGGCCGAGGTGCCGATCGCGACGCCGGCCGATGCCGCGGGCAGCGCCGTCAGCTTCGGCGTGCGGCCGGAGGATCTGTTCGTGGCGACCGGCGACGGCTACCTGTTCGAGGGTCCGGTGGACTATATCGAGCAGCTCGGCGAAGTGCAGCTCGTCTATGTCGACATCGGCCGCGCCGATCAGCCGCTGACGGCGAAGCTGCCGGGCGGCGCGGAGGTGAAGCGGGGCGACATCATCCGCCTCGATGCCAGGCCGGGTGACCTGCATCTGTTCGACGGCGACGGCCGCTCCTACGCAGTATCCCGTGCGATGGCAGAGGCGGCCTGATCGGGCGGCGCGGCGGCGGAAAGGTCCGGTAGAGCTTTCGGAAACGACTTTCGTATAAAGTCGTATGGAAAAGCATTTCCGGCGGGACGAAGAAAACCGCTTCCGAACGCTCGAGGGGGACCGGGCCATGTCGATGGAAATCCGCCACGCGGTCAGCCCGCGCGAAGCGAAGGGGTTCGACACGGAGGCGTTGCGACGGGCGTTCCTCGTCGACGCGCTTTTCCCGCAGAACGACATCAGGCTCGTCTATTCCCATTACGACCGGCTGATCCTTGGCGGCGCGCTGCCGGCCGAGCGCGAGGTGTTCCTGCCGGTGGTGAAGGAAACCGGCACCGATCATTTCCTCGACCGGCGCGAGATGGTGATCGTCAACATAGGCGGCGAGGGCCAGGTGGTGACGCTGACCGGCACCTACATGCTGGCGCGCCGCGACGCGCTCTATCTCGGGCGCGGAACGGGGCCGGTTTCCTTTTCCAGCCTCGACCGGAGCCGGCCGGCGAAGTTCTATCTGGTCAGCGCGCCTGCCCACAAGGAAATCCCGGCGCGGCTGCTGAGCGGCCCCGGCTCGGAGCGCATCGAGCAGGGCGATCCGGCCACGGCCAGCCAGCGCGTGACCTTCAACATCGTGCATCCGTCGATCATGGAGACCTGCCAGCTCGTGGTGGGCATGACGGTTCTCGCCGAAGGTTCGGTGTGGAACAGCGTGTCCGGCGAACTGCATCAGAGGCGCACCGAAGCGTTTCTCTATTTCGGCATGCGGCCGGAACAGCGCGTCTTCCACATGATGGGCGAGCCGGCCGAGACGCGGCATCTGGTCGTCGCCAACGAGCAGGCGGTGCTGTCGCCGCCATGGTCGATCCAGGCCGGCGTCGGCACGAAGAACTACGCCTTCATCTGGGCGATGGCCGGCGACAATGTCGACGAGCGCGACATCGACCCGGTGCCGGTCGAGATGCTGCGGTAGAGCGGTTCCGGGTTTTACGGAATCGGCGGAACCGCTCTATCTCTTTGTTTTAGCCGCATTTCCGGACGCAAAACCGCTTCACACTTTTGCTGGAAATGCTCTAGCCCGAAGGAATCTGGCCGAACGCCTCAACCCGCTCTGGCGAGGCCGGCCTCCATGGTGCTGCCTCCGGTGAGCGCGACCGCGCCGACGACGAACACCTCCGTCGCCTCGCCGCGCCCCCTCAGCCGGTGCTTGCCCGCCGGGATCGTCTCGAAACGTTCGTCCAGCCGGGATGCGGTTTCGCCGGACACGACGATCGTGGTCGCCGCGTCAGGCGCCAGCAGCTTGCCGATATCCTGAAGGCGCTGGCTGATGTTCACCGTATCGCCGACGATCGTGTAGTTGACGCGGTCGGCAGCGCCGATATTGCCGACGATGGCCGAACCCGTGTGGATGCCTATGCGGATTCGCAGCGGCGGCCGTCCCTCCGCCACGGCGAGCCTGTTGTCGTCCTCCAGCGCGTCGCGGATAGCGGCGGCGGCCCGCACCGCGGCGGCCGCATGACCCTTGAGTCGGTCGGGCGCGCCGAAGAAGGCCATCATGCCGTCGCCCAGGAATTTGTCGACGGTGCCGCCTTGCGCATCGACCGCGCCGCACAGGAGGGCGAAATGATGGTTGAGCACACGCGCCGTCGTCGTCGCGTCCATCTGCTCCGATAGGGTGGTGAAACCCGCAATGTCGGTGAACATCACCGTGACGATCGCCTCGCGCGGCCCGGCCACGCCGATCTCGCCGGTGCGCACCAGCTTGGCGACGAGGCTGCGGGGAATATAGGTCGAGAACGCCCGCAGGCCGATCAGCATGGCATTGAACGCCAGAGCCTGATTATCCAGTTCGAGGACCCTGCTGCGCGGCAGCGGCGTCACGCTGTCGATATCGAAATCGGCGACGCGCGTCGCCTGCCCGGCAATCGCCCTGATGGGGCGCGACAGGCGCTTGCCGAGCAGGATGGCGATCAGGACAGCGACCGCCATCGCGATCAGGCCGACGATCGCCGAGCCTGCCACGCGCTGGAGTTCGTCGCCGATCTCCCCATTCGCGAAATATGCGCCGATGGTCCAGGGCGACCCGCCATAGCCGGGAATCTGGCGCGTGAGCACGATATAGTTCGGGTCGCCGGTCCAGGATTCCAGTCCTTCGCCGTCACCGGCAAGCTCGATTTCCGATACCTCGACATTGCGCGTGCGCGTCGCGTCGAACGCCTCGACGGGCCGCCGGGCGGGAAACGCGGCCAGCACCGGATCGCCCAATGCCGCAACCGGCATCGGAGGCAGCAACCCGTTCTTTCGCGCCTCCGGATCGGCGAGCCGGGCATCCGCTAGGACGCGGCCGTCGGCGTCGAGGATGAATGCGTGCGTGCCGAAACGGGCGGACAGTTCCCGCGTGATCGCCGAGAGGTTTTGCAGTTCGACCGCAGCTATCACCCAGCCCTGCACCGACCCGTCGCGCGAAAGCGGCGCCGACACATTGGCAAACAGGCCGTACTCGTTCGGGACGATGGCGCCCCACCGTCGCCCGTCGAGCTGCCGGCGCTTCTCGAGCGCCTCGAGCATTTGCGGCGATTTCTCGCGCTCCACCGGCAACATCCGTATCCCGCCGGCCGGGTTCGCCTCGTCCCTGTCGCGTGCTGCTCCCCGGCAGTCGTCTTCCGGCGTGCAAAGCAGCATGGCGGTGACCTGCGGCGCCGCCGACAAGGCGCCAGCCATCGCGGCATACGCCGCATTCGTGTCGTCGATCTC
>JADZAI010000046.1 GCA_020852655.1 Alphaproteobacteria bacterium
CGAGGTTGAGCAGGATGCCGATGAACGGCGTCGCCACGATCAGCGGCACGCCCACCGCGAGCCAGTGCGCCAGCGCCTTGGCGGCGCAGCTCAGTTCCAGCGGCGCCTGGCTCATGACGATGAGGTCGAGCGAGCCGTCGTCCTGATCGGCGGTGAACAGCCGGTCCAGCGTCAGCAGCGACGCCAGCATCGCGCCGAGCCAGAGGATCGCCGGCCCGATCTTGCGCAGCAGCGCGATGTCGGGACCGAGCGCGAACGGGATCACCACCACCACGGTGAGGAAGAACAGCACGCCGATCAGCGCGCCGCCGCCGGCGCGCAGCGCGATGCTGATATCGCGGCGCATGAGGGCGGCGAGCGCGGTCATTGCGGTCTCCCGTTTTTAAGGAAGCCCTCGGCGCGAATTGCGCGCGTGTCATCCCCCTCCCTGTCCCTCCCCCGCAAGGGGGGAGGGGACATGCGAGGCGAGTTCGGTGGCGATCTCTCGAATGACGACGCCGACTTTGCCGATTCCGATTCCATCCGCTCCGCCGCGATGGATTTCGAGGCACGCGGTATGCCTAAAGCTGCTCCCTCCCCCCTTGCGGGGGAGGGTTGGGGAGGGGGGGTGCCTCGCGCAAAGTCGCCATGCAAGGTTCTCACCTCACCCCTCCAATCCGCAATTCGGTCGCGGAAATTCCAAGCGGGCCGTGGGTCGCGGCGAGGATCAGCCCGCCGCCGCGCAGATGCTCCGTCATCAGGGCGGCCACCATGGCCTGGCCGGCGACGTCGAGCGCCGAGGTCGGCTCGTCGAGCAGCCAGACCGGCCGCGCCACCGCGATCAGCCGTGCGATCGACAGCCGCCGCCGCTGCCCGGCCGACAGCACCGCCGCCGGCAGATGCATGGCATGGCCGATGCCGACGGCCTCCAGGGCGCCCGCGATGTCGGCCGTGCCCTCGCCGAGGAAGCGCTGCCAGAAGTCGAGGTTCTCCCGTACGGTCAGGGAGGGCTTCAGCGCATCGCGGTGACCGAGATAGTGCGCCTGCTCGGCGAGCGTCAGCTCGTCCGCGCCGCCTTCGAGCCGGATCGTTCCGCCGGCGAGCGGCAACAGCCCCGCGATCATGCGCAGCAGGGAGGACTTGCCGGCGCCGTTGGCGCCGGTCACCGCCAGCGCCTGCCCCGCGGCCACGTCAAGCTCGAGGCCCGCGAAAATCTCGCGGCCGCCGCGCACGCATTTCAGCCCCTGCCCCAGGAGTTTCATGCGCGCCGGACCGATGGACCCGGAGCGCAGACAAACGATATTTCAGGGGAGGCAAACATGGCGACAGACTATCGTAGGGGTGTGGTGGACAGACTGGAAAGATTCTATAAAACCGGAACTTGGTGCGGCACACAATCAGGCCGCGGCGGTCACACGTCCCTCGCTCCTCTCCTCAGCCTCGGACGGTGCTTCGATACCCCAATAGCGGGTATCTCCAACTTTTTGAATCGGGATCGTTCACATGCCCTCGCTCGACAGCTTCAAGTGCCAGAAAACCCTCAAGGTCGGCGCCAAGACCTACGTCTATTACAGCCTGCCCACCGCCGAGAAAAACGGCCTCAAGGGCATTTCGCGGCTGCCTTACTCGATGAAGGTGCTGCTCGAGAACATGCTGCGCAACGAAGATGGCCGCACCGTCACCAAGGCGGACATCGAGGCGTTCTCCAAGTGGGCGCGCAAGAAGACCCTGGAGCACGAGATCGCGTTTCGCCCGGCGCGCGTGCTGATGCAGGACTTCACCGGCGTGCCGGCGGTGGTCGATCTCGCCGCCATGCGCAACGCCATGAAGTCGCTCGGCGGCGATGCGGAGAAGATCAACCCGCTGGTGCCGGTCGATCTCGTCATCGACCATTCGGTGATCGTCAACTTCTTCGGCGACAACAAGGCTTTCGCCAAGAACGTCCAGGAAGAGTACAAGCAAAATCAGGAGCGCTACGAGTTCCTGAAGTGGGGCCAGAAGGCGTTCTCCAACTTCTCCGTGGTGCCGCCCGGCACCGGCATCTGCCACCAGGTCAATCTCGAATATCTGGCCCAGACCGTCTGGACCCGCACGGTGAAGACCGCGAAGGGCGCCGTCACCCTCGCCTATCCCGACACGCTGGTCGGTACCGACAGTCACACCACGATGGTCAACGGCCTTGCCGTGCTCGGCTGGGGCGTCGGCGGCATCGAAGCCGAGGCCGGCATGCTCGGCCAGGCGCTATCGATGGTGATCCCGGAAGTCATCGGCTTCCGCCTCCACGGCAAGCTGCGGGAAGGCGTGACCGCCACGGACCTCGTGCTGACCGTCACCCAGATGCTCCGAAAGAAGGGGGTCGTGAACAAGTTCGTCGAGTTCTACGGGGCCGGCCTAGACGACCTGCCGTTGGAAGATCGCGCCACGATCGCCAACATGGCGCCCGAATACGGCGCGACCTGCGGCTTCTTCCCGATCGACGACGAAACCATCCGCTTCCTGAAGAGCACCGGCCGCGCCAAGACGCGCATCGACCTCGTCGAGAAATACGCCAAGGCCCAGGGCCTCTTCCGCACCTCGAAATCGGCCGACCCCGTCTTCACCGACACGCTGGAACTGGACCTCGGCACCGTCGTCCCCAGCCTCGCGGGCCCCAAGCGCCCGCAGGACCGCATCGCGCTGGGCGACGTCGCGACCAATTTCATGGGAACGCTGAGCGGCGAATACGGCAAGGCGAGCGAACTGACCAAGCTGTTCCCGATCCCCGGCTCGAAGAACGAAATCGGCCACGGCGCCGTGGTGATCGCCGCGATCACCTCGTGCACCAACACATCGAACCCGTTCGTGATGATCGCCGCTGGCCTCCTCGCGCAGAACGCCCGCAAGTTCGGCCTCACCCGCAAGCCGTGGGTGAAGACCTCGCTCGCCCCCGGAAGCCAGGTCGTCACCGACTACCTGGCGAAGGCCGGCCTTCAGAAATCGCTCGACGAACTCGGCTTCAACCTCACCGGCTATGGCTGCACCACCTGCATCGGCAATTCCGGACCGCTGCCCGATGACGTGACGCAGGCCGTTACCGATGGCGACATCGCCGTTGCCGCCGTGCTGTCGGGCAACCGCAATTTCGAAGGCCGTGTGAACCCGCTGACGCGCGCCAATTACCTCGCCTCGCCGCCGCTGGTCGTCGCCTATGCGCTCGCCGGTTCGGTCGGTGTAAACCTCGAGACCGACCCGATCGGCCACGACAAGAAGGGCAAGCCGGTCTTCCTGAAAGACATCTGGCCGAGCGCCAAGCAGGTCGCCCAGACGGTCCGCAAATGCGTGACGTCGGCGATGTTCAAGGCGCGCTATGCTGACGTGTTCAAGGGCGACGTCAACTGGCGCAAGGTCAAGTTCGCGGAAGGCCTCACCTATAAGTGGGACATGGGCTCAACCTATGTGCAGAACCCGCCCTATTTCGAAGGCATGACGATCGAGCCCGCGCCGGTGAAGCAGATCGAAGGCGCCCGCGTCCTCTCCCTCTTCGGCGACTCCATCACCACCGACCACATTTCACCCGCCGGCTCGATCAAGGCGACCTCGCCCGCCGGAATCTACCTTCAAGAGCACCAGGTTCGGCAGGTCGACTTCAACTCCTACGGCGCCCGCCGCGGCAACCATGAAGTCATGATGCGCGGCACCTTCGCCAATATCCGCATCAAGAACGACATGATGGGCGGCAAGGAAGGCGGCAACACCATCCACTATCCAGGCGGCGAGACGCAGGCGATCTACGACGCGGCGATGCAGTATAAGGCCGAGGGCGTGCCGCTGATCGTCTTTGCCGGCAAGGAATACGGCACCGGCTCATCGCGCGACTGGGCAGCCAAGGGCACGCTGCTGCTTGGCGTGAAGGCGGTCGTCGCGGAAAGCTTCGAGCGCATCCACCGCTCGAACCTCATCGGCATGGGCGTGCTTGCACTCCAATTCTTCGAAGGCACCGACCGCAAGACGCTGGGCCTCAAGGGCGATGAGGTTATCGACGTGCTGGGCGGCGAGACGCTCAAGCCCGGCATGACGCTGACCCTCTCGATCACCTACGCCGACGGCACCAGGAAGGAAGTCCCCGTGAAGTGCCGCATCGATACGCTCGAAGAGGTCGACTACTACAAGAACGGCGGCATCCTGCCTTACGTCCTTCGGAACCTGCTCAAGGGCAAGACGGTCGAGACCATGCCCGGCGCCACCGCCGCGAAGGGCCGCGCCGCAGCGTGACCGCGGCCGGCTCACGTCGTACTTAACCGCGTCGCGGTCCTTTGCCTTGCGGCTTGGCAAGGACAGCGCATAGTGAGCCAAACGCGGCGAGGTGCCGCGTCTGGTTCCGTACGGGGCACCCCATGGGGTCGCTGATCCTCGACACGATCGATCTGATCGACGGCTGCACGCGCGCCCATAACGCGCAGAAGGCGGCCGAAGCCTTCTCTGCACGGCTCCAGCCACACGGCCTGCTCGGCGTTGCGGCCCGCAGCTATCGCCGCCCCGCCGGCCAACTGACGTCCGACAAGGTCTGGGACGCCGCAATCCCGCTCGCCGGCATCGGCCCGAAAGACTGGGAGGGCTCCCCCGGCTATACGTACATCTGCTTCCAGCAGAACCCGCTGTTACGCGCCGTCGAAGCCGACATGCCGTGGTTCCGCTTCAGCGATCTCGCACCGCATGGCGAGAAGACCTATGGGCCCTATTGGGAGGCGTTCAGCGAAGGCAAGATCGGCAACGGTCTCGGCATGCTGCACTATGGCCCGCGCCGTCGCGTGACCTCGCTGTCGATGATCTTCGCCGAATTGGACTTTTCGGACGCCGAACTCGCCGCCCTGCGCGCTGCTGGCAGCGTGCTGATGGAGCGGGCCGCGACACTCGCCCGCGTGCAGGACGACAAGCCACCGTCGCTGACGCCGCGCGAGCGCGACTGCATGGCCTATGTCGCCGCCGGCAAGTCCGACTGGGACATCTCGGTCATTCTCGGCATCGCCCAGGCGACCGTGCATTTCCACATCGAGAATGCACGCCGCAAGCTGAACGCATCTACCCGCGCGCATGCGATCGCGCGGATGGCGGCGCTCGACATGATCTAGCCGCGCAGCGTTCCACCCGTCGCCTTCGTCACCGCCGCAACGACCTTCTGCCCGACCGCATCTA
Organism: Alphaproteobacteria bacterium; assembly: GCA_020852655.1. Classification (GTDB taxonomy): domain Bacteria; phylum Pseudomonadota; class Alphaproteobacteria; order Micropepsales; family Micropepsaceae; genus JADZAI01. The sequence goes on from JADZAI010000046.1 coordinate 5,152, forward strand.
TGTCGGCCTCGGTCAGCGTCCGGTCCTTCGGCTGTAGGCGCACCGCGATCGCGAGGGACTTCTTGCCGTCCGGCACGCCCTTGCCCTCGTAGAGATCGAACACGTCGACCTTCTCGATCAGCACCTTGTCCGCGCCAGCCGCCGCCTTCACCACATCGCCGGCCGGGACCGACGTGTCGATCAGGAACGCAAAGTCGCGCTCGACCGCAGGATAGTCGCTGAGCACCAGAGGCGGCTTGGTCTTCGTCGCCTTCGCCTTGGGCAGCGGGATCGCGTCGACAAAGACTTCGAACACCGCTGCCGGCGCCTTGAGGTCCATCGCCGTCAGCACCTTTGGATGCAGTTCGCCGAAGCGGGCGATCACGGTCTTCGGGCCGAGCTTCAGTTGGCCCGAACGGCCGGGGTGATACCAATGCGGCGCGTCGGTCCAGACCGAGAGATTGGCGACCGGGCCACCCAGCGCCTCGATCAACGCCAGCGCATCGGCTTTCGCGGCGAACACATCGGGCGAGAGCGGGATGCCCGACCATTGCCTTGCGCCGGCGCCGGCGCGGAGGCCCGCGGCGACCCAGGGCTGCTCGGTCTCGCCGGTGCCGTTGAACTGCGGCCCAACCTCGAAGAGATGCGACGGCACGAGGCCACGCGCCGCGTTGCGCGCCGCCGCGGCGATCAGCGAGGGCAGCACATTCGGGCGCATCGCATCGAGATCGGCCGAGATCGGGTTGGCCAGCATCAGCGCATCGCTGCCGCCGCCGAACAGAGCGGCGTCCTTCTTCGGCACGAACGAGTTCGTCACGGCCTCCACCATGCCGCGGCCCGCGAGCGCCCGGCGCGCCTCGCGATAGCGGCGCTGCGTCGGGGTGAGGCCGGGCTTGGTCACGGCGGTGACGCGCGGCAGGGCGACGGACGCGATATTGTCGAGGCCGTTCAGGCGCGCGACCTCTTCGACCAGATCGGCAGCGCCGTGAATGTCCGGGCGCCACGAGGGCGGCGTCACCAGGAAGGGCAAGGCGCCGGTTATGGTGCAGCCGATATCGCCCAGGATGCGCAGGACGTGGGCGGCCGGGATGTCGATGCCGACCAGCTTCTTCACCGACGCCGGATCGAAGGCGATCTGCCGGCGCCATTCGGGCACCGCGCCGGCGCTGACCACGTCGGAGACTTCGCCGCCGCACCAGTCGAGGATCAGCCTGGTCGCAAGTTCGAGGCCGGCGCGGTTGAACTCCGGATCGACGCCGCGTTCATAGCGATAGCGGGCGTCGGAATTGATGCCGAGCTTGCGCCCCGTGGCCGCGGTGCGGATCGGGTCGAACAGCGCGGCTTCGATGAAGACATTGACCGTCTCCGCCGTGCAGCCGGTCTCCTCGCCGCCCATCACGCCGGCGATACCGCGCGCCGCGTGGTCGTCGGCGATCACCGTCATGGTGCTGTCGAGCACATAGCTCTTGCCGTCGAGCGCGGCCAGCGCTTCGCCGTCCTTCGCGGGGCGGGCGCGCAGGTTTCCGCGGAGCTTGTCGGCATCGAAGACATGCAGCGGCCGCGCGCGATCGAGGCTGATGAGGTTGGTGACATCGACCAGCGCCGAGATCGGGCGAAGGCCGACGGCGCGCAGGCGGTCCTGCACCCACTCGGGCGACGGGCCGTTCTTCACGCCGCGGATCAGGCGGCCTTCGAACAGCGGGCAGGCATTCTCCCCCCCCGGAGGAAAATCGAGTGCGGTGGCGATCGGGGAGGGGAAGGCACCGACGACCGGTTCGACCGCGGGCGTGGTCACCGCGCCGAGACCCGCCGCCGCGAGGTCGCGCGCGATGCCCGCCACCGCATTGCAGTCGCCGCGATTGGGGGTGATCGCGATGTCGATCACCGGATCGCCGAGGCCCAGCACTTCGGCGACCGGCGTACCGATGGGCGCGTCGGCGGGCAGCTCGATGATGCCGTTATGGTCTTCGCCCAGCTTCAATTCGCGGGCCGAGCACATCATGCCGTTCGAGGCCTGACCGCGGATATTGCCGGCCTTCAGCTCGGCGCCCGTCACCGGGACGATCGCGCCCACCGGAGCGAACACCACCTTTATGCCTTGCCTCGCATTCGGCGCGCCGCAGACGACCTGCACATCTCCGTCGCCGGCGTCGACCACGCAGAGGCGCAGCTTGTCGGCGTTGGGATGCTGCACCGCATCCTTCACATAGCCGACGCGGAAGGCAGCGAGTTCCTTCGCACGATCCTCCACGCTCTCGACCTCAAGGCCGATCCGCGTGAGGACGGTCAGGATGTCGTCGAGGCTCGCACCCGTATCGAGGTGCTCCTTGAGCCAGTTCAGCGTGAACTTCATCGCGTCAGCCCCATGGCAAGCGAAGGCTGCTCCAGCACCGAGAAGCCGTAATGCTTCAACCAGCGCAGATCGCTGTCGAAGAAGGCGCGGAGGTCCGGCAGGCCGTATTTCAGCATCGCCAGCCGGTCGATGCCGCAGCCGAAGGCGAAGCCCTGGTACTTTTCGGGATCGAGGCCGCAATTGGCGATGACCTTCGGGTGCACCATGCCGCAGCCGAGAATCTCCAGCCAGTCATTGCCCTCGCCGAACTTCACGGTGTCGCCCGAGCGGTCGCACTGGATGTCGACCTCGGCGGAGGGCTCGGTGAACGGGAAGTGCGAGGCGCGGAAGCGCATCTTCACCTGCGGCACTTCGAAGAACGCCTTGCAGAATTCCTCCAGCGTCCATTTCAGGTGACCCATATGCGTGGTCTCGTCGATCACGAGGCCTTCCACCTGGTGGAACATCGGCGTGTGGGTCTGGTCGCTGTCGCTGCGATAGGTGCGGCCGGGCACGATGATGCGGATCGGCGGCTTCTGCGTCAGCATCGTGCGAATCTGCACCGGCGAGGTATGGGTGCGCAGCACGGCGCGCGCGCCGTCGCCGGCGTTGCCGTTCAGATAGAAGGTATCGTGCATCTGCCGCGCCGGGTGCTCGGGCGGGATGTTCAGCTTTGTGAAGTTGTAGTCGTCGCGCTCGATGTCCGGCCCCTCGGCGACGCCGAAGCCCATATCCGCGAAGATCGCGATAAGCTCGTCCGTCACTTGCGACACGGGATGGATGCGCCCCGCGCCTGGATCGAACGGGAACGGCACGGCCGGCAGCGTCACGTCCACCCGCTCGGTCTCGAGCCGGCGTTGCAGATCGGCGTCGGCGAGGGCCTGCTTCTTCTCGGCGATGGCGGTGGTGACGCGGTCGCGCAGGCCGTTGATGGCGGGCCCTTGCATCTTGCGCTCGTCCGGGCTCATGCCGCCCAGCGATTTGAGCAGCTCCGAGACTTGGCCCTTCTTGCCGAGCGCCGCCACGCGCACGGCTTCCAGCGCCGCATCGTCGCCGGAAGCGGCGATGCGTTCGGAGAGGTCGCGCTCCAGCGCGGTGATGTCAGTCATGGATCAGTCCTGGAAACGTGAGAGAGCCGCTAGCGCAAGGCTCGCGCCTCGCGCAACTGGCCTCGTCGGATCAGGGCTGACTAGGCGGCTTGGGGAAGCGCGCCCTTGGCCTGCTCGACGAGGGCCTTGAAGGCCTCGGGTTCGCTGATGGCGAGGTCCGACAGGATCTTGCGGTCGACTTCGACACCCGCTTTCGCGAGGCCGTCGATAAATCGGCCATAGGTCAGCCCGTGCTCGCGGACCGCGGCGTTGATGCGCTGGATCCACAGCGAGCGGAAATTCCGCTTGCGCAGCTTGCGGCCGATATAGGCATTGGTGCCGGCGCGATCGACCGCGGCCTTGGCGGTGCGGATCGTATTCTTGCGGCGGCCGTAGAAGCCCTTGGCGCGATCGAGGATCTTCTTGTGCTTGGCGTGGGACGTAACGCCCCGTTTGACGCGTGACATGTGTCTAAACCTTCAAATTCTGCTGGCGGGGCGGCTTACCGGTCGTACGGCATCCACAGCTCGACACGGCGGGTCTCGCTCTCCGAGATCACCTTGGTGCCGCGGTTCGTGCGGATATAGTCGCCCGAATGACTGATCAGGCGGTGCCGCTTGCCGGCGACGCCCGTCTTCACTTTTCCAGACGCGGTGAATTTGAAGCGCTTCTTCGCGCCCGATTTGGTCTTCAGCTTGGACATTTCGCACCTCTCAGGTCTGAGAGCCCGGACGACGTCAGACCAAAAAAGGTCAACCCAATCCGTGCCTTGAGGGCCGCCACGGCATGTCCTGAAGCCGGGCCGCCCCTACGAAGAGCGCGGGGAGATACAGGAAGGCCTGTATATAAGCAAGCGTTCGACTTGGCGGGAGACCGACGGCGCGCTATGTATATCCCATCGGGATATCACGTCAGACCATCATGACCAGCTCTACCGTGTTCACCAGCAATCGCAGCCAGGCGGTGCGCCTGCCGAAGGCCGTTGCCTTTCCCGAAGACGTGCATCAGGTCGAAATCCTCAAGATCGGCCACAGCCGCGTCATCGTGCCCAAAGGCAAACGATGGGACGATTTGTTCCTCAGCGGCCCCCGGCTGGATGCCGATGTCCTGACGGAGCGGGAGCAACCGGCGGCGGAGACGCGCGAGTTATTCTGATGCTCGCCTACATGCTCGACACCAATTTCTGTATCTACGTGATGAAGACCTATCCGCCGGCGATCCGCGACAGGTTCAACGCACTGGCCGAGCAGCTCTGCATCTCCAGCATCACGCTCGGCGAGCTGCACTATGGCGCGGAAAAATCGGAACGGCGCGCCGCAAACCTGACCGCCATTGAACATTTCGCAGGACGCCTGGACGTTCTCCCCTTCGGCGACAAGGCTGCTGCCCATTACGGCCAGCTTGGAGCCGAGCTCGAACGCGCCGGCACGCCGTGCGGCCCCCATGACATGCAGATCGGCGCCCACGCCCGCAGCGAGGGCCTGATCGTCGTCACCAACAACATGCGCGAATTCGCCCGAATGCCGGGTCTGAGGGTGGAGAATTGGACGTAAACGAACTTGCGCGAGGCTTTAGCGCCCCGGCGAACAAGGATCGGCGGGGGCCGTGCGGGGGCTCGTGCTGGTGCTGACGGCGACGACGGCGTCCTCGGCGCAGCTACGGTCGGTGAGCGTTTCCGTGTCTTCCGCAATGGCTTCCGGTGCCGCAGCGGTGAGTTCGGGGTGTTTCTGCGTGCCGTTCAAGGCGGCGTTGACGCGACCCCAGGGGAAAGCGACGAGACCGAGGCCGAGCACGAAGACGCCGAGAATCTCCCATCGTGCGCTGCGCCGGCCGGCGGCCCGGACGGGGCGCTTGGCGAGGGCCTGCAATTGCCGCTGCCGCGCGTCCGGCGGTTCTTCCCGGCGGCGGGCTTTGCTCTTCGACAACGCGGCGCTGGTCATGGGCCTTCCCTGCTGGCTCCCGGCGCAACAAAGATAATCGCGGCTGCGTTCCGGCGACCTTCAGAGAACCACGACAATTTGATTTGATGTGTAGCGCTGCACACAGGGCTTGCGGCAATCGTGCCTTGCCGACGCCGCAATCGTCCCGCCGCCGCTCAACACCCTCTCCTGCCGCGAAGCGCTCGCAAATTGGCGGGTTCAGCGCGGCGGGCAGGCGTTCGAATCGAACCAGGCAGGGCGCTTCTCGGCGATTCGCTGCGCGCGCTCGTCCAGCGCGCCGGGATAGGGCTGGACCCGGACCTCGAAGTCGAAGGTTTCGACCCGCAGAGTCTGCGGATCATCGGGGTCGCGCGAGAAGGTCAGATTTCGGACGGCGAGCGTCACGACCATGCCGCGGAGCCAGAAATGGCGCACCGCACCCCATTCCGCATAGCCGGAGCAGTCGGGCAGCACATGCTCCTTGGCGAAGCGCGCACGGCTTTGATAGCTCGGCGTGGATGTGTCGTCGTCGAGCAGGTTGCGCTGGCCGATATAGCGCTGCCAGGGGAACAGGTAGCACTGCATGAGGCCGGAATAGGTGAGATCGCCGCCGCCCACATGATCGAAATTATGGCAGGTGAGCATGTAGAGCGGCGCACCGCCCGGGCTCTTGATCGTCATTTCGAGCCCGTTCGGGTCGGCATTGGCGACATAGATGACGTGCACCTTGCCCTCGGTCGCCGCGACGTCGGGCCAGCGCGGCGCCGACGCCCTGGCGCACATGACCAGTGCAGCGGCGATGACCAACGCCGCAAATCCCCTCATCGTGTTGGGCATGCCTGTACCTGCTGAGCGGATCGCTACCTAGCGTGCGCGGAGCCGTCGCGCCAAGCGGCGGCCGGATCAACCGCCGCCATAGCTCACACCCATGCCGGCCCGCACATCCTGCTGGATGCCATATTGCGGGAAGGGATAGCGAAAGCCGTTCCTGGCGAGCGCCTCCATGCCCTTCACCGCGGCCTCCAGCGGGGCCGGCGGCGAGGCCATCAGCATCTCGCTGTCCTCGACCCCGCCATAGCGCCGCTCGGCGAAGCACGGAATGGAGAGGCTCGGCTCGCGTTTCGACAGGGCACGGCCCCAGCTATCGGCGCAGGCGCTTTCGCCGACCACGCTCCAGTCGAAGCGCTTGTAGCCGGACCACTGCATGCCGTTGATCAGATACATCATCGCGCCCGGCGTCGCGTAGAAGAGCACGATGTCGGGTTCGGGCAGCCGGCCGCTCGCCAGCGGGCCGACGGCGAGTGCGTCGTAGCGCCCGTCCGGTACGACGTGCATCGCGGCCTGATGCGCCGAGGAATCGGCCTCCGTCTCGTACCAGACGCCCTTCATCTGCCGACCCGAATACCATTCGTCCGTCTTGGCGCTGCCGAGACCGACGACCGCCCGGCATTGCGCGCCGACGAGATCGTCTGAGGTGACGCCGACCGTCCATCCAAGCCGCGCCGCCTGCCCGACGATCTGGTCCAGCGCATGAACCGCCTTCGGCCGGCGGATTCGCGGGATCGCCTCCATGTCGGCGCGCCGTTCGAACAGCTTCATCCCGAAGACATGGCTGCGGATCTTGAGCAGCCGTTCCAGATCGGCCGCGAGCCTGGCGATGTCGGTCATGATGCCTCCCGTTCTTTCGCCGATCCTAGCGGGCGCGGGCTTCGCGGCGATAGTCCTCGGGATTCTGAAAATCCATCGCCCAGAGGCCGGCGCCATCAACCCGCGCTGCGGTCTCGTCGATGACGTAACGCGTCGAATAGCGGCGATAGGCGAGCGCCCAGCCCTGGCGCACCATCTCGCGCGCGATATCGACACGCTTGCCCTGGCGGGTGGCGTAGCAGGTCGCGAGCGTGCGGCCGTAGCGATCGCTGCCGTCGTCTATGCAGCCAAGGGAGCGGTTGCCGACAAGCGCGGTAAGCCGGTCGCGTGCCTCCGCACCGCAGGCGATACGTGCGCCCGACGCTTTCACCGTGCAGTGTGCCGAACGCTCCGGCGCGTCGATGCCGCTGAGTCGGATGCGGGTATCGCCGATACGCAACGTGTCGCCGTCGGTGACGCGGGCCGTGCCGGAGATGTCGAACTGGTGCGGCGGCAGATAGCGGTCGCGCAGCCACGGCAGCGCGCCCCATGCCTGGACGGCGACGATGGTGGCGATCGCGATGAGGACGGCGATGGGCTGGACGAAGCGCGCCCGCGAGGCGCCGCGACTCCGGCCACGCTTGCGGCGCGTGCCGGCGCCCAGGCGCAACGATGCCGGCATGCGCCATGTCTCCATGGCGCGACGCTAGTGCGGCAATGCTTACGGGGAGGTTGCTTCCGTCAGCTTCAAGCAAACCCTCGTTTGCGCATGAGGGCTTCGGTGTCGACGTCGCGGCCGCGGAAGCGGCGGAAGGCTTCATCGGGCGGGATGGCGTTGCCGACCGAGAGGATGTTGTCGAGGAAGCTCTTGGCGGTCGCGGCGTCCCACGCCCCGTTCTCCTTGAACTCCTCCCAGGCATCGGCGGTCAGCGCGTCGGCCCAGAGATAGTCGTAGTAACCGGCCGAGTAGCCGTCGCCCGAGAAGGCATGCCCGAACTGCGTCGGCCGGTGGCGCATGACGATTTCCTTCGGGTTGCCGATCTCCTTCATCACGAGGGTCTCGAACTCGGCCGGGTCGATACCCGCGGCCGGTGCGAGGTGGATCTTCATGTCGTAGATCGCGGCGTTCAGGTATTCGACCGTGAGGAAGCCCTGATTGTAGTTCCTGGCGCGGTCGATCTTCTCGACCATCGCGGCGGGGATCGGCTCGCCCGAATCCACGTGCAGCGCGAAGCGATTGAGCACTTCGGGCGTCTCGAGCCAGTGCTCGTTGATCTGGCTGGGAAACTCGACGAAGTCGCGCTTCACCGCGGTGCCGGCGAGCGAGGGATAGGTGACGTTGGAGTTGAGGCCGTGCAGCGCATGGCCGAACTCGTGGAAGAGTGTCGTCGCATCGTCCCACGACAGCAGCACCGGCGCGCCGCCCGCCGCCTTCACGAAGTTCGAGTTGTTGGAGACGATCGGCGCCAGTTCGCCGCGGACGCGCTCCTGCGTGCGGTAGGAGTTCATCCACGCGCCCGAGCGCTTGCCGTCGCGCATGTAGGGGTCGAAATACCACAGGCCCACGTGCTTGCCGCCCCGCGTGACCTCGTAGACCGTGACGTCGCCCTGGACGACCGGCAGGCCTTCGAGCTTCGCGAATCCCAGGCCGTAGAGCTGGCCCGCCGCCCAGTGCATGCCGTCGCGCAGCTTGTCGAGCTGGAGATACGGCTTCACCTCGTTCTCATCGAGGTCGTACTGCGCCTTGCGCACCTTCTCCATGTAGAAGCGGTAGTCCCAGGGCTCGATGGTGAGCCCGGCGCCTTCCGTGTCGGCGACCGCCTGCATGTCGGCGATTTCCTTCTTCGCCTTGGCGACGGCCGGCGTCCACACCTTCATCATCAGCGCCATGGCGGCCTCGGGCGTGCCGGCCATGTTGTTGTCGGTCTGCCAGTGGGCGTGACTGGCGAAGCCGAGCATCTTCGCGCGTTCCTCGCGCAGCTTCAGGATTTCGGAGATGACGGGCTTGTTGTCGGTGGGCGTGCCGGTCTTGTCGCCGCGGCCGACCCACATGCGCCAGCCCTTCTCGCGGAGGTCGCGGCGCGTGGAGAAAGTGAGGAACGGCTCCATCGACGAGCGCGTGTTGGCGACGAGCCATTTGCCAGCCTTGCCCTTCGCCGTGGCGGCTTCCTTGAAGGAATCGGCGAGCGAGGCCGGCAGGCCGGCGGCATCGGCTTCGGCGTCGAGGATGAGCGCGTCGTTCTCCTCGTCGGCGAGCAGGTTCTGGCTGAACTGGGTGTAAAGCGAGGCGAGCTTCTGGTTGATTTCCTTAAGCCGCGCCTTGTCGGCGGCATTCAGATTGGCGCCGCGGCGGGTGAAGTTCTTGTAGGTGACCTCGACAAGCCGGGCCTGTTCCGGGCTGAGGCCGGCGCCGTCGCGGCCGTCATAGACCGCCTTGATGCGGGCGAAGAGCCTCTCGTTCTGGACGATGCCGTCCTCGTAGGCGGAGAGGACCGGCGCCATCTCCTTCTCGAGCGCCTGCATCGCGGCATCGTTCATCGTCGTCGAAAAGATGTTGGCGATGTTGCTCGCGCGATCATAGGCCCGTCCCGAATCCTCCAGGGCCGCCAGCGTATTCTCGAAACCCGCGGCGCCGGCCTTGCCGGCAATCGCATCGATCTCCGCCTGGCCCAGCTCCATCGCCCGCGTGAGCGCCGGTTTGAGGGCCGCGACCGACATCCGGTCGAACAGCGGATAGCCGCCATACGGGCCGGTCCACGGATCGAGGATGGGGTCGGGGCCGGCAGCAGCCCACGCGGCCGGCGCGAAATCGGCGGTGGCGCAGAGGGCGGAGGCGGCGGCGGTCTGGAGGAAGTGGCGGCGGTGCATGCGGGGCTCGCTTCTGTTGCGATCGGTCTTGCCGGCGACCTTATGCCAGGCATGACGGGCCTGTCGCATGACGGAGGTGTGAGCGCTGCCACACCGGCAACCCGTTTGCGGAAAAGTTCCGCCTTCCGGGCGGCGATCCGGGCCCCCAGGGCGTCCGCCTCGCCGATCAGGGCCTCGACCTGGACGAGCACGGCGCGGACCCAATCGCGTTGCGTCCGGCCCATGCCGCTGCGGCCGCCGTGGACGAGGCGGTTGCTGTTGCCGGGCTGGCCGCCACGGCGGCGTTTTACCGGGCCGGATCCTATTCGAACGTCGCTTTTTGCCGGACATGCTCCGGGAATGCCGAGGTCGACGGCCGAGCCTGTGCTCAGGCGGGGTATTCGAACGTCGCTTTTTGCACGATCGGGCACTTCGGCCGCTGCGCAGAGCCGGTCATGCGCCCGGGCCACCTGCATCAGCGCCCGCGTGAGCTTCGCAACCGCCCGTAGCCGCCCCGCCGGCCTGACCCGGGTGTCGCCGCTGCCGCCGATGACGGCGGAGGCGTCGGACAGGAAGGCCGCCCATCCCGCGAGATGCCGCACTGTGTCGCTGATGCTGTCGCCGAGAGGTTCCGTCATGCCGCGCCGTCCTTTCCGTTATAGGAATAAGACGGATAGGACAATTTTCAAGGCAACTCGGAAAAGCGGCCGGGCGGCTCAGCCCTTGGCCAGCCATCCCTCAAGGATTTCGTTCACCTTTTCCGGGGCTTCCTGCTGCACCCAGTGGGAGACGCCCGGCAAATAGTGGACGGTGAGGTCCTTCACGAAGCGTTCGGTGCCGGGGACGAGCGATTTTTCGAGGGCGGAATCTTCTTCGCCCCAGATGATGAGGGTCGGCACGTCGACCGTCCCGGGCTCCGGCCACATGCGGCGCCCGGCCTTTCGGGCGGCGCGGTAGTAATTGACCATCGCGGTCGCGGCGCCCGGCAGCAGCGCGTTGGCGCGGTAGTGTTCCAGCACCTCTTCGGGAAAGCGGCTCTTGTCGACCGCCATGCCACGGAAGGCTTCGCCCACGGCCTTCGCTTTCTTCCGGGTCAGGAACCACTCCGGCAGGCGGGGGAGCTGGAAGAAGGCGACATACCAGCTCTTGCGCTGCTGCTTGCGGTTCTTGCGGATGTCCTCGGCGAAGCGGCTGGGATGCGGCACGTTCATGATGACGAGGCGGGTCAGCGTCCTGATCCGCCGCATCGCGCAGTGCCACGCGATGATCGCGCCCCAGTCATGCGCGATGAGCAGCGTTTCCTTCGCGCCCGAGGCGGCGATCAGGGCCTCGACGTCGGCGACAAGGTTGTCGATGTCGTAGGCGGCGACGCCCTTGGGCCGCGACGACCCGCCATAGCCGCGCTGGTTCGGCGCCCAGGCGCGATAGCCGAGCCGGGCGAGCAACGGCAACTGGTAGCGCCAGGAGAATTTCGATTCCGGGAAGCCATGCAGACAGAGGGCGAGGCGGCTGCCGTCGCCCCCGTCGGCCTCGTCCACCTCGAAGCTGAGGCCGTTCGCCTGAACCGTCCGTGTGACGATGCCGCTCATTGGAATTCCCCTCGCCCGTTCGCCCGGTCCGAATTATAAGAGAGCATTACAAAAATCCGGGAGGCATGCATGCGTATCAATACAGCGAACGGGCCGATCGATGCCAAGGACCTCGGCAAGACGCTGATGCACGAGCATCTGGTGATCGCGTTCCCCGGCTGGGAAAGCGACACGGCGATCACCAACCAGACGCTGCGCGAGATGACGGCGGTCTGCGTCGACAAGATCGCCGAGCTGAAGGACGCCGGCATCAGCTCGATGCTGGACCCCTGCCCCAACGACATCGGCCGCGACGTGCCACTGATGGCCGAAGTGGCGAGCCGCACGGGCTTCAACATCGTCTTCGCGACCGGGCTCTATCACAAGCATTACGGCGGTTCGCCCTACTGGTCGATCAAGTTCATGACGACGCCCGACGCCGAGAAGCGCCTGGGCGACCTCTTCATCAAGGAGCTGACCGAGGGTGTGCAGGGCACCGGCATCAAGGCCGGCGTCATCAAGATCGCCACCGCCGCGCCGCCGTTCAACGACTACGAGAAGACGATCTTCCGCGCCGCCGCTCGCGCGCACCTGGAGACGGGCGCGCCGATCACCACGCATACCGACGCGATCATGGGCGACGAGCAGCTCGCCTATCTCACCAGCCTCGGCGTGCCGGCACACAAGATCATCATCGGCCATAGCTGCGGCAGCGCCGATCACGACTATCACATGAAGATCGTGCAGGGCGGGGCCTATATCGGCTTCGACCGCTTCGGCATGGAGGACATCCAGCCCGACACGACCCGCGTGCAGCGCCTCGCCGACCTGGTGAAGAAGGGCTTCGAGAAGCAGATCGTCGTGAGCCACGACAGCGTGTGGTGCTGGCGCGGCGCGATGCTTTCGAAGGAGATGATCGAGAAGGAGCACGCGCAAGGGATGGCGATGCGCTTCACCCGCACGATCACCCCGATGCTGAAGGAAGCCGGCGTCACCGAGAAGCAGATCAACACGATGCTGTGCGATAATCCGTGCCGGTATTTCTCGGGCGAGCCGTGCGGGCATAACCACTAGTCAGGACAGCCCGGTCGCGTTTTCTCCCCCGCCTTCTCGCGGGGGAGATGTCACGCGCAGCGTGACAGAGGGGGCCACGGCCGGTGCGCTGCATTGGCCCCCTCCGTCTGGCCGCTCCGCGGCCAGCCACCTCCCCCGCGATAAGGCGGGGGAGGAAACGATAGGATCAGATCACCCGATCTCCGCCACGATCGGCAGAAGCTCACTTAGATCCACGATCGCCCGGTAGCGCGGCGCGTCCTTCGGCTCTTCCGCATGCTCCAGCACCCAGGTGAGGTCGTGCGGCACATGCACGGCCCAGGCCCCGGCTTGCAGCGCCGGGACGATGTCCGATTTCAGCGAGTTGCCGACCATCATAGCGTGGCCGGCGCCGTCGCCGTGCCGGGCGAAGATGCGGGCATAGGTGTCGGCGGTCTTGTCGCTGACGATCTCGATGGCGTCGAACCATTCGCCGAGGCCGGAGGCGGCGAGCTTCCTCTCCTGGTCGAAGAGGTCGCCCTTGGTGACGAGCACCAGCCGGTGCGTCGCATCGAGCGCTTCCAGCGTCTCCAGCACATGCGGCAGCGTCTCCACGGGGTGATGGAGCATTTCGCGCCCCCAGTCGAGGATTGTCTCGATCACCGCGGCGGGAACGCGCCTCTCGGTCAGCTCGATCGCCGTCTCGATCATCGACAGCGTGAAGCCCTTGATGCCGTAGCCATAGAAGGCGAGGTTCCTGCGCTCCGCATCCAGCAACCGCGCCGCAACGTCATGACCCTCCGCATGCGGCGCGAGCAGTTCAGCGAAGCGCGCCTCGGTGAAGCGGAAGAAGCGCTCGTTGTGCCAGAGCGTGTCGTCCGCGTCGAAGCCGATGGTGGTGAGATTGCGCGTCGTCATGAGTGCTATGAGAGCGCCTCACTTGGCGCGAGGCGCGCGCGTCTTATAGTGGCGATATCGTCCCCATTCGAGAGTTTGCACGTGACCTTGCCGACAAGGACCATTGGGCCGTTCAGCGTGTCGGCCATCGGGCTCGGCTGCATGAGCATGAGCCATGCCTTCGGCCCGCCGCCGCCGCGCGAGCAATCGCGCGCCACGCTGCTGCGCGCGCTGGAGCTCGGCTGCACCTTCTTCGACACGGCGGCGATCTATGGCGCCGGCCATAACGAGGAGCTGGTCGCCGAGGTGCTGGGGCCGCATCGCGCGCAGTTCACGCTGGCGAGCAAATGCGGGCTCTTCGTGACGCCGGGCGGCGGGCGCGAGATCAACGGCAGGCCGGAGACGCTGAAGGCGACGCTGGAGGACAGCCTCAGGCGGCTGAAGACCGAGGTGATCGACCTCTATTACCTGCACCGCTGGGACAAACGCGTGCCGGTCGAGGAAAGCGTCGGCGCGCTGAAGGACATGGTGCAGGCGGGCAAGGTGCGCAGCATCGGCCTGTCGGAGGTGTCGGCGGCGACGCTGCGCAAGGCGCATGCGGTGCATCCGATCGCGGCGCTCCAGAGCGAGTATTCGCCCTGGAGCCGCAACGCGGAGCTCGGCACCCTCGCGGCCTGCGCCGAACTGGGTGTCGCCTATGTCGCGTTCTCGCCCGTGGCGCGGGGTTTCCTGGCGGGCGGCGTGAAGGACATGGAGGCGCTGGCGGCAGGCGACATCCGCCGGGGCATGCCGCGCTTCCAGGGCGAGAATTTCGCGGCGAACCTGGAGCTCTTCGACGCCTTTGCCGCCATCGCGAAGGAGGCGGGCTGCACGCCCGCCCAGCTCTGCCTCGCCTGGCTGCTGGCGAAGGCGCCGCATATCGTGCCGATCCCGGGAACGACGCGGGTGGATCACCTGGAGGAGGATTTCGCGGCGCTGGACGTGAGGCTGTCGCCGGAGGTGATCGCCAGGGTCGACACGACGGTGAACCAGGCGACGGTACGCGGCAACCGCTACGGCGACGCGATGGAACAGAGCGTCGACACGGAGCGGTTCGCGGCGTAGGGCGCACCTCAGCGTCCGTCAAGCCCCTACCCTTCTTGGGCGCGCAGCGTGGCGAGGTTGCGCTGGTGCTGGGCTTCGTCGATGCGGAACTGCGAGATCAGGACCATCGCGATCATGTTGCACGCTGCGACGGCGGGGACCGAGCAGAGCACCAGTGCGGTGACGATGGCGGGGTCGACCGTGCCGGGCATGGCGCCGGTCGGGAAGGCGATGAAGGCGAGCACGAGGCCGGCCGCGAAGGCGCCGAGCGCGATGCCCCATTTGTCGAGCAGGCCGTAGACCGCGAACATCACGCCCTCGGAGCGGCGTCCCGTTCGCGCGGCGACATCGTCGGTCGCGTCGGTGAGCATCGAGTTCAGCACCGTATGCACGCCGTAGGCGAAGGTGAGCTCGACGAAGGTGAAGCCGACCAGCGCGGCGACCAGCGGCAGTCCGCCTTCAGGCATCAGGCCCGCCCATTTCCCCAGGAACGGCGTCGAGAACAGGATGAGCCAGCCGAAATAACAGGTCATCATGAAGGCGCGCTTGCCCATCCGGGTCGACACGCGCGGCGCGATGAAGAGCGAGACGAGCGCCGAGAAGGGCGACGCGAGCAGGACGTACGAGAATTCCTGCGGCGTAAGCGCCCAGAAATTCAGCGCGATATAGGCATAGAGCCCGAACCAGAGCCCGCCGCCGAAGCCGTTGAGCATCGTCGCGAAGAGGAGACTGACGAGGCGCGGATTGGCGAAGGCAAGCTTCAGCTCGCCGAAGGCTTCGCCGAGCGTCGTGCCGCGTTCCGGCGGAACGTGAAGATCGCGGATGCGGCCATGCGTCGCGAGCGACGAAATGACGATCGCTGCGACGATGATGAAGGCGGCGAGTAGCCCGAAATCGGCGTAGCGCTCGCGATTGAGCACGCCGAGCGGATTCGCGGCGTCCTCGCGCAGATAGACCTGGTAGAGGATCGCATTGAGGATCGCGCCGCCGCCGATCAGGAAGACGAAGCGCCAAGCGATCAGGATCGTGCGGTCGTGGTAGCCGGGCGCGAGTTCCGGTGCGAGCGCCCGCGCCGGCACCTCGAAAAACGACGTCGCGATGCGCACGAAGAGCAGCATGGCGATCATGAAGGCGAGCAGCGTCGCCGGCGCCCAGCTCGCCGGCGCCTGCCACATCAGATAGACGCCGAGGCCGGACGGTACGGCCGACGCATACATGAGGACATGGCGCCGCCCCCAGGGCGTCCGCAGCCTGTCGGAAAACCGGCCGATGAGCGGATCGACGATCGAGTCGATGATGATCGTCGCCATGATCGCGGTGCCGACCCATGCGGCCGGAAGCCCGATCACCTGGTTGAAATAGAGCTGGAGCACCGAGCCAGACAGCACGGTCGCCGCGACGCCGAAGGCGAGCGAGCCGAGCCCATAGCCGGCGGAAAGGCCAAGGGTGAGCCCGCCGGCCGGCGGCTCGGCCGCTGCGGTTTCAGGCGGCGTCGTATCGAGCGCGGGATCGATCGTGCTCACGCGCGGTATCCGCGCGACTGGCACCGAGGCATGGACATGTCTCCCCTACTCCACGGGTCTCACCTGCCCGCCACTAACATATTAGCTGGACGGGAGAGTTACGGGAAGCGGTGAGATAGGCGGAACCTGCCGCCGGCTGCTTTAGTTGAAGCGCGCCGGCTTTTCCTTGCCGCGCTTGCCGACGGGAAGGGAGCTCGTGAGGCCGCCATCCACGGCGAGCGCCTGGCCGTTGACATAGGAGGCATCGTCGGAGGCGAGGAAGAGCGCGGCATGGGCGATCTCGTCGGGGATGCCGCCGCGGGTGAGCGGGTTGAGCTGGCCAACGCGGTCGATCGTGCCACGCTCGCGGGCATAGTCGAACATCGGCTTGGTCATGCCGGTCTCGATGAGGCCGGGGCAGATCGCATTTACGCGCACGCCCGTGCCGTAGAACTCGTTGGCGGCCGTCGCGACGAGATTGATGACGCCCGCCTTCGAGGCCGAGTAGGGCGTCGGCCCGGCGCCGGAGCGGATGCCCGCGACCGAGGCGGTGCAGATGATCGAGCCCTTGCCCCGGCCGATCATCGGCCTGGCGGCGTGCTTGATGGCGAGGAAGGGTCCGATCAGGTTGACCCGCAGCACCTCGGCCCACTGGGCGGGCGTCAGGTCGAAGAACGGCACCGGCCCGCCGGTGATGCCGGCATTGGCGAAGCAGACGTCGACGCCGCCGTGCGACGACACGGCCCGGGCGACCAGCGCCTCGACGAAGGCCTCGTCCCCCGCATCGCCGGTGAGCGCGTCGGCATGGCCGCCGGCCGCGGCGATGTCGCGCGCCGTAGCCTGCACGGCGTCGGACTTGTCGGCGATGACGAGCATCGCGCCCTCGCGGGCGAAGAGCAGCGCCGTGGCGCGGCCGATGCCGCTGCCCGCGCCGGTGATCACTGCGGATTTGCCTTCAAGCCGGCCCATGAACGTCTCCCGTTGTGTGACGGGAGCCGTTCGCACACGGCGCGGCGAAAGGCAAAGCGGCTAAACCCGGCCGGCGATTTCGGCAGCCAAGGCCCGGGCGGCGCTGTGGAGGACGGCGATGTCGCCGTCGTTGGTGAGGCAGAGCCGGGCGAGGTCGCGGGTCGGAGCGACGTGGAGGCGATGCATGGGCTCGACGACCGCGTCGAACTGGCGGGCGGTGTCGGCGGCGGTACGGCCGCGTTCGGCGACATCGCGGGCGATGCGGCGGATGCGGCGCGTGGCGGTGGCGGCATCGACGAAGACGGTGTGATCGGCGAGCCCGCGCAGGGCGGGGTCGCCGAGGCAGTGCATGCCTTCGAGGATCAGCACCTCGGCGGCCGCGACGGGCGTGACCTCGTCCGTGCGATCGTGGATCGCGAAATCGTAATGCGGCAGGTCGAACGCCCGGCCGGCGCGGGCCGCGGCGACATGGGCGGCGAGCAGCGCGAAGTCCTTGGTGTGCGGCTGGTCGAAATTATAGACGCGCGTGTCGCCCGGGCCGCGCACAGCGGCAGGATGGTAATAGGCATCTTCCTGGATCAGGGCGGCGCGCGACGGGCCGAGCTCGGCATGGAGGAATCGGGCAAAGCGCGTCTTGCCCGAGGCAGACCCGCCGCCGATGAGGACGACGAAGGCCACGGCGTTCAGTTCTCTGCGGGTATGACGAGGCCGGCCTTGACGAGCCCTTCGATGGAGATGCGGACGAGGTCGTCGCGGAATCCCCAGCGGCGCATCTCGTCGCGTGCCTTGCCGGCGAAGTCGGGCTTCAGCGCATTGAGGCGGGCGAGCGCCTGGGCGGCGCGCTGCGCGTCGCCCATCTGGCCCAGCGTCATCGCGACCATCACCCAGGTCCGGTAGAACTCCGGCATGCCCATGCGCTCGGAAAAGGAGAGCGCCTCCTGGTATTTGCCGCGGCGATAGGAATCGAGCAGCAGCGGGATGTAGTACCAGCCGGGATGGCCGGGATTCATCGTCATCGCCTTGCGGACGAGCCCCAGCCCCTCGTCCCACGCGCCGCTGAGGGCGAGGCGGTTGCCGAAATCGGCCAGGATTTCAGGATTATACGGATTGAGCCGCAAGGCATCGGCCCCGGCGCGCTTGAACCCTTCCAGATCGCCGCGGAAGAAATAGGCGGCATAGAGCGCCTCGTAGGCCCGGGCATCGGTGGCCGCGAGCGATACGGCGCGCTGCGCCGCCTGAAGCGCACGGTCGATCGGGTCGTAGCCGGCCCGCACATTGTAGCCGTAGCGATACTCGTCGAGATAGAAGAAGGTCAGCGCATACCACGCCGCCGCATAGCCGGCTTCGCGCGCGACCGTCGCCTCGAGGCAATCGCGCACCTTGGCGTGATCGGCGGCGTTCAGATTGCGCCAATACTCATAGGCGCGCATCACGCAGCCATAGCCGTCCATCGCCGGCGGGCGCTGGCCGGCGAGGTCGAGCTCGTGCTCGTAGACGGCGCCATAGGGCTGGGCGACGGCCGTGGCGATCCGCCCGGCCACGTCGTCCTGCATCTCCAGCAGGGTCTTGGCCGTGAAGACCCGCTCATAGGCTTCCGACCACAACGCCCGGCCGGACGCTGAATCGACCAGTTGCATCGTCAGGCGCAGTTCGTTGCCGGAGCGGCGCATCCCGCCCGTCAGGAGATAGCCCTGGGTCGGCCTGGTCACGGAGGCATCCAGCGTGAAGACCGTGACCTCTCGGAAGCGGGCGAGCGCCGCGACGATCCCGGTGGTCAGCGCCCGCGCGAGCATGGCGTCGTCGCCGGCCGCGCCCAGATCTTCGATCAGGGCGACGGCGATGGTCGGGCGGTGCTGGGGATCGTCGAGCTGGCTCGGCAGACGCACATCGGCGGTGGGTTGCCCGCGCCGGTCGATCGCGTTCCACACGAGGAAGGCGAGCGCCGCCAGGGCGATCACAAGCCCGGATGTCACCAAAGCGCGGAAACGCCGCAAACCGGGAAGCGGGACCAGGCTCGGGCCGGGAGCAGGCTCGCCCTCCGCTTCGACGGCCGGTTGGGGCGCCGCGGGTTCGGACGGCGGTTCCGGCACGGCCCGGCGCGTGAAGGCGGGGGCATAGCCGCCGCGCGGCAGCTCGATCCACACCGGATCGCCCGCCCCGCTATGCTGATAATATTGTGCGAGCGCGCGGCGCAGGCGGCTCGCCTCGACGCGTACGATCGGGTCGGCGTTCTGGTCGAAATCGGCCGGGCGGCCGAACACGTCCACGGCGATCGCATATCCCTTGACGGCCGCGCCGCGGCCTTCGATCGCTTCCGTTACGACATAGCGCAGGAATGCCGACAGGCGGGTGGCCTGGGCAAACTCGGGACTGTCGAGGACGCGGGCAAGCGCGTCCCGGGCGTCCTCCGGTGTGATCCCGTCCCTGTCCAACGTGCGTCCCCAAGACCGCGATGGCAGGTCACAAAGTCAGCGAATCCGCGTGCCCGTCCGGCAGAGTTCCCTGGGTGTAACCTTCGATCATTCAAGGCCACTCTACGTCCAAAGGCAGGGCGCCCCCAAGCGCCGATTCGGTCCACCGGGCGCGCGAATGCATGGGGCCGGACGGAGGGAGTCTACCGTTACACGGATAAAACGGCGGAAAACCGGGAATGTTACACGCCGTTACATACTCAAATCCGCGGCCGCCGATCCCCATAAGCACCCGTGTCGCGCGGCTCAGTCGCGTGGCGATGACACGGCGAGTCCTCCCTTCGCCCATACGGCGGCGCGTCCGACCCCAAGCGGACGCGCCGCCGTTTTGTTCCTGCCCCATGAAGGTCGTGATGATGAAGGCGTCGGCATCTGCGCATATGTTCGAGGATACGCTGGGCCGTATCCGGCGGGCGCTCGACGATTTGCGCCTGGCGATCGCCAACGGCACGGCGACGGATGCGAAGGCCGCGGCGGAACTCGCCGAACGGATGGAGCACTATATCGCGACCGCGGGCGAGCCCGATCCCGGAGAGATGCTGCCCGGGCTGCTGTCCAGGGGCTGATCAGCGGCCGGACGCCGCGGCTTCGTGCCGAAGCAGAAAGCGCTTGCGCTCCAATCCACCCGCATAGCCGGTCAAGCTGCCATTCGCCCCGATGACGCGATGGCACGGCACCACGATGGCGATGGCGTTCGAACCGTTGGCCAGGCCGACGGCGCGCATAGCGGAGGGCTTCCCGAGCTGGGCGGCGAGATCGCCATAGGCGCGGGTCTCGCCGGCCGGGATCCGGCGCAGAGCGGCCCAGACGGCGCGCTGGAAGTCGGTGCCGCCGGTCTCGACGTCAAGGGCGTCCACGGCGGCGAGGTCGCCCTTGAAATAGCGCGCCATGGCGCCGGCGATGACGGCGGGCGCCTTGCCCTGTTTCAGCACCGCATTCGGGAAGCGGCGGCGCAGCAATCCGGTCATGCGCGCCTCGTAGCCGTCGAAGTCGAGCGCGATCAGCGTGTCGCCGTCACTGACGACATGGAGGTCGCCGAGGGGCGACGGCAGGCGCGCAGCGGTGAGGATGCGGTCGGTCATGGCATGGCCTTCCCGGCCGGGATTTTGGGTACGCGCCATAGGGCTTGCGCGGCATAGGCGCGGAAGGGCCGCCAGGATTCGGCCCGCGCCGTGAGTTCGCGTTCGGTGAGGCCGGCGACCTGGCGCAGCACGAGGTCGCCGGCGGGGAAAGCATCGGTGTGGGCGAGGCCGCGCAGGCAGAGATAATGCGCCGTCCAGGAGCCGATGCCGGGAAGGGCGATCAGCGTCTTCAGCGCGGCGTCCAGATCGAATCGCAGCAGGTCGAGATTATGCGGCGCGGCCGCGAATTCCGCCCAGCCGCGCACCGTGGCGGCGCGGCTGCGGGTGAGGCCGGCGGCGCCGAGATCGGCAGCGAGGACGGCCTCGGGCGACGGGATGCCGACGCCGCCGGTGAGCGCTACGAGGCGGCCGAGCAGGGTCGCGGCGCCCTTCACGCTGATCTGCTGGCCGACGATGGCGCGGAGGCCCGCTTCGAACGGGTCGAAGGCCTGCGGCAGGCGAAGGCCCGGCGCGGCCTTCAGGCGCGGCGCGATATCGGGGTCGCCGGCGAAATTGTCGCGAATCGCCTGCGGGTCGGCGTCGAGATCGAACATCGCGCGAATGCGGGCGACGAGCCGGTCGAGCATTTCGAGCCGGTCGATCTCGATGTGCGCGCGAAGCGCCCGGCGCTCAGGCAGGTGTTCGACGGTGAAGCGGCCGCGACCGCCATGCAGGGCGAAGCTGCGGCTATAGGTCGTATCGGTGACCGTTTCGACATCAGGCACGGCCCGGGTGCGCAGGAAGCCGAGCACGCCCGGCCAGTCATAGGGCGGGCGATAGCTGAGCGGCAGGACGAGCGCCGGATTGTCGTCGCTGCCGCGACCTTCCTTGCGAAGCTGGCGCGGCGCCCGGCCGAGGGCGGCCGACATCTCTGCGTTGAAGCGGCGGAGCGAGCGGAAGCCCGAGGCGAAGGCGATGTCGGTGATCTTGAGCGACGTCTCGGCGATGAGACGCTTGGCGAAGAGGATGCGCCGCGTGCGGGCGAGCTCCACCGGCGAGGCGCCGGCATGGGTGCGCACGAGGCGGCGAAGATGCCGGGCGCCGATGCCGGCCCGTTCGGCAAGGGCGTCGACGCCGGCATCGTCGAGCGCGCCGTCGGCGATGAGCTTCAGCGCCCGCCCGGCGACGGCGGCGGTGCCGCGCCAGGCCGGCGCCCCCGGCGCGCATTCCGGCCGGCAGCGCAGGCACGGGCGATAGCCTGCCTGCTGCGCCGCCGCTGCGGTCGGCAGAAAGGTGATGTTGCGGATGAGCGGAAGGCGCGCGGGGCAGACCGGGCGGCAGTAGATGCCGGTGGTCGCGACGCAGATGAAGAAGCGGCCGTCGAAGCGGGCGTCGCGGCTCTTCAGGGCGCGGTAGCAGCGGGCGCGGTCCAATTCCATGCGCCCAAGTATAGCCCCGGCGCGGCGATCGACTCGCCGTTTTCGGACTTGACCGCCAAATGCAAAACGGCGCGTCCCGAGGGACGCGCCGCTTGCCCAGTCGGCATTTTCGCCGATGATTACTTGCCGGTCGTCGAACCGGTGACGAGCGAGCGGCTCTTGAGGCCTTCCGACAGCGTGGTGGCGCCGTTGGTGGCGTTCGCGAAGGACGCGGCCTTCGCCGGATCGGCCTTGCCCGCCAGCACCGAGGAGGTCGCGAAGAGCGAGCCGCCGGAGTAGGTCTTGAGGCCGAGCTTCATGCTGTCGGCCGACTTCGCGAAATTCGAGAAGCCCGACTTGCCGGCGAATTCCTTGCCGAAGCTGAGGACGTTGCGGTTGTTGAACAGCGCGGCATCGGCGGCCGACGCCGTGGCGGTAAGCGCGAAAGCCGAGGCGACGATAGCAGCGAAGATGCCAGTGGTGCGCGACATGGGAAACTTGCTCCTTGGATCTCACGGGGTTGCGCGGTCTAAAGAAGCCCCAGCCGCGTTCCGTCTATGCCGATCAATATGTCGGCCGCATCGGGCAACAATGCGGCGCTCAGGGGGTATTTCGACGGAAACAGGGCGTCCGCGTCAAGGCGGGATACGCGCAGAATCGGCACTTTTCCGCGTGCTCCGGGGTCCAATTGCCGCAAAACCGCCCCGGACCATGCGGTTTTGCCGCATTTGACCCCTGCGCCGCCGGTCCGGGACGGGAATTTGAAAGCAAGGCGCGGAGTGTGCCGGCGCGTGAGGAAAGCCAGATTTGGCGTCATGACGAGAGACGAGGAGACTCACATGATGACGATCGAGGCGGATCCGCGCTGGGCGCAGATCAAGGCGCGCGACAAGGGCGCCGACGGCGCGTTCTGGTATGGCGTCGCGACGACGGGCGTCTATTGCCGCCCGTCCTGCCCGGCCCGGCTGGCGAAGCCGCAGAACGTGTCGCTGCACGCGACGACGGCCGCTGCCCGCGCCGCAGGTTTCCGCCCGTGCAAGCGCTGCAATCCCGACGGCGCCTCGTTCGATGCCGAAAATGCGGTGCTGATCGAACGCGCCTGCCGGGTGATCGACGAGGCCGAGACGGCGCCGCCGCTGGCGGAACTGGCGGATGCAGCCGAGTTGAGCCCCGGCTATTTCCAGCGGCTGTTCAAGCGCCAGACGGGCCTTTCGCCCCGCGCCTATTTCGCGGCGCGCCGGGCCGAGCGGGTGCGCGCAGTGCTGGGAAAAACGCGGAGCGTGACGGAGGCGATCTATGCCGCCGGCTTCGGATCGAACGGGCGCTTCTACGCCGAATCCGAGGCGCTGCTCGGCATGACCCCGACGCACTATCGGGACGGCGGAGCGGAGGAGGAACTGCGCTTCGCGGTCGGGCATTGCTCGCTCGGCGACGTGCTGGTCGCCTCCAGCGCCAAAGGCGTCGCGGCGATTCTCTTCGGCGACGATGCCGGGGCGCTGGTACGCGATCTCCAGGATCGCTTCCCGAAGGCGCGGCTGGTCGGCGGCGACACGGCCTATGAGCAGACCGTGGCGCGCGTCGTCGGCTTCATCGAGGCGCCGCAGACGGGCCTGGACCTGCCGCTCGACATACGCGGCACGGCCTTCCAGCAGCGCATCTGGCAGGCGCTGCGGGCGATCCCGGCAGGCGAGACGCTGAGCTATGCCGAGATCGCCCGGCGGATCGGCGCGCCCAGGGCGACGCGGGCGGTGGCCCAGGCCTGCGCCGCGAACGCGCTGGCGGTGGCGATCCCCTGCCATCGCGTGGTGCGGACCGACGGCACGCTCTCGGGCTATCGCTGGGGCGTAGCGCGCAAGCAGGCGCTGCTGGACCGCGAGGCGGCATGACCGGCCGTGACGGATAGCGGCGAGGAAACACCATCGCCGCGCTTGTGGTGCGCCCGGCAAACCGCCTTAATGGCGGATGCTGCGATGCAGCACGCCGTGAGCCGGAGCCCCGATGACGATCCGCGTCGCCCTGCGACACCTGACCGAATATCGCTACGACCGCCCGGTGATGCTGGGACCCCAGACGATCCGCCTGCGTCCCGCCCCGCACGCGCGCACGCCGATCGCCTCCTATGCGCTGGTCGTCCAGCCCAGGGGCCACTTCCTGAACTGGCAGCAGGACCCGCTGTCCAACTGGATGGCGCGCATCGTCCTGCCCGAGCCGACCGATCATTTCTCGGTGGAGACCCGGCTGATCGCCGAGATGGACGTGATCAACCCGTTCGACTTCTTCGTCGAGCCGGAGGCCGAAATCTGGCCGTTCGATTACGAGGCGGCGCTGGAAGAGGAGCTGCGGCCCTATCGCCGCATCCATGAATCCGGGCCGGCCGTGAAGGCATGGGTCGCGAAGGTCGACCGCACGCCGCAGAACACGGTGAACTTCCTCGTCGCGCTGAACCGGCAGCTCCAGAACGAGATCGGCTACGTGATCCGCATGGAGCCGGGCATCCAGACCTGCGAGGACACGCTGCGCCTGAAGTCGGGCTCGTGCCGCGATACGAGCTGGCTGCTGGTGCAGATCCTCAGGCATCTCGGCTTCGCGGCGCGCTTCGTCAGCGGCTATCTGATCCAGCTCAAACCCGATGTCGTTGCGCTCGACGGGCCGGTCGGCGCCGCGCAGGACTTCACCGACCTCCACGCCTGGTGCGAGGTCTATATCCCGGGCGCGGGCTGGGTCGGCCTCGATCCG
The DNA here is from genome assembly GCA_020852655.1 of Alphaproteobacteria bacterium. GTDB lineage: Bacteria > Pseudomonadota > Alphaproteobacteria > Micropepsales > Micropepsaceae > JADZAI01. The sequence goes on from JADZAI010000046.1 coordinate 29,680, forward strand.
ACGAGCGGCCTCCTGACCGGAGAGGGCCACATCCCGCTCGCCGCCGCGGCCGACCCGCAGCAGGCGGCGCCGATCAGCGGCATGCTGCTGGAGCGCGCCGAGGTCACGTTCAAGTTCGAGATGACGATCGAGCGCATCCACGAGGACCCGCGCGTCACAAAGCCTTACACCGACGCGCAATGGGCCGAGATCGATGCGCTGGGTCATGCGGTCGACGCCGAGCTGAAGGCCGGTGACGTCAGGCTGACGATGGGCGGCGAGCCGACCTTCGTCTCGATCGACGACATGGAATCGCCGGAGTGGAATACCGAGGCGGTCGGACCGACCAAGCGCGACCTGGCGGACCAGTTGATCCGCCGCCTGCGCGACCGCTTCGCGCCGGGCGGCATGCTGCATTACGGGCAGGGCAAGTGGTATCCGGGCGAGAGCCTGCCGCGCTGGGCCTTCGGTCTCTACTGGCGCGGCGACGGGCGTCCGGTGTGGACCGACGCCGACCGTATCGCGCGCGAGAAGCCGGAGCGGCCGGCGACCTTCGCCGATGCAGAGGCGTTCGCCCAAGGCGTCGCGAAACGGCTGGAGCTCGCGGACGACTATGCGATCCCGGCCTATGAGGACCCTGCCTTCTACCGGCAGAAGGCCGAGGAGCTGCCGGTCAATGTCACGCCGGCGGATTCGAAGCTGGACAATGCCGAGGACCGCGAACGGCTGAAGGCGGTGTATGCCCGCGGCGTCGAATCGCCGGTCAGCATGATCCTGCCGATCCAGCGCTGGAACGCGGCGGCACCGAAGCAGCACTGGCGTTCGGAGAAATGGAAGCTGCGCAAGGAGAGGCTTTATCTCGCGCCGGGCGATTCCCCTGCCGGCCTGCGCCTGCCGCTGGGGAGCCTGCCCTGGGTGGCGCCCGCGGCCTATCCCTATGTGGTGGAGCAGGACCCGTTCGACGAGCGCGGCCCCCTGCCCCCGCCGCCCGCCATGGTCCAGCCGACCTTGCAGGGCGCGCCGGCGGCGGTCGATGTCGGCCGGCAGCAGGTCACCGAGCAGTCGCTGAGCGAGGACGCCGAGGCCGTACGCACCGCGATGGCGTTCGAGCCGCGGGACGGCAAGCTCTGCGTCTTCATGCCGCCGACCGAGACGGCGGAAGACTATCTGGAAATCCTCGCGGCGGTGGAGGACACCGCGGCCGAGACCGGGGTCGCCGTGCATGTCGAGGGCTACACGCCGCCCGGCGATGCGCGGCTGAACGTCATCAAGGTGACGCCCGATCCCGGCGTGATCGAAGTGAATATCCACCCCGCCTCAAGCTGGGCCGAGCAGGTGGAGATCACGAAGGCGATCTACGAAGAGGCGCATCTGACGCGCCTCGGCACCGACAAATACATGATCGACGGCCGCCACACCGGCACGGGCGGCGGCAACCACATCGTGCTCGGCGGCCGCACGCCCGCGGACAGTCCGTTCCTGCGGCGGCCCGACCTGCTGGGCAGCCTCATCCGCTATTGGCAGAACCATCCCTCGATCTCGTATCTCTTCTCGGGCCTCTTCATCGGGCCGACGAGCCAGGCGCCGCGTGTCGACGAGGGCCGGCACGATGCGCTCTACGAACTGGAGATCGCGTTGAAGGAGGTGCCGGCGCCGGGCGAAGGGACACCGCCGCCGCCATGGCTGGTCGACCGCCTGTTCCGCAATCTGCTGATCGACGTCACCGGCAACACGCACCGGGCCGAGATCTGCATCGACAAGCTCTACAATCCCGATTCATCGACAGGGCGGCTCGGCCTCGTCGAGTTCCGCGGTTTCGAGATGCCGCCGCATGCGGAGATGTCGTTGGCACAGGGCCTGTTCCTGCGCGCCCTGATCGCCCGGTTCTGGAAGACCCCATACCGCGAAGGTTTCGTGCGCTGGGGCAGTTCGCTGCACGACCGCTTCATGCTGCCGCATTTTGTGCGCGCCGATTTCGCCGAAATCCTCGCCGACATGAACGCGCACGGCTATCCGCTGAAAGCCGAGTGGTTCGCGCCGCATTTCGAGTTCCGCTTCCCCGTCTACGGCCGGATCGAGCAGCAGGGCGTCGAGCTGGAACTCCGCCAGGCGCTGGAGCCGTGGAACGTGCTCGGCGAAACGGGCGCGGCCGGCGGCACCGTGCGCTATGTCGATTCGTCGCTGGAGCGGCTCCAGATTCGCCTGACCGGCGCGACGCCGGGACGTCACGCCGTCACCGTCAACGGACGCGCCGTGCCGCTGGCGCCGACCGGCACCCAAGGCGAGCTCGTCGCCGGCGTGCGCTTCCGGGCCTGGGCGGCGGCGCATGCGCTGCATCCGACGATCAAGCCGCATGCGCCGCTGCTGATCGAACTGATGGACCGCTGGTCGCGGCGCTCGATGGGCGGCTGCACCTATCATGTGGCGCATCCGGGCGGCCGGAACTTCGAAACCTTCCCCGTCAATTCCTACGAAGCCGAAGGCCGGCGCCTCGCGCGCTTCGAACCGCGCGGCATGACATTCGGGCCACGCGACATACCCAATCCCGAGGTCAACCCCGAGTTTCCCTTGACCCTCGACCTCAGGCGGTGAAGGTGCGCCCGGGGCAGGCGCGGCCGGTCGCGGTGCGCGCGAACATCAACGGGGCGAAAGAGTAAGCGATGCGGATCGCCTCGGCACTGCTGGAGGGCTATGCGCCGCTGCCGGGCGCCGCCGATGAACTGGTCGGCCCCGACGGTGAGATGCGTCCGTACTGGCGGCCGCTGATCGACGGGCTGTCGGCGCTGGGCGGTGACGAGCTGAACCGGCTCGAGACCACCGCGCTGCGCATGGTCCGCGATAACGGCATCACCTACAATGTCTACGGCGATCCCGAGGAACCGCAGCGGCCCTGGCAGCTCGACATCGCGCCGCTCGCCATCTCGGCCGCCGAGTGGCGCAGGCTGGAGGCCGGCCTCGTGCAGCGCGCCCAATTGCTCGACCGCGTCGCGAGCGACATCTATGGCGAGCAGAAACTGTTCCGCAGCGGCGCGCTGCCGGCGGCATTGGTGTCGGCGAGCCCGCATTTCCTGCGGCCATTCCACGGCGCGCATCAGCCGGGCGGCACCTATGTGCATCTCTACGCCGCCGATCTCGGGCGCCTGCCCGACGGCGAGTGGGTCGTGCTCGCCGATCGCACGGAGGCGCCGGCGGGCGCCGGCTATGCGCTGGAGAACCGCATCATCATCTCGCAGATGCTGCCCGAACTGTTCCGCGACTGCCACGTCGAACGGCTCGCGGAATTCTTCGCCGGCTTCCGCGCGAAGCTGTTCGAGCTGACCGGTGCGGTGCGGCCGCACGCCGTGCTGCTGACGCCGGGGCCGGCGAACGAAGCCTATTTCGAACATGCCTATCTCGCACGCTATCTCGGCTTCACGCTGGTCGAGGGCGACGACCTGACGGTGCGCGACCGGCACGTCTATCTGAAGACCCTGTCGGGGCCGCAGAAGATCGACCTTATCCTGCGCCGCCAGGATTCCGATTTCTGCGACCCGCTGGAACTGCGCAGCGATTCTGCGCTCGGCGTGCCGGGCCTCGCCGACGTGGGGCGCGCCGGCAATGTGCTGGTCGCGAACGCGCTCGGCTCCGGTGTCGTCGAGACGCGCGCCATGATGCCCTACCTGCCGGGGCTCGCACGACAGGTCCTGGGCGAGGATCTGAAGCTGCGCAGCGTCGAGACCTATTGGGCGGGCGATCCCGAACAGCGTCAAGCGATCACGGACAATAGCGGCCGCCTCGCCATTCTTCCCGTCGGCCGCTTCGCACCGCTGATGCAGCGCGGCCGCTCGCCGGTAAACCCCGCCGACCGCACAGCGGCGCTGAGCCGGCTTCGCCTTCAGGGGGCGCGCTATTGGGCCGAAGCTCCGGCCCGGCTGTCGTCCGCTCCGGTCGAGGAAGCCGCACGGCTGGAGCCGCGGGCGGTGACGCTGCGCTGCTTCGTGGCGCTGACCCCGGACGGCTATCGCGCCATGCCCGGGGGCCTTGCCCGCGTGGCGGATCGCGCCGGTGCGGCTGCCTCGATGCAGGCGATCTCGCTCCAGAGCGGCGCGGTTTCGAAGGATGTGTGGGTGCTGTCGGACGGCGAGGTCTCGCAATTCTCGCTGCTGAAGTCGCCCGAGGTACGTCAGGAGATTCGCCGCATCCCGGACGAAATCGCCAGCCGGGCGGCGGACAATCTGTTCTGGCTCGGGCGCTATGCCGAACGCGCCGAGGATTTCGTCCGCACGCTGCGAGCGCTTCTCACGCGGCTCGGCGAAGTCTCGGGCTTCGCCGGCAACGCCACTGCGGCGGACGCGGCGACGCGGCTGCTCGTGCCGATGGAGCAGATCTCGAAGTCGGCCGCCGAGATGGCGACGGCCGGCGAAGTCGTTCAGTTGGTTTCCGAGCTGCATTCGCTGATCTATGACCCGCGCAACCATCGCGGCCTCAGGCCCATGCTGCAAAGCGCGGCGCGGGCGGCATGGCGTGTGCGCGACCGCCTGTCGAGCGACGCCTGGCGCGCCCTCAATGCGCTGACGCTGCCCACCCGCAAGGGCGAGATCGAGGCGGTGATGGGTTTCGCGCGCGGCGACCTGGACGATCTCATCCGCACCATGGCGGCCTTCGCCGGTCTTGCGAACGAGAACATGACGCGCGGGCCGGGCTGGATGTTCCTCGACATCGGCCGCCGCATGGAGCGCGCGGTCAATACGACCTGGCTGATCGAAGCGATGATCGCCGAGGGCGACAGTCCCGATGAACGCGCCCGCGCCGACGCACTGGCCCTGACGCTCGACATCGCCGACAGCTTCATGACCTATCGCGCGCGCTACATGGGCGTGTTCGAGGCGGCGCCGGTGATCGACCTGCTCGTGCTGGACGAAACCAACCCGCGCTCGATCGCGCACCAGATTGCGACGCTGAAGCGGCACGCCGTCGCCCTGCCCCGGTCCACGCCCGCGCAGGTGCGCGGCCGGGACAAGGAGCTGATCGAGGCCGTCTACGCACGGCTGCGCAGCGGCGATGCCGGCGAACTCGCGAAGCTCGACCGCAAGAAGGCGCGCGGCGAACTGCGCAAGCTCGTCGGGCTGATCCAGGACCGGCTCGCCGACCTGTCGAACGAATACGGCGAATCCTATTTCCGCCTCGTCAGCCGCCGCCGTTCCGGCGCGGCACCGCGCACGCGCGCCCCCAAGGAGGGCGCCGGCTGATGCTGTATCGGGTTCGCCATCTGACGACCTATGAGTATTCGAAGACGGTGACGTCGTCGCAGCATGTGCTGCGCCTGCGCCCGCGCCTGACCGACAATCAGGTCTGCGCGTCGTCGGAAGTCGCGTTGAACCCGGCGCCCCTGCGGCGCACGGCCCGCGACGATTATTTCGGCAACCGCATGGAGATCGTGAATCTCGACGATCCGCATCTGGAGCTCACCATCGACTCGACGAGCCTGGTGCGCGTTTCGAAACGCAAGCCGCGCGACATCGAGATGACGGCGGCGTGGGAGACGATCGCCGACACCTTGTCGCTCGCCCGCACCGAGCCCGAGATCATGGCGACGAATTTCCTGTTCGACACGCCGCTGACACGGGCCGACACGACCGATCTCGTGTCCTATGCCGCCGAGGATTTCGCGCCGGGCCGGGCGGTCGCGCTCGCCGCGCGCGACCTGATGAACCGCGTGCGGCGCGACATCAAATACAAGCCGGGCGTGACCGACATCTCGACGCCGATCGACAAGATCTTCGAGCTGAAGGCGGGCGTCTGCCAGGATCAGAGCCATTTCATGCTCGCGGTGCTGCGCGCCCGCGGCCTCGCGGCGCGCTATGTCAGCGGCTATCTGCTCACCTATCCGCCGCCGGGGCGCCCGCGCATGCAGGGCGCCGACCAGAGCCATGCCTGGGTGCAGGTGTGGTGCCCGCCGCTCGGCTGGATCGACTTCGACCCGACCAACGGCGTGCTGCCAGACGACGAGCACATCACCGTCGCCTATGGCCGCGACTACGCCGACATCTCGCCGATCAGCGGCATCATGCTGGGCGGCGGCGAGCACGAGGTCGAAGTGAAGGTCGACGTCGCACCGCTGGAAGAGGCGAACGCGGCCTGAGCCCTCGCGTTCGCGGCTAGGACCCCAGATGCGCGGCGAGCTGCGCGATCATCAGCCGGCCATAGGCCAGTCCCGGATGGGTAACGTCCGAGGCCGCCAGATCGAGGCGCAGGAAGCCGCGCTCGTCGAACGCCTCGGGCGGGACGTCGACGAACAGGGCGCCGTATCGTTCCGCCACCTCGCGATACATGACCATCAGGATGAACCACAGCTTTCGCCGGACTGACGGCGCAGTGATCGGAATTTCGTCGATCTTCAAACCGAATCGAGCGGCGAGCGCCGCGTAATGCGGTTCGGTGTGAAGGCGCTCGCGAATGAGCGCATTGTCGCCGAGCGGCGGCTGGATGCTAAGTATGTAGCGCCGACAGCCGGCCGGTCGCCCAAGCGCGGCCAACAAGGCCCCGAGTTCGTCGACACTTCCGGCGAAACGGGCGCGCACCGCCTCCTCCGGCACGAGGCGGCAGCCTCGGACGAGCGCAGTCTCCGGATAGCCGCACGGGATCACATCGAGAGGCTGGCCGACCTGAAGCAGGAAATTGCCGTTCGCCTGGTTGCCCTGCCAGATGAGTGCGACGGCGCGCGACCGTCCCAGTTCGCGAACCAGCTCAAAATACTCCGGCCGGACGATTTTCTGGATCACGCCGCCGAGGCCATGGCGGCGCGCCAATGCGACCGTCCCCCCCGAATCTTCCTCGGCGACCAAAGCGCGGATGACCGAGGAGGCATTGGAATGGCCGGCGAGCATCACCTTGATGTCGTCGAGCGATTCGCAGGGAGACAGGATGCGCGCCCCGATCGGCGAGCGGTCCGCCTTGGCGTTGAGCTGCGGGACATGGACAGGCACGCCTCGCTCCATGCGACAGGGTCTCCCAACGCCGGGTTGAAGTGGCGCGCGCCGGCGGGGGATGTCAACATGACGACGAATGGGTGAACGGCGCAGCTATCGGCGCGAGAGGGACAGGATGTGGATCAAGACCGTCGATCTGGCGGACGGGCCGGCCGAAGAGAAGCTGCATGCGGGCGCCTTCGCCGAGCTTGCCGCGATCGCACCCGCCAATGACGACGAGCGATTCGCGCGGTCCGCGGCGCTGGTGCAGCTCGGCCGCTATGAGGAGGCCAGGCCGGACCTTGTGAAGCTGGCCGGCGATACGCGGCTGGGCACGGCCGCCGCACTGGAGCTGGCGCTGTGCGAGATGCGCAAGATCGGCGGCGACGAGGGCGTGCTGGCGCTGGTCGAACCTGTCATTGAAAAGGGCGGCGCAGAGGCGGCGGCCCGCCCCCGGGCCCTGCATCTGAGGGGCCTCGTCGCGATGCGGCGCGTCGACATGCAGGGCGCGGTGAAGGATTTGCTGGAAGCCTCCGACGGCTTCAGCAAGCTGGAAAATGTCGCGGGCTCGGCCCAGGTCAACGATTCCCTGGGCACGGTCTATGCGGCGATCGGCCAGGTGGACCAGGCGCTTTCGGCCTATGCCCGATCGCTGGCCGACAAGACGGTGCTCGGCGACCTCCAGGGCGTCGCGATCACGCTGGGCAATCTGGGACGCCTGAGTTTCCAGTCCGGCCGATACGGCGACGCCCACCATTACTTCCAGAACGACATCAAGCTGGCGCAGAAGCTGGGTGACGTGCGCGGCCACGCCAAGCTGATGAACGACGAAGGCCGCGTGCTCGCCGCCGAAGGCAAGACGCCCGAGGCGCTGGCGAAGCTCGATGAGGGCCTGAAGCTCGCCAGGGAACAGGGCCTCTCGACGATCGCCTTCTTCTGCCTGAAGGACAAGGCGGACGCCTTGGCCCCGACCGATCCGAAGGCCGCGATGGCGATCCTGGCCGAGGCGCGCGCGATGCTGCCCGAACGCGGCGCCGAGTTCGAAAAGCTGCTGCTCGACCTGATCGAAGCCGAGGCGCTCCGAAACGAAGACGGCGCGCGTTCGCTCAGCCTCGTCGAATCGGCGCTACAGCAGCTCGCCTATATCGATCTGCCTGACGTCGAGATCCAGGCGAGGCTGCTGGCGGCCGATCTCTTTCGCGGCGCCGGGCGCGAAGGGGATGCCGCCGCCGCCTTGCTCCTTGCCGTCAAGCGCTGCCGGGCGCGCGGGCTCAACCGCTATCTACGCACGCTGTCGGAGGCGATGGCGCGCTACGGCATCGAGGAAGGCGTGGCGGAGGAATCCGGCCGCGCGGTGGGCTGGCGCCCGGACGAAGCCCTGACCGGCTATTTCATCCGCGAGGAGCTGGGCGCCGGCGCGTTCGGCACCGTCTACCGCGCCTTCGACCTCCAGCGCGGCAAGGACGTGGCGCTGAAGCTGATCCAGCTCGACGCGGTCTATGACCGCGCCACCCGCGACACCTTTCTCGATTCGCTGCGGCTCGAGATCGAGGCCGCCGCGCGGGCGCGCCATCCGGGTGTCGCGGAGGTCTATGCCATCGGCCGCGACGCGATGGCGAACCCTTATATCGTCTCGCAATTCGTGCAGGGACGGCAGTTGCGCGCCGTGATCACGGAAGGCACGGTGAAGGGGCTCGACCGCATCGCGCACTACATGGCGCTCATCAGCCATGCCGTGGCGGCGCTGCACAAGGGCGGCGTGATCCACCGCGACCTGAAGCCCGAAAACGTCGTCGTGACGGACGCCGGGGCCCCGATCCTGATCGACTTCGGCATCGCCCACGTCGCCGGACTGGTGCTGCCGAACTTCAAGGGCGGCGCCGGGACACGCGGCTACGCGCCGCCCGAGCAGGCCGGCGTCAAGACGCCGGACAAGCGGCTCGACATCTATCCGCTGGGCGTCATGGCCTGGGAATGGTTCTCGGGCGCCCGCCCCGAGAAAGGCCGCGAGTCGGTGCCCGACCCGGCGCCGAAGAAGAAGGGCTGGTTCGGCGGCGGGAAGGACGTCGAGCGCAGCGACGCCGAGACGCGTTTCCTGACGCTGGTGCGCGAAATGCTCGCCCCCGCGGAGGAGCGGATCGCCGAGGTGGAGACGGTTGCCCAGCGCTTCGAGCAGATCCGCGCGCTGGCCGAGATGGCGAAGGAAAACGAACCGCGCGCCTGAGCCCTACTGCTTCGGCATGGGCGCGCGGTAGACCGTGAGCGTGACCTTGCCGGCGGGGCGGGGGTCTTCCGCGACCTTGCCGCCGTAGTCGTCAAAGACGGCAACCCGGAGCGGAAGCGGTCCGTCGAAATAGGTCTGGTAGCTGGAGAAGAACGCGCCGCGCGTGCCGACACCGATGAAGGTGTCGTCGGCCTTCGCGAAGAGCGCGATGCCGATGTTGCGGCCGTCGCCTGCCCGCGCGAGCAGCAGATAGGCGTAGCCGGGGTCGGGATCGACGTCGAACCAGGCGCCCTTCATCGAGTCGAGATGCGTCATGTCCTGGTCGCGCATTTCGCCGTCGAGGGTCTTCCACACCTCCACCTTGTCGGCGCCGCCGACCTGCTGGCCCAGCATCGTCACCTGGTCCTGCACGATCGCTTCCGGCGTCTTGGAGTATTGCTTCTCCGCCTCGGCCCACATCGGCTTGTAGACCTCGTCGGTACGCTTCTCCGCGCGCCCTTCCATCAGCTCGACCAGAAGGTCCGCGCGCTGGGCGTAGTTGATGTTGCCGGCCGAGGGGACGCGCTCCCAGTCGTTCTCGCCGGGGCCTGTGGTGATGAAGATATAGTTGCCCGAATTGTGCAGGCCGACGACCTCGCCCTTCTCGTTGAACATCGCGCTGCCCGACGAGCCGCCGGCGCCGGCCGCGGTATGCTGGATGAACTGCCGGTCCCTGGCCTCGCCCACCGACAGGAAGAACGAGGTCATGGCGGTGATCGCGCCGGTGTTCGAATTGGGCTCGGGCTTCGACAGGTCGGTGCCGAGCACGTTCTCGACCGGATAGCCGATCTGGAGGAGCTGCTCGCCGGCCTTCATCGATTCGAGCTCTTCGACCGGCGCGATCTTCAGCGGCGGCGCGAGGGCCGACGGCTCGTCGACCGTCAGGATCGCGACGTCGTAGGCGACCGGCAGCGCGACGTTGCGCACCGTGCCCGCCTGGGCCTTCGCATAATAGGCATTCGCGAATTGCGCCCACTGGTCATAGGCGGGGTGCTTCTTCGCGCTGGTGATGACGAAGCGGCGATAGCCGGGCGCATGCGGCTCGACGGCGACGAGGCGGCCGCCGCCATTCTCGGCCTTGCGCGCGTCCTCGAACTCCTCGGCGACATGGGCGTTGGTCGCCAGCGCCTTGGTGCCGTCCGGAAGCTGGACGACCCAGGCCGTGCCGCCCGCGCGCAGCGAGCCGCTCGGGAGTTCGGTCGCGACGAGATAGACCGAACCTTTCACCTGCGCGATCAGCGCGCTGAAGTCGTGCGTGTTGCGAAGCGAGTCGACCTGCTCCTTGAGGCTCGGCACCTGTTCCTTGAGCGAGGAGATCTCGCCCTGCGTCTCGGCGAGCTGCGCCTGGGTCTTGGTGACGGCTTCGCCGGTCGCGACGACCTGTTCCTGCGTGCCCTTCCAGGCGTAGTAGCCGGCCACCGCGGCAGCGGCGAGACCGAGCGCGACAAGTGCCACCATCGCGGCGGTGCGGCCGGTACGGCTATGCGCGGCGCGCACCGCGCCGGCGACATCCTCGGCCGGCTTCAGGACCTCGGTCTTGAGCTGGTTCGTGCCGTAGGCCTGGACACGCTCGATCCTGACGCGCGGGCCTTCGGCGGAGGAAAGCTGAACGTCCGCGATCCGCGGCAGACTCTCGCCGTCGAGCACCGGCTTCCCGTCCATGAAGACGGGCTTCTCGCGGTTGATGATGAACTTGTAGCCGCCGTATTCCTTGCGCAGCCCGAAATGCTGGTGGCTGACGAGGGTGAGATCCTCCGGGAACGGAATGTCGGCGTCGAGGCCGCGCCCGAAACGCACCTCGTCGCGGTCATCCTCGATGTCGATGTCGCGGCCCGCATATGGGCCGTTCACGTAACGGATCTTCAGCGGCACCGGGACCTCCCCTCGCTAGGCGGGGCGCCCCGGCCCCGCCGGATCGCCGCCGCGCAGAAACGCGGCGGCGCAGCCAACACCTACGAGCCGCCGCCCTGGACGCCGCGGAAGACCTGAAGCTTGGCCTTGCCCGGCGGACGCGTATCCTGGCCCTCGACCGTCGACATGTCGGCGACGACGACGAAGAGCTTGCTCTTGCCTTCGCGGCCCGTCGCCGTGAACGAATACGGCGAAAGGTCGTAGCCTTCGTTGAGGCGCGAGATCGTGCCGTCCTCGAGCATCTCGTAGACCGAGGTCTGGATGATGCGCTTGTCGAGCGAAACCGCGGCGAAGAGATAGATGCCGGGGTCCTTGATCTCGACCTCGACGCCCGCGCCCTTGCGGCCGTTCAGCCAGGGCACTTCCTTGTCCATCGCGACTTCGTTGTCCGAGAGCTGGCTCACATTGTCCTGACCGCCCATCTCGGCGCCGAACATCAGCTTCAAGTCGGCAAGAAACTGGTCCGGAGTCTTGGTCAGCTCCTGGGTCGCCTTCGCCATCAGCTCGCGGTAGTGCGGCATGTTGGCGTCGGCCTTGCCCTCGGCGAGGTCGAGCAGCAGGTCGGCGCGCTGGGCGTAGTTGACGAGGGCCGCCGAAGGCTGCCGCGTCGTGTCGCCGTCCTGGTTCTTGTAGAGGATGATGTTGCCGGCGTTGAGGAACGCGACGACCTCGCCCTTGGCATTGAACATCGGGCTGCCCGAGGCACCGCCGGTGGCGGGCGCCGAATGCTGGATCAGCACGTCGTCATCGTCCGAGCCGCGCGACAGGTAATAGGTCGTCACCGACGTGATGAGACCGGTCTGCGAGGTCGGCTCGGGGCGCTGTGCGTCGGTGCCGTTGAGCTGTTCCGACGGATAGCCGATGAGGACAAGCTGCTCGCCCGCCTTCAGCGCCTTCATCTCGTCGCGCGAGGCATAGGTCAACGGCTGGCCGAGCTTCGTCTGGTCCTCGACGAACAGCAGGGCCACGTCGTAACCGGGCACGAATTCCATGCGCGCCGCCGACAGGCTCTGCGAGATGCCGAAATACTGCTCCTGCCACTTGCCGAACTCGTCATAGCCCGGGTGCTTGCGGACCGAGACGACCTTGAGCGTGGCGTAGTCCGGCCCCTTGGGCTGGGTCACGACCAGCGTCGCACCTTGCAGCTTGGGGTCCTTCAGGTCGTTGTTGAAGATGTCGGCCACATGGCTGTTGGTCGCCAGCGCCTTGGTGCCGTCCGGCAGCGCCACGACCGAAGCGGTGCCCATTGCCTCACGGGTACCCGACGGGAACTGGATCGCGACGAGATAGACCGACTCCTTGTTCTTCTCGATGATGCTCGCGACGGTGGTCGGCGGCGGGCCGCCGGCGACGGCTTTCTGGAGCGTCGGAATCTGGGTCGCGATCGTGGTGATCTGCGCCTGGAGCTGGTTGATGAGGAAATAGCCGCCGCCGGCCAGAACCGCGACCAGCAGCGCGATGCCGCCGACCAGGCCCAGGGTGCGGTTGCCCGTCGCCTTCGTGTCGCGCACGACTTCGACGAGATCCTTCTGGGGCTTGAGAATCTCGGTCTTGACCTGGTTCGAGGGGCCGCCCTCGGTCCGTTCGACCCGCAGCTTCGGACCGGTCGGCCCAGAAAGCTGGATTTCCGCGCTCTTGGGCAGGTCCTGGTCGTCATAGACCGGGCGGCCGTTCATGAAGACCGGCTTCTCGCGATTGATGACGAATTTGTACCCGGCGAGTTCGCGCTTGAGGGCGAAGTGGCTGCGGCTGACGATCGCCATGTCCTCGGGGAAGCCGACATCGCAGTCGATGCCCCGCCCGAAGTGAACCTCGTCCTTCGTGTCGTCGATCGTGATCTCGCGCCCCGGGTATGGCTGACCCAGGAACTTGATGACGAGTCCCATACGGAATTCTCCCCTTTTCGCCGCCTCGGGCGAACGCACGCTTTTTACCCCGGTCCCGGCGGTTTGGTAGCCCCGGCACACAGGATTCACGCTAGGAGGTGAATCGGGGCAGGATCAAGGCACGTTGCGCCCGCGCGACGCCGCGGGCATGTTCTGCCGCCATGGCCGTGGCCGACCGCAAGATCATCCTGGACCAGGTGCGCCGATTGGCCGCGGTCCCGGCCCAGTCGGCCCCTGAGGGCCTGATCTTCTATTGCGCCCGCATGCTCGACGGGATCACCGCCGGACTGGTGGCCCGGCTGGGCCAGAAGCCCTCGCCCAACGTCTTCTCCAACCTCATGACGATCGAGGCCCACCGGCTGATCGACAACGTCTCCAAGGAGCTGGCCCACACGCTGCGCCGCATGGGGAACGGCGTGCGGCACACGCTGGACGACAGCACGGTGGACGACACCAAGCTGGCGGTGGTGCTGGTGCGCGAGATGGTGCGCTGGTTCGAGAATCTGGAGCCCGGGGACGAATTCCAGGACGCGCTCAGCCGCCTGAGCGCCCAGATCGACCCGGACTGGGGGGTCGTGGCGGTGGTCGGGCTGCTGGAGCGCATCGAGGAGGGCGATGAATCCGCCGTCGATGCGCTCTTCGCCCGCCAGGACGACGTCCTTTCCTCGCGCTTCCTCGCCACGCTGTGCGCCGAGGCGCTGATTGCCTGCGGCCGGGCGGAACAGGCGGGGACGCTGCTGGCGCGGTCGGCGGAGGCCTATGGCAGCGACCAGCGCTACCAGCAGCTCCATGCCCTGCTCCTGTCGCGGACCGGAAAGCTGGACGAGGCCGTTGCCGCCGCCGACGTGCTCCTGAAGCGCTATCCGGACGACGACGAGACCTCGGGCATCGCAGGCGGCATCTACAAGCGCCGCTGGGACCGCGACGCGACGCAGGAACAGGCGCTGAAGAAGGCCCACGAGCTCTATCGAAAGCAGTGGGAGAAGGGGAAGAAGATCAACGCCTATCTGGGCGTCAACGCGGCGGCGACGGCGCTGTACCGCGGCGATGCGGCGCTGGCGCGGCAGATCGCCGAAACCGTCGTGCAGGCGATGGAAAGGCGCGACGCCGCCCTGGCGCAGGCCCATCTCGTGCCCCAGGACGACGGCGTCGCCGACTATTACGACCGGGTCAGCCGCGCCGAGGCCCTGCTGGTATCGGGCAAGACGGCCGAGGCCCACGCCGCCTATCTCGCCGCCTTCGACCGCTACGATCACCTCGCCGGCAATATCGGCGGCACGAAGGCACAGGCCGCCCGCATTGCCGCCACACTCGGCCTGCAAGACTTCGCCCTGTGAGCGCGCCCTTCGCCCTCGGCGTCACCGGCCATCGCCCGGCCAAGCTGAACCTCGACCGGATCGACAGGATTGCCGGCGACATCGCCCGCGTCTTCTCGGCCATCGACGCCCGCTTCGCCGAACGCGGCGTGATCTGCGTGAATTCGCTGGCCGAAGGTGCCGACACGATCGCCGCCGATGCGGCGCTGGCGCTCGGCTGGAAGATCTTCGCGCCGATCCCCTTCCCCGCCGGCCACTACGCCCGCGATTTCCCCGCGGGCCGTCCCTTGGAGGATTTCCGGCGGCTGATGCAGGCCGCCGCCTCGGTCCAGGCCTGCACGCCGAGCCGGCTGGAACTTCGCGACGAAACCGAAGGCTATATCGCCGCCAGCGCCGCGATGCTGGCCCGGTCGGATGCGCTGGTCGCGGTATGGAACGGCGAGACGACCGACCTGCTGGCCGGCGCCTTCGACACGATCATAAAGGCGCTCGGGCGAGATCTGGGCGTGCTCTGGATAGATGCCGGCGGCGAGGTCGCGCCGCGCTTCCTGACGAGCGCGGCGCTGCCCGAGATCAGCGTCGGGCGCATCCCGCAGGACCTCGACGGCGAGAACGCGTTCCTCGCCGCCCTGGCCTGATCGTCACTCCGCCGCAGCCTGTTGCTGCGGCGCGGCGGTCGCCGCCGTGCCCGGCCGCCACGCGGCGATCTTGCGGGCGATCTCGGCAACCTCGGTGCTCTTGCCCTCGCGCACGAGGCTGCGCACCAGCGTGGCGCGGCGGGCGAAGAGATAGCGGGCGCGCTGGACCTCGGTCGATTCGGCGAAGCCCTCGACCTCGACCTGCCGCGCCGCGAGCGCGAAATAATAGAGCGCCTGAAGCCGGTCGGCCTCCATCATGTCCTTGCGGCCGTATTCGTACTGGAAGGCGAGGTTGATCGAGGCGAACCACGAGCCCTTCTCGGCCGCTTCCTTGTAGGTCTCGATGGCCGCCTTCTGGTCCTGCTTGACGATCTCCGCATTGTCCTTGGCCTTGAGGCCGTCGAGCTGGGCCTTGGCGATGAGGTCGCCCGCATCGGGCACGCCGAGCGTCCAGGCCTTGCGGGCGAGCTCGACGCCCTCGCGCATCTCGTCGGCGGTGTTGTTCCGCGCGTCGGCGAGGAGGAAGGCGCGATAGTAGATCGCCCCCGGATAACCCGCGTCGATTGCCGGCTGGAGCTCCTTCAGGGCTTCCGTCTTCTTGTCGGGCGCCGTCGTGCCGTCCTGCTGCGCCCCGGACGCGATGATCGTCCGGGCGAGCTGCATGTGGAAGCGCGGCTCACCGGGGTTCTGCGCCACCGCCGCCCGGCAGGCCGGCTCGGCATCCGCGACATTGATCCAGCCTTCGCGGACGCCCGGCGTGCGGCGCTGCGGATCGGACTGGTAGGCGGCGAGCAGGTCGCAGAGATCAGGCTGCGTGTCGAAAATCCGCACGACCGGATCGGGCGCCAGGAAGTAGGCTTGGCGCTCCGAGGCCGGGATGAGACGGGCGATCGAGAGCGGCGCCCAGTCGATCATCTCGCTCATCAACTTCTCGTTGTCGCCCTGGAGCTGGCTGCCCAGCATCGGCGCCCCGGTCTGCGTGTTCGAGAACGTCTTGTCGGGTACGTTCCAGATATAGATCTTGTGGTCGTCGCCGCCCGCCGCGATGCGCTTGCCGTCGGGGCTGAACATCGCGGTACGCACGACACGGCCCGGCCCAAGCACGCTGGAAAGCTCGGCGCCCGTCGCCGGATCCCAGACGCGGATGGTTTCGTCGAAGCCCGCGGAGATGACGCGCTGGCCGTCGGGGCTGAAAGCCGCCCACAGCGCGATGTCGCGATGGCCCGCGAGCAGCATCTTCTGCGTCGCCGTCGCCACGTCCCAGACGCGGACGGTCCGGTCGCTCGCCGCCGTGACGAGCGACTTGCTGTCGGGCGAGAAGTTGACCGAGTTGATCGTGCTGGAATGTTCGCGAAGCTCGGCGAGCAACGCCCCGCTCTGGAGGTCCCACAGCAGGAGCCGCCCGTCGGACGCGCCGCCGGCGACATATTTGCCGTCCGGGCTCATGCCCATCGAGAAGAGCGTGGTGTTGGGCGCGGCGAGCAGCTTCACCTGCGCACCCGAGGCATAGTCGTATATGCGAACGCCGCCATAGGTCGCGACGGCGACCTGCTTGCCGTCCGGCGTGACCGCCACCCAGTACGGCATCCAGCCGTCTTCGAGCGTCGTCAGTGTGCGGACTTCGTCGCCCGTGGTCGCGCTGAAGATCTTCACCTGGCGCGCATCGTCGGACATCACGATCTGCTTGCCGTCCGGCGTGAACACGGCGTTGTAGACGCCCGCCCCGCCCGGCTTCATGGCAAAGAGCAGCATGCTGGAGTCGGCGTCGGTGAGCATGGCGGAGCCGTCGCCGGCGCTGGTGAGGATTTCCGAGCCGTCCTTGTTCCAGGCGATCGAGTTGATGTTCCAGGTATGCGCCTGGCGAACGCTGCTGGGCGTCAGACCCTCCACCGCCCAGACGACGACGAGGCCGTCGTCGAAGGTCGCGGTGACATAGTTGCCGTCGCGGCTGAGGCCCTGGCCGGCGATCGAGCCCTTCGGCGAGCGGAAAAGCCGAAGGGTCGAGCCGGTGTCGACGTTCCACAGGCGCAGCGTATTGTCGCCCGACGCCGTCAGCAGGCGCTTGCCGTCGCGCGACAGCTCAAGGCCGCGCACGTCGAAGGTGTGGCCCGAGAAGACGCGCTGGACCGAGAAGTCCTTGGTCGACAGCATCGTCGCATTCTTGCCCGCCGAGTAGATGAGGCTGTTGCCGTCGGGCGAATAGACGATGCGGTAGAGATAGACGTCGTCGAAGATGAGCGTCTTCAGCGGCTGGCCCTGGGCATCGAAGATGGAGGCCCAGCCACGACCGATCAGCGCGAACTGGTCGCCGCGGGGCGAAACGACGACTTCCTCGACCTCGGTCGGATTGGAGGCGTCGCCGTGGGTGACGGTGGCGCGTTTGGTGTAGGTCGCGAGGTCCCAGACGACGGCCGTGCCGCCGCCGTCGGCGGAAACGGCGATCGAGAGATTCTCGGCGATGTCGATGCTGGCGACCTGCCCGGTATGCGCCGCCTGCACCTCGGCGAGCTGCGTCTGGTTCGAGGGCTGGAGGAAGCGCACGGCGCCGGTGTCGTCTGCCGCGACGAGAAGCCGGCCGTTGCCGTCCATGTCCATGGCCGTCGGGGTGCCCTGGAACGTGATCGCCCCGCCGATGCGGTTGAGCGACTTGTAGTCGTAAATCTCGACGGTCTTGTCGGTATAGGCGACCGCGATGTACTGGCCCAGCCAGTCGGCCAGCGCCGTCACCAGATGCGCGTCGTTGGTGCCGTAGGTCATGCGCTCGGTGCCCGAGAACGTGTCCCACACCGTCAGTCTGCCGTCGTTGCCGCCGGTGAAGACCGTGGCGGCATCGGCGCCGAAATCGGCGTCGCCGAGCGGGTCGTCGACGTCGCCGAAGACCGAGATCACGGTGTCGTTCGCCGAGCCGTATTGCAGCGCCGCGATGAGCGCGGTCGGGACCTGGCCGGACTGCTTGGCGACCCGGATCGCTTCCGACGCCAGCAGCATGCCGAGTTCGGGGAAGCCGTTGGCGGAGGCGGTCACCGACTGGGTGTAGATGAGGCGCGCCGTGCCGCGCTGGGTCTCCTTGAGCTGCGCGTCGGTCTGCGCCTCGGCGGCGACGGCGCGGGTGCTTTCGGCCTCTGCGATCGCGCTCTGGCGCATCGCCCAGATGCCGAGGATGACGGCGCCGACGGCGAGCACGGCCATCGCCGCGGCAACACCCATGGCGATGCGGAAGCGGCGGTTACGCTTGCGGCTGGAGACCTTGCGGCTCTCCTCGATGAAATCCTTCAGCGACTGGGGCAATTCATCGCCCCACTTGCCTACGAGGTCCTTGCCCTCTTCGAGCGCCAGGCCGTCGAGCAGGCGTTCCAGCTTCTCGTTGGCCGGGGCGGCGCGCCAGAGCGCTTCGTCCTCTTCCAGGCGGGCGCGGGTTTCGAGGTCGCGGCGGTCGCGGTTGATCTGCTCGCGCGCCCGGGCCCAGTGGTTGATCAGCGCCTCGTGGGCGACGCGGATGCGCGCTTCGCCGCCGTCGCCGTCGGCGATGAGGAGGCGGGCGGTGGGATCGAGGAAGGCATCCGCCAGCGCGCGGCGCGGCGAGCCGGGCGGAAAGGCCGCGAGCGGCGCCATGCGCGCCGTCGCGTTGCGGTCGCGCTCGCTGTCGACCGTGACGAGGGCACGAAGCAGCGAGGGCAAGGCGGCCTGCACGTCGGCGGGCTGGGCCGCGAGTATCTCGTCGGCGCGCGTCGCGATGGCGCCCTTGAGGCCGCCGAGGGCGTTGTAGGTGCCGTAGGTGAGGACCTGCCCCTTCCCCCGCTCGACGTCGGTCTTGTAGAGCGCGTCGAGGACGAACGACACCAGCGGCAACGAACCCGGATCGCGCGCCGCCTCTTCCGCGATCATGGCGTCGAGCGCGATGCGCGTCTCGGCATGGTCCTCGAAGGAAAGACCCGCCGCGGCGGCGGGACGCCGGATCATTTCCGCAAGCTCGGCCTGGCTGGGCGGCAGCAGGTCCATGCGCCCCAGGCCCTCGGCGAGGGCGACGAGTTCCGGCGTCGCTGCGGCCCTGTGCCAGAAGTCGGACCGCATGGTCGCGATCACCCAGACCTGGCCGGTCCTGGCGAGCGAGGCGACGAGGCGGATGAAGGTGTTGCGCTCCTCGGTCGAGATGGAGCCGTCGGTGAAGATCTCCTCAAGCTGGTCGAGCACCAGCGCCAGCTTGGCGCTCTCGTGCGCCATGATCTTGCCGGTCGCCCGGGCCTCGGCCGTCACCTTGCCGAGGGCCGGCGTGAAGACGAAGCCGGGATCGTCGATGGAACGGCGCAGCGCTTTTTCGAGGTCTTCGACGGTGAGGCCGGGCCCCAATATCTCGGGCAGGCCGACGCCTTCCCGCACGCGGTCTTCGGCCAGCGTCCGGGCGACGCCCTTGAAGAGATTGCCGTCGGCATCGCCCGGCTTGAAGATGACGCGGCGCCAGAGGCCGGCGCCGTCGGCAACGCCGCGGGCGAAGAGATTGGGCAGCAGGCCGGCCCGCACGAGCGAGGACTTGCCCGACCCCGACGCGCCGAGGACCAGCAGGAAGGCACGGCCGCCATTGGCGTTGTGGACGAGCTGTTCGACCGCCTTGAGCTGGGCGGCGCCGCGCCCGAAGAAGATCGGGGCGTGTTCGAATTCGTAGGAGGAGAGGCCCCGGAAGGGCGACTGGAGCCATGTCGCCCTGACGTCGGAGCCGGCCTCGATGCGGCCGCGCTCGATGCGGGTCCGGATGAGCTGCCGGAGATGGGCCTCCAGCATGTCGCCGAAATCTTCGAGGTCGTCGAAGCCGTGATAGGCCGACAGGAAGACGCCGCCGGCCTGGAAATAGCGCGACCAGAAGCTCTCCAGCGCCGACCATTGGCCCTCGGCGAGCGCCTTCTTGGCCGGATCGCGCAGCGAGATCTGCGGCTCCTTGTTGGAGCGGTAGACGAGCAGGTCCGGCGCGCCCTTCGAGCGGTTCGCGGCGAGCGCGTCCTCGTATTCCCATTCGGTGCCCGTCACCGGCGCCCGGCCGTCGAGGCCACGATATTCGCGCTTGGCGGATTTTTCGGGCAGCGGGGTGCCGAGGCGCGACCAGAGGATCAGGACGACGATGTCCGACTGGCTGGGCGGCTCGATCACGTCCTGGAAGTGGCCCGTGGCGAGCATCGCCTCGTGCTCCCAGAGATAGGCCGAGATGTCGAAGAACCGCGCGAATTCCTTCTTCAGGCTCTCCACCACCAGGGCGGCACGGCGGCGTTCCGCCGACACGTCGCCCGGCGACGAGATGAAGATACGCAATGGCTTAGGCATAGGCGGGTCCCCGAACGCGCGCGCCGACGGCCACCCTCGCGGAGCAGCCCAACGGCGGGGGAAGATAGAGGCTGACCCTTTGCGGCGGCAACAAGGCGTTGCGGGGGCGAACTTCCCTTTCTGCCCATTTGTCGCGGCGCGACGGCGCCGCCTATAGAGGGCCGTCCCCAACGCCGCGATCAGCCGTGGAACCGTTAAGCCTGGAGGCGCTGAGCGCCCGTCTGATCGACGCCTTCCCCGAGCTCGCCGGGAAGCCCTTCCGCCTGCTCACCGAGGGATGGGACAGCGTGGCGGTGGATGTCGACGACGCGCTGATCTTCAAGTTTCCGCGCCATGCGGCGGGGGCGGAGGGGCTGCGGCGCGAGGCGCGACTACTCGCGGTGGTGCGGCCGGCGGTGACGATGCCCCTGCCCGATCTGAAGCTGGTCGAGCGGGACGGCCTGCTCTTCTCGCGGCACGTCAAGCTGAAGGGCGAGCACCTGCTGGCTTCGCACTATGACCGGTTGCCGGACGCCGCCCGGGCGCGGCTGGCGGCGGACATGGCGCTCTTCCTGTCCGAGGTGCACCGGATCGAGGCGCGCGCGATTCGCACGGCCGGGGCCGGTCGCATCGGCGCGTGGGCGCCGCCCGCCGAGGTCGCGCGCGACCTGGAGCCGGTCCTGCCGGTCCATCTGCGTGGCTACGCGGCACGGACGATCGACGCCTGGCTCGCCCTGCCGTCCGATCCGCTGGGCGACACCTATGGCTATTTCGACGGCCATGGCTGGAACATGGCGTTCGATCACCGGGCGCAGCGGCTGAACGGCCTCTATGACCTGGCCGATTCCGGCTTCGGACCGCTCCAGCGCGAGTTCGTCTATCCGGGCTTCATCGCCCGCGACCTGACCTGGCGCATCATCGATGTCTACGAGCGGCTCACCGCGCGCTCCATCGACCGTCGGCGCGTCGACACGATGACCGGCTATCTGCGGCTGGTGGAACTGGCCGGCGTCGCAAACGACCCGGCGAAGCGGCCGGCGATCGCCGCCCACCTGGAGCGCTGGGCGAGCGGGCTCTGACGGCCTAACGAAGCCCCCGGAAGAGATCCTGCATGAAGTCGAGCATCTCGTCGGCCAGTTGATGCGCCCGCGCGGCACGCTCGTCTTCGGGCACATGGGTGAGGATCATGCGCTCGTTCACCAGTTGGGCGAAGCCGTGCACGATGGCGATGGCGAGGAGGGTCGAGGGATTGGATTCCTTGTCCGGATTCAGCGCCTGCCCGGTCGCGGCGCTCATGCGGGTGATGAGGTCGCCCGCCAGCTTGCCCTGTGCGGCCTGGAGCGCCGGGTGGGTCCGGTCGATCGCATCGGATCGCCAGCAGAGTTCGTCCAGGCGCGGGTTGGCTATCATGAAATCGATGTTCGCCAGGCCGCAGGCCTTGAGCTGGGCGATCGGTTCGGCGCCTGCCCGGGCGCCATAGTCTGCGATCAGCGCGAGACGCTCTTCCAGGACCTGCACCGCAAGCTCGGTCAGCAGCCCGGTCTTGTCGCCGAAATGATGCGCCGGAGCGCCGTGGCTGACGCCGGCTCGGCGCGCCGCTTCGCGCAGCGTGAACGCCTGCACGCCTTCGGTGCGGACGATCTCGCGCGCCGCGTTCAGAAGGGCTTCGCGCAGCGCGCCGTGATGATAGGCGCGCGCGCCCTGTTCGATCGTCTCCGACACGACTCTACTCTCCGGGCACCAGCCCCGCCGCGTGCTCGGGAATGACGAAGCCTTCCATCGTCCGGTCCCGCGGCGCGAGCAACAGATAGCAGGCGGGGGTCACGAGGCGCGAGAGCAGAGTGGAGGTCACCAGGCCGCCGATGATCACGCAGGCGAGCGGCGAATAGAGGCCCGAGCCCTGGAGCGCCAGCGGCAGCAGGCCGAAGATCGCCGTCACCGAGGTGAGCAGGATCGGCAGGAAGCGCACCTCGCCCGCCCGCTCGATGGCTTCGCGCAAGGGCACTCCCTCGTCGCGGAGCTGGTTGGTGAAATCGACCAGCAGGATGGAATTTTTGATCTCGATCCCGATGAGGGCGATCATCCCGATCATCGCCGTGAAGGAGAGCGTGTAGCCCGAGACGAAGAGGCCGAGGAACCCGCCGATCAGGCCGAGCGGCACGACGCTGGCGACGATGAGGCTCGACTTGAACGAGCGGAATTCGAGGATCAGCACCGCGAAGATGCCGAAGGCCGCGACCAGCGCCGCACTGCCCATGCCGCCGAGCGACTTGGCCGATGCCTCCGCCTCGCCGCCCGCGACGATGGAATAGCCCGGCGGCAGGGCAATCGCCTTGACCCGCGCCATGACGTCGGAGGTGAGGTTGGAGGCGAGGAAGCCGGAGGCCGGGTAGCCGGTGACGGTCGCCGAACGCAGGCGGTCGAAGCGGTCGATCCGGGCGGGGCTGGCATCGAAGCGCACGGTGGCGACCTGCGACAGCGGCGCCGCCGCGCCGGTCGCGGCCGGCACGTAGATCTGGTCCAGCACGTCGGGCGCGTGATGGTCCTTCAGCGGCAGGCGCAGGGTGATCGGGTAGGATTCGCCGTCGCCGTCGCGGAAGTCGCCGGCGAACTCGCCCGCCACCGCGAGGCGCACGACGCGGTCGACGGTGCCCGGCGCGATGCCGATGAGCGCCGCCTTGCCGGCGTCGACGTCGACCTTGAGGTCGGTGCGGGTGGCGCGCGAGGCGTTGTTGACGTCGCGCATACCGGGGACGGCGCGCATGATGTCTTCGACGCCAGCGGCGAGGCGGCGGACGCCTTCGACCTCGGGCCCGCGCACGCGGATCGCGACCGGGGCTTCCAGCGGCGGGCCGTTCTCGAACACCTTCACCAGGATCTTCGCGCCCGGATAGGTGTCGAACACCGCGCGAAGGTCGTCCATCAGCCGCGGCGTCTTCCCGGGCTCGAACTTCTCCAGCCCGGCGAACACCTCGGCGACGTTGGACGAGAGCTCGCGCTGGTTGACATTGTAATAGATGCGCGGATTGCCGCGGCCGAGATTGGACATCACGACCTTGATCTCGGGATGGCGGTTGAGTTCCGCCTCGACGAATTGCAGCGCCTCGTCGGTCTTCGCCAGCGAGGCGCCTTCCGGCAGTTCAAGCTGGACGAGGAAGAGGCGCGAGTCGGCCGGCGGGAACAGGCTGAAGCCGATCGACGGCACAAGCATCAGCGTGCCGCCGAAGAGGCCAGCCGCGATCACGACGGTCATCACCGGATGGCTGAGCGCCCGGTGCAGCAGCGGACGGTAGAGCGTGTGGATCGCCCCCATCACCGTGCGCAGCACGATATTGCCGTCGTGGTGCTTTTCCTCCTTCAGCATCCGGCTGGCGATGAAGGGGATGATCGTCATCGAGACGAGCAGCGAGGCGGCGATCGTCAGCAGCACCGCGGTCGGCAGCGAGCGCGTGAAGGCGCCGGCACCTTCGGGCAGGAACATCAGCGGCAGGAAGGCGAGCATCAGCGTCGCGGTGCAGCCGAGCACCGCCAGCGCGATCTGCCGCGTCGCCGTGATGGCGGCCTCGCGCGGCCTGGCCCCTTCGCGGATGTGGCGGGCGATGTTTTCGACGACGACGATCGAATCGTCGACCAGCAGGCCGAGCGACAGCACGAAGCCGGCGATCGAGAGCTGGTTCAGCGAGAAGCCGGCGCCCTGGAGGAAGAAGACGCCGAGGGCCAGCGACAGCGGAATGGAGAACATCACGACCAGCGAGGCGCGCAGGCCCAGCGGCAGCAGCGTCAGCAGCACCAGGCCGATGGCGATGAGGAAGTCCTCGCCGAGTTGGCCGAGGCGGTTCTCGACATTGAGCGACTGGTCGAAGCCGACTTCGAGGCGCACGTCGCCGGGCAGGGTCGAACGGAACGCCTCGGCCGCGGCGACGATGCCGTCCCGCACGGCGAAGATGTTCTGCCGGTCGCGCTGGTTGGCGGTGACGAAGACCGCCTTGCGGCCGTTGAAGCGCGCGGTGTGCGCTTCCTCTTCCTCCGACCACGACACCTCGGCGATGTCGCGCACCCGGACGACCGACGGGCCGTTGGCGGCGACGATGGTGTCGGCGACCTCGTCGAGGCTGGCATAGGCACCGGTGGTCTTCAGGTTGAGGCGCGTGCCGCCGGCATCGACGACGCCGCCGGGAAT
Source organism: Alphaproteobacteria bacterium (assembly GCA_020852655.1). GTDB lineage: Bacteria > Pseudomonadota > Alphaproteobacteria > Micropepsales > Micropepsaceae > JADZAI01. Next base: position 54,089 of record JADZAI010000046.1, read on the forward strand.
CTCGGCGTTCTCGCCCTGGATGGCGCCCTTCACCTGGTCGATCGAGACGCCGAGCCGGCTCATGCGGGCGAGGTCGAGCGCAACGCGCAGCTCGGGTTCCGGGGCGCCCCAGATCTCGACCTGGCGCACGCCCTTCACCGCCTCGAGCCGGTCGCGGAGGTCGCGGGCGCGGTCGGTCAGCTCGCGATAGGAGACATCGCCGACAAGGGCGATCTGCACGATATTGGTGAGGCCGGGCTGGCCCTTGCGGACCTTGATGTCGATCACCGCGTCCGGCAGCTCGGGCCGCAGGCGGTTCATCTCGCGGATGATCTCGTCATATTTGCGGTCCATGTCGGGCAGCGCCCAGTCGAACTGGACGCTGATCGCCGAGACGCCGTTGGTGGTGGTGGAACGGATCTCGACGAGGTCGTCGAGTTCGTTGAACGCGTCCTCGATCTTGTCGGTGATCAGCTTCTCCACCTCGACCGCTTCCATGCCCGGCGCCAGCGTGACGACCGAGAAGAAGGGCGCGTTGAAGGTCGGATCCTCGGCGCGCGGGATCGAGAGGAAGGCATTGAGGCCGAGGGCGGCGAAAAGCAGCGTCAGGACCAGCGTGAACTGCCAGTTCCGGACGGCGAAGGCGGCCGGGTTCACGGCGTCGCGTCCGCGGTGGCGACGACGACCTTCTCGCCGTCGGTGAGGTAGCCGGCGCCGTCGATGACGACCGACTGGCCGGCGCTTAGGCCGCCTGTGACGGCGACGAGACCGGCATGAAGGCGGCCGACCCGGATGCGGGTGCGGTGCGCGGCGCCGGACTGCGGGTCGACGACGAAGACGAAGGCGTCCTCGCCGTGGCCTTCCAGGATGGCGTCGACCGGGACGGCGAGTGCGATGCCGGCCTGCTTCGCCGGGCGGATCGTCGCATGGCCGACGAGGCCGCTGCGCAGCGCATCAGGCCCGGCCGCGAGCTTCAGCTTGACCTGGAAGGTGCCGGTCATCGGATCGGCGTCGGCGCCGATCTCCGAGACCGAGGCGGCGAAGGCGGTGCCGGGGAAGGCGTCGAAGGTGACCTGCGCCGGATCGCCCATCGCGACGCGGACGGCGTCGCGGTCGGCGAGGCCGGCGCTGAGCACATAGGAGCGCGAGAAGTCGGAGATCGTCAGCACCGGCGCACCGGCGGCAACGACGCCGTTCGCCTCGATGTGGCGCTTGAGCACGACGCCGTCATTCGGGGCGACGATCGAGGCATAGCCGCGATTGGCGCGGGCGGCAGCGGCGCTGGCACGCGACTGGTCGGCCAGCATCTGCGCATCCTGGAGGGCGGCCTCGCTGGCGAAGCCGTTGGCGTGGAGCTTGCGCACGCGGGCGAGGTCACGGGCGGCCTTGTCGGCGGCCTCCTCGGCCTGGCGCAGGGCGGCGTCGACATCCTTGGGGTCGATTTCAGCAAGGACCTGGCCCTTGCGGACGGCATCGCCCTCGTCCACCGCGATGGCACGGACGACGCCGGCGGTCTTGAAGGCGAGCACGAAGGAACGATCCGGCTCGACCCGGCCGACGACGGCGATGTCGTTCAGGAAATCGGCCGGACCGGCGGTCGCGACCCGCACCGGAGTAGCCTTGACCTGCGCGGCGATGTCGGCCGCCGGGGCCCCGCTGCCGCCGCAGGCGCCGAGCGCCAGCGCTCCCAGACCGACAAGAAGGAGCGGAAATCGGGCTTTCCCACGCATTGCACACCAAACTAGACAATGTCTAGATAAGAGTGCCTGCAAATCTGACCGTTGTCTAGATCATCTCAGTGAATAAATTCAATTCTGTTCACCCGTCACATCAAGGGCCGGAGAGCCGCGCCAGGTCGAGATCGACGAACAGGCAGGCGTGATCGCTGGCGGCCTGGGCGCGGGGCGGCGCCTTGGGCCCCCAATGGGCCTGGCCGGAGCGGTCGATGCCGACATTGATGGCGGCCGCCTTGAGGTCCGGCGAGAGCAGCAGATAGTCGATCTGGCCGCGCTGGACCGCTCCGCCCCGCTCCTCGACATGGGTGAACGCCTTCTCACGCCCCAGCGTGTCGCGGACGATGTTGCTGAGGCCGGCGTCGACGAGCAGCGCATCCACCGAGGTCTGCCGCCCGCCGAGCGCGGCGCCGTTGGCGCCGCCGCGATCAGGCACTTCGTTGAGGTCGCCGCAGACGACGACGCGGTGCGGCTTGCCGTCGCGGACGTATCGCTCGCGCAGGATGCGGGCGATTTCCTCGGACTGGCGGATGCGCTTGCGGTCGGTGTCGATCTCGGCTTCGGCGGTGCCGCGTTTCGATTTCAGATGCGTGACCAGCACCGCGACCGCGCCGCGGCCGTCGGGCAACTGCACCGCAATCTCGATGCAGTCCCGGTTGAAGAGCCGCGGCGTCACGCCGTCGCGCCGCCGCGTCTCCTGCATGTCGACGGTGTAGGCGTTGGAGCGCATGTCGCCGATCGGGTGCTTCGACATCAGCGCGACGTCGATGCCGCGCTCGTCATTGCCTTCGAAGAGCACGCAATAGGGATATTTCCGCCCCAGCATCTGGGCGTTGAAGGCCTCCAGCGTGCGCCGGTCTTCCACCTCGCAGAGGCCGATGACGTCGGCATCGACGCGCTTGATGACGTTGGCGATGGCGCGCACCTGCGGGCCGGAGAGGCTCTCGCCCTTCAGTTCCAGCCCGCCCAGCCAATCGGCACGGCCACGGATCGCGCTGTTGATCGAGACGACGGGGCTGTCGTCGTTGCCGTCATGTGCGTGGAAGAAGAAGCGCTGCGAGCGCGCATCTTCGGCATTCACCCGGTCGCTGCGCAGCGAGACGTAGCGCGCGAGGCCGAATTCGTTCCAGGTGCGGATGATCTCGGGCGCGTTGTAGGTCTTGGCGTCGAGCAGGCGCTGGAGCACCGCGGCGCCGCGGATGGCGTCGGCCGCCTTGGGGTCGTCGCCGGCGGCGAAAAGCAGCGGCCGCGAGAACAGGTTCTCGACGTTGAAGCAGGCGATGCGGAAACGCGGCATGGCGGCAGGATCAGGATCGCCGCCGGGCGGTCAAGCGGCCGCCTATCAGGCCGAGACGCCGGCGACGATGACCTGGGTGAGGCGGTCGACCAGCGCGCGCATCTCGGCGGCCGAGGGGGCGGGTGTCGCGTATTTGACGCCCTGCGTCGCGAGGATGAGGAGATCGGCGAGATCGGCGGCACTTGTGCCGCGCTTCAGTTTCAGCGCCCGCCGCCCGGTCTCCGTCTCGACCGCCGCGACCAGAGCCTCGCGAAAATCGCACAGGCCCCGGTGCACGATGCCCGCGCTGAGGCGATGGGATTCCTCCATCAGCTCTGCGGCATGCGGCGAACCCATGACACGCTCGGCATAGAAGGCATGCCGCGACCCGATGAGCGCGGCGAGCACCGCAGCCGCATCCTTGCCGGCGGCACGGGCGGCCGCGGCAGCCTCGACGGCGGCGGTTTCCGCGCCGCGATTCATGTCCTCGACGACGGCCGCGAACAGCAGGTCCTTCGCCGCGAAGTGACGATAGAGACCCTGGCGCGAAAGGCCCGCCCCGGCGGCGACCGCGTCCATGCTCGCCCGCCGGTAGCCGTAGCGGGCGAAGACGGTCGCAGCGGCATCGAGGATGCGGCGCGGCGCGGGCGCATCGCTGGCGGGACGGCGGACAAGGGCGCTCATGGCGACGAACTTGACAATATGAGCGCATGTTGTCAACGTCGTCACATCCACGGGCACAGAGGGTGGGACCGATGACCCAGTTGATTGTGAACGGCGTCGCGCGCGAGCTCGACGTCGAGGACGACATGCCGCTCCTCTGGGCGCTCCGCGACGTACTGAACCTTACCGGCACGAAGTATGGCTGCGGCGTCGCGGCCTGCGGCGCCTGCACGGTGCTGATCGACGGCCAGGCCACACGCTCGTGCTCGATTCCGGCGAGCGCCTGCGCCGGCCAGCAGATCACGACGATCGAGGGCCTCAGGACGGGCGATACGCTGCACAAGGTGCAGCAGGCCTGGATCGCCGCACAGGCCCCGCAATGCGGCTATTGCCAGTCCGGGCAGATCATGGCGGCCGTCGCGCTGCTGAACGAGACGCCGAGCCCAACCGACGACGACATCGATACGGCGATGACGAATATCTGCCGCTGCGGTTCGTACGAGGAAATCCGCGCCGCCATTCATCTCGCCGCCGCAGCCTGAAGGAGCGACCTCATGGGCTTCCAGCCGTCACGCCGCTTCGCCATCCTCTCCGGTCTCGCCGCCGCCGGCACGCTGGCCGTCGGCTATGCGCTGACGCCCTTCTCGACGCTGGGCCGCGCCCGCCAGATCGCCGCAGGGGACGGCGATTTCATGCCGGCCGCCTGGCTGCGCCTGACGCCGGACAACAAGGTTACGGTCTTCGTGCCGCATGGCGACATGGGCCAGGGCACCCACACCGCGCTCGCCATGATGGCGGCCGACGAGATGGATGCCGACTGGACCCTCGTCGCGACGGAACAGGCGCCGGCCGACATGGCCTTCGCCAATGGGGCGTTCGCCAAGGGCTATCTGCTCGGCGACATGTCGATCCCGCAATGGCTGAACGGCACGACGGAATTCTTCGGCCGCAAGATCGCCGAGTTCATGAACATCCAGGTCACCGGCGGCTCGACCGCCATACGCCTGACCGGTGCGCTCGGCATGCGCAAGGCCGGCGCCGCCGCGCGCGCGATGCTGGTGCGCGCCGCCGCCGAGGGCTGGGGCGTGCCGGAGTCCGAAATCGCGGCGAAGGCGTCGGTGCTGACACATGCCGCCTCGAAGCGCAGCGCGACCTATGGCGAAATGGCGGGGCGGGCCGCGGGCTACGACACGCCGGATGCGCCGCTGAAGGCCAAGGCGGACTATACGATCTCCGGCACGCCGCGGCAGCGGCTCGACATCCCGGCGAAGGTCGACGGCACCGCGCAATACGGCATCGACGTGCGCCTGCCGGGCATGCTGTTCGCCGCGGCGCTGTGCAGCCCGGTCGCCGGCGGCCGGCTGAAGAGCGTCGACGAGGCGCCGGCCCGTGCGATGCGCGGTGTCAGCACCGTCGTGAAGATGGACGATGCGGTGGTGGTCGTCGCCGACAATACCTGGCGGGCCCGCGTTGCGCTGGAGGCGCTGAAGCCCGAATGGGACGACGGCGCCAATGGCAGCCTGTCGTCGGATTCGATCCATGCCGGCATGAACGCCGCGCTCGACAAGGGCAGCTTCAGCACCGACTTCTCGGAGGGCGATGCCGAGGCGGCGATCAAGGGCGCCCCCCGTGTCGTCGAAGCGTCGTACAAGGTGCCGTTTCTCGCGCATGCGACGATGGAGCCGATGAACGCCGCGGCCTGGGTGCATGACGGCAAGGTCGAGGTGTGGAGCGGCATCCAGGACGGCCTCGGCGGACGCGCCGCCACGGCGTCGCTGGCCGACGTGCCGATGGACGCGGTCGTGATGCATCAGTTGCAGATGGGCGGCGGCTTCGGCCGGCGCGCCTTCAGCCCTGTCCTGCCCTCGATGAAGGCCCGCCATATCGCGCAGGCGATCGCGGCTTCAAAGGCGACCGGCAAGCCGGTGCTCGTCACCTGGTCCCGCGAACAGGACATGACGCAGGATTATTACCGCGAGGCTTCGGTGGCGCGGATGAAGGCCGGCCTGACCGCCGACGGCCGCATTGCCGGATGGCTGCACAGCTTCACCGAGCGCCACGATCCACCCGAAGCGACGCGCATCGATTACGACGTCGCCGACCGCACGGCGCGCTACGTGAGCGACACCAACCCGATGCCCTGGGGACCGTGGCGCAGCGTCGACCACACCCACCAGGCTTTCTACATCGAGAGCTTCATCGACGAGCTGGCGCACGCCGCGGGGCAGGATCCCCTCGCCTTCCGCCTTGCCCATCTCGCCAACGCGCCGCGCCACAAGGCGGCACTGGAACGCGTCGCGCAGATGGCCGGCTGGGGCACCAACGAGCCCGGCCGGGCGAAGGGCATCGCCATGCGCGAGGCCTTCGGCACCATCGTCGCGCAAATCGCCGAGGCGACGATCGGCGACGACGGGCGGGCGCGCATCACCCGGATGTGGACCGCGGCGGACCCCGGCGAAGTCGTCAACCCCGCGACCTTCAAGGCGCAGATGACCGGCGGCGCGATCTACGGCCTGACCGCTGCGCTCTACGGCAGCATCACGGTGGAGAAAGGCCGCGTGGTTGAGGAGAATTTCCCGGATTACGAGATGGTCCGCATGGCCGACGCCCCGCGCCACGAGGTCGCGATCATCGAATCCGGCGCCAAGATCGGCGGCGCCGGCGAGCCCGGCACCGCGCCGGTCGCCGCGGCCGTGGCCAACGCCGTTTTCGCGCTGACCGGCCAGCGCATCCGGGAACTCCCGCTGCGCCAGTTCGACCTGAAATCCGGCGGAAAGATCGCCCGGCTGTAGGACTTCGCGCCGGTTAAGCAAACCGCCACACAGAGCGGGTAGGCTGTGCGTCGGGGGTTGCGCAGCCGGGGTGCGGCGCACCCGGCTGGGTGGGCTATGATGCATTACGACCTCATCGTGATCGGCAGCGGGCCGGCCGGGCGGCGGGCCGCCGTACAGGCGGCGAAGCTGAAGAAATCGGTCCTCGTGGTGGACCGCGGCCACCGGGTCGGCGGCGTCTGCGTCCATACCGGCACGATCCCGTCGAAGACCCTGCGCGAGACGGTGCTGAACCTCACCGGCTGGCGCGAGCGCGGCTTCTATGGCCGCGGCCACCGCGCCAAGCAGGACATCACGATCGCCGACCTGAAGCGCCGCCTCTCGATCACCCTCGACCACGAGGTCGAGATCCTGGAGCACCAGCTCACCCGCAACAACGTCCATGTCGTCCACGGGCCGGCGCGGTTCGTCGATCCGCATACGGTCGAAATCGCCCGCGGCGACGGCGACACGCTGCGCGCGACCGCCAGCCGCTTCGTCATCGCTGTGGGCACCGAGCCCTATCGCCCGCCGCACGTTCCGTTCGACGACGCCATCCTGGACGCCGACGACATCCTCAGCATCGCGCGCCTGCCGCGCACGCTGACGGTGATCGGCGCGACGGTCATCGGCATCGAATATGCGACGATCTTCAGCGCCCTCGACGTCAAGGTGACGGTGCTGGAACCGTCGGAGACGGTGCTGCCCTTCGTCGACGGCGAGCTGGTCGACGAATTCCTGCACGACTTGCGCGATCGCGGGGTGACGATCCGCTTTCGCGCCAGCGCCGCAAAGATCGAGCGCCGCGGCCCCGACGCCTGTTTCGTGCAGCTCGAGGACGGCCGGCAGGTCTGGTCGGAGATGATCCTCTTCGCCGCCGGCCGCCAGGGCGCGGTCGGCCGTCTCAATCTTGCGGCGGCAGGGCTGACGGCGGATGCGCGTGGGCGGCTCGCCGTCGATCCCGTGACGTTCCGGACCTGCGTCCCGCACATCTTCGCCTGCGGCGACGTCGTCGGCTTTCCGAGCCTCGCCTCCACTTCGATGGAACAGGGCCGCATCGCGGCGCGCATGGCGTTCGACGAACCGGCCGAGCCGCCCCCGGAGTTCTTCCCCTATGGCATCTATTCGGTGCCGGAGATCTCCACCATCGGCATGACTGAGGACCAGGCGCGCGAGAGGCGCATACCCTATGAATGCGGCGTCGCGCGCTTCCGCGAGACCTCGCGCGGCCACATCATGGGCCTGGAGTTCGGCTTCATGAAGCTCATCTTCGCCCTGGAGACGCGGCGCCTGCTCGGCGCGCATATCGTCGGCGAAGGGGCGACCGAACTCATCCACATCGGCCAGGCGGTGCTCAATCTCGGCGGGACGCTGGAATATTTCGTCGAGAACACCTTCAACTATCCAACGCTCGCCGAGGCCTACAAGATCGCCGCGCTGGACGCCTGGAACCGCATGCCGCGCCTCCAGCCGAGTGCGCGGGAGCGGCGCGCCGACCTCCGCGCCGTCTGACCGGAGCCGCCGCCTATTGCGCCTTGGGCGTGCCGGCGAGCGCCCGCTTCAGGATGGCGAGCGCTTCCGTGCGGATCGGCTCCAGCCGCGTCGCAGGATCGACGAGATGCTGGATGCTGACGCCCAGCAACAGGCTGCCGATCGTCAGCGCCGTCGCATCCGCGTCGATGTCGCGCCGGATCTCGCCGCGCGTCTGGCCGAGCCGCAGCAGGTCGCGCAGGCGAACCCGCACCCGCTCGTGCGAATCGGCGAAGAGGTCGCGCAGTTCCATCGCATTGGCGACCGACGAGGCCAGCAGCATGAAATAGGCCGGCCCATCCTGCTCGGCGGTCTGCGCCCTGAGGTGACCGTCGATATAATGGGCGATCGCCTCGAAGGCCGGCATTTGGTCGACCTGCTCGGCCTGCATGATCGCTTCGCGCTTGCGGTGGAGATATGCGATCACTGCCTCGATCAGCCCGCGCTTCGAGCCGAAGCGCTGGGTCACCAGCCCACGGCTCAGGCCTGCTTCCCTGGCGATCTCGTCGAACGTCGCCGCACTCACCCCATGCTCGGCCACGACCTTGAGCGTCGCCTCGACGAGCTGCCGTTCGGATTCGTCGCGCCGCTCGGCCTGCGAGCGCCGGCGGCGGATGGGAGCGCGAGACGCCTGGGCCGAGTCGTGCGTATGGGTCATTTCTTCTTCAGGAGCGTGTCGGCGGTGGCCGCTACGGGCTGGCCCGCAGCAGTAACCGCATCACGCGTCCCATGGAAGCCGAGGATGTGGAGCGTCCTGAACCAGCCCAGCAGGACGACGAAGACGGCAATCGACCAGGCCATGCCCAGGAGCTGCCGGAAGGTCGTGTGCGTGGCGATGAAGCCGCACGCTTCCTTTGTGGCGGCGGTATCCAGGATCTTGGCCCAGTCGTTGCGGTTGATCTTGACCTCGTACTCCCAGGGGGCGGGCGAATCGACGACGCCGCTCAGCAGCATGACCTCGTCCTGGCGCTTGATGTGGGACTTGCCGAGATTCATGACGAGCTGACGCTCGCCGAGGCCTTCCGACCAGAAGCGCATGTCATTCTCCTCCTTGCGGCTGCCGTTTGCCGCGCAGCATGGTCAGGACGATGCCGGGGATGCGCAGCAGCAGCCTGCCGACGAAGGGGAGCAGGAGCCCCTTGCGCTCCGCCAGGAACCGCGTCGTATCCGGCCGGGCGAGAATCTTCAGGAAGTCGGCGAGATCGCTGGGCCCGAGACGGATGGCATAGCGCCAGCAGACGGGTTCGATGACGCCGGCCATCGTGATGACGTCGGGCTGGACATCCATGGTCGCCGCCGGAAGTTCCAGCGGAAGGCGAAGTTTGCCGAGGCCGCGTGACCAGACGATCATAGCAGGAACCCCTTGCTGCGGGCCGCCGTGACCGAGGGCGGCTCCTTCCACCAGATGGTCAGGCCGAGATCTTCGGCGACCACCTTTGCCGCGTTGTATCCGCCGCCGAAGGTCACCATGCCGCCCGGAAAGGTGCTCGCGCCGCAGACATAGAGATTGTCGATCGGCGTCCGGTAGGACGAGCATTGGACGTTGGGGCGCGAATAGCCCATCTGGGTCATGATGTAGGCGCCGTGCTTGAACGATCCGCGCTTCATCTGCGGGATCTTCATCTCGATATGCACCGGCGTGTAGTCGTAGCGGCGGACGATGGTAGCGGGATCGAAGTCGGTGGTGTAGTCGGCCAGCGCCCCGATCAGCCGATCGCCGTAGCCGCGCGACAGCGCCGCCCAGTCGCCGTCGGCAGGCGCATAGGGGACGCACGCCTCGATCCGGCAGACCGCGCCTTCCGGATCGGTCTCGCGCGGCGCCTGGGCGGGGTCGAGGTCGGTGGTGAAGGTCACATGCCCGATGTCGTGGAGCTGGCGGCCTTCCATCACGTCGCTGATATGCCGCACCACGTCGGCCGGCGTCTCGACGCCGAAGACGCGGATGAAGGCCTTCGCGACGCCCGGATCGGCCGCCTCGGCCTTGAAGCGCGGCTTCTTGCGCAAAGCGAGATGGCAGAGGAACAGCGAGCTCTGTTCCCATTCCCAATTGCGCGCGGTGTTGAGGCAGAGCTTCGAGCGGTCCGCGACCTCGTGCTCGGGAATGAACTGGCCGAAGGTCGTGACCGGATCGGTCGAGGTCACGATCGCCTTCGCATCGATGCGCGTGATCGGGCCTTCGCATCCGGTCGGGGCGATCTCGACGGCCTTGGCGACGCCTTTCTCGACAATGAACCGCTTGACCTCGTAATTCTCGCAGATCTCCATGCCGGCCAGGATTCCGGCCTTCTGCAAGGTCGACGACAGCCGGTGCGAACCGCCCTTGACCAGCGTCGCGTTGAGCATGCGGTTGAAATAGAGCGGCACCAGATAGCTGGAGTTCGACTCCTTCGGATCGATGCCCCACATGCAGATGAGATAGAGCAGCAGCGCGCCGAGCTGGGGCGTTTCGAAGCCCCAGCTCGCGCAGATCTCCTCGGGCGTCATCTCCGTGACCTTCAGGATCCTCTGGCCGAGCTCGCTTTCCATATAGGTGGCGGCGAGCTGCGCGGAGCCGACGGGGCGGCCATAGGTCGACGGGATGAGATACTCGTCGGCGATCTCCTTGTAGGCGAGATAGACCTCGCGATAGCGCTCCGCATCCTTCGCCGAGAAGCGCCGGATCGATTCGACCGACCGCTCCAGATCGCTGTAGAGCGTGAGCGCGTTGCCGTCCTTCATCAGAAGCGACGCTGCGGCCTCGGGCCGGATATAGACGCAGCCGTCTTCCTCAAGGCCCAGGTCGCGATAGGGCGGCGCGACGTCCAGCATCAGCATGTAGTTGGCGTGCAGGTTGAAGCGGTAGCCCGAGAATTCCTCGGTCACGAGCGCCCCGCCCGTCTCGTGTCGCCGCTCGACGACGAGGACCTTGGCCCCGCTTCGCGCCAGATAGGCGCCTGTCGTGAGACCGTTATGGCCGGCACCCACGACCACCACGTCATATTGCTTTTCGTTCGCCATGTGAGACCTCCGCTGCGCGTTCCGCGCCGGCGCTCGTTGCTCAGTCGACGGTGAAGCGCTGGGTCACGCCCTGACGCTTCAGGATTTGGGCGGCACCCTCGAATGCGACGGAACACCACCAGTCCGGCTTCTCGTGCTGCAAATCTTCGCGCACGACATTGGCCGCAAGCGTGCCGGCGCCGAGGTTGGTGTAGTTGGAGTTGCCGCCCGACTGGCAGATGTAGAAGTGGTCGATCGGGGTACGCGGCGCGTTGCAGCCGGCGAACGGCTTCCAGCTCCACATCTGCGCCTCGCAGACCGAGCCGCTGGGGTGCATGTTGCCGCCGCAATGGGGATTGCGGCGCACGTAGTCGTGCGGCGTGTTCACATAGCGCGCGATCTTCGAGGTCTTGAGGTTGGGGAGGTACTGGACCAGGACCTCCTCGACCTTGTCGGCATAGGATTCGCGCAGGTCGTCCCACGCCTGCGGACCGCCCATCGACCTCAAATCGTAGGGCACGATCGCCCAGGTGAGGATCGTGTATTGTCCGGGCGGGGCCTGCGTCGGATCGGCGATGCAGTAGTTGAAGGCCGCGCCCCACACGATCGGCGGGTCGAGCGGAATGCCGCGCACCATGCAGGACGATACGAGATTTTCGGCATCCGCCATCGTCTCGGCGCCGAAATTGTAGACGAAGGTGTTGTTGGCTTCCGGGAATTTCTTCGAGCAGGCGAAATCGGGCCGCTCGCTCATCACGTAGTAATTGGTGAAGAGGCTGGAGCCGCGATAGTCGAAGCGCTTCAGCGCCACGCGCGCCTGGAGCGAAAGATGCTCCTCGCCGATCAGCTTGAAGAATGTCGGCTGCGCGCTGACGTCGCTGATGACCGCCCGCCGGGCCTTGAAGTGGGCGTCCGGATACGTGGCATGTCCCGTAAGGTAGACGCCCGTCGCCATGCCGCTTTCGATCGAGACCTTCTCGACCGGGCAATTGTAGAAAATCTTGCCGCCATGGTGGACGAAGCAGCGGACCAGCGCATGAACGAGGTCGTGGCTGCCGCCGCGGGCGGTGTAGCCGCCGTCGGCCGAGAAGATGGTGAGGAAGTTGAGGACCGCGAGAGGGCCGGCGATGCGGCTGGCGATGCCGTCGAGGCCGCCCGTGCCGGCGTAGCTGAGCACCGCGAGCTTGATCTGGTCGCTTTCGAACAGGGCGTCGACGAACTCGAAGCCCGTCATCCAGACCCAGTCCTTGGGCAGCACGTCGGTCGCGCCGAGGCCGTCGAGAAAGTCGAGGAAGCTCTGGTCGCTGTGCGGCGTCACATAGGACTGGTGCATCATCGCCGGCATCACCGGACCGAAGGCATTGACGATCTTGCGATAGGTCTCCGCGTCCTTCGGCGAAACCCGCTTCCAGGCCTCGTAGGTCTCGCGCGCATCCCGGCCCGAGAACAGGACGGCATTCCCGTCGAGGAACGGATAGAAATAGGCGTATTCGGCGCCCGGCGGTCGCAGGAGTTCGAGGCCGAAACGCTCAAGCTCGAGGTCCAGATAGGCCGGGCCGTAATGCGGCATCAGGAGCGAGGCGTGCATGTTCAGCTTCACGCCGGGATAGAGCACCTCCTCCGTCGAGGAGAACGTGCCCGACTCGTCGCGGCGTTCGAAGATCGCGGTGCTCAGGCCCGCCTTCTGAAGATAGGCGCCGGTGGCAAGGCCGTTCACGCCCCCGCCGACGATGATGACGTCGTATTCCGACTTAGGACCCGTCATGACCCAGGCTCTCCCTCGAAGTGCCGGTCTGGCATCGGCTATGGGCAAGCGACTTATTAGCTGTACGTATAGCAAATATAATACTGAGGCCTGTCTTTGATCTGGATCAACAACGGTGAGGTTTTTCCCCGGACCTGTTTCAGAGGCGAAGCGGGGCCGTTACGCGCCATTGGCCTGGCCGCGCGGGCGCCATAGGTTGCGGCATGGCGCGAACGGCGACGATCTACGGCATCAAGACCTGCGACACGATGAAGAAGGCGCGGGCCTGGCTCGACGCACATGGCGTCGCTTGCACCTTCCACGACTACAAGGCGGCCGGCATCGAGAAGGCCAGGCTGAAGGACTGGGCGAAGCAGGTCGGCTGGGAGGTTCTGCTCAACCGCGCCGGCACCACCTTCCGCGCCCTGCCCGATGCCGACAAACAGAACCTCACCGAGGCAAAGGCGATCGCGCTGATGGAACGCCAGCCCTCGATGATCAAGCGCCCGGTGCTGGAGGCCGGCGGCAAACTCACGGTCGGCTTCAAGCCCGAGAGCTACGCGGCGCTGTTCGGCTGAGGCGCCGCTAACGCCGCGTCATTCTCGGGGCCGCCGACCAAGGATGACAGGTCTTGGAGGCGTCGTTACGTCTCGAACAGCCGGCGTTCGAGCTTCTCGCGCTGCACGGTGTCGATGCCCAGGGCCTCGCGGAGATAGCGCTCGACGCTGCCGTAGCGCTCCTCGATCACTGCAAAGGCGCGGTCGAGATAGTCTTCGTGCACGCCCATCGTGACATGCATGGCCTCGCGTGACGGCGCACGGCCCTTGGTCTTGGCCAGTTCTTCCGCCCAGATCGGCCCATGCACATCGAACGCCGCCGGGTCGTTGGTCAGCAGGAAGTCTTCCATGATGTCGTCGCGATGCACCCCGGCCAGCGCGTGCGTCAGCGCGACGATGATGCCGGTGCGGTCCTTGCCGGCGGCGCAATGCACGACGATGGGCCCTTCGGTTTCGGCCACCGCGCGGAAATATTGCGTGTAGAGGTCGATCAGACGCGGCAGCACCGGCGCACGCTCGTAATAGCGCAGGTGATAGCTGCGCACGCCCTCGGTCGAGAGGTCCCAGCTCTCCATGAAGCCGTTCCAGCTCTCTTCGCCGTGGCCTTCGTGGTTGTCGTGGTTCTCGACCACCGTCGCCTTGAAGCCCTCCCAGCGCCGGGACGGCATGCGCTCCCGCTCCTCGGGGCGCCGGAGATCGATGATCGCCCCGATTCCCATCTCGGCCATCCGGGCAAGATCGGCATCGCTCGCCAGGGCATGATTCGCGGACCGGAAAAAGCGGCCCTGCACCATGTGCCTGCCGGCGGCCGAATAGCCGCCGAAATCGCGGAAATTGCGCACGCCGTCGAAGACGTGCTTGCGCCGGAAATGTTGGGTCATGGCTGCGGTTGTACCCGCCCCGCGGCTGGCCGCAATGCACAAAGCGGCGACGCAACAATCGGAAAGAGGCGGCACGGCCCTTGATAATATTCTGACATATTGTCATGCTGCGCCGCAGCAAGAAGGCGCAGGCACGAGCGCCCCAAGAGGTGGAGCAAGATGGCCGACAAGCCCTGGATTTTCCGCACCTATGCCGGTCATTCGACCGCGGCGAAGTCGAACGCCCTTTATCGCGGGAACCTGGCCAAGGGTCAGACCGGCCTCTCCATCGCCTTCGATCTCCCGACCCAGACCGGCTACGACAGCGACCACCCCCTCGCTCGCGGCGAGGTCGGCAAGGTCGGGGTTCCCATCGCCCATCTCGGCGACATGCGGGCGCTGTTCGACCAGATCCCCATCGAGCGCATGAACACCTCGATGACGATCAACGCGACAGCGCCCTGGCTGCTCGCCCTCTACATCGCCGCTGCCGACGAACAGGGCGCCCCCCGCCCGGCGCTTCAGGGCACGACGCAGAACGACCTCATCAAGGAATATCTCTCGCGCGGCACCTATATCTTTCCGCCGCGCCCGAGCTTGCGCCTCATCACCGACATGATCGGCTGGACCACCGGCGAACTGCCCAAGTGGAATCCGATGAATGTCTGCTCCTACCACTTGCAGGAAGCCGGCGCCGGTCCCGTCGAGGAGGCCGCTTTCGCCCTCGCCACCGCAACGAGCGTGCTGAACGCGCTCCAGAAGGACGCGGCCATTCCGCCGGAAAAATTCCGGCAGGCGGTCGGGCGCATCTCGTTCTTCGTCAATGCGGGCGTGAAGTTCATCACCGAGATCTGCAAGCTGCGCGCCATGGGCGAGCTGTGGGACGAGCTCTGCACGAACCGCTACGGCGTCACCGACCCGAAGCTGAAGCTCTTCCGCTACGGCGTGCAGGTGAACTCGCTCGGGCTCACCGAGCCGCAGCCTGAGAACAATGTCTACCGCATCCTCTTCGGCATGCTGGGCGTCACGCTCTCGAAGAAGGCGCGGGCCCGCGCCGTTCAGCTCCCCGCCTGGAACGAAGCCATGGGCCTGCCGCGCCCGTGGGACCAGCAATGGTCGCTGCGCCTGCAACAGATCGCGGCCTTCGAGACCGACATGCTGGAATATGACGACATCTTCGACGGCTCGACCGTCATCGAAGGCAAGGTCGCGCAGATGAAGGCCGAGATCATGGCCGAGCTGGAGCGCATCGAAGCCAAGGGCGGCGCGGCGACCGAAGAGGCCATCCGCTACATGAAGGAAAGCCTCGTCGCCGCCAACGCCGCGCGCGTCGCCGCGATCGAGGCCGGCGATACCAAGGTGATCGGCGTCAACGCCTATCGCGAGACCGAACCTTCGCCGCTCGGCGCCGGCGTCGATGCCATCATGACCGTCGACCACGCCGTCGAGGACGACCAGATCGCGCGGCTCGAAACCTGGCGCGCCCGGCGCGATGCCGGCGAAGCCGCCGCTGCGCTCGTCGCGCTCGAAGACGCCGCGCGCGACGGCTCCAACATCATGCCGCCCTCGATCCGCTGCGCGAAGGCCGGCGTCACGACAGGCGAATGGGCCGACACGCTGCGCAAGGTGTTCGGCCAGTACCGCGCGCCCACCGGCCTCGCGAAACAGGCACGGCTCTCCAACGACCCCGCCATCGTCGCGCTGCGGGATGAGGTGGCGACGCTCTCCGGCAGGCTCGGCCGCCGGCTCACCTTCCTCGTCGCCAAGCCCGGGCTCGACGGCCACTCCAACGGTGCCGAGCAGATCGCAACGCGGGCCCGCGAAGTCGGCATGGACGCCATCTATGACGGCATCCGCTTCACCCCCGCCGAGATCGCCGACCAGGCCGCGAAAACCGGCGCCCACATCGTCGGCCTGTCGATCCTCTCAGGGTCGCATGTCGCCCTCGCCGAAGCCGTCATGCAGGAACTGAACAAGCGCGGCCTGACCGCGCCCGTCATCGCCGGCGGCATCATCCCCCCCGAAGACGAAGCCCGCCTGAAAGCCGCCGGCATCGCCGCCGTCTACACGCCCAAGGACTTCGAACTCACCGGCATCATGAAGGGCGTCCTGACGATCGCCGCCGGTACCATCGGCGACAAGGCGGCGTAATGCGTGCTATGATGCACGCATGACGCGCGATGAGGTCATAGCGAAGCTCCGGCGGATGAGGCCGATGCTTGACGAGTTCAACGTCAAGTCGGTCGCCATTTTCGGTTCTGTCGCACGCAACGAGGCGACTGCCAAATCCGATGTCGATATCCTCGTCGAGTTCAGCAAGACGCCCGGCCTGTTCGACTTCATGGCGCTAAAACGCAAGCTGACGTCACGCCTTCATCGGCGCGTCGATCTCGCCACGCCAGCCATGATCCGCCCGTCCATGAAGGAGCGCGTCCTCGGTGACGCGGTCTATGCCTATTCGTGACTGGCGGCTCCGCATCGACGACATGCTGAGCGCCATTCAGACGATCCGGTCCTACACAGCGGGACTGTCGCTGGAGGCGTTTCGCGCGGACCGCAAGACCGTCGATGCCACGGTTCGCAACATCGAGATTATCGGCGAAGCGGCCAATGCCGTTCCGCACGAAATCCGCAAGCGATACGCGGCCATTCCCTGGCGCGACATACGCTCGATGCGCAACATTCTCGCGCACGGCTATTTCGATGTGGACGTCACGATCGCTTTCATGGTCGCCACGACCGACCTCAATTCGCTGGAAACCGAATTGCTGGCTCTGAAACGGTCCGAAAGGATTTGATCTCGCTGCTGGACGTATACCACAGCCAAGTGCTCTTGGCGCGAGGCGCAGCCCTCGCGACAAGGCAACGTGATCCGTGCTATTCATGCGTGCATGACGCGCGATGAGGTCATAGCGAAGCTGAAGTCCTTACGGCCGCTGCTCGACAGCTACGGCGTCACGCGCCTGCGCCTGTTTGGCTCACACGCGCGCGACGAAGCCGACCCTGATAGCGACGTCGATCTCCTAGCCGATTTCGCAAAGACGCCATCGCTGTTCGACCTCGGCGGCCTGACCGCCGACTTGGAGGAAGCGCTCGGTGTCTCGGTTGATCTAGCCAGACCACAAGGGATCAAGGAGCGTTACCGCGAACGCATTTTGGCCAGCGCTATCGATGTCGCCTAAAGACGTCCGCGACTGGCCGGATCGGCGTGAAGATATTTTCGAGCGAGCAGATCGCATTCGCCGGATGATTCATGGCGTCACGTACGAAGTCTTCGCCGCCGACCGCATGCTTCAAGATGCAGTCCACTACAATTTGCTTGTCATCGGCGAGGCCGCAGGAAAAGCGCCACAAGACGTGCAAACACGCCTATTTCAGGTACCCTGGAACAGGATCAAGGGGATGCGCAACGTGTTGGCACATGGCTATGCCAGCATTGATGTTGAAGTCGTTTGGGAAACAGCGGTTGCGTACGTCCCAGAATTCGTCGATGCCCTCAGGGCCGACATTTAATCCTCAAACCAGCCTTTACACCCATGATCGAACTGAAGAGAGGCGAGCGCGAGCTGGCCATTGCCGCGAAGGTCGAGGCCTTCATCCGCGATGTCGTCATCCCCTACGAGACCGACCCGCGCATCGGCCATCACGGCCCCTCCGACGAGCTCTCCTATGAGCTGAAGGAGAAGGCCCGCGCCGCCGGCCTGCTCTCGCCGCATGTCGGCACTGAGTATGGCGGCATGGGGCTGCACCACCGCGAGATCGCTACCGTCTTCCGCGCCGCCGGCTATTCGATGCTCGGCCCCGTCGCGCTGAACATCATGGCGCCCGACGAAGGCAATATGTGCCTTCTGGAGAAGGTCGCTTCACCTGAGCAGAAGGATCATTTCCTCCGCCCCCTCGCCGCCGGCCGCACGCGCTCGGCCTTCTTCATGACCGAGCCCGACGGCGGCGCCGGCTCCGATCCGTCGATGATGAAAACCACGGCGATCCAGGACGGCAATCACTGGGTCATCAACGGCCGCAAGACGCTCATCACCGGCGCTGACGGCGCCAGCGTCGGCATCGTCATGGCGAAGACCGAGCACGGCGCGACCATCTTCCTCGTCGACCTGCCCGATCCCGCCATCCGCATCGAGCGCGTGCTCGACACCATCGACCGCACCATGCCCGGCGGCCATTCGGTCGTGATGATCGACAATCTGCGCGTCAATGCCGACGCCGTGCTGGGCGAAGTCGGGCAGGGCTTCAAATACGCCCAGGTGCGCCTCGCCCCGGCCCGCCTCACCCACTGCATGCGCTGGTGGGGCGCCGCCCGCCGGGCGCACGACATCGCCTCGGCCTATGCCTGCACCCGCGAGGCCTTCGGCAAGAAACTGATCGACCACGAGGGCGTCGGCTTCATGCTGGCCGACAACGAAATCGACCTGAAGCAGACCGAACTGACGATCGATTGGTGCGCCTGGGTGCTGGATCACTCCGGCCATGGCGGCGGCACGCCGGAATCCTCGATCGCCAAGGTCTCGGTTTCCGAAACCCTGTTCCGAATCGCCGATCGCTGCGTCCAGATCCTGGGCGGCATGGGTGTCACCGACGACACGCCGGTGCACCAGATTTTCCGCGATATCCGCGCCTTCCGCCTCTATGACGGCCCGACCGAGGTGCACAAATGGTCGATCGCCAAAAAGATCAAGCGAGAGACCCTACCCCGTCTGGGGTGACTTGAACCGGGGCGCCGGAGGGCGCATTTCTGTCACCGAGGTTGTGACGAAATGGCCGACAGCCAACGCTTTGCCGTCGCGGTGCATACGCTGATGATCCTGGCCGCCCACAAGGCAGGCGAGGCCGGCCATCCCATGACTTCGGCCGAAATGGCGAAGAGCGTGAACGCCAATCCGGTGGTGCTGCGGCGCGTGATCTCGTCGCTGGCGCAGGCGGGACTCGTCGCGACGCGGCCCGGCGCCCATGGCGGCGTCTGGCTGGCCAAGGCGCCGAACGACATCGCGATGGACCAGGTGCGCGGCGCCGTCGACGAAGGACCGCTCGTCTGCGCGCGAACCAAGATCAACAGCGATTGCCCCGTCGCCGTGGCCGCGCTGGACGTGATCGACAGCGTTTCGAAGCGGGTCGACGGCGCAGTACGCGACTCGCTGGCCCTGCTGACCCTGGCCGACCTAGTGAAGCAGTTGCCCGACAGTCTTACGCAGGCATGCGCTGCAACTCCGCCAGCTTCGCCGACGCTCGCTGCTTGATGCTCTCGCTCTTGAGCTGGCCGCAGGCCGCCATGATGTCGCGGCCGCGCGGCGTGCGCACCGGCGAGGCATAGCCGGCCGCATTCACGACATCGGCGAATTTCTCGATCTGCGCCCAGTCCGAGCACTCATAGGGCGCACCCGGCCAGGCGTTGAACGGAATGAGGTTGATCTTGGCCGGAATGCCGGCCAGGCGCTTCACCAGCAGCTTCGCATCGGCGATCGAATCGTTGACGCCTTTCAGCATCACATATTCGAAAGTGATGCGCCGCGCGTTCGAGACGCCGGGATAGGCGCGGCAGGCGGCGAGCAGCTCGTCGATCTTGTACTTCCTGTTCAGCGGCACGAGTTCGTCGCGGAGTTCGTCGCGCACCGCGTGGAGCGAGACGGCCAGCATGCAGCCGATTTCTTCGCCGGTCTTCTGGATCATCGGCACGACGCCGGCGGTCGAGAGGGTGATGCGTCGCTTCGACAGCGTCAGCCCCTCGCCGTCCGACATCACCGCGATGGCGTCGCGGACATTGTCGAAATTGTAGAGCGGCTCGCCCATGCCCATCATCACCACATTGGTGACCTTGCGCAGTTCGGTGGGCTTGCCGGCGGGATAGTCGGCCAGCGCATCGCGGGCGACGAGGACCTGCGCCACGATTTCCTGGGCGGTGAGGTTCCGCACGAGTTTCTGCGTGCCGGTGTGGCAGAAGCGGCAGGTCAGCGTGCAGCCGACCTGGCTGGAGATGCACAGCGTCCCGCGGTCTTCATCCGGAATGAAGACCGTCTCGACCTCGATGCCGGGCCCGAAGCGCAGCAGCCATTTGCGCGTGCCGTCTTCGGAGATCTGCGCCGTGACGATCTCGGGCCGTTCCAGCGTGAAGCGTTCGGCGAAGGCAGTGCGCAGCGTCTTCGAGATGTTGGTCATCTCGTCGAACGATGTCGCGCCGCGCTGGTAGATCCAGTGCCAGACTTGGCCGCTGCGCATGCGCGCCGCCTTCGGCTCGACGCCGGCGGCCGTCAGTTCGTCGGCAAGCTGGGTACGCGTCAGCCCAATGAGGCTTGTCAGGGACATTCCTGGTTGATCCGGTCGAGCGCGCCCGAAATGCCGGACAGCGAATAGCTATCTGTGGTGTTGGTGCCCCGGCGGCTAGTCCCCTTCACCGTCATTTTCGAGCCGCCGCGCATCGCGGCGATCAGCTTCTGCTCGGTCGCGCTGTCCGGCAGCCAGGCGCCGCCGTCGGTGTTCTGATTCACGGTGGCAAAGGCGAAGTCCGAGCCGCCGACGGACACCGTCGCCTTGGTTCCGTCCTTGAAGGGATAGCCGGCGACGACCGAGGGCTCGCCCTTCACCTGGCGCGCCGGGAAGTTCGAGATGATGAAGAAGATCGGGTCGCGCTTGACGTTCTTGGGCAGCGATTCCTTCGGCGTCGAGAGCGCGTAGCAGACCGTTGTTCCGCCGTCCGCTGACTTGAACGCCTTCCAATCCCCGAATTCGCCGAGCAGTTCAGGCTTCGCCGCAGCGGTGCCGACCAGGGCGAGGCTGACGCTGAACGCAATGACGCAGGCGGTCGAACGCATGGGCGGTCCTTTTTTCGCACGGGCCCCTCGCCGGGCCGGATTCGGCTGCCACAATTGGCCTAAGGCGAGGGGGCTGACAAGTCGCACGCCGCCAAGGCGTTTTTGGGGCAGGCGGGATGCACCCGGCGCGCCGCGGCGTATAAGGCGCCATGTCGAATCCGGTTCTCGTCGAACTTACCCGCGGCCCGCTGGTGGAAAGCATCCATCGCGGCGCGGTCGTCATCGCCGACGCCAGGGGCTCCATCCGCTTCGCGCTGGGCGATGGGGCAAAGCCGGTCTATCCCCGGTCCGCCTTCAAGATGATGCAGGCGCTCCCGTTGATCGAGAGCGGCGCCGCTGACGCCTTCAAGTTGAGCCCCCGGGAATTGTCGATGGCCTGCGCCTCGCACTCCGCCGAGCCGTTCCACATCCGGACCGTCGCCAAATGGCTGGGCCGGATCGGCTGCGAGGAATGCCAGCTCGCCTGCGGGCCGCATCTGCCGATGAGCGAGCCGGCCGCCCATGCCATGCTGCGCGCCCGGAAAGCGCCGACCAGGCTGCACAATAACTGCTCGGGCAAGCATACGGGCTTCCTGACCCTCGCCCGCCACCTCAAGGCGCCGGTCGAGGATTATGTCGCCGTCGGCCATCCGGTGCAGAAGGCGGTGCGGCAGGCGATCGGCGAGATGTGCGACACGGCGCCGGAGGACATGCCCGTCGGGATCGACGGCTGTGCGGCACCGAATTTCGGGATCGTGCTGACCAGGCTGGCGACCGGCTTCGCCCGGCTGGCAGACCCGTCGGGCCTCGGGAAGACGCGGGCCAAGGCGGTGAAGCGGCTGATGGCGGCGGTGACGCGCCACCCGCTCTACGAGTCCGGCACCGGCCGCGCCGACGCCATTTTCATCGCCGCGGCGTCGGGCGGGACAATGACCAAGATCGGGGCGGAAGCGGTCTACGGCGCCGCGATCCCCTCTCTGGGGCTCGGCGTCGCGCTGAAGGTGGACGACGGCAACGCACGCGGCGCCGAGACGGCCATGGCCGCCATCCTGACCCGGCTGGGCGTGCTGGATGCGAAGGCGCCGGCCGCCACCCAGTTCACCGCCGCGCCGATCCTCAACTGGCGCGGCGAGGTATGCGGCGAGCGCCACCCGGCAGCAGCGCTCAACGCACTGGCGCTGGCCTAGTTCGAGGCCGGCGCCGCGGCCTTCTGCTCCTTCGGCAGATAGGTGACCGCCTTGATCATGCAGCTCGTGCGGATATTGCCGGTGTCGCGAAACCGGATCGAATCGCCGGGCGTGACGCAGGTCGTGTGGCTGTCGACGCCGACTTCCTCCGCGAACTGGATGTTGGTGCAGCTATTGGCGAAGTCGGCCCGCCATTTGTCGAGGCCGGACGTCAGCACGATGCTGTCGCGGTTGGCTTTGGTGTAGCCATCCACCCGGTTCGAGAACAGGCAGGTCTTTTCGGGCTGGGTAGCCGTCTCGCCGGCCAAGGCGGCCGGTGCAAAGACCAGCAAGGCGGCCAGCAGCGGCCCCGTGAACTTTCTCATGTGGTTCTCCATCGTTCCGCCCCGCGGACGTCACTTTAACGCCGCCAGGCTGAACCTCCGGCGACCGCAGTCTCACGTTCGCGCGATCTTGCCCCGGACAGGCGGCAAAGCCTAACTTCCGCGCGCCAAGCCATACCAGGAGGAGACGCCGATGCGCGCGGTGCTGTGCAAGGAATATGGACCGCCCGACAGCCTTGTGGTCGAGGACGTCCCCTCGCCCAAGCCGAAGAAGGGCCAGTATGTGATCAGCGTGAAGGCGGCCGGGGTGAATTTCCCCGACGTGCTGATCATCCAGAACAAATATCAGTTCAAGCCGCCCCTGCCCTTCTCGCCGGGCGGTGAGGTCGCCGGCGTCGTGAAGGAAGTCGGCGAAGGCGTGACCAATGTGAAGGTCGGCGACCGTGTGCTCGGCTCGACCGGCCATGGCGGTTTCGCCGAAGAGGTCGTCGCCGACGCCGCCCGCGCTATCCATATTCCCGACGGCATGGATTTCGCGACCGCCTCGGCCTTCGTGATGACCTACGGCACCTCGCATCACGCGCTGAAGGACCGCGCCAAGCTGATGGTCGGCGAGACGCTGCTGGTGATGGGCGCCGCCGGCGGCGTCGGCCTTGCCGCCGTCGAACTCGGCCGCGCCATGGGCGCCCGCGTCATCGCCGCCGCCTCAACGCAGGAAAAGGTCGATATCTGCCTGAAGCACGGCGCCGAGAAGGGCATCGTCTACCCGGCGGGGCCGCTGACCCGCGACGACCAGAAGAAGCTGGCCGAACAGTTCAAGCAGGTGCTGGGCGAGCGCGGCGCGGACGTCATCTACGACCCGATCGGCGACGCCTATGCCGAGCCGGCGCTCCGCTCGATCGCCTGGGACGGCCGCTATCTCGTGGTCGGCTTCGCGGCGGGCGAGATCCCGAAGATTCCGCTGAACCTCGCGCTGCTGAAGAATTGCGAGATCGTCGGCGTGTTCTGGGGCGCCTGGGTCGCCCGCAACCCCGAGCTCAACCGCCGCAACCTCGAAGACCTGATGTGGCTCTTCAACAGCGGCAAGGTGAAGCCGCTGGTCTCGGCCACCTACAAGCTCGAGGAAGCCGCCAAGGCGCTCAACGCCATGGCCAATCGCGAAGTGAAGGGCAAGGTCGTCCTCGTTCCCTGACGCAAGGGCAACCACAAAAGGAAAGGCCCGGGGCGAACCCCGGGCCTTTTTTCATGCCTGCGTCGTCGGCTCAGTGCTTCCGCTTGAAGAGGAAGGAGAAGAACGGGCGGCGAGCGGACGAGGGCTTCTCATCCCGCGCCGCGAGCAGGTAGCCATATGCACGAAACATGACGTCCTCACGGGTTGGGGGTTGATCTTGGGCCGCGAGCCCGTGCCCGCGACGCCGCTGATATACGTGCGCGGAGGCCCCGCCACAAAGGATCAGTTCTCATTCCCGGCATGAGAAATTTTGATGAATTAGATACCGGCTCGGGCCTAATTGTGCCAAACTAGGTCGCAAATCATGAGAAACGCGGGCGTTTTACGATGTCGCGCAAGCTGCCGCCCCTGAATGCCGTGCGCGCCTTCGAAGCCGCCGCGCGCCTGAAATCGGTCTCCAAGGCTGCGGACGAACTGAATGTCACCCAGGGCGCCGTCTCGCATCAGGTGAAGGCGCTGGAGGACTGGGCGCAGATCGACCTCCTCAAGCGCGACGGCCGCGGCATCGCCCTCACCGAACCCGGCGAGCGCTACGCCGCCGCCCTGCGTCCGGCGCTCGACCAGATCGACCTCGCGACGCGCCGCCTGCTCGCCTCCGACCCGCGCAAGGGCTGGCTGACGGTCTCGACCATGCCGTCCTTCGCCGCGAAATTCCTGGTGCCGCGCCTGCCCGCCTTCCGCGCCGGCCATCCCGAGATCGACGTCTGGCTGTCGACCTGGTGGAATCTGTCCGACGATCCCGACCTCAGCGCCTTCACCGACTCCGACGTCGACCTGGCGATCCTCTACGGCCACGGCGGCTGGAACAACGTCACGGCAACGCCGATCCTGGACGAGGAGCTCTTTCCGGTCTGCTCGCCCGCCTATCTGGCGCAGCATCCGCTGCCCGCGCCGGCGGCGCTGGCCCAGGCGACGCTGCTGCATGACGAGATGCGGCAGGACTGGCGGCTGTGGCTGCGCGCGGCCGGCGTCGAAGGCGTCGATCCCGACCGCGGCCCCGGCTTCGACGATTCCGCGCTGCTGATCCAGGCCGCCATCGCCGGCATGGGCGTCGCGCTCGGCCGCTCGGCGCTGGTGAAGGCCGACCTCGACGCCGGCCTCCTCGTCGCGCCCTTCGCCCTGAAACTCCCCGCCGAGATGTCCTATTATCTCGTCAGCCGCCCGGGCACCGAGAACCTGCCCAAGATCAAGGCCTTCCGCGACTGGCTTATCGAGGCTGCGCGGAGCTGACTACCGCGCTGCCGCCAGGACCCACGGCTTGAGCCGCGGCCAGAGCAAATTCAGGGCGAGGCCCGTGAGGACGAGGAGCGCCGCTTCGATCTTCCAGGCGGGGAGCGACTCATCGAGCCACCACGCCGAGGCGGTCATGCCGAAGACCGGCACGAGGAGCGCCATGGGGGCAACGCTGGCGCTGGCATAGCGCGCCAGGAGGAAGCCCCAGGCGCCGTAGCCGAACATGGTATTCCCCACCGACTGCCACAGCACCGACCCCCAGGTCGCGACATCGGCACGTTCAAGGCCGGTCACGATGGCAGGCCAGCCTTCGAGGAGAAGGGAAGCGGCGGCCAGCGGGGGTATGCAGAAGAGGCTCGCCCACACCACATAGGCCAGCATGTTCACCGGGCCGCTGCGGCGCTGCACGATGTTCCCCGCGGCCCAGCAGAAGGCCGCGATCAGCACCAGGGCGAGACCGAACACGGTCGTGGCGCCGTCGGCATGGACGCCGATGATCGCAAAGCCCGCCGTCGCCACCGCAAGCGCGACCAGTTGGAACGGCCGGATGCGCTCGCCGCCCAGCAGCAAGGCGAGGCCGATCGTGAAGAAGACCTGTGCCTGGATGACGAGCGAGGCGAGCCCGGGCGAGATGTCGGCCTTCATCGCGATGAAGAGAAGGCCGAACTGTCCCGCGCCGATGAGCAGGCCGTATGCCGCCAATTGCCGCAAAGGTACGGGCGGCCGCGGCAGGAGGAACACGAGCGGAAAGGCGGCGAAGGTGAAGCGGAGCGTCGCGAGGAGGAGCGGCGGCAGATGCTCCAGCGCGATCTTGATGACGACGAAATTCGTCCCCCACACCGCGACGACCGCGAGAGCAAGCAGCACATGGCGAAGCGGCAGTGTCGTGGGCATGAGGCGATGTAGGGGTCATGGCGCCACGGCGCCAGCGAAAGAGCATCACCTGCTGGCCCGCGAAGCCGCTAGAGCCGGCCTTTCTTGGCCTCTGCCAGCGGATCCAGAGTCTGAGCGATCGTCGAGGATGCAAGGTAGACCGAAGTGGTGCCCCTCTTGATCTTTCTGAGAAGGCGGCGGCGGGCCAGATCTTCCAAGTCTGCCCGCGCTGTCAGATACGATACCCGATGACGGGCCTGATGTTCTGCGATCATGAACCGGGTACGGGGCCGGCGGATGGCTTCCTGAAGCAGCGCGCGCTGACGCGTATTGAGACCTTGCCCACGGCGAACGAGAACCTGGTCGAACGCCTGGAATTCCTGTTGCTTTTTCTCGATGTAGTCGTGGAGCCCGTCGATCGCCTCGCAGATCACGCCCAACTGATGATCGATGAAATAGGTCAGGTCGCCTTCATCGGCCTCGGTCAGCAGAAAGGCACGGCCATACTTCGTCGGCGCGCGCTTGATGATGCTGGATATCGAGATGTATTCGAGCAGCCAGTATCCGCCTCGCAAAACGGACCAGTAAAAGAGGGCGCGGGCAGTCCGGCCGTTTCCGTCCGGGAACGGATGATCGTAGGCCAGCATGAAGTGAACGATGATCGCCCGAACAATCGGGTGGATGAAGGCATCGCCGTCGGACAGGCCATTGGCGAAGTCGCAAAGATCTTGCAGGCGCTCCGGCAATTCGGACGCCGGCGGAGGCGCGTGCAGGATTTCGTTGTCTGTGCTGTCGACGACATTCACGTTGTCGCCGGGCTGGCGAAACGCCCCTGCCTCACCCGGGCCGTCCATCGCATCCTCCGCAATGACCCGATGGATTTCCATGACCATGTCGGGTGACAGCGGCTCGTCCTGCCGTCGCCGGATGAGTTCCATGGCGCGGTGATTGTTGAGCACCATCCGCTCGTCATGAGAGCGAGGCGACCGATTGTCTTCGATAAGCTGCTTGGCGATGGCGCGTGTCGTAGCGGCGCCCTCCAAGACGGAACTCATGAAGGGTTCTTCGATAAGCGATCGCTGGAGATAAGGCGTTTGCGTCTCCCGCGTGATCGCACTGTCCTTTACGCCGACCACTCCGCTGGCGCGGCGATCGATATCGGCAAGGGCACGCCGGATCGCTGGCGGCTCGCAGAACCAGAACGCGCTTCCCTCCTTTGTGCGGAGATGCGTTCTTTGGGCCAGTTTTTGCCGTGCAAATTTCGTTACGGCAAAGGCGGCTTCGGCGACTTCCTCAGAAGAGGCGCGACGGCGGATGTCGTCCCAGTGAAGATATCGACCTTTCGGATCGACCGGTGCGCCGCCAACGAGCTTGGGAAGCCATGATCCGTTCTTATGCCTCTCCTGAAACCGCTCCAGGAGTTGGATGAAAGGCGGACTCGTGCGTGGCACTCGCATCTATTTTATATGTTATAAATTAACGACCGTATCAAGCTGGAATATATAATCAGATTAATGGGTTAGAATTTATAGTGCCTTGCCTCCACAAGGATCGATGCCCTTTCTTATAGTTTATAAACTTCCAACGCGCCTTACAAGAAAATATATTGTAAATCAACGGGTTAGATCTTTATCGCAAAGCGGCGCGGGATTGCTCCCGCGCCGCTTCGAGCTCAGCGATCCGCCCGCGCCCTTAGAGGCGTTCGACGATCGTGACGTTGGCGAGGCCGCCGCCTTCGCACATGGTCTGGAGGCCATAGCGCTTGCCGCGCTTGTGGAGGGCGTTGACCAGCGTCGACATCAGCTTGGTGCCCGAGCCGCCCAGCGGGTGGCCGAGGGCGATCGCGCCGCCATTGACGTTCAGGCGATCAGGATCGGCGCCGGTGACCTGAAGCCAGCACATCGGCACCGAGGCGAAGGCTTCGTTCACTTCGAAGAGGTCGATGTCGTCGATCTTCATGCCGGCCTTCTTCAGCGCCTTCACGGTCGCCGGAGCCGGAGCCTCCAGCATGATGATCGGGTCCTCGCCGATGACCGTCATGTGGTGGACGCGGGCCAGCGGCTTCGCTTTCGCGCCGAGCGCCTTCAGGCCCTTCTCGTTGACGACCAGCACGCCCGAGGCACCGTCGGTGATCTGCGAGGAGGTGGCGGCGGTGAGGCGGCCGCCATTTTCGTTGATCAGCTTCACGCCCCTCATCGCTTCGAGCGAGGCGTTGAAGCGGATGCCTTCATCGACCGTGTGCAGGACCTTGTTGCCTTCCGCGTCGGTGATCTCCAGCGGCACGATCTCGCCGTTGAAGGCGCCGGATTCGGTCGCTTCCCTTGCCTTGCGGTGCGAGTGGTAGCCGAACTCGTCGAGCTGGTCCTTGGTCAGGTCGTATTTCCTGGCGATCATTTCGGCGCCGTCGAACTGGCTGAAATTGATGCCGGGATAGCGCTTCTCCATGTTCGGGCTCTTGTAGAAGCCGAACCCGTTCTTGGCGGGCAGCGCCGCGGCAAGGCCCATCGGCACGCGGGTCATCGACTCGACGCCCGCGGCGATCACCGCGTCCATCGCACCCGACATGACGGCCTGCGCGGCGAAGTGCAGCGCCTGCTGCGACGAGCCGCACTGGCGGTCGACGCTGGTCGCCGGCACGCTCTCCGGCAGCTTCGAGGCGAGAACCGCATTGCGCGCGACATTCACCGACTGTTCGCCGGCCTGGCCGACGCAGCCCAGAATGACGTCCTCGACCAGCGCCGGGTCGATGCCGCTCGTGTCGACCAGATTGTTCAGCACGGCAGCCGCCATGTCGACGGGGTGCCAGTCCTTGAGGCGCCCGCCCTTGCGGCCGCCGGCGGTGCGCGCGATTGCTACGATATAGGCTTCACCCATGTGGGTCTCCCGACGGATTTTGGTGTTGTACCCGGCTATTTAGACGAGTTTTCCAGCCCGTCAAATTACGTTAACGTCAAGGGAACTAAAATTCATCGGGCGACGGCTTGAGCAATGAGCGTCGTCATGAGCCTGTGTTCTCCGAGCGTTCGGCGCACCCGGAAATCCTGACCATAGGAATCGATCGCCGCTGCAAGCCAGGCTTGGGCCGTAAGCCGGGTGTGATCGAGGCGATACCCAGCCCGCGTGGCGAGTTGTTCCAGAAAGAGGCGCTGCGTCCGGCCGTTTCCTTCCGGAAACGGGTGGATGATATTGAGATCGGCCATGTAGACCGCCGCGCGATAGGCGAAGGTCGGCGGATCGATGTTACCGAAGGCCCCGGCCGCCAGGTCGCTCGCCAACTCACCGAAGAACCGCGGAATCTCGACCCGTGCCACACGCGCCCCCGGCGCGAATGTAACGGGCGATTGCCCACGCTCCCGCAGTTTCACCATATCGACCGTGCGGAATGCACCGGCCCAGTCATAGACATCCTGAAAGAGGTGGCGATGAATGGCCTTCAGCCCCTCCGCCGTCAGCGTAACGCCCTGGAGCGGCTGGCGCATGCGCGCACGCGACAATTCAGCTTCGGCAATCGCCAGCGCAACAGCATCATGAATACCGAGGCGATTTCGCAGGGTTTCGGTGTCGGGATAGAAGTAGTCCCGGTACGACTTCATTCAGCCGCGATATCCGACTTGCCTGACCTTGGCGGGACGATGCCGCGCTTACGGAGATCGTCCAGCACCATCTGGACGCCTTCCTCATAGCCCGTGCCTTCCGCATCGATCTTGTCCGCCAGCGCACGGCCTTCCGGCGTCAGCACCAAGCCCTCGACCGCCATATTGGCCTCATAGGCCAATGCCCGGGCGCGGGCAGCGGCGGCTTCCTCGGGGGTCAGCTTCATAGTCACAAGCCTAGCACAAAGCGCCGGGTGCAACCATGCCCCGAGCGAGGTTCCGACGGAGTACACGGCTCGGATGGCAGCCGTTCTCACAGCCTATGTTCAGGCACATCAGCCCAAGCAGCGCTGACCTTACTCTGCCCAATTCGCCGGAATGAGTTCGCCCGAACGTGAAATTGCACCCGCTTCCGTGAGCTTTCGATAATCCATAACTTGGGATTGTTCACGTCGAAACTCTCGGTGAGAAGCATTGCGCGGTTCTCCGCGGTCATGAACTCAGCAATGTCGAGGATATAGTCGATCTCATAGTGCGCTTTGCGCTCAACGTTCATCATCTCGGTGCTCCCGAGATCACCCGCGCGCGCCATGAGATCAAGACTCCGAGCCAGAACCGATCAGCCGCCAATCGCCCGTCAAGGAGCGCCTGGAGCATCAGGTCGCGCGCAACGCCCAGGCAGCACGTCGGGGCCGCCGACCAGGAGATCAACCGTCGAAAGCGGAAGATCGAGATGGCGATCGGTCAACGGCCCGGCTCGCTAGGCCTTCGTGTTGAAATTCGAGCCCGGCATCGGGGGCGGCTCCGCCTCGGTCGGCTGGGCCGGCGCGCCCTTCGAGACCACCACCATCGCCGCACGCAGCAGGCGGTCGGCGATCATGTAGCCGGCCTGCACGACCTCCAGCACCGTGCCGTGCGGCTGGCCGGGCATCGGCACCTCGGCGATCGCCTGGTGGAAATTCGGGTCGAACTTCTGGCCCTTCGGCTCCAGCCGCTTGATGCCGTTCTTCTCCAGCGCGCCGATGAGCTCCTTCTCGGTCATCTCGACGCCGGTCAGGAGATTGGCGACCGCCGGATCGTTCTTCGCGGCGTCCTTCGAGGCGTCGATGGCGCGGCGGAGATTGTCGGCGACCGACAGGATGTCGCGGGCGAATTTCGAGGCGCCATAGGCGCGCTCGTCGGCGACCTGCTTCTCGGCGCGCTTCCTCACATTGTCCAGTTCGGCGAGCGCCCGGATGCGCTCGTCGGTCAGGCGTTCGATCTCGGACTGCATGTCGGCCAGGATACCGGCGGCGACAGTCTGTTCGTCGAAGGGCGGCGGGGGCGTGGCGTGATCGTCGGACATCAGGACTCTCTCATGGAAGTTCAGGGCGCGGAGGTCGCGCCCATCAGGCGGCCGAGCACCCGGGCGGTGTAGTCGACCATGGGAATGATGCGGGCGTAGTTGAGGCGCGTCGGCCCGATGACGCCGATCGCACCGACGATGCGGTCCTGGGCGTCGCGATAGGGCGAGACGATGACGGACGAGCCGGAGAGCGAGAAGAGCTTGCTCTCGGCGCCGATGAAGATGGAGACGCCATCGGCGGCGCGGGAGAGATCCAGGAGCTGGATCACGTCCTCCTTGCGTTCCAGATCGTCGAAGAGCTGGCGCACGCGCTCCAAATCCTCGGCCGCGGTCAGGTCTTCGAGCAGGCGCGACTGGCCGCGCACGATGAGCGAGCGCGAAAGCGAATCGCCCCCGGCCCACTCGGCGAAGCCCGCCTCGACGAGGCGCGCCGCCAGGCGGTCGAGTTCCGTGCGGCGCGCGGCGAGTTCGGCCCGGACCACCGAGCCCAGTTCGTCCAGCGTGCGCCCGCGCAGCCGGCTGGAGAGGAAATTCGTCGCTTCGACCAGCGCCGAGCCCGGCAGGCCGAGCGGCGCGTCGATGATCCGGTTCTCGACCGAACCGTCCTCGGCCACCAGCACGACGAGCACCCGCCCCGGCCCGGCCGGCACGAACTCGACATGGCGCAGGGTCGATACGCGCGTCGGGGTCACCACGAGGCCGGCGCAGTGCGAGAGGCCGGCGAGCATGGAGGTCGCTTCGCCGAGCAGGTCGCTGACGCTGCGGCCCTTGCCGGCAATATGGCCTTCGATCGACCGGCGCTCGTCTTCGGTGAGGGCGCCGACTTCGAGAATGCCGTCGACGAAAAAACGGAGTCCCGTCTGCGTCGGGATGCGGCCGGCGCTGGCATGGGGCGCCGCGATGAGGCCTGCATCCTCCAGGTCCGACATCACGTTGCGGATCGAGGCGGGCGACAGGCTGAGGCCGAGGCGCTGCGACAGGGTGCGCGAACCGATGGGCTCGCCGGTATCGAGATAGGCCTCGACGATCTGGCGGAAAATGGCACGCGAGCGCTCCCCCAGCAGCGATGCTGCGGGCGGCGAGGCAAGGCCCAGCAGGCGGGCCATATGAGGCGGTTGTGACATCGGTTGCGCAGCGCCGGGCGACAGGGGTAGGTAGCCACCCCCAAATCCCCGTTCAAGGGGAATGGTCTCGATCCGGCATCAGGAGTTCCCCCATGCGGCCTTCCGGGCGCGCCCCCGACCAGCTTCGCTCCATCCGCCTGGAGCCGGGTTTCTCCAAGCATGCCGAGGGCTCGTGCATGGCCCGCTTCGGCGATACCCATGTGCTGGTGACCGCCAGCCTCGACGAAGGCGTGCCGCCCTTCCTGCGCAATACCGGCCGCGGCTGGGTCACGGCGGAATACGGCATGCTGCCGCGCGCCACCCACGAGCGCATGCGCCGCGAGGCGAGCCAGGGCAAGCAGAGCGGCCGCACGCAGGAAATCCAGCGCCTGATCGGCCGGTCGCTGCGCGCCGTCACGGACCTGACGGCGTTCGGCGAGCGCCAGATCCAGGTGGACTGCGACGTGATCCAGGCCGACGGCGGCACGCGGACCGCCGCCATCACCGGCGCCTATGTCGCGCTTTACCAGTGTTTCGACCGCATGAAGCGGATCGGCGCGATCAAGACGATCCCGCTCAAGGATCAGGTTGCGGCGATCTCGTGCGGCATCTTCCAGGGCCAGCCGGTGCTCGACCTCGACTACGAAGAGGATTCCAGGGCCGACACGGACGCGAATTTCGTGCTGACCGGCACCGGCGGCATCGTCGAAATCCAGGGCACGGCCGAGAAGGAGCCGTTCAGCGAGGAGCTGTTCCTTCATCTCATGCGACTGGCGCGCAAGGGCGTGGACGAGCTGGCCGTGCTCCAGCGCACGGCGCTGGGCCTCGCCTGATGGCGCGGCGCCGCTTTCCGGGCGGGCGGCTGGTGGTCGCCACGCATAATCCCGGCAAGCTGCGCGAACTGAAGGACCTCTTCGCGCCCTACACGACCGGTCTCGTGTCGGCCGGTGACCTCGGCCTGCCCGAGCCCGAGGAGACCGAGACGACATTCGAGGGCAATGCCGAGCTGAAGGCCCGTGCCGCGGCGACGGCATCGGGCGCCTGCGCCCTGGCGGACGATTCCGGCCTTTGCGTCGCCGCGCTCGACGGCGCGCCGGGCATCTACTCCGCCCGCTGGGCGGGCGAGACCAAGGACTTTGCCGTCGCGATGGAGAAAATCCGCAAGGAACTCGCGGCGAAAGGGCTGACGACGTCGAAGGCCTGGTTTGTCTGCGTACTGTCGCTCGGCTTCCCCGACGGGCATTGCGAGACGTTCGAGGGCCGCGTCGACGGCGATCTGGTCTTTCCGCCGCGCGGGACACGCGGCTTCGGCTATGACCCGATCTTCCGCCCTGACGGCCACGCCATCACCTTCGGCGAGATGGACCCCGATGCGAAACATGCGATGAGCCACCGGGCGCGCGCCTTCGCGCAACTGATCGCCGCCTGTTTCGATGCCTGAAGGCGGCTTCGGGCTCTATGTCCACTGGCCGTTCTGCGCGGCCAAATGCCCATACTGCGACTTCAACAGCCATGTGCGGCGCGAGGTCGATGCGATGGCCTATGCGCGGGGGCTGGTGCGGGAGCTCGAAACGACGGCAGCGCGCCTCGACGCACGCCCGGCGCTCAACTCGATCTTCTTCGGCGGCGGCACGCCCTCGCTGATGCCGGGTGCTGCGGTCGGCGCCGTGATCGATGCCGCGGCGCGCCTCTTCCCCTTCGCGGCCGACATCGAGGTCACGCTCGAAGCCAATCCGACGAGCGTCGATGCCGGCCGCTTCGCCGACTACGCCGCGGCGGGCGTCAATCGCGTGTCGATGGGCGTGCAGGCGCTGAACGACACCGATCTGAAGGCGCTCGGTCGCTGGCACAGCGCGGCGGAGGCGCGCGCCGCCTTCGAGGTCGCGCGACGCGTTTTCGAGCGCGTGTCGTTCGATCTGATCTACGCACGGCCGGGGCAGAGCGCCGCGGCCTGGGAGGCCGAGCTTGCGGAGGCGCTCGCCATGGCGGTCGATCACCTCTCGCTCTACCAGCTCACGATCGAGGACGGCACGAAGTTCGGGGCCCTGCATGCGGCCGGCCAGCTCGTCGTGCCCGACGGCGACACCGCCGCATCGCTCTACGAGCTGACCCAGGAGATCTGCGCGGGCGCGGGCATGCCGCAATACGAAATCTCCAACCACGCGCGCGCCGGCGCGCAGTCGCGGCACAATCTCGTCTACTGGCGCTACGGCGAATTCGTCGGCGTCGGCCCCGGCGCCCATGGCCGCATCCGCAGCGGAGAAGCGCTGTGGGCCACCAGCACCGAGCGCCGGCCGGAAGCCTGGCTGCGGTCGGTCGAAGCGACCGGCGACGGGCTGGTCAGCCGGGACGCCGTCGATCCGGCCGACCAGGCCCGCGAATATCTGGTGATGTGCCTGCGCCTCGCCGAGGGCCTCGACATCGCGCGGTACGAACGCCTCGCCGGCCGGCCTTTCGATGCCGCACGGTTCGCCGCACTTGCCGAAGAGGGGCTGGTCATCCGCCGCGAGGGTCGCCTCTTCGCGACCCTGCGCGGGCGACTTGTCCTGAACGCCGTCGCAGCGGAGTTGGCGCGGTAGCCTTCGCGCGGGATGCGGTCAGGCGCGGCGGACCGCCGGCGCCCCCGAAGCGAAGGCCGGGATCAGATGCTCGCCGGTGAGGGCGATACTGCGCAGCACGGCTTCGTGCGGTATGGCGCCGAACTGCATGAGGCACATCATCCGGTCGGTGCCGATCGCCCGGTAGGCGTCGAACTTGGCGCGGCAATGGTCGACGTCGCCGATGACGACGGAATCGAGCTGCTCCAGCACCTCATGCGCTTCCTCGCGCGAGACCTCTTCGCCCCGGGCCATCAGCTTGAGCAGGCGGATGACGGGAATCTCGTCGGGCGCGATGTCCAGGCTCGTCGCGTCGTCACCGGCGAGCGCTGCGGTCGAGCGCGGCGAGTTGGGATGGAGGCCGGAGCGGATCTGGTCGTACCAGACGGTACGCGGCACCTTGAAGACGATCGGCGCGGAATGGACGTACCAGAGCGCGGCCCAGGCGGCGCCCGCCTCGATCGCCTGCTTCCGGCTTTCGGCGACATGGACGAAGGTGAAGATGCCCTTCTCGCGGTTGATGAACTTGCCGACCGGCATGCAGGTCGCAAGGCCGACGTCATGCTCCTTGAGCATCGCCGCCATAAAATGGACGGGGCTGAGCAGCGTCGTACCGAGGCAGCCCACACCCTGCTCGCCCGCCATGCGGAACGACTCGGGGCTGCCGCAGGTCTGCCAGAAGCGCGGGTGCGGCTTCTGGAGCGGCTTCGGCACGCAAATCCGCGGCGGGATGCGGAAATCCGTGCCCTGCCACTCGACCTCCCCCTCCGTCCAGAAGCGCGCCACGATGGAAAACGCTTCGCGCACCTGGCTGCGCGCCAGATTGGGATCGACCCCGAACGTCTCCCACTCCTTGCCGCCGGACTTGGCGAGGCCGAATTCCAGCCGCCCGTTGCTGAGATGGTCAAGCGTCGCGGCGGCCTCGGCCGCGCGGTAGGGATTGTTGATGCGGAACGGCGCCAGGACGCCGGCATGCCCGACATGGATGTTCCGGGTCGCGGCGGCGATCGCGGTGAGCACGAGCGCCGGCGCGGAGGAATAGCTGAACTCCGGCGCGCTGTGGTGCTCGACCTCCCACCATGTGTCGAAGCCGGCCCGGTCGGCCGCAACGGCCTGCGCGATCGTCTCGCGGAACAGCACCGCCTCGTGGTCGGGCTCGAACGGCTTCGGCTTCTGGATCTCGCAGAAAATGTCGAACTTCATGGGAAATCCTCCGTCGGTATCGGGATGTTTCAAGAACGCCTGTTATGAAAACGAGCGAAGATGGTGCCGTCGTCGCGGTGCATGGCGGCCCTTCAGAGAACGGCGATGGGGTTGACCGGCGAGCCGGTGCCTCGCTCGATGCGAAGCGGCGCAACGGTGAGGAGGAAGCTGTAGCGGCCTTCCTGCACACAGGCGGCGGCGATGTCTTCCAGCCAGAGATTGTCGAGCAGATGCATGCCCATGGCGACCAGCGTCGTCATGTGGATCGGGATGGGCCAGTTCTCATAGCGCACCCCGCCGGGAAGCGGGTCGTGGACGCCGTCGCCGCCGAGGACGGCGACACGCCGGTCATGCAGCCAGCCCGCGCACTCGGGATGAAGGCCCGCCAGCTTGAGCCCTTCGGGCGTCGAGGTCGGGACGGTTTCGCGGCGGGCGTCGCGCCCGGTCCGGATGAGCACGATATCGCCTTCGCCGGCCGTGACGCCGTACGCCCGCTCGGCCGCTTCGAGATCTCCGATCCGGATTTCACGGTCGGGCTCGACGAAGGCGGTGCCCGACGCCGCCGGCAGGTCGAGCAGCACGCCGCGGCTGACGATGCCGTCCTTGGCGCACATGATGGAGTTGCGGCGCGCCCCGGTCGATTTCACATCGGTTGCCGGCCAGCCGTTATACATGCGGCCTTCGACGAAGACGTGGCACAGCGCGTCGATATGGCTCGACGCCATGCCGTGAAAGGCGATGCCGATATAGTCCATCGACGTCTCGAGTCCGTTTCCGCCTGGCACGCACGGATCGTCGCCCGCGACGACCATGTGGTGCTGCGCCGGGAACGGATTTTCCGGATGCGGATGGACCGGGAAATCCCGCGAGCACGATACCGCCCGGCCCGATACGGCCG
Organism: Alphaproteobacteria bacterium; assembly: GCA_020852655.1. Taxonomy (GTDB): domain Bacteria; phylum Pseudomonadota; class Alphaproteobacteria; order Micropepsales; family Micropepsaceae; genus JADZAI01. The sequence goes on from JADZAI010000046.1 coordinate 90,600, forward strand.
CCTTCGCGGCCGCGGCCCGCAGCGCGGGGGTGATGTAGTTGAGCGTGCCCTGCTCGTCGCCGGAACCCCAGCGGCCCCAGGTCTTCACCCGTTCGAACTGCGCGGCGATGTCTGCCGCGGTCCAGGCCGCTGTCATGAATCAGTGCTCGCCCAGGGCTTCGTTGGCCTGCGAGTGGCGCAGCCCGGGCAGCAGCTCGATCAGTTCGATCAGCGTGCCGTCCGGGTCGCGCGCGCAGATGCAGCCCACGACGCCCAGCGACTTCGGCTGCGGTTCGATGAGGGCGAAGGTCGGAATGCCGCGCCGCCTGAGATCTTCGGCGCACGCGTGGACGTTCTTCACCCGGAAGGCAATGACGCGGGGCGGGACCTCCACCGTGGGCGGCGGCGGAAGCTGCGGGCGGATCCACTCGAGAAGATCCAGCATGGGCCCGTCCGGATCGTTCGGATGATTCATCAGAACGCCCCGCCCCTTGGGCTTCGTCAGCCCAAACACGTCCCCCATGAAGTCCGGCCATTCGACATCGCGCCGGTCGTTCAGCACCTGGAAGCCGAGCGCCTTGTAGAAGGCGACCGACCGGTCGAGGTCGCTGACGTTGATGACGGTGTGATAGAGACGCTGGATTTCCCAATCGGCCACTGCGCCCTCCTCAGAAATGCGCGCCGATGCGCAGGCCATAGGTGCGCGGCGGGTAGTAGGTGTAGTTGTCAATGCCGAAGCCCAGGCCGATCGTGTTCGACTGGAGACCGTCATTCGAGATGACGTCCTCGTCGCCGACATTGCGGACGAAGGCCGAGACGGTGTAGCGGCCGTCGAGGTCTTCCCATGTCAGCCCGAGATCGACGAGCGCATAGGACGGCTGCCGGTCGCGCTCGGTGTTCGCGGACAGGAAGAAGAGATCGCTCGACCAGAAGAGATCGGCGCGCGGCGTGATCTTGCCGATGCTGGTCTCGAACTCGTATTGCGCACCCAGCGTCAGCGTGAAGCGCGGCGTCTGGATGAGGCGGTTGCTGCTGAAGTCGGAGAGGACCGGCGGCACCTGGGGCTGGCGATTGTCGAAGGTGAAATACTCGTCATATTCCGCATCGGTCGCCGCACCCGCGATGTTCAGCCGCAGCGCATCCGTCACGTAGAACACGCCCTCGACCTCGAGGCCTGTCACCGTCGCCCGCCCGGCATTGTCGATGCGCGACCCGGTGATGTCCTGGACGAAGACCTGCATGTCCTTGATGTTGCTGCGATAGGCCGTGGCATTCAGGATGACGCGGCCTTCGGCCAGCGTCGACTTGACGCCGAACTCGTAGTTCATGACCGTCTCGGGATCGTAGATCCCCGGGAAGTTGCCGACGAGCTCGCCGCCCGCGAGGTAGCCGCGCGAGACATTGGCATAGAGCAGCACGTTTTCCCGGGCCTGGTAGGCGAGGCCGATCTTGCCGGTCCATTCGCTCCAACTCGGCGAGACATCCTTGTTCACGTCGAGCGAGAACGCGAAGTCGGGAATGGTGTAGTTGAGGAAGTCCACGACATGCTTCTTGTCGTGCGTGTAGCGCAGGCCGAGCGTGATGGTCAGCGGGATGTCCAGCGAGGTCTTCTTTAGGTCGTAGTCCAGCTGGGCGAACCCGGCCCACGACGTGGTCTTGATGTCGCCGCCGTTGGTGAAGATGAAGCCCGTGCCGAACGGCGCGTTCAGGCCCGTGTCGACATACTGGAAGCCCTGGTTGACATCCTCGCTGAAATAGAAGGCGCCGAAGATCCAGCGCAGCGGCGCTGCCTCGTCCGCCGACGCCAGGCGGAGTTCCTGGCTGAACTGTTCGCTGTCCATCGTCCAGTAGTTGAGGTGCGCGATGTCGAGTTCGGTACTGTCCGCATCGTTGGTCTGGAACCACGAGCCCTTGGTATAGGCGGTGACGGAGGTGAGAACCGCCCATCCGAGATTCCAGTCGAGCGTCGCGGAATATATCTCGCCGTCCTGGTCGAACAGGTCGGGATAGCCCGCCTCGGTATGGCGCGGGTTCGGATCGTAGACCTGCCCGACGAAGCGGGCCTGGCTGCCGATCGGGGCGATGCCCCAGGCGAGCTTGGTGGCGACCGGGGACCGGTTGGAATTGTAGCTTGCCGAGAGCAGCAGCGAGACGTCGGGATTGAACTCGAACAGCAATTGGCCGCGGACGAGGTAGAAGTCCTGCCCGTCGCTGTCGTGCGTCGCGGTCGGAAGGTCGGAGAGATTGCGCTGGTAGCCGTCATGCTCGGCATAGACACCGGTCAGGCGCGCGCTCACCTTGAATTCGGACTCCGGGGCCGTGAGCGGGGCGTTGATCCAGCCCCGGGCGGTGAAGGCGGAGTAGTTCCCCACGAGGACGTCGACATAGCCCGACAGCTCGTCGTCCGGCTTGTTCGTGATGACGTTGACCGATCCGCCGACCGAGTTACGGCCGTAGAGCGTGCCTTGCGGCCCGCGCAGCACCTCGATGCGGTTGACGTCGAAATACTCCGGGTCCACCGCCGTGGAGCGGGCCATATAGACGCCGTCGACGCTGTAGGCGACCGGCGAGTCGCCACCGCTCGTCGTGTTCTGGCTGCCGAGGCCCCGCAGGGTGATGACGTTCTCGCCGCCCGTCACGCCCGAGCCGAACCGAAGCGAGGGTATGCGCGTCGAGAGGTCGTCGAAGCCGACGATGCCCTGCGCGTCCAGCTTGTCGCCGCCGATGGCCGTCACCGCGATCGGAACGCTCTGGACATTCTCGGCGCGCCGCTGGGCGGTGACCGTGATGGACTCGCTTGCGGCGGCGTCCTGGGCGGCCGGAGGCTTGTCCGGCGCCGGCTGGGCCGCAGCGCTGAAAGCCAGCATGGCGGCGGAAGCGGCGTGGACAAGCAGCACGGAATTCATGCGTAAGCGCATCGAAACCCTCCCCTCGTCGCGGCGATCTTTTTGATGCTCGCCGCCGGCGTTCTTATGGGCGCTCGTACGGCGCCGTTGCCGATTCCATAACACACGTTCGGACATTTGCAACCGTTTGCATAACGCATGTTCTGGTTTCGGCACGGTGCACCGTTTGACAATCCCGCGCGCGCCCCATAGCTCGCAGCCAGGGGAAGGCTCAGGCGCCAGATGGCGAAGCACGCAGGTCACGACGAGCGGCGATCCGCCTTTGCGGCGGCAGCCTTCCGTGCGCTTGCGCGGGAGGGCATCGCGGGCCTGACCGTTCGCAACGTCGCGCGCGAGGCCGGATTCACGACCGGAGCGCTGGTCCACTATTATCCCTCGAAGAACCAGCTCTTCCTCGCAGCGTCCGAGCACGCCGCCTATGTCGTGCGCCCCCGCATGGAGCAGGACGAGGTGGCCTATGGCGGCCTCGAAGGCCTGCGGCGCGTCATCTACGACGCGCTCCCGACGACCGCCGAAGCCCGCGATCTGTGGTCGGTCTGGCTGGTGTTCTGGGATCGCGCCAAGACCGATCCGGTGATCGGCGCACTCGCCCAGGAGCGCTACAGCGAGTGGCATGGCCGCCTGGAGCGGCTGATCCGGCGCGCCCAGGATGACGGGCTGATTGCCCAAACGGCCGATGCCGGACTGCTGGCCCAGATGGCGATAGTGCTCGTCGACGGCATCGCCATCCAGACGCTGCGCACGAGCGCGCGCCTGTCGGCAAAGCGGCAGCGCGCGATGATCGACACCTGGATCGCGAACCTGCCGGCGCCGAAACGCCGGCCTCAGGCCTAGCGGCCCAGATCCTCGAAGACGGCGTCCTTCGATCCCGCGGGCAGCGTGATCAGCATCCCGTCATAGCCCAGCCGCACGTCGACCTGGCCGACCCCCGTATCGCGCAGGAAGACGCGCGCGCCGAGCCAGTGCGGCAAAGGCGGGATGAGGTGCGACAATACGAGATGCGCGACGCCGGCCTCCGCCGCCGTCTCCGCCGCGTCGCGCGGCGAGGCGTGATAGTCGGGAATATCGTGCAGGATCTTCGCGAAAGGCGTGCGGCCGTGCCGGGCCGCCGCGGCTTCCATCTCCGCAACGGTCGTCTTCAGCATCGCCTCGTGGATGAGCACGTCGGCACCCTGGGCATGGCGCACCAGGCTGTCCGATTTCGCCGTATCGCCCGAGAAGACCAAAGAGCGGCCGCGATAGTCGAAGCGATAGCCGTAGGCCGGCACAACGGGGTCGTGATGGACGGCGAACGCCGTGATCTTCAGCGCGCCGTCGTCGTAGACAACCGCATCCTCATCGCCGCGCAGGGGCGTTCCGTCCGGCGCGGCGATGAGGTGCGCCTCCATCTCGCCGAGATCGGGGCGAAGAAATTCCGGGCCGTGATGTGCCATGCGGTGGCTGCGATCCATCGCATAGGCCTCGTTGAAGCCTGCGACGACACGGTCGATGCCGGGCCCGCCATAGACCGCCAGCCGTTGCGGGCGCTGGGCGACCCAGGTCTGGAGGTTGACCTCCCCGAGGTCGCCGATGTGGTCCGAATGGAAATGCGTCAGCAGCACCGCGGCGACCCGGTCCTGCGGGACCTGCCACCTCGTGACGTGCATCCACGACCCCGGCCCGGCATCGACGACGAAGATCTTGCCCGCCGCGAACACGAGATGGCAGGCGGGCGAACGCTCCAGGTTGGACATCGGCGAGCCGCTGCCGCAGATCGCGACGCGGAGCGCATCCTCGCCGACAAGGTCGTCACGCTGTCGCGAAAAGGCATCGTCGATGATGCCTGCGATCACGCGGTCCTGCACGGCGGGAATGAAATAGAGCGCCGCAAGACCCGCACCGGCGATGCCGACCACAGCGAAGATAGCCCAGCGCAACATCCTCATGGCTCGAGCCCTCCCGTCAGCGCTTCCGTTCCCGCCGTGATCGCCGCCTTCGCAGCCGCGACGTCCAGCTTGCGCTCACGGCGCAGCCCGGCCCACGCCTCGAAGCCAAGCATCATGTCGAGCGCATCGAGCAAGGGCGGCGGGAGTTCGGCCAGCTCCGGCACGACGTCGAGCAGGAGCTGCCGCTGCATCCGCGCGAACCAGCGCTGGCGGCGGCGCAGGAAAGGCGAGCGGTGCGCATTCGCGATCCCGGCGATCTTGAACGGCATGATGCGCTCATAGACTTCGGCCCGCCGCTCGACGATCTCGCTCAGCCGGCCGCGCCATCCCTCCGACACGAAGGGCTGCTCCACGATGGGCCGGATCGGCGCCTCGATGACGGCGGCGATCTCGCGGTACAGCAGTTCCATGTCTTCGAAATGCCGGAAGACCGTGCGCAGGCCGACCGCGGCGCGTGCGGCAATTTCTTCGGCCGTGGGGCTGACGCCGCCGCGCCGGATGATGTCGATGAAGGCGGCGACGATGCGGCGGCGGTTCTCCTCGCCCCGCGCCCGCCGTCCATCGACCGGTTCCGGCGTCTTTGCCTCCTGTGCTGCCATGACCTGCGCATGCCCCAGGCGGCATGTCCTCGATTGACGCTTCGGGATACGCATGATGTATTGGCATTATACATGCCAATAGATCGACCGACCGTCAAGGGAACGTCCCAGATGCGAGCAGCGCTTAGCCGCACCCTGTCCGCGGTCATGACGAGCGCGACGCTGCGCGATCTCAGCCGCCGGCTCCACGCCGCGCGGCGGAGATTGCGCGGCCGGTTGCCGGAGGTCCACTATTTCCACCAGACGGACGACCCCTACAGCCATCTCGCAGCCCAGATGCTGCAAGATTTTCGCGCCCGGTATGCGATCGAGCTCCAGTGTCACGTCGCCCCGCCGCCGGATGACGGTGCCGCTCCCGAGCGGGACAGGCTCACCGCGTGGTCGCTGCGCGATGCGGGCGATCTTGCCGGACGGCTGGGCCTCGACTGGCCGACGCCGGCCGCGAAGCCGCCGTCCCATCACATCGCGCTCGCCAATGCCGCCCTGGTGAGGAGCGGGCCGGACTTCCCGCTCCGCGCCGTCGAGGTCGGGCGGGCGCTGTGGCACGGAGACGCGGAGTCCCTGGCGCGCTACGGCGCCGCGACGACACAGATCGAAGCGCGGCAGGCCATGGAGAAGGCCGCCAAGCTGCGCCAGGAGCTCGGCCATTATCTCGGCGCGACCTTCTATTTCGAAGGCGAGTGGTACTGGGGCCTCGACCGGCTGCACTATCTGGAGAAGCGTCTGCGCAACGCGGGCCTTGCGCGCGGAACCGCGGAGGGTCCTGTCCTCGCGCCGCCCGCCGACGTGACCCTGGAAAGCGCGCCGGCGCCCGGCACACGGCGCCCCGAACTCCACTTCTTCTTCTCGTTCCGCAGCCCCTACACCTATATCAGCGTCCCGCGCGTGCGGGCCCTGGCGCGGCATTACGATGCCGATCTGAAGCTGCGCTTCATCCTGCCGATGGTGATGCGCGGTCTGCCGGTGCCGCGCGCCAAGAGCCTCTACATCCTGCGCGACACGAAGCGCGAGGCTGACCGCGTGGGCCTGCCGTTCGGAAGGATCGTCGACCCGCGGGGCAAGGCCACCGAACGGGCCATTGCGGTGCTGCACCGCGCCATCCCCCTCGGCAAAGGCGAAGAATTCGCCGAGTCCTTCCTGCGCGGCGTCTGGTCGGAAGGCATCGACGGCGCCTCCGATGCCGGGCTCGCGAAGATGGCGGCGCGTGCTGGCCTGGATGATGAATTCGTCCGGGCGGCCCTGACCGATGAGTCCTGGCGGCCGATAGCCGAGGCCAATCGCGCCGAAATGTTTCAGATGGGCCTCTGGGGCGCGCCGACCCTGCGGGTCAATGACGGCGCCGGCCACTGGGGACAGGATCGCCTCTGGGTGATCGAACGGGAGCTGATCGCGGCGACACGGCCGGCGCAGGCTTGAGACTTGCCCCGATCGCCGCGGCGGACGACCATACCGCCCCGTGAACAGATATCGTCACAGCCATGCCCCGTCCCGCTGACGCGACCGGGACCCTCGAGACGGCGCTGGCCCACGCGCGCCGGCTGCTCCCCGGCCGCCCCGCCGATGCGCAGGCCCAGGCACAGGAGATCCTGCGTCTCGTCCCCGGCCATCCTCAGGCGGAGCTCGTGCTGGGGGCCGCCTGGCGCCGCCAGGGCGAACTGGACGCCGCACGCCGGGTGCTGGAGCCGCTGGCCCGGACCCAGCCGAACGTGCCGGCGGTCGCGCTGGAATGGGGCCTGACGCTCGGTGCGCTCGGCGAGCGGACCGCGGCGCTGCGCGAAGTGGGTCGCGCGGTGCGGATGGAGCCCGGGCTGACCCAGGGCTGGCGGCAGCTCGGCGACCAGTTGATGCTGGCCGGCGACCTCGACGGCGCCGACGAGGCCTATGCGCTGCACCTGAAGGCTTCGAGCAAGGATCCCCGGCTGATGGAGGCCGCGGCGGCCCTGTGCGACAACAGACTGGCCATCGCGGAGCGCCTCCTGCGCGCTCATTTGAAGGCGGCGCCCACGGATGTCGCGGCGCTGCGCATGCTGGCCGAAACCGGCAGCCGGCTGGGCCGCTATGACGATGCCGAGAAGCTGCTCGCCCGCTGCCTCGCGCTGGCGCCCGGCTTCGCGGCGGCGCGTCACAACTACGCGACCGTCCTCTATCGGCAAAGCAAGGCATCCGAAGCGCTTGGCGAAGTCGAGAGCCTGCTTGCGGCCGAACCGAGGAATGGCGGCTATCGCGCCCTACAGGCCGCCATCCTCGGCCAGCTCGGCGAATATCCCCGGGCGATCGCCGCCTATGAGAATCTGCTTGCCGCCCACCCGCAACAGCCCAAGGCGTGGATGAGCTATGGCCACGCGCTGAAGGCGATGGGCCGGCACGACGACGCCGTATCCGCCTATCGGCGCAGCGTCACCCTCCTGCCCTCGCTGGGCGAGGCCTCGTGGAGCCTCGCGAATCTCAAGACCTTCCGTTTCACAGATGCGGAGATCGCGGGGATGGAGCGGCAATTGGCCCGAACCGACCTCGCCGCCGAGGATCGCTTCCATCTGCATTTTGCGCTCGGCAAAGCGCTGGAGGACCGCGCGCGCTTCGCCCCCTCCTTTCAGCACTACGCGGCCGGCAATGCCCTGCGTCGCGGTGCCATCGCCTACGACCCCGACGAGATCTCCGACCATGTGCGGCGCTCCGAGGCCTTTTTCACGCCGGCCTTCTTTGCGGCGCGCCAGGGCCTCGGCTGCCCGGCGCCCGATCCCATCTTCGTCGTCGGCCTGCCGCGCTCCGGCTCGACGCTGGTCGAACAGATTCTCTCCAGCCATTCCGCCATCGAAGGCACGATGGAGCTGCCGAACATCATCGGCCTGGCGAAGGAACTGAGCGGCAAGAAGACGCGCACCGACCGCTCGGCCTACCCGGACATGCTCGCGGCGCTGGAACCGCAGCGGCTGTGCGCTTTCGGCGAAGACTATATCGCGCGCACCCGCGTGCATCGTCGTTTGGGCCGGCCGCATTTCATCGACAAGATGCCGAATAATTTCGCACATGTCGGGCTGATCCACCTGATCCTGCCCAATGCCAGGATTATCGACGCGCGCCGTCATCCCCTCGCCTGCTGCTTCTCCGGCTTCAAGCAGCATTTCGCCCGGGGACAGAACTTCACCTACGACCTCACCGAGATCGGCCGCTACTATGCCGACTATGTCCGCCTGATGGCGCATTACGACGCCGTCCTGCCCGGCCGCGTGCACCGGGTGATCTACGAGGAGATGGTCGCCGATCCCGAGCGCGAGGTGCGCCGCCTGCTCGAATATTGCGGGTTGCCCTTCGAGGAGGGCTGTTTGCGCTTCTACGAGAACGACCGCGCGGTGCGCACCGCGAGTTCCGAGCAGGTGCGAAGGCCCATCTTCACCGAGGGCCTGGAGCAGTGGAAGAATTACGAGCCCTGGCTCGACCCGCTCAAGGCCGCCCTCGGCAACGTCCTCGCCGAATATCCCGACGTGCCGAAATTCGGGCTGGCCAGCCCGGCCTTGTGAGCCCTACGCAGCAGGGTCTAAACCGCGCCATGCCGACCCGTACCCGACACGCGGACGAACTGACCGCCGCCCTCCAGCGCATCGACGGCCTGCTCGGCACGCAGCCGCTCGAAGCGGAAAGGCAGGCGCGCGCCCTGCTCGCGGCGCGCCCGGGCCAGCCGGAAGCGACGCTGCTGCTCGGCGCCGCGCTCCGCCGTCTCGGCCAGCCGGAACGGGCACTTGCGACACTCCGGCCGGTGACCGCCGATCCGGAACTCGCCGCCCTTGCACATTTCGAAATGGCGCTTGCCGCGGCCGCTTCGCTCGATGCGCAGCAGGCGCTGGATGCCATGTCGGCGGCCGTGCGCCTCCGGCCCGACCTCGCACAGGGCTGGCGAGACCTCGGCGACCAGATGGTCTTCTCCGAACAGCCCGCAGCCTTCGAAGCCTATGGGCGCTATCTGCGCGCGACGGGGGCGGCCCCGGCGCTGGCCGACGCGGCCGAGGCGCTCTATGCCAACCGCCTCTCCGACGCCGAGCATCTGCTGCGGCCCCATCTCAAGGCACACCCCGCCGACGCGTTGGCCCTGAGCCTGCTGGCCGAGGTGGGCGTCCGCCTCGGCCGGCACGAGGATGCCTGCCCGATCCTCGCCCGCAGCCTTGAACTGGCCCCGAACGATCAGGCCACGCGCCATCGCTATGCGTTGCTGCTGCATCGGATGAATCGAACCGAGGAAGCGTTGCAGCAGATCGATGCGCTGCTGGCCGGCGAACCCGGCAGCGGCGCCTTTCTGTCATTGAAGGCCAACATCCTCAGCCGCTCGGGCGACTATTCGCCGGCGCTCGAGGTCTATGAGGAAGTGCTGGCGGCGCTGCCCGAGCTGCCCGGCCTCTGGATGAGCTACGGCCACGCCTTGAAGACGGCCGGCCGCCAGCAGGATGCGATCGCCGCCTATCGCCGCAGCACGGCGCTCCAGCCGTCATTCGGCGAAGCCTCGTGGAGCCTCGCCAACCTCAAGACCTTCCGCTTCGCCGACGACGAAGTCGCCGCCATGCGGGCCGAATTGCTGCGTACCGACCTCAAACCCGAGGACCGCTATCACCTGAACTTCGCGCTGGGAAAGGCGCTGGAGGATCGCGGCGCCTACGCGGAGTCCTTCGCCAACTACCGCGATGGCAATGCGCTGCGCCGCGCCGAGAATCCGTATGATCCCGACGAGACGCACAGCCAGGTGCTGCGGTCGGAAACGCTTTTCACGCCTGCCTTCTTCGCGGCACGCCAGGGCCTCGGCTGCCCGGCGCCCGATCCCATCTTCGTGGTCGGCCTGCCGCGCTCGGGATCGACGCTGGTCGAGCAGATCCTCTCCAGCCACTCCGCCATCGAAGGCACGATGGAGCTGCCGAATATCCCGACGCTGGCGCTGCGCCTGAGCGGGCGGCGCGCGGCGAACGATCGCACGCTCTATCCCGAAAGCGTGGCGCCGCTGAACGGCTTTCAGTTGAACGGCCTCGGCGAGGAATATCTCCAGCAGACGCGCGTGCATCGTCGCTTGGGCCGGCCGTATTTCATCGACAAGATGCCGAACAATTTCGCCCATGTCGGGCTGATCCACCTGATCCTGCCCAATGCCAGGATCATCGACGCCCGCCGCCATCCCCTGGCCTGCTGCTTCTCCGGCTTCAAGCAGCATTTCGCCCGCGGCCAGAACTTCACCTACGACCTCACCGAGATCGGCCGCTACTATGCCGACTATGTCCGCCTGATGGCGCATTACGACACCGTCCTGCCGGGCCGCGTGCACCGGGTGATCTACGAGGAGATGGTCGCCGACCCCGAGCGCGAGGTACACCGCCTGCTCGAATATTGCGGGTTGCCCTTCGAGGAGGGCTGTTTGCGCTTCTACGAGAACGACCGCGCGGTGCGCACCGCGAGTTCCGAGCAGGTGCG
>JADZAI010000047.1 GCA_020852655.1 Alphaproteobacteria bacterium
GCTCGCGCAGCACCGAAGTGATGGCGTCCTCGGCATAGGACTGCAGCACCGGATCGACGGTGGTGCGCACGGTGAAATTGGTGCCGCGCGTGGTGGCCAGGAGCGGCTTGACCTGCTCGAAGACGTAGTCGAGGAAATAATCGGGCGACTTCATCTTGGCGGCGTGATCGACGGGCGTCGCCGGGTTGCGGCGGGCGGCGGCGACCTGGCCCTCGGTGAGGTAGCCGGCATCGACGAGGTTCGACAGGACGAGATTGGCGCGGCCGCGCGCCGCCGCGAGGTCGACATGCGGGGCGTAATTGGTGGGGGCCTTGAACAGGCCGGCGAGCATCGCCGCCTCGGCGAGATTCACATCGGTGATCTTCTTGCCGAAATAGAATTCGGCGGCCGCCGCGGCGCCGAAATTGCCGCCGCCCATATAGGCGCGGTCGAAATAGAGCTTCAGGATCTCGTCCTTGGAATAATGCCATTCGAGCCAGAGGGCGAGGAAGGCTTCCTTGATCTTGCGCTGCAGGGTGCGCTCGTTGGAGAGGAAGAGATTCTTGGCGAGCTGCTGGGTGATCGAGGAGCCGCCCTGCACGCCATTGTCGCCGGCGTAGTTGTTGACGAGGGCGCGCAGCGTGCCGATGACGTCGACGCCGAAATGGTCGTAGAAGCGCCGGTCCTCCGTCGCCAGCGCCGCCTTGACGAAATAATCCGGCAGCTTGTCGAGCGGATAGGAATCGTCGGAGCGTACGCCGCGCCGGCCGATCTCGTTGCCGTAGCGGTCGAGGAAGATCACCGAGATGTCGGCATTGTTGATGCGGCCGGTGGCGGTGGCCTGGAAGGCGGGCAGCGCCAGCGCCAGCATCAGCACCGCGCCGATGGCCGCGAAGCTCGCGCCGTCGGACAGGATTTCGACGAAGACCCGCCGGATGCCGCGGGTGCGGAAATTGGCGAAGACATCCTCGACGCGCCGGTAGCCGCGCCCGAAGGCCGCCCAGAACTCGTAAAGGGCGGAATCGAGCCAGGCGTCGGCCTCGAGCATGCGGGCTTTCTTGCGCCGCCTTTCCTTGTGATAGAAGGGGTCCTGCACGGGACGCTCCGCCAGATTCCGGGTCGTTTCCCATCATAACTTTCCTCAAGCGGCGAAGATATGGCTTTCTGGGACGACAAAACGCTGGACGAGATGAGCGACGCCGAGTGGGAGGCGCTGTGCGACGGCTGCGGGCGCTGCTGCCTGATGAAGCTCGAGGACGAGGACACCGGCGAACTCTACACCTCGGATGTGCGCTGCCGGCTGCTCAACGGCGACACCTGCCGCTGCTCCGACTATCCGAACCGGCAGGCCAAGGTGGCCGACTGCATCAAGCTGACGCCGCGCAACGTGACCGAGATCGAATGGATCCCGCGCTCCTGCGCCTATCGCCGGCTGGCCGAGGGGCGGGGCCTCGCCTGGTGGCATCCGCTGGTGTCGGGCGATCCGGACACGGTGATCAGCGCCGGGATTTCGGTCCGGGGCCGCACAGTGTCGGAGGACGAGGTGACCCCCGGCACGTGGGAAGAGCACCTCGCCGACTGGCCGAATTACGAGCCGCCGGAGGAGTTCTAGGCGGGACGGGGTCAGTCTCCCAGATCGTCGCCCATTTCGCCGCCGGTGCCTTCGGCGTCCCAGGGGAGCATCAGGTAGAAGGCGGGGAGCTGGCCCTCGGGGGTGACGAAGAGGCCGTCCTCGTCCTCGAGCAGGCGCAGGGTGACGTTGCGCTCGAGATCGAGGATCAGCACCGAGCCGTCCTCGCTGTCGACGCTCCACGTCGTCATGGCATCGGCCGGCGGGAAGGGGGGCGGACAGGGCTGCGGCAGCTCGACGGCCCAGCCGCCGATGCTCTGCTGATCGGTGAAGGTCAGGGCGCAGATGGGCAGGTTCTGGTCTTCCTGCTCGAGCCGCCACTCGCCGACCATGCCGAGCAGCTCTTCGGGCACGGTCGATTCGTCCTGTGCGTGCGCCGTGGCCGCGGGGGCGGCAAGCAGCGCGGCGGCGAGCAGCCATGATGGGAATCGCATGTCGAATCTCCTCTCTCGTGCCGAGCAGACGCCCTAACTCGGGGTCCTGCAAGCCCGGCGGGGCGCGGGGTTCGCCGCGATCTGGCGCCGAGTTGTCCCCGCGTGACGCTGGCGGGGTATAGTTCACATACGGTCGCAGAAATGGGCCCGGACGAAGGCGGGGCCTTCGCGGCGCCCGGCGTTCGAGACGGCCGGGACAAATCTCACGGGCCAGCGATGACGGACGAGACGGTGCTGGATCTCGCGTCGCTGAAGCTCGACTATGAGGCGCAGATCGTTTCGATCGAGGCGCTGGCGTGGCGCTACGGCATTTCGCGGCGCAATCTCTACGCGCTGGTGAATACGCATCACTGGCGGCAGCGGCGGCCACGCCGCGTCGACCGCGACAGCCTCGTCGAGCGTCTGTTGCGGCTGATCGAAACGCAGGTGCTCAAGCTGGAGTTTGCCATGGACGATCCCGAGACGGATGAAAGCGCCGTGCTGGTCAAGCTGGCGTCGACGCTCGACCGGCTGATCTCGCTCAGGGCCGAGGCGCCGCCGCAGCGGCGCAAGGCCAGCAAGGCAATGACGGCGCTGCGCGACAAGGTGGCGCGGCGCATCGCGCAACTGGATGAGTCCTGATCCGGCGCTGCCGGCGCTGGTGGCGGGGCTGAGCGAGGCCGAACTGGCCGAGCTGAATTTCCTCTGGCCGCTATGGGCCCGCGACGAACAATTGCCGCCGCC
>JADZAI010000048.1 GCA_020852655.1 Alphaproteobacteria bacterium
GCAGTATCTGGAAACCAGCCACCTCCTGCCCGGCTACATCCTGTCGAGCCAGGGAGACCGCATGGCCATGGCGCACGGCGTCGAGACGCGTTTTCCCTTTCTCGACCATCGGCTGATCGAATGCGCGGCGCGCATCGCGCCCGGCCTGAAGCTGCGCGGCTTGCGCGAAAAACACATATTGCGGGAGGCGGTCGCCGGCCTTCTTCCCGCTGAAATCGAGGGACGGCCGAAGCAGCCCTATCGTGCGCCGGACAGCGCCGCCTTCCGTGGCCAAGCCGCCGCCTATGTCGACGATCTCCTTTCCCCGGCAAGCGTCGGAGCGGCCGGCCTGTTCAATCCCGTAGCCGCCGCGCGCCTTCTGGCAAAATCCCAGCGTGCGCCGCTTGCCGGGTTCCGCGACAACGCCGCCTTCGCCGGCATCCTCTCCACGCAGCTCTGGGTGCGGGAATTCGCCGCCGGAGCGACGCGCATGCGCGCCCAGCCGGCGGCCTGACCACCGCGTTCAAGAAAGGCTCAACCATGTCCCAATCCGTCCAGAGCGAAATCCGGGCCTTCATCGTCGAGAACTTCCTGTTCGGCGACGACAGCCAGCCGCTCGACCCCGATATGTCGCTGATCGACAACGATCTGGTCGATTCGACCGGCATTCTCGAACTGGTTTCTTTTCTGGAACAGCGCTTCGGCATCGCCGTCGCCGACGTCGAGATCGTTCCGGCCAATCTCGACACGATCGGCCGCATCGCCGCCTATGTCGGACACAAGCGGGCCGACGGAACTCGGCTGGCCGGATAGCAAAGCCATGCGCGTCGAGGATCTTCTGGCAGGTAGTGCCGCGGCCGATCCGGCGAAGACCGCGATCGTGGCCGATGGTGCGCGCCTTTCCTATGGCGAACTCGACGCCATGTCGGATGCGCTGGCCCGGAATCTCGTCGCCCGCGAGGTCCGGCGCGGGGACCGCGTGATCGTCCTGATGGACAATGTGTGGGAAGCGGCGGTCGCCATCTTCGGCGTGCTCAAGGCCGGCGCCGTGTTCTGCCCGGTCAATCCCGCCCAGAAGGCGGACGGCCTTCGCTTCGTTATCGAAAGCTGCCGGCCGCGCGTGATCCTGACGCAGGCGCGTCATGTCGCCATGTGCGGCGCAGCCCTCGCCGATCTGGCGGAAACGCCGATCATCATCGCGGCCGGCGCCGCGATTCCGCCGGGCGGCGTCATCGAGAGCTTCGAGGCCTGCCTCGCCGCGTCGGGCGCCCTGCTGCCGCAGACAGACTCCGGCGACGATCTGGCGATGCTCATCTACACGTCCGGATCGACCGGCTGGCCCAAGGGCGTGATGATGAGCCATGCCGGAATGGATTTCGCGTCCGCCGCCATTGCCTCCTATCTTGGAAACACCGCCGGCGATGTGGTGCTGAGCGCCCTGCCGATTTCCTTCACCTACGGCCTCTACCAGCTTCTGGTCGCTGTCCGCGTCGGCGCGACGCTGGTGCTGGAGAAGAATTTCGCCTTTCCCGCCGCTGTTCTTGAAACGGCGCGCATAGAGCGCGTCACGGGCCTGCCGCTGGTGCCGACCATGGCCTCGCTCGTGCTTTCCATGAAGGATCTGCGGCCCGGCGCGCTGCCGTCGCTGCGCTATGTCACCAACGCCGCCGCGCCGCTGCCGCCCGCCCATGTCGAGGGCCTGCAAAGGCTTTTCCCCGGCGTGCGCCTCTATTCCATGTACGGAATGACCGAATGCGCCCGCGCCGCCTATCTGCCGCCGGAGGAGATCGGGCAGCGGCCCGGATCGATCGGAAAGGCGATGCCGGGCACGAAGGTTGCGATCGTCGACGAGGCCGGCCGGCCGGTGACGGCAGGCGAGACGGGCGAACTTCTGGTGCAGGGTCCGCATCTCATGCGCGGCTACTGGCAGGACGAGGCCGCGACCCGCATCGCGCTGCGCGAGAACCCGCAGCTCGGCGGGACGTGGCTGCACACTGGCGATCTCTTCCGCGCCGACGACGGATTCCTCACCTTCGTCGGCCGGCGCGACGACATCCTGAAGGTGCGCGGCGAAAAGGTCGCGCCGAAACAGGTGGAGGCGGTTCTCCACGATTGCCCCGGCATTGCCGAGGCGGTCGTGATCGGCCGTCCGGACCCGGTCGCGGGCCATCTCCTGCACGCCGTCGTCGTGCGCAACTCTCCCGCCTTGACGGAGCGCGAGGTGATGCGCCACTGCGCCGCCCGCCTGCCGGATGTGATGGTGCCGCGCTCTGTCGAGTTCCGCGCCGAACTGCCGAGGACGGCAAGCGGCAAGGTCGCCCGCCGCCTCGTCGCCTGAACAGGAGCAGAACCCGTTGCAGGATCATCCAACCCGCTTTTCGGCCGAGACGCTCGCCATCGACGCGGATGCCGAGATCGAGCGCATAGCGGCATGGCTGCGCGAGCAGCTTCGCGTTTCGGTGCGCCGGCGCGGTCTCGTTCTCGGCCTGTCGGGCGGCATCGATTCCAGCGTCTGCGCCGGGCTGGCGGCGCGCGCCGTGGGGCCGAGGAACGTCTTCTGCCTGTTCATGCCGGAAAGCGATTCCGATCCGGAGAGCCTGCGCCTCGGCCGGCTGGTCGCGGAGACGTTCGGCCTTGAGAGCATGGTGGAGGACATCGCGCCCGCGCTCGCCGCAATGGGCTGCTACGAGCGCCGCGACGGCTTCATCCGGCAGGTCGAGCCGGCCTATGGCGCGGGATGGAGCTCCAAGATCGTCATCGACGGCCCGCTGGTCACAGGCGGCTACAATGTCTCCTCGCTGGTCGTGCGCGACCCGGATGGCGAAACGCGCAAGCATCGCTTGCCCGCGCCCGTCTATCAGGGCATCGTCGCGGCCACCAACATGAAGCAGCGCACGCGCAAGCAACTGGAATATTACCACGCCGACCGCCTGAACTACGCCGTCGTCGGCACGCCGAACCGGCTCGAATACGATCAGGGTTTCTTCGTCAAGAACGGCGACGGGGCGGCCGACATCAAGCCCATCGCCCATCTCTACAAGTCGCAGGTCTATCAGCTCGCCGAACGTCTCGGCGTGCCGGAGGAAGTGCGCCGGCGTCCGCCGACCACCGACACCTACTCCCTGCCGCAGACGCAGGAGGAGTTCTACTTCGCGCTGCCCTACGACAAAATGGACCTTTGCCTCCACGGTCTCGACCACGCGCTGCCCGTACGCGAGGTCGCACATGCGTGCGGCCTGAGCGAGGAGCAGGTGGAGAGGGTGTGGACCGACATCGCGGCCAAGCGCAAGGCCGCGCGCTATCTGCACCTGCCGCCGCTTCTCTGCGGCGCGCCATAGTATGTCGCCCGAAAGCGGGAACCGTTTCGGGCGACATGCGAAAAAACAAGAACTTGAAGCGTGTCGGCTGATTCCGCTTCGATGCGACACGCTTTATAGCGCCGCGCGGCTTTCCGTCTTCATCTCGGGCCGCCGGCGTGCAAACGAAAAGGCGGACCGAAGCCCGCCCTGTCGCCGTCCCTTCCCTCGAAACCGTCACCAGAGGTCGTAGCGCAGGCCGATCCTGACCTGATGGTAGTCGACACCGTCTTTGACCGTCATGCTTTCATAATCCAGATACTGCGCATCCGGCGAGCTGAGATACTGATAGCCGACATCGACGGAAACGTTGTTCC
>JADZAI010000049.1 GCA_020852655.1 Alphaproteobacteria bacterium
AAGCAACACTGCCAACACAATCCACCAATCCAGCCAAACCCAAGCCTCTCAGCCCAGACCCAGCCAAACCAGCAAACCCCGCCGCCCGCGTCGCCCTTCCAATACAAACAACAATGTCAATCAGCGTTGGGACGACAAAACCTCACCATCGGGCTGGCGCCCGATGCGCGCTATTGCGGCGATACATGAGATCCGGTCGAACCGGCCATCGGGGCTTCATGCGCGGGGCACGCTTCCGCCGAACGGGAGGCGGTACATATGCCCGTGACGTTTCAGTGTCAAGCGCCATTTCCGCGCCGCGACGCACGTTAACCAATTCCCAACGGACACCGCGGCAAGACTGCGCCGAACGCAGATGAGACGTGCCGTGGCGCTGCTTGCCCTGGATCATCGCGAGCCTTCCCATCCGCCGCGCCGAGCCAGCGCGGACTTGCGCTGGGTATTGTCCGCGGGTGTCGCCGGGATTGCCGCCGTATCGGCACTCGGCCTCGCCTGGGGTTTGCTCGCGCCCAACAACCCGACGCATCTCGTGCAGGCGATAGGTGTCGATGAGCTCGCCGTCGCCGGCCCGGCGCACAGCCTCGACGAAGATTTCGACGACGAACTGAGCGACCTTTATGCGAGCGTCGAAGGCCCGCAGGACGCGCGCTATGCCGGCATCGACACCCAAGTGCTGACCGTCGCCGAAGGCGACACGCTTGCCAATCTGTTGCAGGCCGCCGGCGCCGCCAAAGACGACGCCAGCCTTGCGGTGAAGGCGATCGCGGCGGTCTACGACCCGCGCCAGATCAAGGGCGGGCATCGCCTGACGGTCACGCTCGGCATTCCCGACAACAGGCTGCCGCTGCGTGCAAGCGCCCTGCCCGCCCTGGCCGGCGCGAGCCCCGATGCCGCCGATCGCTCGGGCCGCGTCCGGCTGATGTCGATCGCCTTCAAGCCCGACGTCGACAAGGAGGTCGTCGTGCGCCGCGACGACGACGGGAGCTACACGGCCGAAGCCAGCCAGAAGAAGCTGACGGCGCAGCTCTATCGCGCATCGGGCGTGATCGATCAGAGCCTGTTTCTGTCGGCCGCCGCAGCGGGCGTGCCAGATCGCGTGACCTCGCAGCTCATGTATCTCTACAGCTACGATGTCGACTTCCAGCGCGACGTTCAGAGCGGCGACAGCTTCGAGGTCTTCTTCACGCGCTATTTCGACGAGTTCGGCAATCCGGTGAAGTCCGGCGACATCATGTTTGCGGCGCTGACCCTCTCGGGCAAGCGCATGCCGCTCTATCGCTATGTGCGCGAGCCCGGCGCAGAGCCGGAATATGTCGACGACAAGGGCCGGCCGATCAAGAAATCGCTGCTGTCGACGCCGATCGAGTCCGCGCGCATCACGTCAGGCTTCGGCATGCGCATGCATCCGGTGCTCGGCTACACCCGCATGCACAAGGGCATCGACTTCGGCGCACCCGAAGGCACGCCGATCCTCGCCAGCGGCGACGGTGTCGTCGAAATCGCCGATCGGACGGGCGGCTATGGAAACTACGTGCGAATCCGGCACACAGCGGAGTACGAGACGGCCTACGGCCACATGTCGGCCTATGGCCGGGGCATCCGTGCAGGCGCCCATGTGAGGCAGGGCCAAGTCATCGGCTATGTCGGCCAGACCGGCGTCGCGACCGGGCCTCACCTGCATTACGAGATCCTTATTCACGGGGATCAGGTGAATCCCAAGGGCGTGCAGGTCGACACGAACCGTCCGTTGGACGGACAGGCGCTCACGATCTTCCTGAAGACGAAGAACGAGACCGATACGCTGATCGCCAAGACGCCCTTGAACGCTCCCGTCGAGACCGCCGAGGCGGATACGATCGCGACCGAACTGCGCGGCGCGCGAAACTGACGCGCCGCCGAGCCTCGCCGGCCCGCCACCCGACGGGGTCACGCGTTCTTGAGAACCGCGCGGGCCACCATGCGGCATGCTTCCCAGCGCGGGAGGACCGATCCGTGAAGACGATACTGCGCGCCGCCCTTGCCGGGGGATTCTCGGGAGGAGCCATCGATCTCGCCTATGCGATGATCGCGAGCTATTTCATATCACATATGATGCCCGACGCGTTGCTGCGGGTAATCGCCGGGGGATTGTTCGGACGAGCGATCATTGCAGATGGCGGGCTTGGCTACGCCGCGCTGGGCGCCGTGCTTCACTTCGGCATCGCGGTCATCATGGCCCTGGCGTTCTGTGGCGCCAGCAGCTTCGTGCCGATACTGCTCCGGTTCTGGTTTGTTTCAGGTCCGCTCTACGGTGCGGTCTTGTATTTGACGATGAACTACGTGGTGTTGCCGCTGTCGGCATTGGCCGTGACGAAGCATCCGGAAGGCTGGCGCATGGCCGGCGAACTCGTCAGCCACATGGCCGGCGTGGGACCTGCGATCGCCCTGAGCGCCCGCCTCATCATGGGGCGCGGTTGGCAACCGACGACAGCCAGAGCGCCGATGTAAAGAAGGGCCGGACTCTGTCCGGCCCTTCTTAGAGGCATCGCATCCTCTTAGTGGACCCGGCGGCTGCCCGGCGCTGCGTTGGGCCGCGGCGCCGTCACGTCATCGTCCGTTTCGAATCCGACCCCGTTGAGCGTAAGGCCCTTGTCCCCGGCCGAAACCTTGACCGTATCGCCGTCCTTCACCTCACCCTTGAGGATGAGCTGGGCCAGCGGGTCCTGAAGGGCCTTCTGGATGACGCGCTTCAGCGGACGTGCGCCATAGACCGGGTCATAGCCGGCATTGGCGAGCCAGGTGCGCGCCTTGTCGTCGAGCGCGAGCTGCATTTTGCGCGACTCCAGCAGCTTCTCGAAGCGGCGCAGCTGGATCTCGACGACGCCGTCCATGTTCGCGCGGCTGAGGCGGCGGAACAGGATGATCTCGTCGAGCCGGTTCAGGAACTCGGGCCGGAAGCGCTGGCGCACGATCTCCATGACCTCCGGACGCACCGCCGAGGTGTCCTCACCCTCCGGCTGGTTCGCCAGGATGTCGCCGCCGATATTGGAGGTGAGGATGATCAGCACGTTGCGGAAGTCGACCGTGCGGCCCTGACCGTCGGTGAGGCGGCCGTCGTCGAGCACCTGGAGGAGCACATTGAAGACGTCGGGGTGCGCCTTTTCGATCTCGTCGAAGAGCACGACCTGATAGGGCCGGCGTCGCACCGCTTCGGTCAGCGAGCCGCCCTCCTCATAGCCGACATAGCCCGGCGGGGCGCCGATCAGGCGGGCGACCGAGTGCTTCTCCATGTATTCCGACATGTCGATGCGGACCATCGCGCTGTCGTCATTGAAGAGGAATTCGGCCAGCGCCTTGGTGAGTTCGGTCTTGCCGACGCCGGTCGGCCCCAGGAACATGAACGAACCGATCGGCCGGTTCGGGTCCTGAAGCCCCGCACGCGCACGGCGCACCGCATTCGAAACGGCACGCACCGCATCGTCCTGGCCGACGACCCGAACCTCGAGCCCCTGCTCCATGTGGAGCAACTTCTCGCGTTCGCCTTCCAGCATCTTGTCGACCGGAATGCCCGTCCAGCGGCTGACCACGCCGGCGATCTGGTTCTCGGTGACCGCCTCGTTGGCGAGGGTCGCGGATTTCTGCTCCTCGACGGCCTTCAGCTTCTTTTCCAGATCCGGGATCACGCCATAGGCGAGCTCACCCGCGCGGGCGAGGTCGCCGCGGCGCTGGGCCTGCTCCAGTTCGAGGCGCGACTGGTCGAGTTTTTCCTTGATGCCGGTGGTCTCCTACAGAGCCTCCTTCTCCTCGCGCCACTTGGCCGTGAGTTCGTTCGACTCGTCCTCGAGATCGGCGATCTCCTTCTCCAGCTTGGCGAGACGGTCGCGGCTGGCCGTGTCGGTCTCCTTCTTCAGCGCCTCCCGCTCGATCTTGAGCTGGATGTTGCGCCGGTCGATCTCGTCCAGCTCTTCAGGCTTGGAGTCGATCTGCATGCGAAGACGCGACGCGGCCTCGTCGACGAGGTCGATCGCCTTGTCGGGCAGGAAGCGGTCGGAGATGTAGCGGTGGGAGAGTGTCGCGGCCGAAACCAGCGCGGCGTCGGAGATTCGCACGCCGTGGTGCAGCTCGTATTTCTCCTTCAGGCCGCGGAGGATCGAGATCGTGTCCTCGACCGTCGGTTCGCCCACGAAGATCGGCTGGAAGCGGCGAGCAAGCGCAGCATCCTTTTCGATATTCTTGCGGTATTCGTCGAGGGTCGTGGCGCCGATGCAGTGTAGCTCGCCGCGGGCCAACGCGGGCTTCAACAGGTTCGAGGCGTCCATCGCGCCTTCGCCCTTGCCGGCACCGACCAGCGTGTGCATCTCGTCGATGAAGAGGATGATGCCGCCGGCCGAAGTGGTGACTTCGTTCAGCACCGCCTTCAGCCGCTCCTCGAACTCGCCGCGATATTTTGCGCCGGCGATCAGCGAGCCCATGTCGAGCGACATGAGCTGCTTGTTCTTGAGCGATTCCGGCACGTCGCCGTTGACGATGCGCGCGGCGAGGCCTTCGGCGATCGCCGTCTTGCCGACGCCTGGCTCGCCGATCAGCACGGGATTGTTCTTGGTGCGGCGGGCCAGGACCTGGATGGTGCGGCGGATTTCCTCGTCGCGCCCGATCACCGGGTCGAGCTTGCCTTCGCGCACCGCGGCGGTCAGGTCGCGGGCGTATTTCTTCAGCGCGTCATACTGGTTCTCGGCCGTCGCCGAGTCCGCCGTGCGGCCCTTGCGGAGGTCCTCCACCGCCCGGTTGAGGGCGGTCGGGTTCACGTTGGCCGACTGGAGCGCCTTCTGCGCCTCGGTGTTCGGCGTCATCGCCAGCGCGAGCAGCAGGCGCTCGGCGGTGACGAAGCTGTCGCCCGCCTTCTTGGCAAGGCTCTCCGCAGTCTCGAAGACCTTGGCCGTTTCAGGCGCCATATACACCTGGCCGGCGCCCGAGCCTTCCACGCGGGGCAGCTTCTTCAACGCCGCTTCCGTCGCCGCCAACGCTGCCCGGCTGTCGCCGCCCGCCGCCTTGATCAGGGAAGCCGCAAGACCTTCCTCGTCATCCAGCAGCACCTTCAGCAGGTGCTCCGGCGCGAAGCGCTGATGCCCCGATCGCAGGGCAAGACCCTGTGCCGACTGAAGAAACCCGCGCGACCGCTCGGTATATTTCTCGAAATCCATAGATCCCTCCTGACGAGCGCTTCCGCATTCTGCCGCCCCAAATGGGCACGGACACCTAGCGGAGCCTCAAAAGACCATGCCGGATGTGGGGAACCCTTTGCGAGGGATCAAGGCGCGAGACCTGCTCGTCCCGACAATGTGCCGCTTGATGTCCGGCCCATCCCAGAGACGGAACCCAGTATGCCAATGGGCCGTTCGTGAACCATCCGAACTATTCTGTGGGTGTCGTCATGACGTTTTCGAATCCCGGTCCTTCGGCTGACCTCGAAGCCCCTTTTGACCAGGGCTATGGCACGGCCGAAAGCTGGGCCGAGCGGCGGCTCGTCGACCTCCGCGACGCGGTCCGGGAAGAGCCCATCAAAACCACCCTGATCGCGATGGCGGCAGGCGCTCTGCTCGGACGGATTTTCCTCCGCTGAGACAGGCAGGCCGTTCAGGCCGCCTTTCGGCAACGAACCAAACCTCAGCGCCGGGCGAAAACCGCCCCCACCAGCGCAGCCACGCCGGCAACGATCGCCAGCGTCTGGACCGGCTTTTCACGGACCATGTCGCTTGCCCGGGCGATCTGGTCGTCGATCCACGCGCCGACCTTGGGTGCCTGGTCGGTCATGGCGTGAATGCCGTCAGCGACATAGTCGGTGGCGCTCGACACACCGTCCGACACGGCATCGGTCATGCGATCGGTGAAGGTCTTGGCTTCGTCCGCCGCCGTATCGGCGGCATCGTCGACGGCGCCGGTAAAGGCGGACGCGGTGCGGGCTGTCGAAGACATGCAAATTCTCCCTCTGTGGCGGCGATGGCCACCCAGGGGGCTAACGGGCCGGCGCAGGAGATGTTCCCGCGCAGCCCGCGATCTCACACGACAGGCTGCTCGTCTTCCGCTTGGGCCGGCTCGGGTTGAGTACGGATCACCTGTGCCTCAGTCGGCGCTCCGTCCTGCGTTTGAGTCTCGCCCTCAGCACCTTCGTGCCCATTCCGGTTCTGAATGTTCTGCGGATTGTGCTGGTGCTGCTGAGGGGGCATCGCCGCCTGCGCCGCCGCGATGATCCGATAATAGTGCTCCGCATGCTGAAGATAGTTCTCGGCCATCACGCGGTCGCCGGACGAGTTCGCATCGCGGGCGAGCTGAAGATATTTCTCGTAGATATGCTGCGCGGTGCCGCGGACCTTCATGTCCGGGCCGGTCGATTCGAAGTTGCGGTGCAGGATGTTCTGCGGGCGCTGGCCGCCGCCACCACCCCCGCCTCCTCCGCCGCCACCGCCGTTGCGATTGCGGCCGCGATTGCGCTTACCACCGAAATTATTCTGTTGAGGCCTCATGTCGAAGGCTCTCTCCTCTCCTGTTTAGCATCGGGTTCGGCGCGTCTCCCGCTCGCCTTCGGCCCTGCCTGCTCCAGCGCGCGTTTCGGCGCGGCGGCATGGCGTCCTAGGACAAAGCGTGCGGTCGTGAGCGCTTTATCGGGTCGATCGAGTCAATCATGCGCTGGTGCGGGAGCCGCCCTGGCGGCCATTAACCGGAGCGCGGCCTCAAACGACCTTCCCCTGACCGCGAAATTACTCCTTCCCGGCCCGGCTTCCAACAGAATTTTCGGCGCTCCGCCTCAGGGGTCCGGCGAGGACGCAGCCACAATCCGTGGGATTCCCGCCAAGTCGGGTAGGATAGCGGTCTTTTCAAGCCCGGATCGGAGAAATATCGCCGCCACGTCGTCGGCCTGTCCCTGCCCTACTTCCACGATGATCCGCCCGCCGGGTGCGAGGCGAGCTGCCACGACCGATGAGATCGCATGATAGGCCCCGAGGCCGTCGGGACCTCCGTCGAGCGCCAGGTGAGGTTCGAAGTCGCGCACCTCCGGATCGAGCCCGGCGATGTCGCGGGTCGGGATATAAGGCGGGTTTGAAACGATGAGATCGAACGTCTGCGGCGGGACGTGACTCCACCAGCTCGACCGGCCGAACCGGGCGCGGTCGCCAAGGCCCAGACGGGCCGCATTGGCGCGAGCGACCTCCAACGCCTCCAAAGAAACATCGACGCCGAAGCCCTGTGCGAAGGGCAGCTCGGAGAGCAATGCGATAAGGATCGCTCCCGTCCCCGTCCCGAGATCGAGGATCGACCACGGCACGTTGCGGCCGGCGCCAGCGAGCGGCTTCAGCGCAGTCTCGACGATGAGTTCCGTTTCAGGGCGCGGGATGAGCACGCCCGGCGCAACATCGAAATCCAGCGACCAGAACCCGCGCCTACCGGCAAGATAAGCGAAAGGCTCGCGTTGCGCGCGCCGGGCCAGGAACTCGCGGAAACGGGCCGCGTCCTGCTCCGCAACCGGACGACCGGGCTCCAGCAGCAAGGCGCCTGCATCGGCGCGCAGGACATGGGCCAGGAGCAGGCGCGCCTCGCGCCGCGGCTCCTCGACCCCAGCGGCGGCGAGCGCGGCCGCGCCCTCGGCGATCAGCGCGAAGGCCGTCGTCACCGTGCGCTTTCGAGCGCCGCGAGCTTCGCCGCCTGATCGTGCGCGACCAGCGCATCGATCACCTCGCCGAGATCGTCGCCGGCAACGACCCGGTCGAGCTTGTAGAGCGTCAGGTTGATGCGGTGGTCGGTGACCCGCCCTTGCGGGAAGTTATAGGTGCGAATGCGCTCCGAACGGTCGCCCGATCCGACCTGGTCCTTGCGGTCCGCAGCGCGCGCGCTGTCGACGCGTGTACGCTCCGCATCGTAAAGCCGCGCCTTGAGCATCTTCATCGCGCGCGCCTTGTTCTTGTGCTGCGACTTCTCTTCCTGCGACGCGGCGACGACCCCTGTCGGGATATGCGTGATGCGCACAGCCGATTCCGTCTTGTTGACGTGCTGCCCGCCGGCCCCCGACGCGCGGTAGACGTCGATCCGAAGATCCGATTCCTTGACGTCGATTTCGACATCCTCCGCTTCCGGCAACACGGCGACCGTCGCGGCGGAGGTGTGGATGCGCCCTTGCGCTTCCGTTTGCGGCACGCGCTGCACGCGGTGCACACCGCTTTCGAACTTCAGCTTGGCAAAGACGCCCTGGCCCTCGACGGACAGCACGCCTTCCTTGATCCCGCCGAGATCGCTCTCCGACATCGACATGACCTCGACACGCCAGCCCTGGAGCTGCGCATAGCGACGATACATGGCAAGGAGATCCCCGGCGAAGAGCGCGGCTTCATCGCCGCCCGTTCCGGCGCGGACTTCGAGGATCGCGCTGCCTTCGTCCGCCGCGTCCTTCGGGATGAGCAGAAGCTTGAGCTGATGCTCAAGTTCGGCGAGCCGCGACTTGATTTGCTCCAGTTCGTCGCGGGCCAGCGCGGCCATCTCGGCATCGCTGTCGCCGGCCATCTGCTCGAGCGACACACGTTCCCGTTCGGCTGCCCGGAAATCGGCGAGCGCATCGGCCACGGGCCGAAGCTGCGCCCGTTCCTTGGACAGCTTTACGATATCGCCGTGGCCTGCGGCGAGCTGCGCCTCGATCTCTTCGAAGCGTGCAGCGATACGGTCGATCTGCTGGGTCGGCAACATGGGAGTGATCTAGCCGCCGACGCCGCAAAGACCAAGCCGTTGCCCGGTCGCTGGAGGAGCAGGACGCCGCACCTGCGCCATCCGCCCTCTATACTACGCCAATCGACGCCGGCCTATTTCGCCGCTTTCGTCTTGGCGCCGCCCAGCGCCGCGAGCTCTTCCATGAGCTTCTTGCGCTCTTCCGTCATTGCCTTCAGACGGTCGCGAATGGCCTTTACACGGCGGTTGTTCGCCTTGGCCTGCTTGTCTGCGGGATCAGCCATGGGTTGTCCTTTCTCGTGAGTGGTGGTGGTTTTCAGCGCCTCGCCGAGGGCCAGTTTGGCCTGCTGCAATTCGTGCAGGACCTGACGCATCACGATGACGCCGTAGGCTTTGTTGCCGTGCCCCGTATTACGGGGCTTGGTGCCACCCTTGAATGAGTTCATGCCGACGCCGTCGACAATATACTCGTGCCGGGTGAGCCCCGTCTCGTCCAGCGTCTCCGGCGGCTGGCTGAGATATTTATAGGTCTCCTGGTCGCCGATGGTGACGCTGAGATCGTCGTAGACGCGACGGATCCGCGTAAGCAGGCCCGGCACTGACGATACATCGTCGGCGTGCTCAGGATCGCCGATGATGTTCACCGTCGGCGCCGGAATGGACTGGCTGATGATGGGGCATCGCGAGATCGCGCGGAGCGCCCGAACCGGAGCCAGCGCCTGATCCGAGCGCAGCCGGCCCTCGATCGCCGCCTTGAGCGCAGCACTGGAAATGAGGTGCGCACCGGGCGCCGCCACCTCCAGTGGCCGGTGGCGGCTGCATACCATCCTGACTCCGGTGGGGCCGCCCAAGCCAAGACCGAACATGACGAACGCCGAATAGGCCGCGCCCTCAATCTTCTGGCGGCCGCCCGACGTCATGGCAAAGGTGTTCTTGACGGCGTCGGACGTGGCGACGAGCGCCCCGTTTTCGACCTTCACATGATTGCCGAAATCGACCGAAGTACCCGGGGCAAAGCCGAAGAAGTCGAACGCATAGTCCGGAAACTCCGCAGCGATTTCGTCCCAGCCGAGCTTCGCCGCGGCAATGTGCGAATTGCCGAGCGCACAGATCCGATACGTGCTCACCGCGCGAAGGCCTCGAGCAGCTTTTCCTCGCAGACCACGTCTTCCTCCGTGTCGCGCTTCGACTTCTGCGGTGAAACGGCGGGCGCGACCGCAGGTGCCGGCTGTTCGGACGAGGTATTGGTGTGGGCGCTGAAGAAGATCTTCATCACCGTCTCGACGCCTTCCGGCTTCACGCTGCGCAGGTCTGCATCGTAGAAGAGAGGCCCGACGAAGGGCGTCGCGATGATCTCGTATGACGGGAAATAGTCGACGTCCTCGAACTGCGCATAGAAGGCGCCGGCTGCCGCCCGCAGAACGGACTTGGAGTACATCGTCGCCACGAGGGCATGCTGATCGGAGGCGGTCGCCACGAGCGGTACGGGTGAAACGGTAACCAGGAACCGCAGCGTCGGATTGTGCTGCTTCAGGAGCGCGCGAAGGGCCGAAAGATCGGCCAGGACCTCATCGTAGGTGAAGTTCTTGAACTCGTGAATGTCGGGCGAATACTGCCCCGCGATCGTCTCCGGCGCGGTCGGATAGACCGTCCCCGAGGCTTTGTGAATCCAGGTCTCGGTAAGGCCGAGGGTGAAGATCAACAAATTCGTCGTCAGGAACATCTCGCGCATGCGGCCGATGTGATCGGCACGATGCGCCCGTACTTCCTCCGGACTATCCAGACCCGCCGGCTCGACCGAAGGCCGCATGGCGTCATAGTAGCGGCCGCTCTTGGTCCAGACGGCGTCGGCCGGCTCGAACAGGCCAAAGCACTCCTGCGCCAACTGGAGCATCTGCCGGGCGGTATAGATATTGCCGTAGCGCCCCGAGTAGATCGCATAGCCGAAGCTCTGCGCGACATCCCGCGACATGCCGGGGGGCGCCGGCTCAGCATCAATGACGTTATAGCCGCGCCGGTTCAGGTGCGTGGAGATATGCTGGGCAAAGCAACTCCCCGCTGCTGCAATGCGGCAATCCGGCGTGATCTCGAAGCGTTTGCGATAGAGATCAGGGGGAACGGGTGCGCCGCTCGCGACGGCTGAACTCCAGAACGACCGCCGCGGCCGACCCTTGTAAGGCGACGCCATCAAGCCTCTCGCTGCAAGTGCGAGATTTCCTTAGCGGAGGGGTCCGCGAACTGTCAATTGAGCCGCCTGCCGCAGTCCGCTACGGCACCGCTATTCCGCGGCGGCGGCCGGCGCACCGCGGGCCGCTTCGATCTCGGCCGCCCGCTGCTCGCAGAGCTCGACGATGTGGTCCACCAGCCGCTCGTTGGGCAGTTTGTAGGCTTGCTTGCCGGACAGATAGATCATGCCGTGATTGCCGGTCTCGCGCGCAAGACTGCCGCCGCCGGTGAAGCCGATATCCGTCTGCGTCGCCTCGCCGGGGCCGTTCACGACGCAGCCGATGATCGAAAGGGTCATCGGCGTCGCGATATGCTTCAGCCGCTCCTCCAGGATGCCGACCGTCTTGATGACGTCGAAACCCTGGCGTGCGCAGGACGGGCACGAGACGATGTTTACGCCCCGATGGCGCAAGTTCAGCGCCTTCAGGATGTCAAAGCCGACACGAATCTCCTCGACCGGATCGGCCGACAGGGAGACTCGGATCGTGTCGCCGATGCCTGCCCAGAGCAGCGAGCCTATGCCGATCGAGGATTTCACGGTGCCGGGGATCATGCCGCCTGCCTCGGTAACGCCGAGATGCAGCGGGTAGTCGCAGGCTTCGGCAAGGCCATGATAAGCGGCGACCGCGAGGAAGACGTCGGAGGCCTTCACGCTGATCTTAAATTCGGTGAAGGCGTTGTCTTCGAGGATTCTGGCGTGGTTGAGGGCGCTTTCGACCATCGCTTCAGGACACGGCTCGCCGTAGCGTTCCAGGAGTTCGGGCTCCAGGCTGCCGGCATTCACGCCGATCCGCATCGAGCAGCCATGATCCTTGGCGGCCTGAACCACCTCGCGCACGCGCTGGGCGTTGCCGATATTGCCCGGATTGATTCGCAGGCAGGCGGCGCCAGCTTCGGCTGCTTCGATCGCGCGTTTGTAGTGGAAGTGGATATCGGCGACGATCGGCACGCGGGTCGCTCGCACGATGGCCTTCAGGGCTTTCGCCGAGTCCTCGTCCGGTACCGAAACCCGCACGATGTCGGCGCCGGCGTCTTCCAGCGCCTTCACCTGCGCTATCGTCGCGCGAGCATCGGCGGTCAGGGTGTTGGTCATCGACTGGACAGTGATCGGCGCATCGCCGCCGACCTCCACATTGCCGACCTTGATCTTGCGGCTCTTGCGCCGGTGAATCTGCCGGTAGGGCCGAAGGCTGCTCATGGTCAGTCCGGGGTGGCGCCGGCAGGCGGCGTCGCAGGTACAGGCGCCGGCTCAGCCGGCCCGGCTTCTGGCTGCGGCGAGGCGGGCGCGGCACTCGCGGGTGGCGTAGCCGCAGCGCCGTACACTTCAGGTGAAAGGGCAAAGTCCTTCAACGCCGCGCCATCGGCCCCGGCACGGCCGATGAAGGCGCCGTCCAGCATCACGTCCAGAGCGCCCGCATCGCTGAGCTGCATGACGAGATTGCGCTTGTTCGGAACGCGATAGGAATCGCCGAGAGCCAGCGTGCGATTGATGTAGGGCTGGCGGGAATCCGATCCGCCGATCGTCAGGAAGGCCGCGCGCCGCGCGATGAAGACGATGCGGGCATCGGCATTCGTCTTTCCCATCTCCTTGCCCGTTGCCGGTGTGGGCTGCTCACCGGGCGCCGCCGGCACTATCCCGCCGGGGCGCGGTGCCGGTGCCTCGACGACTGGGGGCGACGGAGGCGCAGCGACAACCGGAGCCGTGGAAACAGGGGCGGGAGGCGCAGGCGCTGGTTCGACGGTGTCCGGGCGGGGAGTCGTGCTTGCGGGCGACTCGGTTTCCGTCACGGTGGGACCGAGCGGGCGGTTGCCGTCGAGCCAGCCCTGCTGCTTGGCAAGATACCAGGCGCCCGCGCCCGCCGCCGCCAGGCAAAGCAGAATCACGCCGACCGAAACGAAGTTGAAGCGCTGCTCCTCCTCCGGGACCTGGAGGTTGAACTGGCCGCTGCTTTGCTCGGCCGCGAGTTCCGCCTTGTACCGGCGCACGACATCCGGCGTGTCCAGCCGCAGATAGTCTGCATAGGATCGCACAAAGCCGATTTCGTAGGCGTGACCCGGCAAAAGATCGTGACGGCCATGCTCGATCGCCTCGACCATTTCCTTGCGGATGCGCAGGATGGCGCTGATCTGCGCCACCGACTCGCCCCGCTGGAGGCGCATGGCCCTCAGCTCCATTCCGACGCTGTCGTGCGCAGCGCCCGGCGCTTCCTTGACGTCCTTGAGATTTAGACGACGGCCTGGCGAGGTCGAACCGGTTTCACTGGACACGTGCGATGAGAGCCTTTCACGCGGCGGGCGGCGCCACATAGCGCTTGGGCAGGGGCCAGTGCAACGCAGGCCTTGTGACGGCCGCGGCCCGACTCCGCCCCGAGGAAGGCTTGTGGCGCTCATGTGAACTTTTGTTAACATCTCTGTCGCACACTGAGTCGTGCAAGCCAACAACCGGCGGACGTGAATAAAAACGAGGAGGGAGGCGCCGCAGAGAAGTCTGCGTGACCTGCAACGGAATTGGCAGGTCGGCTTTGGCCGGCCGCCAGCATTATCACCCGGTTAGCCCGCCCCGAGGCGCGCGAAACCCGGAGTTCGGCGCCCTATGGCAATGTCATATGCCCCCGGCCTCCCGCTTTCGCCCGCCCTCCAGGCCGCCTTCCGGGTGGCTTCTTTTCAACCCCGTCCCTGACCGAGCTAAAGCGTCGGTTCCGGGAACGATGCGGTTGGCGACGGGTTCGAAGGGGCGACCCTTTGAATTCGAGGAGCCTCGCACATGCCCCGCTCGATTTCCGTATGGCTGACTGCGTCCGCCCTGGCTTTGGCTGCCTTTGGTTACGCCGCCGAGGCAGAGACGACGCCCCCGGCCGACATGCGCGCCACCGCTCCGAAGGCGCCGGTGACGGATTCCACAGCCGAAACGTCGGACATAGTTGCGCCGATGAAATTGTCGACGACGGACTACGTCAAAGCCTCCGGCCTGAACAACCTCTTTGAGATCACCGCCTGCCAGATCGCCCTGGAGCGCAGCCGAAACGCCGAAGTGCGGGCCTACGCCGAAGGGGTCGCGAAGGCGCATGCGCGAAATGAGGAAGACCTGAAGCCGCTGGCGACGGCCGCAGGCGCAACGCCGCCGGCCGCGTTGGATGCGATCCATCAGGATCTCGTGGCGCGCCTTAAAGCTGCATCCGCGTCCGGCTTCGATGCCATGTTCGTCCAACAGCAGATTTTCGGTCACGAGCGTGTCCTGGCCGCTCATAGAATTTATTCCGCAAGCGGGGCCGACGCAGCTCTGAGGCAATTCGCAGCCGACACGGCAAAAGCTGTCGAAAGCCATCTGCAAAGCGCGAAATCGTTGCAGGGCAAAGTGAGCGAGAAGGCTGCATCAACCCAAGACTGACGGCCCGCGCGGCGAAACCGCGCGCAATCAGGCCTGCTTGGGACTGCGCCGATTTCGATGGGGTGCGGGTCGGGCCGCTGAGATTTCCACGCGCGAGCTCTGCCGCATCGCCGGCCGCATCGTCACGATAATCGTCGCCAGCAGGACACCCATCGTCGTCGACTTGCCGGCAAGCGACAGGGATGTCGAGCAGACCGCCAGGAAGAAGCCAATGACCCACCACGCGTGAACGGTCGAGAGGCGGCGAATGTCGTAGAGAAACGCGAACAGCCCGAGGAAGATCGGGATACTGGTAAGGATGCCGTAGAAGGCGATGAAAGCGAACCAGAAGCTTTCGATTCCGAAAGGGATTCCATAGACGCGCTGTAACGTCGCCAGCGTCCCGGCATCGGGGCCGACAAGCAGTTCCTGCCACGAGAAGCGGCCAAGCACGTCGAACATGATGA
Organism: Alphaproteobacteria bacterium; assembly: GCA_020852655.1. Taxonomy (GTDB): domain Bacteria; phylum Pseudomonadota; class Alphaproteobacteria; order Micropepsales; family Micropepsaceae; genus JADZAI01. Next base: position 14,749 of record JADZAI010000049.1, read on the forward strand.
GCCTGGCCTGGGCGGACCCCTCGTCGTCGACGAACCGCAGGAGGAAGCGGTCCAGGAAGCCCTCGGCGACCAGAATGCCGCCCGCCACAACGAGCGTCGGAACAAGGACGAAGGCGATAGCCGCGGCAAGCGCCGAGAACCGCCGGCCGAGGAGGATTGTCACGGCATGCCGGGCGCCAAGGACCACCGCGAACACGACCAGAAGCGCGGTCGCGGCGCGTCCCCCGAAGAACACCATGGCGACCATCTGCAATCCCAACGCCGGCAGGAACAGCACCCGGGGCAAGCTGCGCCCGCCGCCCAGCATAAGCGCCAGCGCATAGCAGCCCGTCGCCAGGGCATTCATCAGGGGATGGCCGAAGAGCGCGCTCGAACGCCAGTCGACGAGTTCGATGCCGTTCGCGAACATCGGCGTAATGCGCGTCTGGGTGACGAACTCGACACCGGCTATGATCGCATTTACCGCCATGAAGAAGTGAATGAAGAGCGCCATGTGATACATGGTTCGCTCATCCTGGCGCGCAATCAGGACCAGCAGGCAGATCGGATAGATGAATGTGTCGATCGTCGGCGTCAGCGGTGCCCCGATGATGATGACGAGCTGGAAGAATTGGATGAGCCAGGCGAACGCCAGGACCAGCGTGCCCTTGTGGCGGCGCACCACGTCGTTCAGAAGGTTTTCCGGCCCTTGTTCGATCGCTAGCGCCAGAATGGCGATGATCGAGAGATACGTTGCCGGCGCGATCTTCTGCCAGGAAGCGCCGCCGGACGTCTCATAGGCAATGCCGAGCCTCTCCAGCATCAGGTGCGAGAGGCCAAAGGCCGTGACGAGAGCAAGCCAGCACAGCGCCGTCGACGGCGCCATGTAGCGGCGGCGCGCAGATGCGGGGCGCCCGCTTGCGGTCCACGCACTGGCGGCTTGGCTCATACGCCACCTTAAGCGCAGGAGCCGTTAACAAATCGCAAGACTTCGCAGATCCGGCCGATCAGGCGATCAGATAGTCGTGGAACCGCGCCACGTCGTGGTCCAGTCCGAACTGCGCCAGCCAGGCTCCGGCTTCCGGTTGCGCCGGCTCCGGGGCCGCGCCCGAAAGGCCGCGCCAGTCGCCCAGCGACAGGCCGGTCAGGCCGACCATGACGATCGTGCCGCCGGTATGGCGCAGGATGGTGTTGCCGTTCTGCTCCGAGAGCGAGATGAACACACCGCCCTGAAGGTCGAAGTGATCCTCGACGCTGCTGAACCCCGTGATCGTATCGGTACCGGCGCCCGCTTTGGCAAAGCGGAACGTGTCGGCGCCGGCGCCGCCGTCCAGCCGGTCGTTGCCGCCTTCGCCCACGAGGGCATCGCCGCCGGCGCCGCCGGTGAGCGTGTCGTTCCCGTCGCCGCCCCTCAAGGTATTGGCGCCGCTGTTGCCCGAAATCAGGTTGTTCAGCGCGTTGCCGATGCCGTTGATGGCGGCCGTGCCGGTCAGGGTAAGCCGTTCGATGCCGCCGAAGGCGGCAAGCGAGAAGGAGGCGTTGCTCTGGACCGTATCGACGCCGCTCGCGTCGTTGATGCTGTCGCCCGCCGGGTTCACATAGGTATCGTTGCCGGCTCCCCCGACGAGCGTGTCGACGCCGCCGCCGCCGGTGAGCGTATCGTTGCCGCCGTTGCCGGTCAGCAGATTGGCGACGGCGTTGCCGGTGAGCGTGTCGTTGCCGCTGCCGCCGGTGGCGTTCTCGATGTAGTTGATGACGGTGCCGCCCCGGTTCACCGCGTAGGCGACGGCGATGTTGTTGGCGACCGGGCCGATAGTGGAAAAATGGCCGGGATTGAGGTCGAGGATGACGCGTCCCGTCTGGTTGGCCGCGTTCAGCGTATCGGTGCCGCCGGCGTCCCATACGGTCAGGATGGCAACGAAGCCGCTGGAGAGCTTGCCGCCGTTGCCGAGGGCATAGGTCGCGTTGCTGCCGCTGAAATAGTTCGTGTCGCCGGTTCGGGTCGTGGTGTTGACGCCGTAGAGGGCCTGCGCTGCCTGGATGTCGTAGAGCATCGGCGTGATCGGCCAGGCCGCGGTCGCGTCGGGCGCATTGGCCTGGCCGGGATGCGGAAGATACGACATCACCGTGTAGCGGTTGTTGTTGGTCGGCGACCCTGCGTCGTTGTTGGGATCCTCGTCCGGGTGATGCAGGCCGATCGCATGACCCAGCTCGTGCAGATAGGTCTGCCAGCCGGAACTGCCATACTGCGAGTTCGCCTGGAGGTCGTTTCCGGTGTTGAGCCAGAGGTCGCCATTGCGCGAACCGAGCGATCCGTCCGGAAAATCGGACACGAAGCCGAACAGGCCGGGGTCGCCGAAATCGCCGCTGCCCCAGGTGATCTGGCCGACACCCGAAGCCGCGGCCGTCAGGTGGACGTTGGCGACGTCATTCCAGGCCTGCATGGCCCGCAGGGCCAGGGCTCGTTCGGCGCTGGACAACGCCTGGAAGGCGCCGAAGGCCAGCGTGAGGTCCCCGTCGACGTCCCATGAGTCGACGCCGGCAATGCCGTCGGTGTTGACCTTTGGATAGTAGCCCGGCACGGACGACAGGAAGGAGTAGGTCACGATGCCCGAGCCGTCGTGCCAACCCGTCGCTCCGCCCACGAGAAGCGAGTTGAAATTCGTCATGATGCGCCCCCTCGCGTCGCGAGCCCGCGCGACGTCCCAGGACGCTATTTACGCCGTCGACCGCGCCCGCAGGAGACGCATCGTTGTCGCAGGTCAGGAGGGATCGACCTCGGCGTCAGGCCTGTCGTCGCCTTTCGAGACCTCGTCATGCCAGGTCCCGTTCTCGTCTTCCCACGAGATGGAGACCGACTTGGCGTCCGGCAACCCCTGCTCGAAGGCCGCACGCCGCGCTGCATCCATGGCTTCCTGGCGCGTCCGGAAGGGTTCGGAGAACACGTCGCCGAGCTTGTAGGCCCAGCCGCCATCGTGCTGAACGATGTGATAGGTGATCCTGGTCATGCGGCCTCCTGCCTGGCGATCCCTCCCAAACCCTGGATCACGGCAGCCGGTTCCATGGCCGGTTGCGCGACCTGGGCGCCGTGCAGCTCACGCGAGCAAGGCGTCATATCCCGTCGCGAGAGGCTGGCCCAGCAGATGCGCTATGTCGAACGTTCCGGCATACGAGCCCGCATCGCTTGCGGCGAGCGCCGGAAATGCGCCGTGCGCGAGATCCAGCCCCGCCAGGGCATCGAATCGCGCGGCAGCCGCGCCCTCCGGCTGGGCCGGTTCGGGTCCGGTGCCGCCGCTCGACAGCGCACGCCATTGATTCAGCGTGAGATTGGTGATGCCGACGACGATGATCGTGCCGCCGGTGTGATGCAGAACGGTGTTGCCGTTCGAAACGGTGGCCGAGGTGAAGGTGCCGCCGGAGAGGTCGAAGCGGTCGCCCTGGGCCTGGTTGAAGTCGGTGATGGAGTCCGATCCGGCTCCGGCATTGGCGAAGCGGAAGAGGTCGGCACCGGTGCCGCCGGTGAGCTTATCGTTGTCGCCTTCCCCGGCGAGCGTATCGTTGCCGCCGCCGCCTTCGAGGCTGTCCTTGCCGGTGCCGCCGCGGATCAGGTTGTTGCCGCCGTTGCCCTGGATGAAGTTGGCGAGCGCATTGCCGGTGCCGGCGATGTTGCCGGTGCCGGTGAGCTGAAGCCGTTCGATGTTGGCGGTGGCGCCGCCGGCGAGCGAGAAAGCGACGTTGCTCTGGACGGTATCGTTGCCGTTGGCGGTGCCGGCGGCCTCGACGATCGTGTCGCCGGTGGGGTTGAGGTAGATGTCGTTGCCGACGCCGCCCTCCAGCCGGTCGACGCCGCCGCCGCCGTCCATCTTGTCGGTGCCCGCGCCGCCGACCAGCGTATCGTTGCCGCCGTTGCCCGCCAGCGTATCGTTGCCGCCGTTGCCGGTCAGCGTGTTGGCGACGGTGTTGCCGCGGATCACATCGTTGTTCGAGCCGCCCTTGGCGTTCTCGATCAGCGATGCCGTCTCGGTGGGGTTGTTGGGGTCCTGGAGCGCGTTGAAGACGTTGCCGCGCGCGATGTAGTGCGCACCGCCGTTGCTGTTGCCGAGGTCGGCGAGCTGGGTGCCGAGATTGGCCCACTTGCCGGGGTTGAGGTCGACGTTCAGCGCGGTCGTGTAGCTGCTGAAGTCATAGGTATCGACGCCACCGCCGTCCCAGACCGTCTGGAGGATGAAGTTCGCGTTGGGCCGGAACTGCTGCACGCCGTTGACGAGGAAGGCGCCCGTATTCTTGTTCCAGGTATAGGTCGTGTTGCCGGAATTGGTGGTGTAGTTGGCGCCGTAGAGATACTGGAGCGCCGCGATGTCGGCCATCATGTAGGTGGTGGGGTGGTTCGGCGCGTTGTCCCCTGACGTCGTGTCGGCGCCGGGGAACTGGCTGTAGGTCATGATCGAGAACTCGTAGGAGTTCATGTCGGCAGCCAGCGCCGGGAATGTGTGTCCGTGACCGCTTTGGGTGATGTGGCCGTGCTTGAGGCCGAGCGCGTGGCCGGTCTCGTGCATGAGACCGGCCGCATAGGCGAAGCTGCCGATCGCCGGGGCCTCGTAGTTGCCGTGCGTGTACCAGCTGTCGCCCTGGGCATAGACCGGTGTCATCGGGGGAACGCCGCCGAAGGCATTCTCGGGCGGACAGGCCTCGGCGCTGACGCCGCCGCCGGGGCCGTGCAGGTCGGTCATCTGCGCATCGGCCGCGTTGTCGGTATAGTCGATGAATTCAGCCTCGGCATAGCGCAGCGAGGTTATGACGTTGGGGTCTTCGGTGAAGGTGAGGTTGCAGAAGCTGGCGATGTTGCCGAGGATCGTTCGGATCGCCGTCTGCTGCGCGGTGCTGAATTGCTGGAAGCCGAAGATGGCGGCATAGCCGCCATAGCCCGTCTCATCGGCCGGGAACGAGTAGGTGAGGTTCAGGGCGTCCCACTTGTAGCCCCACAATTCGGCGTCCACGACGGCGTTGCCGCTGGCATTGACGAGTACGGCCATGGAATCCCCCAAAGTAGGAGGGAACCCTAGTTCCGCCTGAATCCGGGTTCTATCGCCTTTTTAGGGGATGACCGGGCCCGCCCCCGCGACATCCGGTCCCATCCTGCGCCCCAAGGTCGAGACCAAGAGACGGGCTCGCGCAGGGGCTGAGCGGCGTTCTGGCCCCGCCTCAGGGAAGCGCCTTCCGGAGGGCCTTGCTCCAGATTTCGGCAAGCGCGGGATGAGAGGCGATTTCAGCGATCCGTTCGGGCGGCGTGCGCCGGTCGAACAAGGCGCGGAAGGTCTCGCGTATGCTGGGTCCGCCGGAGGCGCGTTCGCGGACGAGCGTTCCATAAACCGCTCCGCTGCCCTCCTCCAGGACACGGAGATACCACCCGCAACGCGCCGAAGCGGTCATGAGGCCGGGAACGTCGGGCCGCCGCGTATGGAGCGCCAGCTTGTAGCAGGGTGCGCGGGGCTGGCTGACTTCGAGCAATACGGTACCCCACCGGAACCGGTCGCCGATGGCGATGTCGTCCTCCGTCGCGCCTTCCAGCGTGAGATTCTCGCCCATGCTGCCCGGTTCGCAGCCGACGGCGTGCACCTGCTGCCACCAGGGCCAGTTGGTGGTGGGATAGGCATAGACCGCCTTGTCGGCCCCGCCATGGACCGAGAGATCGGCCTGGCCGTCACCTTCGATCTGCGTGAAGGCGACAGCGATCGAAGGCCCGGCAACCGGCGATTTCGCAATGCCCGAGACGACACCGATGCCGTCGACCTCGGCGATCACACGCGGCAGGCCGACATTCACCGAAAGCAAAGGGAGATTCATGCGCGCCATCCTAAGGCCGCGCACGCCGCAGCCAACCGGGAACAAAAGACCTGAAGTTTGCGTTGGATCAATGTCGCACCCGCCCCGCCGTGCGACACAGCCTCACCCGGCAAGCCCGCCAGTGACGCGAACCCCGGACGCAGCCGCCGCCCCCAAGGCGCCCGCCGCATCCTGCGCTCCCGCCTCGAAGGCCGCCTTGCCGGGATGAAATCAGCCCGCGCTACACCCCCACCCCGGCGCGGGCAGAACAGGAGTCGCCACGACACCTGTGTTCAAAGGCGCGCCCCCCTCGGCGCGCCTTTGATGTCCGGCTGCCGCACAAGCGTCACAATGCGCTGGTAGATGAACAGCCAACGGGCCCGGACCACGGATGAACTGGCCGGCCCGGCGCAACGGCTCCGGCCCGCAAGGGTTCGGGGCCTTTGTTTTTCCGGAGCAGGCAGGCAAGTCTCGCAGCGATGTGGGGCGTGCGGAGCGTGGCGTATGGCTGAGGCGAAGCGGCGACGGCGCTGGCTGTGGCGCAGCCTCGGCGCGCTGGTCCTGATCGGGGCGCTGCTCGCCGTCTATGCCGTCGCGATCGAGCCGGGGCGGCTGGTGGTGCGCGAAACGCGGCTCGGCCTTTTCGATTGGCCGGCCGAGCGCGACGGCTATCGCATCGCCGTGCTGGCCGACCTGCATGTCGGCAGCCCGCATGTGGGCCTGGAGAAGCTGGCGCAGGTGGTCGCCGAGACCAATGCGCTGAAGCCCGACCTGATCGTGCTGGCGGGCGATTATGTGATCGACGGCGTCATCGGCGGCGGCAAGGTCGATATGCACGAGATCGCGCCGGTGCTGGCACGCCTGTCGGCGCCCGAAGGCGTCTATGCCGTTCTGGGCAACCACGACAACTGGAACGACCCGGCGCATATCGCGGCGGAGCTGGAGGCGAACGGCATCCCGGTGCTGGAGGCGCGCAAGGTGATGCTGAAGGCGGGCGTGTGGCTGGTCGGAATCCCCGATGCCTATACCCGGCCCTACCAGCTCGATCGGGCGATGGAGGGTGTGAAAGGCCCGGCGATCGCGCTGACCCATACGCCGGACATCTTCCCGCAGATTCCCTCGACCGTGATGCTGACCATCGCCGGCCACACCCATGGCGGCCAGGTCTATGTGCCCCTGCTCGGCCGGCCGGTGGTGCCGTCCCGCTACGGCCAGCGCTATGCGATGGGCGCGATCGTTGAGAACGGGCACACGCTCTTCGTCAGCGCCGGAATCGGGACGAGCATATTTCCGGTGCGCTTCCTGACGCCGCCGGAGATCGACCTGCTGATCCTGCACCGGGAGAGCTGAGCCCCCTAGAGCAGGCGAATGCCCTGTTCCTCGGCGAAGATGCGGAGGTCTTCGCGCAGCGTGTGGCCGGGGCTGTCGAGGCGGGGGAGGAGGAAGTTGCGGAGCTGCGAGACGCGGGCGGTGCGGATCGCCATCTTCACGGGTCCGACGGCGTGCGGCTGCATGGAGAGGTTGACCGCACCGAGGGCGATGAGGGCGAGGGCTTCGAGCGGGCGGCCCGCCATCTCGCCGCAGACGGTGAAGGGCTTCGACGCGGCGTTGCAGGCGTCGATGACCTGCTTGATGAAGCGCAGGAAGGCGGGGCTGAGCGCATCGTAGCGTTCGCCGAGGCGCGGGTTGCCGCGGTCCGAGGCGAAGAAGAACTGCATCAGATCGTTGGTGCCCAGCGAGATGAAGTCGACCCGGTCGAGCAGCGGCGTGAGGCTCCAGCCGAGCGAGGGCACTTCCAGCATCGTTCCCGCCCGCACCCGGGTGGGCATGGCGTGGCCGAAGCGCTCGGCGCGCTCCACCTCTTTCTGGAGCAAAGCGCGCGCCTGCACGAATTCCTCGACCTCGGCGATCATCGGGAACATGACCGATAGCTCGCGCCCCGCCGCGGCGGCGACCATCGCGCGGAGCTGCCAGCGCATCAGATGCGGACGGTCGAGGCTGACGCGGATGGCGCGCCAGCCGAGGGCCGGGTTCTCCTCCGGGTCGAAATGCATGTAGGGGAGCTGCTTGTCGCCGCCGAGATCCAGCGTGCGGAAGGTGACCGGCCTGCCCTTCGCTTCGTCGAGCACCCGCGCATAGAGCTCGGTCTGGCGCGACAGCCCCATCAGCCGCTGGGTGATCATGAAGGGCAGCTCGGTGCGGAACAGGCCGATGCCGGCCGCCCCCGTCTCGTCGAGATGCGGCAGGTCGATCGCGAGGCCCGCATTGAGCAGCAGGGTGATCGTGCGGCCGTCGGTGGTGACGGCCGGCGCATCCTTGTATTGCGCGAATTCCTGCTCGCGCTGGGCGATGAGGGTGAGCTTGGCGCTGTAGGCGGAGACGATCTCGGGCGTCGGCCTCAGGTGGATTTCGCCGCGCTCGCCGTCGACGACCGCGAGGTTGCCGGCGTCGGCCTGGTCGAGCAGCCCGTCGATGCGGCCGATCAGCGGGATGCCGAGGGCGCGCGCGACGATGGCGACATGCGAGGTGGGCGAGCCTTCCTCCAGCGCGACCGCCTTGAGGCGCGTGCGGTCATAGTCGAGGAGGTCGGCCGGGCCCATCGCCCGCGCAACCAGGATGGCGCTCTCGGGCAAGTTGGCGTGCAGGCCGTCCTCAGTGAGGCCGGCGAGGTGGCGCAGCAGCCGGTTGGCGAGATCGTCGAGATCGTGGGCGCGCTCGCGCAGATAGGGGTCGGTCGCGCGCATGAGGCGGGCCCGCGTTTCCGACTGCACGCGCTCGACGGCCGCTTCCGCGGTGAGGCCGGTGCCGATCGCCTCGCGCAACCGGGCGAGCCAGCCCGAGTCGTTCGCGAACATGCGATAGGCTTCCATCACCTCCTTGGTGTCGCCGAGCAGCTCCATGTCCTCGTGATCGACCAGCGTGTCGATCTGCGAGCGGAGCTGCTTGACGGCCGTGTCGAGGCGGGCCCGTTCGACGTCGGGGTCTTCGGCGATGAGGCGTTCGACCTTCACGCGCGGGGCATGCAGGATGACCTCGCCGATCGCCACGCCTTCGGCGATGGCGGCGCCCCTGAAGCGCCAGGGCCGGTCGCGGCGGATGCCGGTTTCTTCCAGTTCGTTGGGCGAGATGAGATCGCCCGAGGCGATCATCTCGGCGAGCACCATGGCGATCGTCTGCGCCGCCTCGACCTCCTCTTCCTCGTAGAGGCGGTGCGTCTTGTTCTGGACGACGATGACGCCGAGGGCGAGCCCGTCGCGCAGGATCGGGACGCCCATCAGCGACTGGTAGATCTCCTCGCCGGTCTCCGGCTTGTAGGCGAATTTCGGATGCGACTGCGCATCGGAGAGATTGAGCGGGCGGGCGTGGGCGGCGATGTCGCCGACAAGGCCCTCGCCCTTCTTCAGGCGCGTCTTGTGGACGGCGCTCTTGTTGAGGCCTTCGGTGGCGAAGAGCTCCAGTTCGCCGCCGGCCCGCACCAGGTAGATCGAGCACACCTCGGCGACCATGTTGCCGGCGATGAGCGTGACGATGCGGTCGAGCCGTTCCTGCGCGCTGGTGCGCTCCGCCATGATGTCGCGCAGGCGGCGCAGCAGGACACGCGGATTGCCGGCCGCGGTGGCCATCTAGGGCCGGGTCCCGCTCACGGACCGTCCAGCCCGTAGGCCGTATGCAGCGCCCGCACGGCGAGTTCGGTGTATTCGGCGGCGATCAGCACCGAGACCTTGATCTCGCTGGTCGAGATGACCTGGATGTTGATGCCCTTCTCGGCCAGCGTCTTGAACATGGTCTGCGCGACGCCCGCATGGGTGCGCATGCCGACGCCGATGACCGAGACCTTGACGACATTGGTGTCGGTCGAGACGCGCTCGTGGCGGATGTCGTGGAGATTGTCCTCCAGCACCTTCAGCGCGCGCTCGAAATCGGCCTTGCCGGTGGTGAAGGTCATGTCGGTCGTCTTGCCGTCGTCGGAAACGTTCTGGACGATCATGTCGACATTGATGCCGGCATCGGCGAGCGGCGAGAAGATCGCCGCCGCGACGCCCGGCCGGTCGGGCACCTTCACCAGCGTGATCTTCGCCTCGTCGCGGCTGTAGGCGATGCCGCTGACCAGCCTCTTCTCCATGATCTCGTCCTCATCGCAAACCAGCGTGCCGGGGAGATCGGCGCCCACCTGGCCATCGAAGCTTGAAAGTACCTGGGTCTTGACGCGATGGATCATCGCCATCTCGACCGAGCGCGTCTGGAGCACCTTGGCCCCGAGCGAGGCCATCTCGAGCATCTCCTCGTAGGAGATCTTGTCGAGCTTCCGGGCCTTTTCGACGATGCGCGGATCGGTCGTGTAGACGCCGTCGACGTCGGTGTAGATGTCGCAGCGCTCGGCCTTGAGCGCGGCGGCGAGCGCCACGGCGCTGGTGTCGGAGCCGCCGCGGCCGAGCGTCGTGATACGCCCTTCCGGGCTGATCCCCTGGAAGCCGGCGACGACCGCCATCGTGCCCTGCGCGAAGCGGTCCTCGATGCCCTTGGGGTCGATGTCGAGGATCGAGGCGGAGCCGTGCACGCCGTCGGTCTTGATCGGAATCTGCCAGCCCGCCCAGGACCGCGCCGGCACGCCGATCGTATCCAGCGCGATGGCGGTGAGGCCGGCGGTGACGTTCTCGCCCGACGAGGCGATGGCGTCGTATTCGCGCGCGTCGTGCAGCGGCGACATCTCGCGGGTCAGGGCGACGAGCTTGTTGGTCTCGCCCGACATCGCCGAGACCACGACGGCCACGTCATAGCCGTTCTCGACCTCGCGCTTCACGAGGGCTGCGACATTGCGGATGCGCTCGACCCCGGCCACGGAGGTGCCGCCGAACTTCATCACCAGGCGTGGCTTCGCGGCGGCGGACATCAGGCTCGGCGGTTCCGGTTGAAAGGCGGCATCGCGATACAGGCCGCGTGCCGGGGAGGCAAGGAAAAGGTGGGACTCCCGGGACCCTTGAGGTAAGGGCCCCGGGACACTTGAGAGCGCATGGACGGGCCATGGCGAAAGCGCATGGTTGGCTCGGCGGCCGCGCCGTCCTACATAGGCGCCGCAATGACGGGCTCCCCTGCCAGCACGATCGACGATGCCGAGGTGGCGCGGTTTTCCGCGCTGGCGGCGGAATGGTGGGACGAGAGCGGCAAGTTCCGGCCGCTGCACAGGTTCAACCCGGCGCGCCTCGCCTATATCCGCGAGACGGTGCTGAAGCGCTTCGGGCGCGACGTGAAGGCACGGCGGCCGTTCGAGGGCCTGCGCCTGCTCGACATCGGCTGCGGCGGCGGCCTGCTCTCCGAGCCGATGGCCCGCCTCGGCTTCGCCGTCCTCGGCGCCGATGCCTCCGAGAAGAACGTCAAGACGGCCTCCGCCCACGCGGCAGAACAGGGCCTGGAGATCGACTATCGCGCGACCACCGCCGAGGCGCTGGCCGAAGCGGGCGAGCGGTTCGACGTCATCCTGAACATGGAGGTCATCGAACATGTCGCGGACAAGGCGCTGTTCCTGAAGAGCTGTGCGGCGATGCTGAAGCCCGGCGGGATCATGATCGTCGCGACGCTGAACCGGACGATGAAGGCATGGGCGCTGGCGATCGTGGGGGCCGAATATGTGCTCGGCTGGCTGCCCCGCGGCACCCATGAATGGGCGAAATTCGTGACCCCGGCCGAATTGCGCGACGCGCTCGCCGGCACGGGGCTGAGCGTCGAGGAGCTGGTCGGGCTCGCCTATAATCCGATCAGCGACCAATGGAAGCGGTCGAGCGACACGGACGTGAATTACATGATGGCGGCAACGAAGGCGGCATGAAGAGCAACCCGATCGTCAAGCCGATCAAGCCGATCGCGCCGCCCATACTGCGTTCGACCTTTGCCCCGACGCCGCCCGAGAGCTTCGCCCGGCGATTCTGGCGGAACACCCGCTTTGCGCTGGTGATCCTGTTCTTCGTCCTGGTGTGGGCGGCGTCGAGCCTGTTCATCGCCCCGGTCGTGCAGTGGTCGCTGAACCAGGCGTCGAACTATATCGAGCGCACGGCGGCGCTGTCGCAGGTCGCCTGGCTGCTGGACGTGAAGATGAACGTGCCGTGCGAATCCTTCGAGGCCATGCCGCCGGGCTGCGGCACCGACGAAGAGGTCGGCGAAACGCGCTACGGCCCGGGCAGTGTGCTGTATCTCTGGGGCAAGCTGCCCGAGCTCAAGGGCCTGACCTTCAAGCAGCGCACCGACGGCGCGGTCGCCGACACGGTCACCGAAGGCGCCTTCTACACGGTGCAGAAGAGCTTCGGCGCCCTGCCCGTCGGCGAGGCGGCGGAGGCCCTCGCGCGCCACGAGATGGCGACCTATGGCGCCTTCGAGCAGCGCGAACTGGCGCCCGACGTGACCGCCTACCAGGCGACGCAGGGCAGTTCGACGCGGCCGGAGAATTTCTACGCGGTCTATACGCGGGGCGACGGCAGGAAGGTTGCGGCGGCCTGCTTCGGCGACACCTGCAAGGTGCTCCAGGCGCCGTGGCGCGGCGAGCTCGCCTATGGCTTCACGGTCAACAAGGCCAAGGCACGGGAGCTGCCGTCGATCGACGCGGCGGTGCAGGACCGGCTGAACGGCTATGTGGTGACGGCGGAATAGCTAGAGGCCGGCGTCCGAGGCGGAGTCGAGGAAGGCGTCGACGGCGTGCCACATGACGCGGCGGACGCGGTCGCGTTCCTGCACGAGCTCGTGCCTGGCGTCGGAGAACAGCACGAAGAGGCCGCGCCGCACCCGCCGGATCAGCGTCAGGTCCGGCCCCTGGTGAACGACTTCGTCATGCGCGGCCCCGACGATCAGGAGCGGGCAGACGATCCGGGCGGCGAAGGCCGGCCGCCGCAGAAGCCGCATGGAGGCAAAGGCCGCCCTGAGCCAGCGCCAGGTCGGACCGCAGAGCGCGAGGGCAGGTTCGGCGCGCAGGATATCGTTGTTGCGGCGGTAGCGGACGGGATCGCCGGTGACACGGTTGTCTTTAAACGGTATCGCGAGCCCGTCATTGCCGGCGCCGCCGGGCGTGAAGGCCTGGCCGCGCCCGGCCGCGCACATGGCCGCCGCCAGCCCGCCGGAGATCAGGCGCAGCGACCAGGGGAGCCAGATCCTGAGCATCGGCGCACTGAGGAAGGCGCGCTCGAAATCGGCCGGCCGGCGCGCCAGGTGGCGCAGCGCGACATGCCCGCCCATCGAATGACCGAAAAGCACCCAGGGCTTCGGCATCTCGGCCAGAAGGCCATCGACCGCCGCATCCATGTCGCGGTCATAGGCGGCAAAGCTGTCGACATGGCCCTTGGTCGGGTCGTCCAGAAGACGCTGCGAGAGGCCCTGGCCGCGCCAGTCGAAGCAGGCGACGGCATAGCCGCGTTCGAGGATCTCGCCGATGAACTCGAAATATTTCTCGATGAACTCGGTGCGGCCGGTGCAGACGAGAATGGTCCCGCGGCGTGTCCGGGCCGGCAGCCAGGTGGCGGCGCGCAACGTCACGCCGTCCGCCGTCTTCAGCGCGTGAAGCCGTGCGCCCGGCGGAGCGAGGTTGTCCGCCGTCTCGACCAGCCTTGCGGTGTTCACATGCCGGCGGCCTTGGCCGCGTTCTGCATGATGGGGCCGAGCTTCATGGCGACCGACATGTCGCCGTTGACCTTCATCTTGCCCTGCATGAAGGCCATCGTCGGGTCGAGTTCGCGGCGGAACATCTTCATGAGATTCTCGGGCGAGATGACGATGGTGCAGTCGGCCGGCAGGTCCTGGTTGTCGACGACGTTGGGCGAACTGCGCCCGTCGATGCGGGCGACGCCCTGGCCTTCGAAGTCGAATTTGAGGACGGAGCCGAAGCCCGAGTCGGTGCCGACGAGCTTCTTGAGTCCGTCGGTGATCTCGGTGATCAGCTCTGCATTCATGACGTCCTCCGTGCGGTTCTGGCGGCCGGTTGCCCGTGCCAGAGCAATAGACCAAAAGCCTCATCGCCCACAACGCAGCAAGGTACGATGCCCCTCGTCTCCGATCTCCCCATCAGCGTGCCGGACGGCTCGCCCCTCGCCGCCGTCGCCGCCGCGGAGTTGCGGCTGCATCTCGGCCTGATCGAAGGGCCGGTCGGGCTGGCGGGGATTGCCATCACGCATGGCGCGGCCGGCGAAGGCTTCGCCTGGGAGGTGCGGGACGGGGTGCTGACGCTGACCGGCGACGGGCCGGCCGGGGCGCTGTGGGCGGCCTATGATGCGCTGGAGGCGATCGGCTTTGCCTGGCCGGCGCCGGGCGAGCACCTGACGATCGCCGGCCGGAGCGGCGACTGGCCCGCGGCGCGGCCGCACCAGGCGCCGGCGCTGGCTGGGCGGAGCCTGATCCTCGGCCACCACGCCTTCATGCGGGATGCCGAAGCGTGGATCACCTGGGCGGCACGCAACCGGCTGAACAACATCTTCTTCCACGTCGACGAACACGGGCTCGGCCTCGGCGCGATCCCGGCGGTGCAATGGCGGGCAGGCCGCGACGCGGCGGTCGCCTGCGCGCGGCGCTTCGGCATGGCGCTGGAGATCGGCGGGCACGGGCTTGCGGCGCTGCTGCCGCGCGATGCGTTCGCGTCGCATCCGGACTGGTTTCCCGAGCGCGGCGGCGTGCGCGACAAGCGCTACAATCTGAACGCCCTGTCGGAGGATGCGCTGGCCGCGGTGCGCGAGGCGGCGCGCACCTGGTTCGCGGCCAATCCGGGCTTCGACGTCTATCATCTGTGGGCGGACGATCTGCCCGGCGGCGGCTGGTGCGAGGCGGCGGCCGCGGCCGGGCATTCGCCGTCGGACCAGGCGATGCTGGCGACCAATGCGATCGCCGACGTTCTGGCCGAGGTCGCGCCGGAGGCGAAGATCGCGTTCCTGTCGTATCACGACACCGAGGCGCCGCCGCGCGTCGCACCGCGGGCCAATGTCGCGCTGACCTTCGCGCCGCGCCTGCGCTGCTATGCGGCGGGCCTCGATGCGCCCCATCCGGTGAACGAGAAGTATCCGGCGCTGTGGCGCGAAAATGCGGCGCTGTTCGCGGGGCACGGCCAGGCGCGGGTGTTCGAGTATTGGCTGGACGCGATCCTCTTCAAGATCGTCGCGCCGCCGATGGTGGAGGTGATCCGCCGCGACCTCGCCTTCTATGCCGCGAACGGCGCGCATACCGTCGGTGCGCTCGCGACCGGATCGGCGCCTTTCGTCGCACCCAACCTCAACGCCTATGCCTTCGCGCGGCTCGCCTGGAATCCGGCGCTGGAGGCGAAGACGGTGCGGCAGGAATTCTGCCAGCACGTCTTCGAGTCGGCTCTTCACATGCCGGCCTATTTCGAGGCGCTGGAGCGGGCCTTCGCGCTCGACCTCGACCTGGCGCCGGACGAGGCGCGGCTGAAGGGACGCGGCTCAATCGAGGAGACGGTCACCGATCCGCCGGCCGATATCGGCAGCCCGTTCAACGTGGCGCCCGAGGCGGTCGGCGAGGCGCAGCAGCGGCAGGACGAGGCACTGGCGGCGCTGGCCGAGGCGGAGGACGTCTTCCGGCGGCTGTGGGAGGCAGCGGACGAGGACGACGATCGTTCGCAGGCGCTGATGCGCGAGGAGTGCCACCGCTTCCTCTGCCGCGCCCGACTGATGATCCAGGCGGCGGGGCTGGACGTGCGCGCGGCGCAGCTCATCGGCGACAAGCGCGACGTGCAGGAGGCGCTGCGCCAGGCGCGCTATCACCTGACGAATCTGGAGAAGGAGATGCGCGGCTTCGTCACCGAACCCTATGTCAGCAACACCAGGCTGCTGCTGTGGCTGTTCCTGGGGCTGGCGCTGGACAAAGCCGAGGACGAGCTGATCGAGGGCGACGGCGCCCGGCGCAAGCGGCTGCGCAACCGGGTGGAGACGGCGCGGCAGAATTTCGCCCGGCTCGGCGCGCTCTGGACGTAACGTCCGGGCTTTGACGGAACCCGCAGGCGTTCTAGG
Organism: Alphaproteobacteria bacterium; assembly: GCA_020852655.1. Lineage (GTDB taxonomy): Bacteria > Pseudomonadota > Alphaproteobacteria > Micropepsales > Micropepsaceae > JADZAI01. The sequence goes on from JADZAI010000049.1 coordinate 30,540, forward strand.
GTCGGCGCAGAATTCCGGGGGACGTCATGGTCAAGGGTTTGGCGGTCGCGCTGCTGGTGTCGATGTTCGGCCTGACGCGGGCGGAGGAGACGGCCCCGGAGCCCCCTGCTGCTGCGGCAGAGACGGCTGCGCCGGCCGAAGCTGCGCCGGCCGAAGCTGCACCGGCTGAAGCTGCCGTGCCCGCCGATCCGGCCAAGCCGCCGCGCAGCTTCGTCATCTTCTTCCATCATGCCGGCCCCTGGATACCCGAAGAGGCGCAGGCCGTGATCCCGCAGGTCGCGGAAGTCTTCCTGCGCGTCGGCTACAGCGCCATCAAGATCGGCTGCTACAGCGACAATGTCGGCTCGCAGGACCTGAACCTCGCGCTGACCAAGGACCGGGCGAGCCGGATCGAGACCGACCTCGTGCGCTACAAGGTGCCGGAAGCCGCGATCACCGCCGAAGGTTTCGGCTTCGCCGACCCGCTGGTCGACGGGATGCCGCTGGACACCACGGTGTCCAACCGGCGCTGCCTGATCGACCTGCGGTGAGCCACTCGGGCGACATGGACGCGCGCCGCATTCATCGCCGGTTGGGCCGTCAGGGAATACTAGGGCGGGACATCTCGCCGCGCGCTCTCGCCTCCGGAACGGGCTAAGGTGGGCGGCAGCGCAAAGGAACTGGCATGGATCTGAGCAAGATCAAGACGGGCGAAAATCCCCCCTGGGACGTGAACGCGCTGATCGAGATTCCGGCCGGCGGGGCGCCGGTGAAATACGAGATCGACAAGGCGTCCGGCGCCATGGTGGTCGACCGCTTCCTGCATACCGCGATGTTCTATCCGGGCAATTACGGCTTCATTCCGCACACGCTGTCGGAAGACGGCGACCCTTGCGATGTCGTGGTGGCCGGCCCGTCGCCCGTGGTCACCGGCTGCATCGTGCGCTGCCGGCCCGTCGGGGCGCTGCTGATGCAGGACGAGAAGGGCATCGACGAGAAGATCCTCGCCGTGCCGGTGGACAAGCTCCACCCCTACTACAAGGACGTGAAGAGCTACCGTGACCTGCCCGCGATCCTGACGGAGCAGATCCAGCACTTCTTCGAGCACTACAAGGATCTCGAGAAGGGCAAGTGGGTGAAGGTCGTCGACTGGATCGGGCCGGAGGATGCGGCCCGGATGATCAGCGAAGGCATCGAACGCGCCCGGCGTACGGCCGGCGCCTAAAGGAGGGAGTTATGTTGAAGTCATTGTTCGGCGTGCTGGGGCTCGCGTTCGCCGCGTTCGCCTTCGGCGGTACCGCCTCGGCGGACTTTCAGATGACCTGCGAGTCGCAGGGCAACATGTATCGGTTCTGCTCCGTCGACACACAGCGCGGCGTCCGGCTGGACCGCCAGATCTCGAAAGCGCCGTGCGTCTACGGCACGACGTGGGGCTATTACCGCTCGGGCATCTGGGTGAATTTCGGCTGCCGCGCCAGGTTCATCATCATGACCGGATACGACGACAACGACGGCCGTCCCCCGCAGAGCAATGTCGACCGGATCATCGATCGCCGCGAACTCGCCGACCTCGTCGACGACGACCGCTATGAGCGGCGCAATTATCCGAACGGCAAGGCCGACGCCGTGCGCGCCTGCGCCGCCGCGGCCGCCAATTATTCCGACAACCGCTACGCCCGCGAAATCGACATCGACGAGATCAAGGTCCAGGACAGCGGCAACAAGAAGTGGTTCGTCCGCTTCCATGTGAACGCCGAATACAAGCAGAAGCCGCGCGAGAGGCACTATGCGGCGGAATGCGAGACCAAGAAGGGCGAGGTCCGCAGCTACTATCAGCGCTGAGGGCTTGAAAGCCGCCTAAGCGCATCTATCTCCAGGTCTGCCGCCCGCCGATGTTCGGGGGCGGCAGACAGGCACGGCGGCCCGGCAATCCTGCGGGCCGTTCTCAATCGCTCCCTGGAGGATTTTGACATGCGTTTCGACCTTTCCCCCCTGTACCGCTCGACCGTCGGCTTCGACCGCCTCTTCCAGATGCTGGACGGCGCCGCCGACAACCAGGGTCAGAGCTACCCGCCCTACAACATCGAACGCCTGGGCGATAACGAGTACCGCATCACCATGGCGGTCGCCGGCTTCTCGGAAGCCGATCTCGGCATCGAAGTGAAGGAGAGCGCGCTCACCGTCACCGGCAAGCAGCCCGAGGACGCCAAGCGCAACTATCTGCATCAGGGCATCGCCGGCCGCGCCTTCGAACGCCGCTTCCAGTTGGCCGATCACGTCGAGGTATCGGGCGCGAAGCTGGAGCACGGGCTGCTTCACATCGAGCTGAAGCGCGTCATTCCGGAATCGAAGAAGCCCCGCCGCATCGAGATCGGCGCCGGCGCCGAGCCGCAGTCGATCACGGCCAAGGCCGCCTGATCCAGGCATCGACACGACGAGAGGCGCGCGGTTCCGGCCGCGCGCCTTCTTCGCGCCTGCGACGTTTTGGAGCAGGGGCAGATCGTCGCGCGTCAGTTTCGCATCTGGCGCGGCGGATCGAAGCGCTGAAACTCGAAACGCCGAGACAGTGCAGACGGGGGCTGAACATGATCGACCATGGCCAGAGAGCGCCCCTGCTTGGGCTTCAGCCGGCGGGTTCCGCAGGCGCCGTCGCCCTGCGCGGCGTCTCCTTCGGCATAGCCGCCACACTCATTGCGATGCTCTCGCTGGCGCCGTGGATGTTCGCGGGCGAGACGACCATCGTGCATGTCATCATGCCGGTCATGGCGCTGGGCCTTGCCGGGGCGTTCGCACATGTCGTCGGATACCGGCCGCGCAGCACCATCCTGGCTGCGATCCTGGGGCCGTGGGTCTCCTGGCCGTTGATGCTGTCGTCCCTGGCGCTGCTGGCGTTTCGCCTGTCCTGACGGCTACCGGCCGACGAGGCGGAGCCCCGCCGCGCCGTCGAAGATCGCCTCGCCCAAGGCCGACGACGACACCGTCGTACCGGTCATCAGCGCATGCGAGAGGTTTGCGCGCCGCAGGTTGGCCCCGCCGAGATCGGCATAGGACATGTCGGCCTGCACCATCAGGGCGTGGGAAAGATCGGCATTGCGGAAGTCCGCCGTGCGCAGCGTGGCGCCGCTCAACTGAGCGGGCATGAGACGGTCGGCGGCGATCATCAGCGGGCCGAGATTGGCGCCGCTGAGGCAGGCGCCGCCGAGCTTCGCCTGCTTCAGATTGATGCCGCGCAGATCGGCGTCGCGGAAGCTGGCGTGCCGCAGGTCGGCGCCCGCGAGCTGTGCCCCCTGAAGCCGCGCGCCGTCCATGTTGAGCCCGTAGAGCGTCGCGCCCGGCGCGAGCAAGGCGGTCAGATCGTAGGCGGCGAGGCCGGCGACGCTGCGCAGGTCGACATTGGCGAGCGAAACCGGCTTGCCGTCGGCGCCTTGCGACTGAACCCACAAGGCGTGCCGCCGCAGCATGTCGGTTACCGGCTCGGCAAGCGCATCGGGCGCGACGCCCGCGGGGGCGTCGGTCAGAACGCCGGTCATGTTCGCGCCGTCGCTGCGTATATGCGCGAGCTTGGCGCCGGTGAGCACCGCGCCGCTGAGATTGGCGCCCGTGAGGTCGCTGCCCGTAAGGTCGGCGTTCTCAAGGATGGCGCCGCTGAGATTGGCCTGGCGGAGATTGGCCCGGGCCAGCCGGCACGAGCGCATGATCGCGTCGGAGAAATCGGCCTGAAGCGCGACCGCGCCGGTCATGCGCGCGCGCTCCAGATTGGCGTGCGCCAGGATCGCGGCCGGCATCTCGGACGGCTTGGGATCGTGCTGGAGATATTTGAGATCGCCGGTCTGCGTGCGGCGCGCGATGACGCCCTCGCGGAGATCGGCCTCGTACAGATCGGCGCCGGTCAGATTGGCGCCGCGCAGCGACGCCCCGCGCAGATCGGCACGGCGCAGTACGGCGGATTGCAGGTTGCAGCGGCGCAGGTCGGTAGCGAAGAAATTCGCGCTGTCGAGCTGGGCCCGGGACAAATCGGCATCCGCCAGAACGGCGCCGGCGAAGTCGGCATCGCGCAGATTGCGGCCGGAAAGGTTCAGCCCCGTAAGATCGCAAAAGCCGAGTACCGCGCGCGCCCCGCCCATGCGCCCGGCGAGCAACATCTCATGTCTCGCGACGATGAGTTCGGCTTCCTGCTGCGTGATGCGCCGGTACGCGCTTTTCGCGTCCGGTGCGGCGTTGCCCGCCATAGCCAATCCCTGCGGCAACCCGTGACGGCGTTCTGCCGGACGCGGAGCCCTGTTCAGATTGGCGCAAACGGATAAAGGTCCGATTAAGCGCAGGCCGCGAGCCGGGCGCCTCCGACTGTCACTCAAAAGCCTAACGGATGGTAACGAACGGTTCAGTTGCGAGATCTGTGAAAATGCAACCGATCCCGGAAGCGATTGATCTCTGCCTCGCGGGTCGCGAAGGAGCAGACGAAGCGGTAGAGCGGCGCCTCGCCGGACTCGGCGCCCCAGGGGTAGAAATAGGCTCCGTCCTGGCGCAAGCCGTCGGCGACCGCCCGCGGGAGATGCGCGAAGACCTCGTTGGCTTCGACATCGAAGGCGAGCGTGCAGCCGGCTTCGGCGAAGATCTGCGCAAGCTGGCGTGCGCCGGCGTTGGCCGCGCCGGCGAGGTCGCGCCAGAGGTCGTCCTCCAGCATCGCCAGCATCTGTGCCGCAAAGAAGCGCATCTTGGAGAAGAGATGCCCGCCCCGCTTGCGGCGAAAGGCGAAATGCTCGGCCAGTTCGGCATCGAAGAAGACGACGCCTTCCGAGGCGATCGCCCCGTTCTTGGTGAAGCCGAGCGAGAGGGCGGCGACCCCCGCCTTCCAGGTGATGTCGGCCGGCTTGCAGCCGAGCGTCACGAGCGCATTGCTGAGGCGGGCGCCGTCCATGTGCAGCGGAATCCCGGCCTCGGCCGCGACCTGAGCCAGCGCCCCCACCTCGTGCGGGGTGTAGATCGTGCCGCACTCCGTCGCCTGGGTGATCGAGACGGCGCCGGGCTGCATGCGATGCACTTCGCCGCGGGGATGGTTCAGCAAGGCCTGGCGGAGCGGCGCGGAGGCGAGCTTGCCGGCCGGGCCGTCCAGCGCAACCAGCTTCGCGCCCCCCGAATAGAACTCCGGCGCGCCGCACTCGTCGACATTGATGTGGCTCTCGCGGTGGCAGAAGACGGCGCCCCAGGGCGGCGTGAGCTGGCTGAGGGCGAGCGCGTTGGCGGCGCCGCCGGTCGCGACGGGGAACACCTGGACCGCGCGGTCGAACCAGATCGACAGCGCTTCGTTCAGTTCCTCCGACCAGCGGTCGGCGCCGTAGGATCTGGCGACGCCGTCGTTCACCGCGGCTATCGCCTCCAGCACACGCGGGTGGGCACCGGCCGTGTTGTCGCTCGCAAAGTTCATGGGGCCTCCCGGAATCTGCCGGAGCGCGGGTTTTCGCTTGGCCCTGCGGGCCATATCGGCTCGAATAGCGGTGCGTCGCGCACGGATCAATCACACGCGCGCATGGGGAAAACCAAGGCGATGAAGGTCTATGCATTGTCCTGCGGATGGCTCACCGCGCCCATGGAAGCCTTCGTCGAAGGCGGAACCGGGACGATCAAGGTGCCGATCGTGTCCTACTATATCGAGCATCCCAGGGGCCGGGCCGTGTTCGACACCGGCCTGCCGGCGGGCCTGCGCACCGATCCGGACGCCGCGATCGGCCGGACCCTGGCGGCGATCTACACCGCCGATTTCACGCCGGACCAGGACGTCGACAAGCAATTGGCGAAGATCGGCGTGGAGGCGGGATCGATCGACACGGTCGTCAACAGCCATCTCCATTTCGACCATTGTGCCGGCAACCGGCTTCTGCCCAACGCGCGCATCGTCGTGCAGCGCCGCGAGGTCGAGCAGGTGCAGCAGGACGGCCCGCCGAAGCAGGGCTTCTACGCCGGCGCCATGCTGGACGGCCGCGACGTGAAGCAGGTCGACGGCGAGTTCGACCTCTTCGGCGACGGCACGGTCGTGCTGCTGCCGACCTATGGCCACACCGCCGGGCACCAGTCGCTGAAGCTGAAATGCGAAGGCGGCGATACGGTGCTGGCGGGCGACTGCTGCTATTTCCACCGCACCCTGCACGATCGGCGCCTGCCGGCCTTCGGGCATGACCGCGAGGAGCAATTGCGCTCCATCGACCGCCTGCGGGGCATGGAAGAGCGCGGTGCCCGCATCATCGCCGGCCACGACCCCGAGCAATACGCGGCGATGGTAAAGCCGCCCGAACCATTCGTTTCCGCCTGAAGGCCATGGGAGATCGTCGCGCATGCAGTGGATAGGTTGGACCGGCCTCGCGGTCATTCTCAGCGGCACGGCCGCGGCGGCGGCGGAACCGGAGCCCGGCCGCGAGGCCTTCCGCGCGATCTACAAGGAACTGGTCGAGATCAACACGACGCTGTCCGTCGGGAGCTGCACGGAAGCGGCGGAGGCCATGGCGGCGCATCTGCGCGAGGCCGGCTTCCCCGACTCCGACCTGCACATGATCGTGCCGCCGGACCGGCCGAAGGACGGCAATCTCGTCGCGATCCTGCCCGGCAGCGACCCGTCGGCGAAGGCGCTGCTGCTCCTCGCGCATATCGATGTCGTGGAGGCAAAGCGCGAGGACTGGGCGCGTGATCCCTTCGCGCTGGTCGAAGAGGACGGCTATTTCTACGGCCGCGGCACGGCAGACGACAAGGCGATGGCAGCGGTCTTCGTCGACAGCATGATGCGCTACAAGAAGGACGGCTATCGGCCCAAGCGCACGATCAAGCTGGCGCTGACCTGCGGCGAGGAGACGCCGGCGACGTTCAACGGCGTCGAATATCTCCTCAAGACCAACCGCGACCTGATCGACGCGGGCATGGCGATCAACGAAGGCGCGAGCGGGCGGCTCGACGAGAAGGGCAACTACCAGTTCCTCGGCATCCAGGCGGGCGAGAAGCTCTACCAGGACTATACGCTGGAGGTGACCAACAAGGGCGGCCATTCCTCGCGTCCGGTGAAGGACAACGCGATCACCCATCTCGCCGAAGGCCTCGCGCGGCTGGGCGCCTATGACTTCCCGGTCGCGCTGAACGATGCGGTGCGGGGGCATTTCGAGCGCATGGCGAAGATCGAGACGGGCGAAGCGGCGACGGCGATGGCCGCCTTGGTCGCCGACCCGTCCGATGCGACGGCGGCCGCGCTTGTGGCGAAGGACCCGTCGCGCAATTCGATGATGCGCACGACCTGCGTCGCCACCATGGTGAACGGCGGCCATGCACCCAATGCCTTGCCCCAGCGTGTGACGGCCAACGTGAACTGCCGCATCCTGCCGGGCGTGACGCCGGAGGAAATCCAGGCGCAGCTCGCAACCATCCTGGCCGACGACCAGATCCGAATATCGCCGGTGCCGGAGCCCGGGCCGAAGAAGGGCACATTGCCGCCACTGACCGCGGAGGTCATGGAGACCGTGGAATCCGTGTCGTCGCAGATCTGGCCGGGCGTGCCGCTGGTGCCCACCATGGCGACGGGCGCGACGGACGGGCGCTTCCTCAACGATGCCGGGGTCCCGACCTATGGCCTTTCGGGCCTGTTCGCCGATCCGGACGGCAGCGGCGCGCATGGGCTGAACGAGCGCATCCGCGTGCAATCGCTCTATGAGGGCCGCGACTTCCTCTACCGCGTCGCGAAGGCCTTCGCAGACAGGCCGTCGGGCGGCGCGGGAAATTGAGCAGCACATATTTGCTGTTGCATCGACACGGCGAGCGGCTACTGCATGGAGCTGTCTGACAGGGGCATGCGGAGCTGACGTGACGAAGGCGCGCTATGGCGAATGGGCCTCGCCGATCACCGCGCGGGCGGCCTTGGGAGTCGCGCGCGCCATCGCAGATGTCGAGATCGACAACGGCGTCATCTGGCTGAGCGAGCTGCGCCCCGACGAAGGCGGACGCAGCCAGATCGTCCGCATCCGGCCCGACGGTGTGGCCGAGGATGTGCTGCCCGAGGGAATGAGTGCGCGCACGCGCGTGCATGAATATGGCGGCGGCGCGATCCTGCCCGATATGGGCGCGGTCTATTTCGTCAACGACCGCGACCAGCGCATCTGGCGCGACGTCGCCGGCGGGACGCCGCGTCCGGTCACGCCGGAAGGCAAGGCGCGCTTCACCGACATGGCGGCGCGCGACGACATGCTGATCGCCGTGCGCGAGGATCATTCAGAGCCGGGCGAGCCGGTGAACGACCTCGCCCGCGTCGACCTCAAGACCGGCGCGGTGACGACACTGTGGCGCGGCAGCGATTTCGTCGCGCATCCGCGCGTGTCGCCGGGCGGGCTGAGCCTCGCCTGGGTCGCGTGGGATCATCCGAACATGCCGTGGGACGCAACGACACTGCATGTCGGGCGATTCGGGCCGGACGGCGATCTCGCGCATGTCTATCAGGTGGCGAGCGCGAAGGACGGCTACAGCGTCATCCAGCCAGCCTGGGCGGACGACGGCACGCTCTATTACCTCAGCGACGAGCCAGGCGACTGGTCGCTCTATCGCTGGCGCAATGGGGCGACGGAACTGGTCGCGCATCTCGACGGCGAGATCGGCAGCCCGGCCTGGCAGTTCCGCCAGAGCGATTTTGCGCTGATCAACGGCCGGCAGGCGATCGCCACGCTGACCAGGCATGGCTGCGACTCGCTGGTGTCGATCGATCTCGTCACCGGGACGGCGCGGCCGATCGCGACGCCGTTCACCGCGATACGCGAAATCTCCGCCGACGGCGCGACGGTGGTGGTGCATGCCGCGTCGCCCGAATCCGGCGCGGCGCTCTATCGCGTGACGGCGCGGGGCGTGGCGACCGAGATCTACCGGCCGAAAGGTCCGGCGATCGCGGCATCCTTTGCAGCGCGGCCGCGGCCGTTGTCCTTCGCGACGAGCGGCGGCGCGACGGCGCATGCCTTCTATTATCCGCCGCTGAACCCCGACTACACCGGCGAAGGGACGCCGCCGCTGATCGTGACGGCGCATGGCGGGCCGACGGGCGTCTCGAAGCCGCAGCTTGCGGTGTGGCGCACCTATTGGACCTCGCGCGGCTTTGCCGTGCTGGACGTCAACTATCGCGGCTCGACGGGCTTCGGCCGCGCCTATCGCAAGGCGCTGAACGGGCTCTGGGGCGATGTCGACATCGCCGATGTCGTCGCCGGCGCGCACTATTGCGCCGGCAACGGGCTCGCGGACGGCGCGCGCATGGCGGTCTATGGCGGGAGCGCGGGCGGCTATGTCGTGCTCGCCGCCCTCGCCTTCTACCCCGACGTCTTCAAGGCAGGCGTGAACCTCTTCGGCATCAGCGATCTCGAGGCGCTGGCCGCGGATACGCACAAGTTCGAGGCGCGCTACACCGATACGCTGATCGGCCCGCTGCCGGCGGCGAAGGACATCTATCGCGCGCGTTCGCCGCTGTTCGCCGCCGACCGCATCCGCGCTCCGCTGCTGACCTTGCAGGGGCTCGACGACAAGGCGGTGCCGCCGGCCCAGAGCTCGGCGATCTACGAGGCGGTGAAGGCGAAGGGCGTGCCGACCGCCTATCTGCCGTTCGAAGGCGAGGGCCACGGCTTCCGCAAGGCGGAAAACCAGATCCGCACGCTGACGGCGACGCATTATTTCCTGGCGAAGATGTTCGGCCTGACGCCGCCGGAGACGCTGGAGCCGATTGCGATCGACAATCTGTAGAGGCGGAGCTCTACGCCCGGCCCCTCCCTCCCCGGCTTCGCCGGTACTCCCTCCGCACGCGGAGGGAGAAAGACGCGGAGCGTTTTCAATGATAGGGCGCGGCCTTACGGCAGCCCGGCGCCCGCGACCTCGACGTCCGTCGCCAGGATGCGCGAGGTGCGGGTCCTGGCGCAGGTTTCGGGGTCGGTGCTTTCCGAGGTGAGGATGTAGAGCGTCTTGCGGTCGGGGCCGCCGAGCATGCAGGCGATGGCCATCTGCTCGGTCTTGATCGCTTCGGCGACCGAGCCGCCTTCCTTCACGCGCAGGACTTCGTTGGTCATCGGCGAGGCCACCCAGATCGCGCCTTCGGCATCCAGGCTGATGCCGTCGGGCACGGCGCCTTCCGGCAATTCGGCCCAGACGCGGCGATTGGAAAGCGCGCCGTCGGCCGCGATGTCGAAGGCGGTGAGACGGCGGGCGAAGCTTTCGGCCACGACAAGCGTCCTGCCGTCGGGCGTGATGACCATGCCGTTCGGAAACTGCATGTCGCCCGCTGCGGCATGCACCGCGCCGTCGGCGTCGACGCGGGCGAGGGTCGCCGGCTTCGGATCCTCGGGCGGATGCAGCGAGAAGCCGAAATTGCCGACATAGGCGGTGCCGTTGGCGCTGACGACCATGTCGTTGGTGAGATGCTCGGCGACCTTCGACATGTCGCCGTGGAGCACGAAGCGCCCATCCTTTTCCTGGCGCAGCAGCCGCTTGTCGTTCATCGAGACGACGAGGAGGCGGCCGTCGGGCAGCCAGCCGAGGCCCGAGACCGGCGCGTCGAAGCCGGCGACGGTGCGGCGCTGGCCATTCGGCTTCAGCGCGACGATCTCGTGCGCGTGCATGTCGGAGAAATAGAGTTCGCCGTCGTGCCAGCGCGGGCCCTCGCCGAAGGCGATGCCGTCGAGAACGGTCTTCAGGGTACGGGTCATGTGCTTCCTCCTGGTGTTGTGAGATCGAGATCGGCGCGCACGACGGTGGCGTCATGCGGATCGGTGTGAAGGCGGAAACCGAGCGAGCGGGCGAGTTTCAGCATGCCGCGGTTCTCGGCGAGGATGATGCCGAAGATGGTGCGGAGGCGCTGGCTGCGCGCATAGGCGATGATGCGCTCCATCATCAGCCGGCCGATACCCCTGCCCTGGAGGTCGCTGCGCACGGTGACGGCGAACTCGGCGCTCTCGCCGCGCGTCTCGCGATGCAGGCGCACGACGGCAAGAAGGGATTCGCTGTCCTGCGGCAACAGCGCAAAGGCCATCTCGCGGTCGTAGTCGATCTGCGTGAGGCGCGCGGCCATCTCGTGGCTGAGGCGCTTCATCGGCTGGAAGAAGCGCAGCCGCAGATCTTCCTGCGACAGGCGGTTGCCGAATTCGGCGAGCGCCGGCTCGTCCTCCGCACGCAGCGGGCGCAGGCGGTAGGTCGAGCCGTCCGCCCCGCCGACGGTGCCGGCAAGGTGATGCGGATACGGGCGGATGGCGAAGCGGGCCTCGGCATGGCTGGGGGCGGCGCCGATCGTACCGGAAAGCGCTTCGGCCGGCGCGCAGGGGCGGCCTTCGCCGACCGTGATGCCGTCGACGCTGAGGCTGCGGAGGGTCGGGACCGCCGCGATGAGGTCGCTGACGCGGACCAGCAGCGCCGCGAGGGCATAAGCGCCGCTCTCGTCCAGCATGCCGGCGGCGCGCGCCGCCTCCGCATAGGGCGAGGCGCCGATGAGTTCCTGTGCCGTCGCGCCGTTGAGCGGCGGCAGGGCCGCGGCGGGGGCGCCGGCTATGCGTCCGAACGGGCCGCCCGGGCCGAAATGGATCGCCGGGCCGAAGCTCGGGTCGTCCTCGACGTCGATGCGCCAGAGGAGCGAAGGCGCAGCGGCGTCGCTGCGGCCGAGCCAGAGCGCGCGGCGAATGGGTGCCGCCGTCGCCGCGTCGATCGTCGTCGCGCCTTTCACGAGCTGCGCGGCGATGCGTGCGGCGACATCGGCGGCGACGGCAGGATCGTGGCCCGCGACGAATTCCGGCGTTGCGCCGACCCGCTCGGCGGCGCGGCGGAGAGCGACGAGCGCCGCGAAGGCGCGGGCGGCGCTGGAGGGTCCGTCGAAGGAGGGGATGTGGAGACGCGCCAGTTCGGCGCGCGCGTCGGCCTCGGCATGGCCGCCGGTGAAGGCGGTCATCACGAACGGCCGGCGCCGGCCCGGCGTCATGCGGGCGGTCTCGACGGCCTTCGCGATGGCCCGCGCGACATCGCAGGCGCCGGCCGACCCGCTCGGCCCGAACAGCGCCAGCACGGCATCGACATGCCGGTCCCGCATGAGAATCTCTATGGCGCCGCCGAAGCGTTCCGGCGAGGCATCGGGCAGGATGTCGACCGGGTTGGTGCGGCGGCCGCCCGGCGGGAGAAGGGCCCTGAGGTCGTCCAGCGTCTGGTCGCTCAGGGCGGCAAGCTGGACCGCGCTGGCCTCGATCTCGAGCCGCGCAAGGCCGCCGAGGCTTTCGCCGTTGGCGACGATGGCCAGCCGGGAGCCGAGCGTCGGCGGCGCATCGGAAGGCAGGCGTACGGCGACCGCTTCGAGCGTCGCGAAGAGGTCCTCCAGCGTGCGCACATGCAGGGCACCGGCGCGGCGGAGGGCGGCGTCGAACACCGCCTCGCGGCGCGGCGGCAGCGGCACGGCAGCCGTGCGGATCGCGATGACCGGCTTGGTGCGCGCCGCCTGGCGGATGGCAGAAAGGAGCTTGCGCGGCTCGATGACACGGTCGACGAACAGCACCATCACGCGCGAGGCCTGGTCGGTCGCGAACCAGTCGATCAGGTCGCCGAAGTCGACGTCGCACATGTCGCCGGCCGCGGCGATGCCGGAAAAGCCGAGATGATGCTGGGCCGCCCATTGCGCGACCGCGCCCGTCGCCATCGTCGCCTGGCCGATGAAGGCGATGTTGCCGAGCGGCGAATGCAGCGTCGACATGGAGGCCCGGAGCGTCGCCGAATACACCCCCAGCGCATTGGGCCCGAGGACGCGCATGCCGCTGCTGTCGGCGATCGCCTGAAGGCGGTTGCGGATGTCGGCCGCCCGCTGGCTGCCGCGTTTGGCGTCGGTGATGATGAGGCAGGCGCGCGCCCCCTTTGCGGCGAAGGCCTCGGCGGTCTCGACCATCGCGCCGGGCGGCGTGACGATCACCGCAAGATCGGGCGCCTCCGGCAACTCGGCGACGGAAGCGATGACGGCGAGGCCGGCGATCGCAGGGCGGCGCGGGTTGATGCCGTAGAGGCGGCCCTTGAAGCTCTCGATGAGATTGCGCGTGGCGGCAGCGCCGACGGAGCCGGGCCGGTCCGTCGCGCCGGCAATGGCGACCGACGCCGGCGCGAAGACCGCATCCAGGTTCCGCGTGCTCATGGCCGATCAAAGCACGCCGGGCGAAGCGGCAAAACCCCGCGCTGGACCGCACGGCCGTTCTGCTGCTTAGATTGCGTTACAAAAATTGGAGGACTGACATGACGGCCCATCACATCAAATACAGCGTCGACGGCGACGGTATCGCGACGCTGAAGATCGATCGCGCCGAGAAGCGCAATGCCATCACCTGGGCGATGCTCCAGGCGTTCAACGGCTACATCGCCGACGCGAGCGACGACGACAAGGTGCGGGTGCTGATCGTCACGGGCGCCGACGGGGCCTTCTGCGCCGGCACGGACCTCGCCGATCTCCAGAACACGCCGACCGAGGAGCGCAGCACGCGCGGCGGCGCGCGCACCGGGAACGAGGCCGCACGGCGCTACTGGAACCTGCTGCAATGCCCCAAGCCGGTGATCGGCGCGATCGACGGCACCGCGATGGGCATGGGCGCCGAGTGGACCAGCATGTGCGACGTGCGCATCGTCTCGACGCGCTCGCGCTTCGCGTGGAATTTCGCCCATCGCGGGCTGGTGCCCGACACGGGCGCCGGCTCGTGGCTGCTGCCGCGCCTGATCGGTCCGTCGCAGACGCTGCGCCTGCTCTACAGCGGCGACTTCCTGTCGGCCGAGGACGCCTATCGCATCGGCTACGCGAACGAGATGGTGGCGCCGGAGAAGACGCTGGAGGCGGCGATGGCCGAGGCGCAGAAATATCTCAAATCCTCGCCCTTCTCGATCCGCCACATCAAGGAGCTGGTGTGGAAGGGCCTGGAGCGCGATGTCGAAGGCCACATGGGCGAGCACCTGAAGGCGATGGCGCTCTGCTTCGCCTCCGAGGACCACAAGGAAGGCGTGGCATCGTTCCTGGAACGCCGGCCGGCGAAATTCGTCGGGCGGTAGTTTTCCCAACATCCGGCCGTAGCGAAGCGCAGAGCCAACGCGCGTGAAGTCCGGCGCCCGCTCAATCCGTTATGCGGCCGTCGACGATGCGCACGTTGCGGCCGGCGCGGCGGGCAAAGTCCATGTCGTGGGTGACGACGACGACGGTGCGACCTTCCTTCGCCAACCGTTCGAATATCTCGAACACGAGGGCACTGGCCCGCGAATCGAGATTGCCGGTGGGCTCGTCGGCCAGGAGAAGCGGCGGATCGTTGGCAAGCGCCCTGGCGATGGCGACCCGCTGACTCTGGCCGCCCGACAACTGGCGCGGAAAACGCCGTGCCTGATCGGCGAGCCCGAGGCTGGCAAGCAGCGCCGCAGCGCGCGCCATGGCGGCATCTCCGGTCACGCGGCCAAGGCGGCGAATGGGCATCGCGACGTTTTCCGCGGCCGTGAATTCCGGCAGCAGGAAATAGGACTGGAACACGAAGCCGATTCGGGCCAGCCGCAAGGCGGCGCGCTGGGAATCCGAGAGGCCGGATGTCGGCTCGCCCTGAAGGAACACCTCGCCGCCGTCGGGGCGGTCGAGCAGGCCGAGAAGATAAAGCAGCGAGGACTTCCCGGACCCCGAAGGGCCGGTGATGGCGATGAAATCGCCCGGCGCAGCCTCCATCGTGGCGCTGTCCACCAGGGTCACCGGAACGTCGCCGCGAAGCCGGCGGGTGACGTCCACCGCGCGGAGGACGGCCTCGCTCATACCGCCCCGCGCAATATGGCGACCGGCTCGACGCGGGCGGCACGGCGGGCGGGCAGATAGGCCGCCGCGAGCGAGGCGACCAGCGCGAAGCCGCCTGCGAGCAGGAACTGGTCGAGACCCCAGTCGAGCGGGATCGAGATCGGCTCGTCGCCCATGCCGGGTACCGTGAGCTTCAGATCGCCGAGCAGATACATGAAGAACATGCCCAGAGGGATGCCGAAAGCGACGCCGGCAAGGCCGAGCAGGAGTCCTTCGAGGACGAAGGCGAGCTCCAGGTCGCGGCCCAGAAAGCCCATGGCCTTGAGGATGGCGATGTCGCGCTGCTTCTCGCCGACCACGGTCGACAGAAGATTGTAGATTCCGAAGGCCGCGACGAGCAGGACGGCGCTGATGATGGTGTAGGAGGCGACGTTGCGGGTCGCCAACGTGGCCAGGAGATTCTCCGACATTTCCTGCCACGAGAGCGACTTGTAGCCGATCTGCGCCTCGATGCGTTCCGCGATCGTGCGGGCCTGCATCGGATCGTCGAGCTGCACGACGATCGAATTCGCGCGGCTCGGCCGGTTCATGAGCGCCTGCACGCGCTTGATCTGCACGAAGGTCTGCGACGTGTCGTAGTTCACCTGGCCGGTGCGAAACACGCCGACGATGCGGAAGGTCCGTACCTGCCCGTTCGTCGCGACCACATTCACCGCGTTTCCGAGATGCAGGGACAATGTCTTCGCCAGCTCCGCGCCGATCACGATGCCGTTCGGGTTTGCCGCCAGGGCATCCAGCGAACCCTGCTTCATGTCTTCGCCGACGATCGAAATCGCTTCGAACTCCTTCGGGGTGATGCCGTTGAGCGCGACGGCGAATTCCTTGCCCGCGAAGGTGATGAGCGCTTGCCCGACGAGGACCGCCGTCGCCTTAACGCCCGGCTGGCGGCGCACGAAGTCGAGCACCTGTGCATAGCCGCGGATGCCGCGCGTCTCGGTCACCGGCTTCACATGCCGGACCTCCACCGCGCCGGCCGGATGGGCCAGATCGGCCGGTTGCACCCGCGGCCTGCGAAATTCGTCTGAAATGGTGATGTGCGGCGCGCTGTCGACCAGGCGCCGGATGAACTCGCCCTCCGACCCTCGGGTGAGCGCCGAAATGGTGAGAAACATCGACACGCCGATCACCGTCCCGAGCAGCAGCGCGATCGTCTGGCGCGGGTGGGCGACGAGATGGCGGAAGGCTATGTCGACCGCGAGGCGGAACATGCGTCAGCCGGAGGGATCGGCGGCGACCGCCTCGCCGTCGGCAAAATCCGCCGACGGTGCTGCCGCGATCCAGTCGCCATCGGCGACGCCGGACAGGATTTCGGTGCGGGCATTGCCACGGGCACCGATCTTGACCTGGCGCTTCGCGAGACGCCCGTCCACGACGAGCCAGAGCGTCTCGCCTTCGAGCGCGGCGGTCGGCACGAGCAGCGCGTTCGGTTCCTCCCGAAGCACGATATTGGTCTCGGTCGTCATGCCGATCATGAGCCTCGTACCGGCCGGCACGGCGATGCGAACGCGGTAGGACCGCGCCGTCGCATCGCCTTTGGGCGTCACCGCGGAAACCGTTCCGTCGAGAACCTCCCCAGGGAACGCGTCGGCGCGAATGAGCACCTTCTGGCCGGGTCGGATACGCGCGATGTCCTCCTCGTCCACTTCGCTCGTGATGCGCAGCGGCGCGTCGCCGGCCATCCAGAAGACCGGATTGCCGGTGACGATAAGCTCCCCGACCTCGCCGTCGCGGCGTATGATCGTCCCTTCGGACGGCGCGCGCAGCGACAGAAAGCCAAGTTGTGCCTCGAGGCGGGCGACCTCGGCGGTCGCGGCCTCCCAGTTGCTCTTCGCCTGATCATAGGCCTGGCGGGAGACGCGGCCCTCCTTCACCAGCTCGGCGTTGCGCTCGAAGTTGCTGTGCGCGTTGGCCTCGACGGCGCGCGCAGCGTCGAGGGCGCGGCGAAGGTCGTCGTCCTCCAACCGCGCCAGGAGCTGACCGGCCGACACATGATCCCCTTCGTCAGCCTCGAGCGCGACGAGGCGAGCGGTGCTGCGCGGCGCGATGGGCAGCATGAGCGAAGGCTCGACGGTGCCGGTCGCATAGGCCGCTTCGACGGCAGGCCCGCGTGTCGGCTGGACGACGGCGACATGCAAAGGCCGGGATGCGTCATAGGCCGCCCAGCCGGCAAAACCCAGCACGGGAGCGATCCATATCCACTTCCACAGCTTCATCGTCGGCCGGGGCGCTATCGTCGCATGCCGCCGGTTCGCGGCGATCGTCCGGCGAGGTGCGGCATGGTGCGCCGGACCGCGCCTCGCTCAGCGCCAGGTGCGAAAGGGGGGAAAGGCGGGCTGGAGCCGGCCCTGCACTTCGATATCGACGTCATCGGATACGACCGGCCGGAACGCGTCCATGCCGAACTCGCTGCGGTCGACCTGGGCCGCCGCCTGCATCGTGACCGGCGCAGCACCGGCACCGGGGTCATAGCGCACATGCAGCACGACAGGACGCGCGATGCCGCGCAGCACCAGGGTGCCGGACACGCTGAGAAGACCGGGCTCGACGACCTTGGCGGAATCGGAATGGAAGCCGAACTGCGGAAAATGCGCGACATCGAAGAAGCCCGGACCCTTGAGATCCTCGGTCCATTCCGGATCGGACAGCACCATGGATGCCGCGTCAACCGTCACCACGGCCCGCGTCAGGGCCGGCGCGTCAGGATCGAGCGTGATGAGCGCGACGAAGCGCGTGAAGGCGCCCTCCATGGGCACCATTCCGAGGACGTCGCAACTGAAGGTCAGGCGTGCGCCCTCGCCGTCGATGCGGAAAACCCGGGGCTCGGCCCGTACGGTGCCTACGCCGAAGAACAAACCGGCCAATGCCGCAGCCGCGATACGCGCCCAGCTCATGAAGGCGATCCTATGCGCCAGCGGGTGCTGCCGCCAGCGCCAAGCACTGTGCCGGGGCGGCCTATCACTCTGCCGCCTGGACGGCGATCGGAGACGGCGCTGAAGCTGCCACATCTGCCTCTGCGATCTCGAACGGCTCCAGGTCGGGGATCGCGAGATGGTTCAGGAACTGGCGCGAGGCGGCATCCCAGGTGAAGCGCGCCGCGAAGCTGCGGCAAAGTTCGTGCGGGATGGCGAGGGCGCGGCGGCAAGCGGCGCCGAGATCTTCGTCGAGAACGCCGGCCGACGCGCCGGCGAGGATGTCGATCGGTCCCTGGACCGGGTAAGCGGCGACCGGCAGGCCCGACGCGAGGGCCTCCAGGATGACGAGGCCGAAGGTGTCGGTGCGGCTGGGGAAGACGAAGACGTCGACGGAGGCATAGACCCGCGCCAAATCCTCGCCGAACCGGGCGCCGAGGAAGACCGCGTTCGGATATTTCGCCTTGAGCTCGGCGGCCTGCGGACCGTCGCCGACGAGCACCTTGGTGCCGGGGAGATCGAGGGTCAGGAAGGACTCAAGGTTCTTCTCAACCGCCAGGCGGCCGACATTCAGCCAGATCGGCCGGGGCAGATCGAGGGCCGGGGGTTCCTCGGGGCGCGGGCGGAACAGGGTCTGGTCGACCCCGCGCGACCAGACCTTGGCGTTCGCGAAACCTTCGGCCTCCAGCGCACGCTGCATCGTCGCCGTCGGGGTCATGACGTTGACCGCCGGGCGGTGGAACCAGCGCAGCCAGCGCCATACCCAGGCGCGCGGCACCGGAAAGCGCGCACTGACATAGTCGGGGTAGCGCGTGTGGAAGGCGGTCGAGAAGCGGATGCCGTGGCGGACACAATAGCGCCGTGCCGAAAGGCCGAGCGTGCCTTCGGTCGCGATATGAACGGCGTCGGGCGCGAAGCCCTCGATCGTCCGCGCCACCTGCCTGCGGGTGAAGAGCGCGAGGCGGATTTCCGGATAGCTCGGCAGCGGGATGGTGCGGAACTGATCGGGCGTGACGAAGCGGACCTCGAAGCCGTTGCGCGCATTCAGCGCCTGCGCGGTTTCCTCCAGGGTGCGGACGACGCCGTTGACCTGGGGGCGCCATGCGTCGGTGATGATCAGGACGCGTTTGGGACTGAACGGCTCGGGGGGCATTCCGGCGGCGGCAACCTCTCTGGCCCGCGCTCTCCGCGCGGCGCGCCGCAAACGGATCCAGAGCGGCGTCCTGTCAGGGACTATACCCCAAAGCTTAGCAAGCTGCATCCTCGCCTCCGCGGAAAAGGGTCAGGCGGCCAGAGCCAGGCGCGGCCGTTCCTCGATCAGCGGCTCGCCATCCGCGCCGACGACCTGGAACGCGCCGTCGAAGCCCTCCACGAGCGCCGTGCAGCTCTCCACCCAGTCGCCGTCGTTGCAGTAGAGGACGCGGCCGATGCGCCGGATCTGGGCGTGGTGGATATGGCCGCAGATCGCCCCGTCGAGGCCGCGCGCCAGCGTCTCGCGGGCGACGGCCTCCTCGAACTTGCCGATGAAGGCGACGGCGTTCTTGACCGTGCGCTTCAGGTAGGTCGCAAGCGACCAGTGACGCAGGCCGAGCAGCCGGCGCACGTCGCTGACCCGTTCGCTGAGCCAGAGCGCGCCGTCATAGGCCCAGTCGCCGAGATGGGCGAGGAACGAGGCGTAGCGGACGACGCCATCGAAGCAATCGCCGTGGAGGATCAGAAAGGAGCGGCCGTCGGCGGTCGTGTGGATCGCCTCGTTGCGGAGCTCGACGCCGGCGAGGTTGTGCCCGGCATAGGGCCGCAGGGCCTCGTCGTGATTGCCGGTGATGTAGACGACCCGGGTGCCGTTCTGGGCCTTCTTCAGCACCTCGCGGATGACCGCGTCGTGGCTGGGGCGCCAGTACCAGGACCGCTTCAGCCGCCAGCCGTCGATGATGTCACCGACCAGGTAGAGTGTGTCGCAGGCATGCGACCGGAGGAAGGCGGCGAGGGCGTCGGCCTTGCAGCCACGCGTTCCGAGATGGACGTCGGAGATGAAGATCGTGCGCCGCCTGTGGAGCTCGGGCACGTTCCGGTCGTTCGCAGGGGTCGGTGCCGGTTCCAGGTCGAGCGCCAGCCGGCGCAACGCAGTCGCGATCATGGCTTCTCCCGCCAAGGAATCCGTTGATCCCCACCGGCGGCTGCCGAGCCTTGGACCGTTCGTGCCGTCTGCCACCATGGGCGGTGTAGCCAAGCCGTACGACCTGGCTGCGACGGGCGGATGATTCTTCGGTGACGGAATTGACGTTTACGTAAAAGAAATGCTGGTTTTTGACTTGCTGCAACGCACAAACCCGCATGGTCACGCGTAAGCGCGACTTAAGTCACTGATTACAATGACAGAAAAAATCGCATCCGGGCCAAGACTCTCTGCTTGACACCGAAAAGGGCGATCTCTAATTTGTGCAGTGCAAGAGGCGCTTGCGTCTCTTGCGTGCCCTTCCTGGGCGTTTCCTCCCTAAACTAGGGCCGCTCCTCGGAGCGGCCCCTTTTCTTTCCGGGGAGCTCTTTTCAGAACGCGAAGATAGGGATTTGGCCTCAGCGCTGCGGCGCGGTGGGCGTGAATCGCATGAGCGCGTCGATGAACTGGTTCAGCCTCTGGCAGAGCGCGGCAAAGCAGGCCGGCCGCTTCTCCAGCCGGTCTTCATCGAGATAAAGCGCGCGGTTGATCTCGATCTGGAGCGCATGCACCCCGACGCCGGGCGCGCCGTAGGATTCGGCCGTATAGCCGCCGGCATAGGGGTTGTTGCGCGCGACCGAAAAGCCAAGCGCCGCAAGGCAGCGTTCGGCGTGGTCGGTGAGCGCCGGGTGGCAGGACGCCCCGAAGCGGTCGCCGAGCACGATATCCACCATCCGCCCGCGCAGGCCCGGCACCGAAGCTGCGGCCTGGGACGGCATCGAGTGGCAGTCGATCAGGGCGCAGCAGCCGAACAGCGCCGTAGTGCGGTCGACCAGGGTGCGCAACGTCGCGTGATAGGGCGCGTGCAGCGATTCGAGCCGCCGCCCCGCCTCGGCAAGCGGCATCGGCGCGGAGTAGATTTCGGCCCCGTCGCGGACGATGCGCGCGATCACGCCCAGGCCGGCGCTCACCCTGGGGGAGCGGGTATGCAGGGATTGCGGGATCGGCTCGCGAATGATCGCCGGGTCGAGCTCCGCCGGATCGCGGTTCACGTCACAATAGGCGCGCGGGAAATGCGCAAGCAGAAGCGGTGCCCCGCGGGCCGGCGCGCCGGCGAAGAGTTCGTCGACATAGCAGTCCTCGGACCGGCGCAGGGTCAGCGGGTCGAGCTGGGTCGCCGAGAGGAAGTCCGCGGAATAGGCGCGGCCGCTATGGGGCGAGGCGAAGACATAGGGCGTTGTCTGGGCCGACGGCGCGCGCACCTCGATCGGCACGTCAACGCGGCGTTCGCCCGGGCTGCCGCCCGCCTGCGCCAATCCTGTCATGAAGCGAAAACGCGATCCTTGCCGTGAAGCGACAACAGACCATTTGTGCGGCGCACCCGGCAAGGGCATTTCTGCAATTGGCACGCGGCGTGCTGGCCCCAGGCCATACTGGTCCGTCGCGGGACAGGCCAGCCTTTACAGTTAAAACCGCGGCCCTGTAGGGTCACCGCGGCGTGGCGGGGCGAGACAAGTCTGTACCATGGCGAGAATCCTGTTAGCGGAAGACGACGAATCGCTGCGCCGTTTCCTGGCCGCCGCCCTGGAGCGGGCGGGCCACGAGGTCGCGCATTTCGGACAGGGTGACGAGGCGCTCGAGGCTCTCAAGGGCTTCCGCTTCGACCTGCTGCTCACCGACATCGTGATGCCGGTGATGGACGGCATCGAGCTGGCGCGCCTGGCCGCCCAGATCGATTCGGAGATGAAGATCATGTTCATCACCGGCTTCGCCGCCGTGGCGCTGAACCCCTCCAGCGGGGCGCCCAAGCAGGCGAAGGTGCTGTCGAAGCCGTTCCACCTGAAGGACCTGGTGTCCGAGGTGGATCGCCTGATGGCGGCCTGACGGGCCCTATTCGGGCGGCAGCAGACTCATCGGCTCGTTCATCGCGCCCAGCACGGGGCGCGATTCGCGGTCCGCACCCGGCGCCGCCGCGCCGGTGAGCGGCCGGCCGCGACGGCCTTCGACCTGAAGCTCCAGCGAGTCGGGCTCCGGCAGATCGGCGGCCATCTCCTCGCCCGGTATCATCCAGAGCGCCGGCGCCTCGCGGGCCGTCGTCGCGAGGGTTAGGCCCGGATGCGCGGGCTGCACGGCCGCGAAGGCGACCCATACGGTCAAGGCGACGATGCTGAGCGTCGCGGCAACCCACGGCCAATGACGCAGGCGCGAGCGTTCTGCGGCGACGAAGGCGGCGGGCGGTGGTGTCGTCGCTGCTTCGTCATGTTCTGACGCCGGCGATGACGGTACGGTATCTGACGCGGCCTCTTCCTGACGGACGAGGCGATAGCCGACCTTGCGGATGGTTTCGAGCGCGAAGCCGGCATCCCGGCGCGCCGACAGGCGGCGCAGCTTGGGGATGATGCGATTGAGCGCATCCTCGCCGACGACACGGCCTTCCCAGCACAGCATCATCAATTCGTCGCGCGTGACGACCGCACCGTCCACGCGGGCGAGCGCGACCAGCACCTGCATCACGCGCGGCTCCAGCACCTCGCGGCCCTCGGCGTCGACGATCTCGCGCGTCGCCGGCCGCACTTCGAGCGAACCGAGGCGGAAGGCCGGTTCTCGCGCGAGTGTGATGGATGTGGGGTTCGGTTCGGCGTTCATCGGCAATCCATCGGCTCTTGATCGGTCTTCGCGCCTATCGCCATCGCCCCTGCCCTCCTCCAATGCCCGCGTCGGGTCGAAGAGACCTCGGACGGTTCAACAGGAGAGAGCCTAATATGCTCGGGAAACTGCTCGGTGCAGCGCTTGTCACGATGGTTGCGACGGCGCCAGCGTCACTTGCTTCGGAAGCTGCGGATGCACGTAACAGCTACGTGATTGCCCTCGGCGAGGTCGACGCGTCGAATCCGCAAGACCTCGAACGCGTCATGAAGACCTTCACGAAGGCGGCCCGCGAGGCCTGCACGGCTACCGGCTCGCGCCTCGCCAACAGCCGCTGCGTCAAGACCTTCGTCGACGACGCGATCCGTTCGATCCGCCGGCCCGACCTCCAGGTCGCGCTGATGAACGGCACCGCGACGGGCGGCGGCATCCCCCAGGCCGCTTCGGCCCCGCACCAACAATAGGCCGCCCTGTTCGTTCCGCTTGCCAGCGTGCGCCGGGACGATTAGAAGCCACGCCCTTACCCGCGGAGCCGGGCCGTGAGAGCGGCCCGGTGAGGCGTCGATGGGCGGTTAGCTCAGCGGGAGAGCACTACGTTGACATCGTAGGGGTCACTGGTTCAATCCCAGTACCGCCCACCATCCCTAAGCCTTTGATTTTCTTAGAAAATGCCCGGTGGCCGGATCGCGCTCGCGATCGGCTGCGGGAATACTGCGGGAAAACCCGAGACTTTCGAGCCATGCCGAGAGGGCCTCGGCCGGGGCCGCGAGATAGTCCGGATCGAACTCGCCATAGCCGCCGGTCGTGCGCAGATGCGGCCGCTTGTGGCCGAGCTGCATGGCGATGTCGTCCTCGGTCACGCCCTTCCGCTTCGCCCGGCGCAGCACCGTCGTCACCTTGTGGCGGAAGCTGTAGGCGCTGATCTTGATGCCGAGGCCGCCCTCCTCCACCGGCTTGCCCAGCCGCTCCAGCGCGGTCTGCACGCTGTCGACGCTCGCATAGGCGACGTACCGGCCGTAGATCGTCAGCGTCGCGCTGTCGTCGTTCCAGGCGCGGAAGTGCGGCGCGACGAAGTCCGGCTCGCGCACCACGGGACGATGCTTCTTGTTCTGCGCGCGATTCGCCGGGTTGAGATCGAGCAGGCCGTCGCGGCGTTGCGCCGGCGCGAAGTCGAGCGCCGCTTCCGGCCGCGCCCCCGTGGCGAGCGAGATCAGCATCCAGCGGAAGAGCGGCTCGGCGATCGGCGCCGACAGCAGGCGGCGGATCTCGTCGTCCGAAGGGATCGCCAGCTTGCGCGCCGCCTTGGCGGTCGGCGCGACCTGGCGCAGCCACTTCATGGAATAGGGAATCGGCGCGAACTTGCCGAAGGCGAGCGCCGCGGCGACGACACTCAGCGTGCGCGAGACATAGGCGTGCGACGAGCCGCGGACGACCTCGGCCTTTGCGAAGGTGGCCGCCTCTGCTTCGGTCAGCTCGCTGACGAGCGCGCCGGTGCCGACGAAGGCGAGGACCAGGCGCGAGGCCGCGCGGGCGGGCGCCTTGCTGGGGAGAAGATCGGTGCGCTGTTCGTGATAGGCCGCGAGCACGACCGCCAGCGGCGGGTCGTTGTCGAGTGTCGGTGCGGCCTCGAGGATGGCGCGGGCGAGTTCGAGCTTCGCCTCTTCTAGATCGAGGCTGCGCAGGCGCGCCCGACGGACCTTTTGAGCTCCGGCGTCATACCAGAAGCGCCAGAGGCCGGTGCGGCCTGGCTCGGCTGCGATCCACTGCCCTGCGAGCTCGAAGAGGGGGTTTTTGCGGGGACGCGGCATGGGCTTTCGAAATGCTTGAGCAGTGCAGCGACGTGCTCCGGCGCGTACCAGCGCGCGCCGCGGGCGCCGCGGAGGAAGGCCACCTCACCAGCGAGCGCGGCGCTGCGCAAGCGGCTCTTCCCGATCCACGGATGGCGGGCACAGAGCTGGCGCTCGGTGATGGGCGCGTCGGCCCCTGCCCTCGTCATCGCGCACCTTCCACCTGGAGGGCGATGCCGCGGGAGCGCAGGAAATCGCGCTTCGACATGCCGGGGTGCGGCAGCGAGCGCCATTCGATGAACTCCTCGGCGGTCATGAAGCCCTTCACCTGGTTGCACTCGTTGCAGCAGCCGACGCGGTTCTCGTCGTTGTCGCGGCCGCCGCGGCAGAGCGGCCGTGTGTGGTCGATGGTGAACTGCTCGGGGCAGCGGGTCTGCGTGATGCGCATGATCCGTTTGCAGTAGAAGCAGCGGCGATCCTGGAAGCCGAAGAGCCGAAACTTCACTTGCCACGGCCGAGGCCAGCGGCGGCGGCGCACCTACCTGGCTCTCCAGACGATCGGCTGAAGGTCGCGAGGGATGCGATGGACGCCGCGCGCCATCGGGTGTTTCGGGTGCCCTTTCTGCGTCGTGCCGAGACAGATGAGTTCGATCTCAAGTGCCCGAGCGCGACCGACGAACCAATCCGCCTGGTCGGAGTGCGTGAAGGCGCGACGCCTGATGCCGTTGCCCCACGCCGCCAGGGCTCTACCCGACGACCGCGCCTGTTCGAGCGCGCTGTTCATGTACTGTAAGTTCAAGGGCCCAACCGGTGCCGTCGCCGCGGGCAAGTCGTCCGGTTTCGGGCTTCGGAACGCGAATAGGTTGACGACGATAAAGCCGCCGTAGCCCCACGACCGAGCGAAATGGATGAGGGTAAGGATCGTCGGATCGTTGAGGTCCGCGTCCGCCGTCGACGGATTGAGCATGCACACTGTCAGCACGTGCTTCTCGGCGTCCCAAATGCGGCGCAGCTCGTAGCGATAGCGATCCTCGTCGCCGCCGAGAATGGCCGACTTCTGCATCAGAAGGTCCACCATTAGCGACCTCCCTCGGGCACGCCCTTCCCGCGCATGAGATCGCCGAGGCGCTCGCCGTTGAGCCGGCACGTCGCGACGATGCGCTCGTGCGAGTAGCAGCGCTTCGGGTCGCGGGCGCCTTCGCAGCCGGTGCAGACGACATGCTTGCCGAGGACGAGCGCCTTCAGCGCGCGCGTGGCAATTCCCCCACCCTGCTGACCCCGCTCGGGCGCGTCGAAGTCGCCGAGGCGGACGACGGTGCAGCCGCCGGCGTCGAGGTCCATGCGAAGGGTGTCGCCGTCGACGATCTTGTAGACGGTCCCGGCGAACGTGCTGTGCGCCGGCGGGAGCGAGCACGACGCGACTGTGGCGGCAATCATCAGCGCGATCATCGGCTCGTGCTCCTTTCTGCTGCGGCACTATAGTCGGTGAGGATGGCTTCCATCACCGCGATCTCCTTGTCGGCCTGGCGCTGCGACATCCGGCCTTTCTCCACCCAGCGCGGATAGACGCGGCGACGCATGCCGAGTTCGCGTTCGATCGCCTCGCGCTTGGCCTCGCGGGTGAACGCCATCGGGGCGTCGAAGAGGGCGTCAGCCATTGCCGATCTCCTTCAGTGCGGCGTCGCGGGCGGTGTTGAGCTCGGCCATCTTGGCGTCCGATCCGCCCGCGTCCGGGTGACGCTCCCGCGCGAGCATTCGGTAGGCGGTCTCGACGTTGTCGCGCGTCGCCGGCCTGTCGGCCGGGAACGCGAGGATCTCGCGCCACGGCTTCGACGGCGGCGACGGCAGCGCGCGGAAGCCTTGGAAAGTCGCCCGAACGAGCGCCAACGTGCCGTGCCGCAGCTCCGTCCGGCGGGCCTCAAGAATGTGGTGGATCGCCTGGACGTTGGCCTCGGGCGTCGAGTAACGGTCGACCGGGATGCAGATCTGCACGCCTTCCCATGTGAACCAGACCGCGACGCCGGGGTCACGCGGGCGATTGATGCCGAGGGTCACGTTCGACGAGTAGACGACGGCGGAGACGGGCTTGCCGGAGTCGACGCCGAACAGGCGCAGGCTGGTCGAGACGTTCTCCATCGCGCTGTGCAGCGTCGCTTTGAACGCACCGGGCTTACGCTCGCCACTCCAGCGCGGGATGTGGTCGGGCCATTGGAGGGGAAAGGCGGAGGCGGTCGTCACAGGCCACCGCCGGTCGCGGCGCGGGTCTCGGTGACCATGCCGTTCAACGATTCCCATGTGCTGAGGTCGGCCGCCTTCAGCTTGTCGAGCGCGGGGCCGTTCTTGGTGAGCCAGGCTTCGAAGGCGTCGGGGTCGCGGTCCTCGCGGAAGCTGCGGAGGATCTTCGCCTGGTCGTTGGCCCATTCGGTCGGCGTCATCTTCGCCGGCTTCTGGTCGGTCGAGGCTTTCTGCCCGCTCGGTTGAGACGCAACCGGGTTCTCGCCCGCAGCCCATTCGGCGAGGCGGCGGCCGACGCCTTCGTCGAGCACGCCGTTGTGCTGGGCGAGGTCGGCGAACTGGCGCGGCAGCTTCAGCATCATGCGCTCGCCGGGCGCTTCGGAATGCCAGGTCGGGATGCCCTTCGCCGCCGGCTCGAAGAGCACGTTCATCATCATCTCGAAGAGGAATTCCTCGCCCGCGATCGGCATCCAGCCGAGCTCGATCGGGTCCTGACCCTTCACGATCTTCAGCTTCTGCTTGGCGCGGAAGCAGAAGATGAAGTTGGCGTTGATCTGGAGGATGCCGTTGATGAGGTCGCGGCGGTGCTGGGCGGGCTTCGCCCATGCCGGGATCTGCGCCTTGCCGAGGCTGACCCGCCACTCCTTCGACAGGCGCTCGGCCTCGGTGTCGTGGAAGCGGAGATAACCGCCGGTCCCCTCGTGCTCGTGGGACATGGAGTCGATGATGATCGTCCCGGCGCCCTTGTCGGCGCAGTAGGTGATCGCCTCGAGATAGTCGAGCGAGCCGAACGGCGCCGCGAACGGCACGTGATGG
The DNA here is from genome assembly GCA_020852655.1 of Alphaproteobacteria bacterium. GTDB lineage: Bacteria > Pseudomonadota > Alphaproteobacteria > Micropepsales > Micropepsaceae > JADZAI01. The sequence continues at coordinate 57,888 of JADZAI010000049.1, forward strand.
AACTTGAAGACGTCGGCGTAGTGCTTCGCGCGCTTCGTCTCGGTGTCGATGACGTAGATGTCGCCGCCGCTGAAGGACTGCATCCCTGTGGCGAGGCGGAGCGCCGTGAAGGTCTTGCCCGATGACGACGGGCCGAACAGTCCGACGAGTAGCGGCACCTTATCGCGCACCGCCGGCGTGGCCTCGAATTGACGCGCGCCCACTATTTCGCTCCCTTCAGCTTGCGGATGAGTTCGGCGATGCCGGCCTCGCGGTCTTCGCGCTGGCGGCTGCGCCATTCGGGCTCGACGGCGCGCTTCGGGACGCGCGGATAGCCGGGCCAGATGTCGGACTGGGTGCAGCCCTTCCACAGCGTGATCGCGTGATCGACGTCGCGGCGGGCGAAATGCATCGTCGCCTCGGTGACGTCGACGGCGGTGACGCCGAAGGGCGGCTCGTTCTCGATGTAGAGGTAGCGGATCTTCCGGCGGCCTACGCCGGCCGGGTCCAACGCGTCGAGGCCCCGCTCCTGGTGCGCGGCCTGGATGTCGCTGTCGTCGTTGAAGAAGCGCTTGTTCGCCTCGTCGGGCGCGGCGCCGGCGGCGGTCGATTTCAGGTCGAGCACCGCGAGGCGGTCGCGCGACACAGCGTCGAGCATGGTGCGGCACCACGCCTGCCCTTCGCGCCATGCGATGACGCATTCGGGCTCGAAATCCTTGCCGCACCAGTCGACCAGCATCGGGCGGACGATCTGCGCCATCGCCTTGGCGTGTTCGTAGTGCTCCTCGAGCAGCGGCGCGGCACCGCGGGCGTAGGCGGCCTGGCGTTCGTTCTGGTGCTTCTTCTTCTTCCAGTCCGGCGCGTTGATGACGACGATCGGCGGGCCGCTGCCGAGCGCGAGGGTGTGGAAGGCCGAACCCTTGTCGCGGTCGACGTTGGACGAGAGAGGCTTCTGCTTCGTCAGACGGGGATGGGCGACATAGCCGTGCGCCGGCGAGCGCAGCATGGCCTTGGCGACGCCCGACGACAGGCTCGGCACCGGGCAAGGGTCGGCGTGGTACGGCGCTTCGGGGAAGTCCGGATAGAAGCCGGGCTCGGTGATGGTGTGCTCGGTCACGCGTCACCCCGCCAGATTGCCGCAAGGTGGTCTTCATCGGACTGGTTCGGCAGATAGCCGATCGACAGCCAGAAGGCGTTCCAGCGGTTGAGGTTGAAGCGGTGCCAGAGCCACCGCGCGTGGCGGATGACGGGCCAGCGGCTCACGACGACACCCCCAGCGCGACGGCCGTCATCGCGACGCCGCCAACGAACACGGCGATGAAGATGAGGCCGAGCAGGCCATCGGCCAGCCATTCGCCGAAAGTGCCGAACTCGCGTGCGGCGGCGATGAAGTCACGCAGCATCAGAACATCCGATCCAGGATTTCGCAGAGATAGGCGGCGTTGACCTTCTCCGGGTCCTTCTGGCGTAGCGCCGAGACCACCTGGACGAAGTACGCCGCGTCGACGCCGGTAAGCTGGTCTTGCAGAACGGCGAGGTTTCTCAGGTCGAGCTCCGACACCTGCATCGCCATCTTGAGGACCTGGCCGGCGTTGATGGTCCAACCGCGCTTGATGAACTTGCGGAGGCGGATGAGCGAGCAGATCGGATACTTGCTGCCGACGTAGCGCAGGTCGCGCGCTAAAAGCGCTTCGAGCGCGTCCGGTCGCAGCGTCAGATTGCTGTCCCAGCTCGTCCAATGGCTGGTGCAGTGCACGAAATCATAGTTGGCGTGGATTTCGTCGGGCTCTCCATAGAACCGGAGGATGATTTGCACCCGGCCGCTGAGGGTGATCGCGTTTGTCGACAGAAACACCGGGCGATAGTCGGGCTTGTCCTGGGCGCCATCGGCCAACGCGGCCTGCTCGGCGTCATCATAAGTGTCCTGAATTTCTCCGGGGTCGGACATGACCTCACCGACGTACGCGCCTGCCTCGTCGTCAGGGCGGCCCTCGAAATACTGATAGGGCTGATCGGCGCCTTCCTCGCTGGCGACGCCTGCGGATTTGACGACGATCCGAACGCGGTCGTCGGTATCGTCGACGAATATCTTGCACGGGATGCCCTTCGCCGACTTCGTGGCGAACCGCTGTGCGTAGTACTTCGCCAGCGCCAGCGCGGCCTCGCGCGACCGGAGATAGATGTCAAAATCGTTGACGCGCTCGCCGAGTAGCATGGAGGCGATAGCGCCCCCGGTTACGATCGCCGACTTCTCCGCCAGCGCCTTGACGGTCGGGTCCTCGATAGAGGCCGTCCACTCGTCGACCTTCTTGCGCAAAACCGCCTTGATTGACTTCGCCTTCATGCCGCGTGTGCGGTCGTCGTCACGAACTGTCACAGCATTTCCTCCCGGGTGGTCGCCATGTCGAAGCGCCGCGCCGCCGCGATGGCGTCGAGCGAGGCTTCGAGGTCGGGGCACGGCCGCAGGAACGCGATCTTCTGGGCGAGGACGCGGTTGGTGGCGGCCAGTGTGAGGTCGATGAGGTCGGCCTTGGTGCGCTGGTTGGCGCGGTCGACGATGCGGCGAGCAAGGGCTAGGCGGTCGGTCACGACGGCACCGCCGGAATCTCGTCGAACGCCATCGCGACGTAGACGTCGACCGGGTCCATTTGGCTGAGCAGGTCGTTGATCGCCTCGCGGGCGGTGCGGCCCAGGCCGATAGGATGCGTCGAGAAGAAACCGTCCTGATCGCAGTCGGCGTCGTAGGTGTCGGCGTCGATCGCCGACCAGTCCCAGCGACGGTCGGGGATCGGCGGATTGTTGAAGGTCGCGACGATCTTCATGCCAGCGCGTCCTTCTGGGCGGCGGCGGTGTAGTCGTCGGCGGTCGGGGCGCGGTACTGCGGCTCCAGGCTGTCGAGCGCGATGGCGATGTGCCGCGTGTAGGTGTCGCGCATCCCCATGAGCGCGCCGATCCCGCCGTCGAAGCGGAGACCGTGGGGCGCCGCCGCCTTGCCGAAGCCAAGCTCGGCGTCGGGAAGCTGGGCGGCGAGGCGCAGATAGTGGGCCGCGAACACCGCGCCGCCGATGCTGACGCTTACCGCCACTTCGACGGTCTCGACGTCGATGAGGTTGCCATCGACGATGGCAGCCACGCGCTCACGGGGCGGAAGCTGCTCGATGATCTTGTCGAGCCGATAGAACGGACCGTCCCAGCACACCTGGTCGAGGACTTTGTCGGCGTTCGGCGCGTCGGCCCGCTCGCACCATTCCGGGTCTGCTGCGGCGCGCACGAGAATCCGGCCGTCGGTCGCGTAGCTGTAGCTGCCGCGCGTCCAGGGATACTGGATGCTGTCGCGCTTCTCGTCGGGATAGCTGAACAGGGCGAGATTGATGGTCTCGGCCATCACACGCCCTCCTTCATCAGGTCGGCCTCGACGTCGCCGCGGATGGCGGCGTGGTCGGGCTCTTCGATGGCGAGGTCGAGGCCGGCGAGCGTGTCGCTGAGCAGGCCGTCGATGTCCTGGCACCAGGTCGACGCCTCGCCGCCGTTGGCGTCGATGATCCCGCGCAGCGCGGCGACCCAGGCGAAGAACTGCGTCGCGCCCTGGCGGATCTGCTCGGCCGCGTTCTCGCGGTTGGCTACGGGCTCGGTGTAGGGCCAGCGCAGAAGCGTCGAGGCGAGGATGGTGTCGGCGAGCGGGCGGCCTACGCGCTGAAGCTCGGTGGCCTTCTCGACGAAAGGCCGCACCGGAATGGCGGCTTTGGCTGTGCGGTTGTGGAGCATCGGGGCGTTCTCGTCAGAGCCCGCCGGCGCCGCAGAACGGCACCGGCCATGGCTGTGGTGAAGGGTCTAGTCCGCGGTACGGCGGACGAGCTGCTCGAAGGGGTCGAACTCGCGCCCGGAGCGCAGCTCGTACATGCCGGGCTGGAACGCGACCGTCTCGTGGGTGTCGTGTCCGCGCAGGTGCTCCAGCGTGCTTTCGCCGCTGTCGATCACCAGAAACTGGCGGAACTGGTCGACAGGATCGCGCTTCAGCGTCACGCCTTCGCGGGCATCCATGACGTGGTGATGGCCGGTCTCGCTGTGGGCGAGGATGAAGCGGCCACTGGTCGGCAGCACGTCGACGGCGTTGGCCGGGACAGAGGCGATGCGGAACCACCAGAGGTCGCCCTGCGCCGCCTGGTTCTTGAAAATCTTCATAGCTAAGTCCTCACTTCGGGTTTGTAGTCCTTGGGCGCGACGCCGTAGGACCAGGCAACGGCCTCGTGAGCCGTCTTCACTGTCGGAGGGACAGGAATGGAGAAGATGCGGCCGGTGCCGCACTGGACGCGGACGAAGCGCGCTTCGCCGACGTCGGGAAGGTTCGCGCGGTAGAGCGTCCCGATCTGCGGATCGGAATCGGCATCGACGATGGTCGCTTCGAGGGAAGTCAGGATCGCGTCCCAGCCGAGAATCTCGCAGGCCGCACGGCGCTGCTCGGCGTTCGGCCATGCGAGCGCGTCACGCGCGCTGATCGCCTTCGCCTCGATCCAGGGCGCCGGGACATAGGTGCCGTGCCAGGCATAGAGCGCCGATCCGTCGCGCCAGCGGCAGAACGGGCCCACTTCGCCGTGCGGCCGGTTCTGGTCGTCGACGGTGAGGATCTCGGGACGGTCCGAGATAATGCCGAATTCCGGATGGACGACGCGCGGGCCGGAACGCTCGGCCAGCGTCCGCCAGTGCTGATAGGCCGTGTAGTCGAGCGGTAGCTTGGCTACGTCCTGGAAGAACGACAGGAACGAGTCCCAGGCGCTCCACTGGTTGCCGCCTTGGTACATCTGCCACGCCATTCCGGCGCAGCGCAGCCCGAACATGCCGACGCCGAACTCGTCAGCAAGCTTGCGGATACCTTCGATGCCGCACTGGTACCAGGTCGCGGCATACGTCGCGGCATCCGTCGCGGCATCCGTCGCGGCACGCGTCGCGGCATACGTCGCGGCATACGTCGCGGCATACGTCGCGGCATACGTCGCGGCATCCGTCGCGGCATACGTCGCGGCACGCGTCGCGGCACGCGTCGCGGCATACGTCGCGGCATACGTCGCGGCATCCGTCGCGGCATACGTCGCGGCATCCGTCGCGGCATACGTCGCGGCATCCGTCGCGGCACGCGTCGCGGCATACGTCGCGGCATCCGTCGCGGCATCCGTCGCGGCATACGTCGCG
>JADZAI010000050.1 GCA_020852655.1 Alphaproteobacteria bacterium
CCCGGTCGCGGCGGCTTCGCCGGCGCGCCGGAGGATGACAATCGAGGATGGCGGTGCAGGTGTCGTTGAAACGACGGGGTTCGATTCTCGGTGGACTCAGGCATGGGTCTCCCGGTCGCGGCGGCTTCGCCGGCGCGCCGGAGGAGGACAATCGAGGATGGCGGTGCGGGTGTCGTTGAAAGGCCGATGTTCGATTTTCAGTAGACTCAGGCATGGGTCCCCAGGTCGCGGCGGCTTCGCCGGCGCGCCGGAGGATGACAATCGAGGATGGCGGTGCAGGTGTCGTTGAAACGACGGGTTCGATTCTCGGTAGACTCAGGCATGGGTCCCCCGGTCGCGGCGGCGTCGCCGGCGCGCCGGAGGATGACAGGGAAGGTGCTATTCCGCCGGGGCTACGGCTTTGGGTTCGGGGTGGCGGCGTTCGCCGATTTTGGCGGCGCTGATGAAGGCCATCATCAAGGTGGCGACGAAGGGGATCGACTGGACGGCGAGCATGGCGACCCAGACGACCGCGGCGGGGTCGCCGAAGCCGCGCTGAAGGGCGGTCGCCGCGATGGCCAGCCACACCAGGCAGAGCAGGATCAGCTCTTCCGAGGCGAGCAGCAGCACCTGGCGGATCGGCGCGCGGTCTTCGCATTTGGGGGTGCGCAGGAACGGCATCGACTTGGTGAAGAGGCCGGTCCAGACCGCCTTGCCGACGGTGTGCGACAGCGCGAGGCCGGCGATCGAGGCCTGGAGCGCGCCCTTGAAGCCGGTGCCGACGCGGAAGGGATAGAGCAGCAGCGTCTTGCCGGTCTTCACCGCGAAGAGGCCGAGGGCGATGGCGGCCAGCGAGGTCATCGGCAGATCGTAGGTGAAGGGATCGTAGGCCATCAGCGCGGCCCAGAAGAGCGCCGCGGTGGTGAAGGCGAGCGACAGGCCGTCGGCGAGCCAGGGCAGCCAGCCGGCGATGAAGTGGTAGCGCTGCGAGGGGGTGAGCTGGGTCTTGCCGCCGAACAGCGCGCCGCCGTGGCGCTTCATGATCTGCATCGCCCCGTAGACCCAGCGATAGCGCTGGTCCTTGTAGGCGCCGAGCGTGTCGGGGATCAGCCCCTTGCCGAAGCTCTCGGGCAGATAGACGGATTCGTGGCCGTCCTCGAAGATGCGCAGGCCCAGCTCGGCATCCTCGGTGATGCACCACGTCGCCCATTGCTTCTCGGCGAGCACGGTGCGGCGCATGATGGTCATCGTGCCGTGCTGGATGATCGCGTTGTCCTCGTTGCGCTCCACCATGCCGATCTGGAAGAAGCCGGCATATTCCTGGTAGGCCATCGCCTTGAAGAGATTCTCCTCGCCGTCGCGATAGTCCTGCGGCCCCTGCACCAGCGCGACCTTCGGATTGGCGAAGTGCGGGATGCAGGTGGAGAGCCAGTTGGGGTTGACCTGGTAGTCGCTGTCGATGACCGCGACGTATTCGGCGGCGGGGTCGGTCAGTTCCAGCGCCTTGTTGAGGGCGCCGGCCTTGAAGCCCTTGACGCCGTCGAAGTGGAAGAAGCGGAAGCGCGCGCCGAGCTTTTCGCAATGCGCCTGGACGGGCTTCCAGACGGCTTCGTCTTTGGTGTTGTTGTCGAGGATGATGACCTCGTAATTCCGGTAGGCGAGACGGGCGAGCGCGTCGATCGTCTCGATCATCATGTCGGGCGGCTCGTTATAGGCCGGGACGTGGATGGAGACGCGCGGCTCGTGCGCCATCGGCGGCGGCGCGGCGAGGCGGCGCTGCACGCGCCAGAGGCTCTGCGCCATCTCCACGCATTCGGCGAGGATGACGGCGATGGCGAGCGAGGCCACGGGCACGACGACGACGAAGACGGCGTAGGTATCCCAGCCCGCATATTCCAGCGCCGCGCTGTCGAAGACGACGATGATCGCGGTGACGATGAGCCCGGCAAGCGCGGCGAGGAAGAGCTGGCCGAAGAAGGAAAGATGCGGCGTCGAACGCAGCAGCAGGGCGCCGCCGATCATGGTGATGACGACCGCGAAGCCGGCGAACCAGGGCCAGTCGGGCAGCGAGGAGAGATCGCCAGTCAGCTCGAATTTAGGCTTGCCCGCCGCGTCGTAGACGCCCCAGAAGGCGCCCACAGCGCCCTCTTCCTCGACCTTGTGCGGCTGGTCGTAGGCTTCGAGCAGGTAATAGTCCCAGTTCAACTCCTTCGCCGCCGTCAGGAAGGCGCGGACGAAGGCGGCCTGGTGGGCGAGGTCGGGCACCGCGCCCTGCCGCTGGCGCCCCTCCGACGGCCAGCCGGCCTCGCCGATGACGATCGGCTTGCCGGGGAATTTGTCGCGCAGGACCTGGAGGCGGTTGATGATGTGGCCGACGGCGCTCTCCTGCGCGATGCCTTCCCAGTAGGGCAGCATGTGCACCATCAGGACGTCGACTTCCCTGGCGAGGTCGGGGTTGGCGTCCCAGACGTTCCACGGCTCGGCCGTCGTCACCTTCATCCGCCGCGGCACTTCGCGGCGGACGCGCTTGATGTATTCGTTGAGTTCGGCGACCGGGATCTCGCCGCGCAGGATGACTTCGTTGCCGACGACGACACGGTCGATGGCGACCGGGTTCTCGCGGATCACCTTGAGGGCCTCTGCGATCTCCTTCTCGTTCTGCGCCTTGTCGGCGCCGATCCAGATGCCGAGCGCGACCTTCATGCCGAGCTCGTTGGCGATGACGGGCAGGCGGTCGAGACCGCGGTCGACCGAGTAGATGCGCACGCGGTTGGTCTGCTCGTGCATCTGCACCATGTCGGCGCGCAGGCGCTCTTCGGAGAAATGCTCGGTGTCCGACTTCGCGTAGAGGTGGCTCGGATTGTAGGAGAAGCCGCGGATCGGGGCGTTCCAGTCGGGCGCATCCACCGGGCGGTCGAGCGAAGCCCAGGTGACGACCGACACGACGCTGGCGATGAGCAGCGCCAGCAAAGCGCGGCCGCGGCTGGATCCGATGAGGTAATCCCGCATGCGCGCGAGGAGGCCAGGGTTGGCCGAAGGCTCCCGCCCGTCCATGATCAAGACTCTCCCGCAAAGGGCGCGCGCATGCCAACTGCGCCGGCGCCGTGCTGCTGCAAACAGATACCAGTCCCGCCGCATCGCAGCAAACCGAAGGCGCGGGCTGATAGAGCCGAAGTCATGAACGGCACATGAAGCGAAGCGATCCGGCCGGCCCCTGCCCTATTTCCCGATGCGGAGGAGGTCGACCTGGAACACCAGGGTCTGGCGCGGCGGGATGGAGCCGCGGCCGGCGGCGCCGTAGGCGAGGTCGTAGGGCAGCACGAGCTGGAACGATTCGCCTTCCTTCATCAGCGGAATGCCCTCGACCCAGCCGGCGATGAGGCCGGAGAGGTTGAAGGTGGCGGGCGCGTTGCGGGCGAAGGACGAATCGAACTCGGTGCCGTCGATGAAGCTGCCGCGATAGTTGACCGTGACCTCGTCGTCCGGCGCCGGCCGGCGCCCGGCCTCCACGGCTTTCAGCACCGTGTAGCGGAGGCCGCGCGGCAGCGTGGGAGAGGCGGCGTCGGCGTCGATGCCGGCGAGGAAGGCGGCGTTCGCCGCGTCGGTGAGGCGCGCCGGGTCCAGCTTGAAGCCGGGCGGCTCGGCGGCGAGGAACCAGTCGCGGACGATCTTCGCCGGGGCTTCGAGGTCGGTCTTGAGCGCCGCGAGGCGCCGCTCGATCCCGGCGCGCAGCTCGGCCTGGTCGGGGCCGGTCGCCAGCCTGGCGAAGTCGCGCGCCAGCATGTCCTGCCCATTCAGGCCGCGCGAGAAGCCGCGGTCGAGATCGTTCAGCCTGCCGTCGATCTCCTGGAGCCGTGCCAGATCGGCATCGCGCGCGCTGGTCGCCGCCGCGAGGCCGGCGAGGCGGGACTTCAGATCCTCGCCCTGCCGCCAGAAAAAGACGGCCGCACCGATCGCGACGAGGGCAACGACCCAGCCGAGCGCGCGCATGGCCGTCAGGCGACCTTGAGCAGTTCGACCGTGAAGACGAGATTCTGGCGGCCGGGGATCGAACCGCCGCCATGTTCGCCATAGGCGAGCTGGTAGGGGATCGCGAACTCGAAGGTGTCGCCTTCCTTCATGAGCTGCACGCCTTCGGTCCAGCCGGGGATGACCTGGTAGAGCCCGAAGGTGGCCGGGGAATTGCGCTTGTAGGACGAGTCGAACTCGCGCCCGTCGATGAAGGTGCCGCGATAATGGACGGTGACGTTGCTGCGCGCGGTCGGCTTCTTGCCGCCGTCGGGGCCGGACTTCACGACCTTGTAGCGCAGGCCGCTGTCGGTCTTCGCCACGCCGGCCTGCGCGTCGTAGTCGTCCATGAACTTGGCGTGGTCGGCGTCGGTCAGGGCCATCGTCGTTCCTTTCGGCAGCGCTACCGGCGCTGCATTTCCTCGTGGTGGCGTATGACCTCCTTGATGATGAAGGTCAAAAACTTCTCGGCGAATTCGGGGTCGAGCTTGGATTCGCTCGCCAGCCCCCGCAGGCGCGCGATCTGACGCTGCTCGCGGCCCGGATCGGCGGCGGGCAGGCCCTTCTCGGCCTTCAGCGCGCCCACCCGCTTGGTGCATTTGAAGCGCTCGGCGAGCAGGTGGATGAGCGCGGCATCGATATTGTCGATGCTGTCGCGCAGTTCGAGCAGCTCAGGCGCCGGCGTTTGCTGACTCACGATTCGACCTTCACCAGTTCGATCTGGAAGACGAGCGTCTGCTTGGGCGGGATCATGCCCTTGCCCTGCTCGCCATAGCCGAGCGCATAGGGCACGACGAGCTCCCACGTATCGCCTTCTTTCATCAGCGGCAGGGCCTCGACCCAGCCGGGGATCAACTGGTCCAGCGGGAAGGTGACGGGCTGATCGGACTGGTCGAACACCGTGCCGTCGATGAAGGCGCCCTTGTAGGTGATGGTGATGCTGCTGTGGGCGTGGGGCGACTTGCCGCCGGCGGGGCCGTCCTTGATCGCCCGGTACATGAGGCCGCTCGGGCGCTTCACGACGCGGTCCTGCTTTTCATAGTCGGCGAGGAACTTGTCGTTGGCCTCGCCGGAGAGCTTGGTCATGTCGAGCTGGGGCGCTTCGGGGGCGCCGGCGCCCTCGTGCTGCTGCATCCATTGCTGGAGCACCGTCACCAGGCCCTCGAAATCCTGGCGCTGGTTCGTGACCGCCTTCTGCGTCTCGCCGAGCGTCTTGGTCAGCCCCTCGACCTTCTGGCCGAGCGCCTCGATCTCGCCCTTCTGGCGATCGGTCGTGACATAGGCGTAGGCCCCTGCTCCGATGGCAGCGACGAGGGCGAGGATGGAGAAGATGCGTTCCATGCAGGGTCACGGGCCCGAACCGTTGACGAAGCGGCGTTTAGAGCATGCGGCGGAAGGGATTGCACCCCCATGGGCGTGACCCTGGCGGCCGGCGCGGTGGTGTGGCGCGGCGGCGAGGTGCTGCTCATCCGCCGGGGCAAGGAACCGCGCCTGGGGGAGTGGTCGATCCCCGGCGGGCGGCTGGAAACCGCCGAGACGCTGAAGCAGGCGGCGGTGCGCGAGGTGCTGGAGGAGACGGCCTGCCGCATCGAGGTGCTGGCGCTGTGCGACGTGGTGGAGGTGCTGGAGGGCGACCGCCATCTCGTGCTGGTGGACTTCACCGCGCGCTGGCTGTCGGGCGAGCCGGTGGCCGGCGACGATGCGCTGGAGGCCCGCTTCGTGCCGGCCGACGCGGCGCTGGAGATGGTGCTGTGGAGCGAGACGCGCCGGGTGATCGCACTGAGCCGGGGGCAGATGGGGGTGTGAACGGGGGCTGACGGCGGCGCGCTGGAGACGGTGCTGTGGCACGAACGGGGCTCTGAGTGTCACCCCTTGGCTGTCATCCTCCGGCGAGCCGGCGAAGCCGCCGAGGCCGGGGGAGCCATGCCTGAGCGGTTGAAGAATGGGGTCGCGGACTTTCCGTAGCTGATCCGCCGGTGCGCCATCCTGACAAGCTCAGGCATGGCTCCCCCGGTCGCGGCGCCTGCGGCGGTGCGCCGGAGGATGACAGGTTGGGGGGAAACAAAAAAATGGCCGGGTGCTGCCGCCCGGCCATCCACGATGCGCGCCGACTATAGAGGAAAAGAAACAGTCTGGCGAGCCCCCGAAATTTTCCATAGCTGGGCGGTCTCTTGAACGAGGGAGACACATATGACGACCGCCTGCGGACTGGATTTCGGCACCTCGAACTCGGCCATCGGCGTGATCCGCGACGGCGCGCCGGAACTCGCCGCGCTGGAGAACGGGCAGCCGCTGTTCCCGAGCGCCATCTTCTTCGACTTCGAACACGGCCGGCCGCTGTTCGGGACGGAGGCGATCGAGACCTACATGACGCAGGTCGACGGGCGGCTGATGCGCGCGCTGAAGTCGATCCTGGCAACGCCGCTGGTGAAGGAATCGACCTTCCTGAAGACCCAGCGGATCAGCTTCGAATCCGTCATCGGCCTGTTCGTCGCCGAGATGAAGCAGCGCGCCGAGGAATCGCTCGGCCGGCCGATCGATGCGGTGGTGCACGGACGGCCGGTGCATTTCGTCGACGGCGACGCAGCGGGCGACCGGTTTGCCGAAGACACGCTGACGGTGATCGCGCAGTCGAAGGGCTTCCGCCATGTGTCGTTCCAGTATGAGCCGCTGGCGGCGGCGCGGGCCTATGAGGCGAAGGTCGAGGCGGAGACGCTGGCGCTGATCTGCGACATCGGCGGCGGCACGTCTGACTTCTCGGTCATCCGCCTGGGGCCGGCGCGGCGCGGCATTGCCGACCGCAAGGACGACATCCTGGCGAATTTCGGCATAAGGCTCGGCGGCACCGACCTCGACCGGCATCTGTCGCTGGACGCGGCGATGCCGATGCTGGGGCTCGGCTCGTCGCTGCACACCAAGAATCTGCCGATGCCGCGCCAGCTCTATGCCGACCTCGCGCACTGGCCGAGCATCAACCAGCTCTATACGCCGGCGAACCGGCGCATGGTGCACGAGCTGCACGCCGACGCGGTGGAGCCGCAGAAGGCGGCGCGGCTGAAGACCGTCGTCGACAAGCATCTGGGGCACCGCCTCGCGCTGAGCGTCGAAGAGACGAAGATCCGGCTTTCGAACGCGCCGGCGGCGGCGATCGACATGAACTTCATCGAACCGGGGCTCGCGGCGATGGCCGCGCGCGACCGCTTCGACGATGCGGTGGCGGGCGAGCGGGCCCGCATGGCGGCGGCGGTGCAGGAGACGCTGGCGCGGGCTGAGGTGACGCCGAACGACATCGGCACGGTGTTCCTGACCGGCGGCTCGAGCCGTGTGCCGGCGCTGAAGAAGGCGATCGCGAGCGTGGTGAGCCCGAATAAATTCGCGACCGGCGACGACCTGCTGTCGGTGGCGATCGGCCTGACCGAGGAGGCGCGGCTGCGCTACGGCTGACGCATTCCTCGCCGACCGGACAGGCCTTCAACCTAGAGGTGGCGGCTTTCTCGGCATACGTCTAATCTATCATGGATGACCGGAGGTGGTAGCGTGCGGCGGCTGGGAATGGCTCTTGTCCTCGCGGCGGCGCCGCATGCGGCCGCAGCCGACAAGCTCAGTCAGCCGTCGATTGCCTACTATCCCGGGCCATACCAGGGGGATCGCGGCGGCGACGGGCTGCGCTACGAACGCCACGACGAGGAGGCGCGGGAATCGTTGCGCATCCACAATTGCGAATTCTGGGCGGCGAAACGCTACCTGCCTCCCGGTCGCCCCGCCGAGCTTCTCCGCCAGCTTCGCAAGGCCCGCGAACCCATTGACCTGGGTTCCGCCGGCCTCGAACGGACGGTCGCGGGTATACGCGGGCTGGTCGGTGCACACGTGGTCGAGCCGGGCGCCTATGTTCCCTCCGGTTTCGTATGCGGCGAGCGCGAGAATCTCGTCACATTGCTCAGCGTCGAATTCATCACGCATCCGGATGGAAGCAAGGGTGAAGGCGTCGGCGTCGTCCAGATGGAGTGGCAGGGCGGACGATGGGTTTCGCTCTATGCGCGCGGGTTCGAAATCCAGGACGGTCGCAAGGGCCTGACGGCCGTCCCCGACGACGGTTCCAGCCCGCCGCCGCCGAAGCCGACGATATCCTCGACGGGCTATTACCCTCATTTCGTGCCGCTCGGACCCGGCGGCGACAGCCTGCACATCGAGATCGGCGCCGATGGCGCGACGACATTCCAGCTTCACGGCTGCGCGTTCAGGGTTGCCGACGAGGAAGCCCTTGAACCGCTCTTGCCACCCGACGAGCTGCAACTGCTGGACTATTTCCGCGGGAAGGATCTGGGCAGGACGATCCCCCACTTCAGCCTCTCGCGTGACATCGTTTCGATCGTGGGACTGTACGATCCGCACATCGTCGAGCCGAATGCGCCGACATCACAGGGCTTCGCTTGCAGCCAAGCGGATGGACGCTTGACGTTCGCGACATGGGAAGAACTCCACTGGGCGGACGGGCGTTCGGGCCGGGGTGTCCAGGTCACACAGATGTCGCAGGCGGCTGGCGGAACCGTATTCTACGCACGCGGCTTCCTGCTGGCCGACTGACCCCCAGGCGCCGATGCCCCGCGCCGCGACGGTTGAAGCGCCTACGCACCCCGTGCGACGGTTCGCCATTCGGACATTAGGGAGGACAGCATGGCGTATAGACCCTTCGACCTGACGGGAAAGGTCGGGCTGGTTACGGGCGGGAATGGCGGGATCGGGCTCGGCTTCGCCGATGCGATGGCGCAGGCCGGGGCCGACATCGCGATCTGGGGCACGAACGAAGGCAAGAACGAGAAGGCGGTGGCGCAGCTCAAAGGCCACGGCGTAAAGGCGCGGGCCTGGAAGGTCGACGTCGCCGACGAGGCGGCGGTCGTGAAGGCGATGAAGGAGACCGCCGAGGCGATGGGGCGGATCGATTCGGTCTTCGCCAATGCCGGCATCGGCAAGGGCGAGACCTCGGTCATGGACATCACGGCGGAAAGCTGGCGCAAGGTGCTGTCGGTCAATCTCGACGGCTTCTTCTGGACCTGCCGCGAGGCGTCGCGCCACATGGTCGACCGCTGGAAGGCCGGCGACCGGGCCGGCGGACGCATCGTCGGCGTGTCGTCGCTGGGGGCGATCCACGGCCAGCCGCGCACCGAGCACTACGCCGCCTCGAAGGGCGCGGTCATCACGATCATCCAGAGCCTGGCGGTGGAACTGGCGCGCTACCGCGTGACGGCGAACTCGGTCCTGCCCGGCTGGATCGCGACCGAGATGACGCAGCACGCCCAGGGCAACGAGAAATTTACCGAGCGGGTGATCGGCCGCGTGCCGATGCGGCGCTGGGGCACGCCGGAGGACTTCGGCGGCATCGCCGTCTATCTGGCGAGCGACGCCTCGGGCTATCACTCCGCCGACACCTTCCTGATCGACGGCGCCTACTCGCGGTTCTGAGCCGATCCCGCGGGTATCCTCTCGGGGCCGGAGCAGCCCGGCCCCGCTACGCTGTGGCAGGCGCGACACAGGCCCGTGGGGTGCGTGTCGCGTTTGTGCCAAATCAAATCTCCCTGCCCCCCGCCGCTCTAGGAAAGCTCACGCAATTTCTGGTGAGCCCGTAGAGGCAGGAGAATTCAAATGCTTAGAAACGTCCTCATGGCAGCGGCGCTTTGCGCCGGTGCGGCCCAGGCCGCCGATGGCGGTTACTGGCAGGTCGGCGGACGGATCATCGGCGTCGTCCCCGACGAGTCGGCGGACATCACGGTCGTCGGCGGCGACGTGAAGATCGACGACTCCTACATGCCTGAACTGGACATCAGCTATTACTTCAACCCGCACTGGTCGGTGGAGATCATCGCCTCGACGATGAAGCATTCGGTCGAGCACACGCCGACCGGCCTCGACCTCGGCCATGTCTGGCTGCTGCCGCCGACGGTGACGCTGTCGTACCACTTCGCGCCGGACGCCTCGTTCCAGCCCTATGTGGGCGCCGGCCTGAACTACACGCTGTTCTACAGCCCGGGCGGCGAAGCGGCCGGCATCGACGTCGACTATGACAACGCGGTCGGCTACGCGCTGGTGGCAGGCTTCGACGTGCCGGTGAACGATCACTGGAAGTTCAACGTCGACGTGAAGAAGATCTTCCTCAACACCGACGTGAAGGTCACGGTCGCCCCCGGCACGGTCGCCAAGGCCGATGTGGACATCGACCCGTGGGTGATCGGCATCGGCGCCCGCTACACCTTCAACTGACGGCTTTTGCGCCGGCGGGACGCGCCCCTCGCGCCCCGCCGGCGGTTCCGACGGAGTACCCTCATGTTTCCGCATTTTCCCATCCGCGACCGCGCCGGCATCGAAGCGATGCAGGCGACGCCCGAAGCGCTGAAGCATATCGCGCGCACGCTGATCGCCGCGATCGGCCGCGGCCTGCACGCGCTGCGCCCCGACCTCCTGGGCGCGACGCTGCGGTCGATGTTCTCGTAAGACGCGCCCCCTCGGGGCGCTTCTACGCCGCATCGCCGGTCTCAGCCGTCTGCCGCATCGGGAGCCTGCCCGGCTTGCCCGCTGCGTTGCGGAACGGCAGGGCCGGCGGTGCGGCGTTCCTGTTTGGGGGCGGCGCCCGCGCCCTGTCCTGACAGACTCAGGCATGGGTCTCCCGGTCGCGACGCCTGACGGCGGCGCGCCGGAAGATGACATGGGGTGTGAGGTGCCGGCTTTCGATTCTGTGAATCGCTGGAGTCACTTGCGGGGCGATCTTCAGAGATCGAGTCGGGCGCTTCACGCAATGATTCAGGGTGGGCCGGGGCCGGGCGAGCGCGGGCGGCGCGGCGGTCCGGGGCGGATTTGCCGAATCGGTGGAATCGGTTGGCGCGCGGCGTTCAGGCGGCCGGGCAGTTCGGCGTTCAGGGGCGCGAACAGTGTTTGCCGTGGGAGAGTCGGGTGTTCACCCGACTCTCCGGCCGCCGCTCAGCCCTCGATCCTGGAGAAGTCGGCGACGAGGTGGGCGGCCTGCTTGATGCGGGCGAGGAGGTTCAGGCGGTTGGCGCGCAGGGCCGGGTCCGGGGCGTTGACGGTGACCTTCTCGAAGAAGGCGTCGACGGGCGCCCGGAGGCCGGCGAGCGCGCGCATGGCGGCGGCGAAATCCTCGGCGGCGATGGCCGCTTCGATCTGAGGTGCCGCTGAGTCAATCGCGGCGGCGAGGGCACGCTCCTCGGGGGCCTCCAGCTTCGCCGGGTCGACGGCGCCGGCGTAGGTCTTCCGATCCTTCTTCTCCTCGATGCGGAGAATGTTCGCGGCGCGCTTGTAGCCGGCGAGCAGGGTCTTGCCGTCCTCGGTGGCGAGGAAGGACTGGAGGGCTTCGACGCGCATAAAGAATAGGACGATGTCGTCCGTTGCGTCCGCGTCAAACGCACTATCTAGCACGTCAAACCGAGCGCCTTGGGCTTGAAGGGACGCACGCACCCTTCCAACGAGAAAGTCGCTAAGTTCTGACGCAATCTTCAGTGCAAGCTGCTCGAACTTAGCGTCTGCAGCCTGCTCACTCCCCTGCATCCTTTCCGCTTCGTAAGACTTGGCGGAATGAAGGGCCAAAGCGAGCGCCACAATCGAGTTTAGCGAAAGACGAACTCCGTTCTCACGCAGCGTACGCACTACGCCCAATGCGGCTCTTCGAAGCGCGAAGGGGTCCTTGGAGCCTGTCGGCTTTTCGTCGATGGCGAAGAAGCCGACGAGGGTGTCGAGCTTGTCGGCCAGGGCTACGGCGATGCTGACGGCGTTGGTGGGAACGCGGTCGGTGGGGCCCTGGGGGCGGTAGTGGTCGGCTATGGCGGTGGCGACGGCTTCGCCGAGGCCCTCGGCACGGGCGAGGTAGCCGCCGATGGTGCCCTGGACTTCGGGGAACTCGCCGACGGTGCCGGAGACGAGGTCGGCCTTGCAGAGGCGGGCGGCCAGTTTCGCCTGGGCAACGTCGGCGCCGATGCGTTCGGCGATCTCGCCGGCGAGGCGCTCGATGCGACGGACGCGGTCCCCCTGGGTGCCGAGTCTGGCGTGGAAGGTGATCTTCTCGAGCTCCGGCAGGCGGGACTCGAGCGTGGTCTTGCGGTCGAGGTCCCAGAAGAATTTCGCATCGCTGAGGCGCGGGCGGATGACCTTTTCGTTGCCCGAGGTGATGGCGGCGCCGCCGTCGCGGGCTTCGAGGTTCGAGACGATAAGGAAGCGGTTGGAGAGGCGCTGTGCGCTGGACTGGCGCTGTGCGTGGTTCGAGGCTCGCTCCGCTCGCACCTCACCATGGCACGTGGGGTTTGGGGCTTCTCCCTCTGCTTTGCCATCCTGAGGTGCCGGGCCATTCGGCCCGGCCTCGAAGGACGCACTCTCCGTCAGCGCGAAGTATTTCTGGTTCTTGCGCATCGTGGTGATGAGGACTTCGTTCGGCACGCCCAGGAATTCGCGCTCGAACTGGCCGACGAGGACGACGGGCCATTCGACGAGACCGGCGACCTCGTCGAGGAGTTCGGGGTCGTCGCGGAACTGGAGGCCGGCGCGGGCGGCGGCATCGAGGGCCTGGCGGTGGATCTCGGCCTTGCGCTCCTCGCGGTCGAGGACGACGCGGCGCTCGCGGAGCTTCAGGGCGTAGTCTTCGAAGTCGCGCACCGCGAAGGGCTCGTTCGCCATCTGGCGGTGGCCGCGGGTGACATTCGCAGCGGTGAGGCCGGCGATCTCGAACGGCACGATGGCGCCGTCGAAGAGGCAGAGGACCGAGCGCAGCGGGCGGACCCACTGGAGGCCCGAGGGTTCCCAGTGCATGGACTTCGGCCAGGGGAAGGCGCGGATGACCTCAATGGCGGCCTCGGCGATGATGCCGGGCGCCGGGCGGCCGGGCTTTTCGAGGACGGCGATGTAGAAGTCGCCCTTGGGGTCGGCCTGGATGGTAAGCTGATCCTTGGCGAGACCGGTCTTCTTCAGGAAGCCGTCGAGGGCCGCTGGCGGGGCCGAGGTGCGCGGGCCTTTCAGCTCCTCGCGCATCGCGGCGGAGGCGGCGGGGAGGTCGGCGATATAGGCGAGGCGGCGCGGGGTGACGTGCGTCGTCGCGTTCGCTGCCGTCAGGCCGCGGTCGGCGAGGGCCCTGGTGAGGAGGCGCTGGAGATCAGAAGCCGCCTGCGGCTGCATGCGGGCGGGGATTTCTTCCTGGAAGAGTTCGAGGAGGAACTGGGGCATAGGTCAGCGGTGCCCCTTGCAGGTGCTCAGGCATGGGTCCCCCGATCGGCCCTGCGGGCCGTCGGAGGATGACAATATGGGGAGCATCGGCATCACGCGTTGCTCCGGTCGGTGCGGCCCTGGGGGCTTTCGATCCAGGCTTCGGCGCAGGCTTTGGCCAAAGCGCGGACGCGGCCGATATAGGCCTGGCGTTCGGTCACGCTAATGACACCGCGCGAGTCGAGCAGGTTGAAGGTGTGGCTGGCGCGGATGGTCTGTTCGTAGGCCGGGAGGACGTGTTTCCAGTTGGGATAGCTCTGCGTGGCGCGGCCGACGGCGGCGTTCAGCAAAGTATGCGCCTGGGCTTCGGCGTCCTTGAAATGCTGGAGCAGCGCGTCGGTGTTGGCGTATTCGAAATTATAGCCCGACTGCTCGACCTCGTTCTGGTGGTAGACGTCGCCCCAGGTCATGAAGTCGGGCGATGCGCGGTCGGTCGTGTTGTAAGCGAGGTCGAAGCCGTAATCGACGCCCTGCACATACATGGCGAGGCGCTCGAGGCCGTAGGTGATCTCGCCGCAGACCGGATTGCAGTCGATGCCGCCGACCTGCTGGAAATAGGTGAACTGCGTCACCTCCATGCCGTCGCACCAGACCTCCCAGCCGAGGCCCCAGGCGCCGAGGGTGGGCGATTCCCAGTCGTCCTCGACGAAGCGGATGTCGTGGACGTCGCGGTTGAGGCCGATGGCGTCGAGGCTGCCGAGATAGCGGTCGAGGATGTCGGCCGGCGCCGGCTTCAGGATCACCTGGAACTGGTAGTAGCGCTGGAAGCGATTGGGGTTCTCGCCGTAGCGGCCGTCCTTGGGGCGGCGGCTCGGCTGCACATAGGCGGCCTTCCACGGCTTCGGCCCGAGGGCGCGCAGCGTCGTCGCCGGGTGAAACGTGCCGGCGCCCATCTCCATGTCGTAGGGCTGGAGGATCACGCAACCCTGCTTCGCCCAGTAGGACTGGAGCGTCAGGATCAGGCCCTGGTAGGAGCGGTCGGGGGCGTCGGACATGGGCGGGTGCAGTAGCCGCGCCCTGTCAGGGGGTCAACCGCAGGTGTGGCCGTCGCGGGCGGCGAAGACGCCGCATTTCGGGCAGCGTTCGAGCAGCGTCGCGGGCGGGCGCTGCTCGCGCCGCAGCCGTTCGCGCATGGCGGCCTTGCGCGTCTGCCACCACCAGGCCGCGAACCCGGCGAAGGCGAGGAGGATGAAAAGATACTTCACATCCTAAGTATAACGCATGGGCGCCACCGCGCGATGACAAGACTGCTACCCGGAACGAATTATCCGAGCCGCAGGCCGGCGCCGCCGCGCAGGATGTCGTCGGCCGCCGCGGTGTAGCCGCCCTCGGCGGCATGCAGGACAAGCCCTGGCGCGAGCACGAGCGGGGCGCGGCTGCCCTTGCGGGCCTGGACGAGGATGCGCTTCGCCGCTTCCCCGGCACGCGGCCAGAGCGGGAACACGACGAGGCCGCCGAAGCCGGTTTCGAGGGCCGCGAGCATGGCGGCGAGACGGTCGGCCGGGAGCACGGCGGTGAGCGTGCCCTTGGCATGGAGATGGGTGCGCGCCGCTTTGGTCCAGCGGGCGAGCGCGCCGCCGTCGGCGATGGCAGCGGTGCGGCGCGCGGCATCGGGCGAGGCGTCGTCGCGGCCGGCGACGAAGAAGGGCGGGTTCATCAGGACGTGGTCGAAATGATCGCGCGGCAGGTCGGGCGGCGGCGCTTCGACGCTGCCGGCGAAGAAGACCGCCGCCTCGCCGAGGCCGTTGGCCTGGGCATTCCAGGTTGCAAGGGCGACGAGATCCTCCTGCGGCTCCAGACCCACGAGGTCGAGTTCCGACACGCGGGCGGCGAGGCACAGGGCCGCGGCCCCTGCCCCGCTGCCGAATTCCAGCACAAGGTCGCCGGCCCCGGCGGGAACCGCGGCGGCGAGCATCACGCTGTCGAGACCCGCCCGGAACCCGTGGGCGGGCTGCCGCAGGACCAGGCGGCCGCCGAGGAAGCGATCCTCCGTCGTCTCGTCGGGCGGGGGCGGCACGGGCGCGGCGAGCGCCTGATCGAGGGCCACCCGGGCCTCCGCCTCGACCTCGGCGGGGACCAGGAGGCGGCGCGGGATGGCGGCGATCGAACCGTCGAGGATCGACATATGCGTGTCGGCGACCATCGGGTGGAAGCCGGCCTCGCGCAGCACGGCCTCAGCGAAAGAGAGCAGGACCGGGTCGTTCGTCCGCAGCAACTCCTTCATGCCGTTTTCCTGCGCTTGACCGGCGGGGCGGGCGTGACCATGTTCCCGCCACGATGGGGGTGCGGGGCCGCATAGGCAACCCGCAAGGGAAAGGCAAAGTTCTTGAGCGCAGCAGCCCGCAGCGATGACGCGCGCGCCGCCGTGACCGGCGACGCGCTGGACCGGCTGATCGCGCTCGTCGCGAAGGACCTGGAGGCGGTGAACGCGACCATCGTCGCACGCATGGATTCGAGCGTGCCGATGATCCCCGCCCTCGCCGGCCACCTGATCCAGTCGGGCGGGAAGCGGCTGCGGCCGATCCTCACGCTCGCCGCCGCCGGACTCAACGGTTACAACGGATCGGACCATATCCGCCTCGCGACGGCGGTGGAGTTCATCCACACCGCGACGCTGCTGCACGACGACGTGGTCGACGATTCCGACATGCGGCGCGGCAAGCCGGCGGCGCGCATGATCTGGGGCAACCCGGCGAGCGTGCTGGTCGGCGACTTCCTCTATTCGCGCGCCTTCCAGTTGATGGTCGAGACGGGATCGGTCGACATCCTCGGCGTGCTCGCCAACGCCTCGGCGGTGATCGCCGAGGGCGAGGTGATGCAGCTCCAGGCCTCGAAGAACCTGGAGACGAGCGAAGAGACCTATCTGCGCGTGATCGAGGCGAAGACGGCGGCGCTGTTCGCGGCGGCGGCCGAGGTGGGCGCGATGGCGGCCAAGGCGGCGCCCGCCAAGGTGAAGGCCCTGGCCGATTACGGCCGGGCCGTCGGCGTCGCCTTCCAGCTCGTGGACGACGCGCTCGACTACAGCGCGGCCTCGACGACACTGGGCAAGAATGCCGGCGACGATTTCCGCGAAGGCAAGATCACGCTGCCGATCATCCTGGCGCATGCGCGCGGGGCGGGCGACGAGCGCGCGTTCTGGAAACGGGTGCTCGGAGAGGGCCAGCAGCGCGACGAGGATTTCGCCGCGGCGGTCGACCTGCTGAGCCTGCGCGAGGCGATCGAGGACACGCTGGAGCGCGCGCGGTCCTATGTGAAGGCTGCGAAGGACGCGCTCGCCGTCTTCGACGACGGCCCCCACAAGCAGGCGCTGCTGGCGCTGGCCGAGTTCTGCGTCGAGCGGGCGTACTGAAGACGCCGCGCTTGATTTCGGCGCGCGCTGTCCCAGATCACGCCTCCAGGAGGCAACGACCTCCCCCACCATGGGCATGAAGACCGGGACGGCCCGGACCTGAAGGAGGTCCGTCATGGCCTGGCTACTGGTGTTCGCCGCCGGCCTGCTCGAAATCGTGTGGGCGTTTGCGATGAAGCAGTCCGAGGGCTTCACCCGCCCTTTTCCGACGATCGTCACCCTCGCTTCGATGATTGTGAGCTTCGGTCTGCTCGCCTGGGCGATGCGGACGCTGCCGCTCGGCACCGCCTACGCGGTGTGGACGGGCATCGGCGCGACGGGGGCGTTCGTCGTCGGGCTCGTGGTGCTGCACGAGCCGGCGCATGCGGGACGGCTGATCGCGGCCGCGCTGATCCTCTGCGGCATCGTGTTGATGAAGCTGTCGACGCCGGCGTGAGCCATACGCGCAAGGCACCGCATCGCGATCAAGGTGCGGCGGGGATAACGGTGATTTCCCTGTGTTCGCCGATGGCGAGGTCGACGTCGGCGGTGGCGGTGGCGGTGGCGCCGTCGCGGGTGACGGTGACGCGGTAGCGGCCGGGCGGCAGCACGATCTCGGCCGGCGTGCGCTGCACGAGGCCGGCCAGCGACGGCCCCAGGACGCCCACCGCATCGTAGCGGGCGAAGTCGTAGAAGGCGTTGGGCCCGTCCTCGGTGCCGGGCGGCGTGCCGGCGACGATGAGGCGCGCGGCGTTGAAGTCGATCCGCCGCGCCAGGGGCTCGCCGGCCTTGACCTCGATGTCGACGGAGACGGACACCGTTGCGTTCAGCGTCGCCACCGTGACGGTGTAAGTGCCGGGCATGAGGTCGAGTTCGGGATTGGCGGCGGGCTGCGCCTCCATGATCGCGGTATCGGGCGCGAGCCCGGCGACCTTGCGGGCGATGACGGTCCACATGGTCTCGCGCCAGTCGGTGAAGGGCTCCTCGCCCGGCGCCAGGGCGGCGGAAAGCGAAACGTGCGAGACCGGGACGACGATGCGGAGCGTCTCGTCCTGGCCGTCGGCGACATGGACCGGCGACGACACGCTGCCGCCGCCGATCTTCAGCGTCGCGGTGTAGTCGCCCTGCGGCACGGTGAACTCCGGGCGCGCGGTGCTGGGCCGCTCATAGATGCGGCCGCCGTCGCCGGTGCGCGCGAGAACCCACGAGAGGCCGGCGTTTTCGGTGATCGGGTCCTTGTCCGGCCCGGTGGCGGCCTCGAGCCTCAGCCGCCCGAGCGCCAGATTGAGCATGACGGCTTCGGACTGCGCGGCGCGGACCTCGAACTCCGCCGCCGCGGTTTCGCCCTGCGCGGCGACCCGAGCGCGGTAGCGGCCGGGCGCGAGGATCAGCGAGGGCATGGCGAGGCGCGGCAGTTCGACGGCGCCCTGCCCTTCCAGCGGCTCCAGCGTCCAGGCGATGCCGGCCTCGTCGAGATCGCCGATCGGCTGCGCGCCGCCGGACGGGCTGACCGCGAAGCGCGCCTCGCCGGCGCGGACAGGGACCGCGATGTCGCGGCCCGGCGCGGCGTCGAGTGTCACCGTGCGGTCGCCCGCCGCGTTGGCGACGGCGACGGACGCAGTGTAAGCGCCCTCGGTCAGCTCAAGCTGCACGCCGCGGCCGGTGCCGCGATAGACATAGTCGCCGCCATCGGCCGATTTGACGGTCCATTCGACCGGCAGGTCGAGCGGCGGACCGTTCTCGCCGAGGACCGCGACGAAGGAGACGGCGAAGGGCTGCGGCGCCGGCGGCGGCTGGAGCGCGGGCAGCGCCAGCGCGGGCAGCGACGGGAGGGCGAGCGGCGGCATCGGGACCAGCGGCCCCGGTTCCGGCTCGGCCGGGGGCGGCGGAGGTGGAGGGGGCGGCGCAGGTTCGACAGGCGGCGGGGTCTCGACGGCGGCGACCCGGGCGGCCTGCAAGGCGGCGGTCAGCGCCGCGGCCCCGTCGGCGGCGTAATAGACCCCGCCGCCCTTCTCGGCGATGCAGCGGAGCTGTGCGGTCTCGGCGTCGTTGACGCCGAAGCCGACGACGAAGATCCGGACACGGACATTTGCCGCATGCAGCGCTTCCGCCGCGGCGCAAGGGTCAGGGGCGCAGGTTTCGAGCCCGTCGGAGACGAGGACGATGTTGCCGCCGCCCGCCGGGGCGAGGATGGCGGCGGCGTGGCCAAGCGAATCGGTCAGCGGGGTCTTGCCGCGCGCCTTCAGCGTGCGCAGCCTTGCCGTGGCGGCGGCGCGGTCGAGCGCGCCGAGCGGCACGATGGTCTCGATGTCCTTGCAGTCGGCGGTACGGCGATGGCCGTAGGCGACGACGGCGAGCGGGGTGCCCTCGGGCCAGCCGGCGAACATCGCGTCGATCGCGGTCCGCGCGGCGTCGAGCTTGGTCGCGGCGCCCATCCGGGCCGCCATGCTGCCGGAGGAATCGACGACGAGCACCACGGGGTCGCGCGCGCTCTCCGCGTGGGCCGCGCCCAAAAGCAGGAGCGCCGCGATCCAGCGAAGCAGGAATGCCATGTGCCTGACCATCGTGGCGGCAGCATGCGGTCGAAGCCCACGCGAATCCACCGTCATCGCGACCCACGCCGGCGGGCGGGGGCGGCGTCAGCAGTCGAGCTTGGTTGCGCTGACCCACCAGTGGGTGCGGGCGCGCTTGATGGCGACGGCGGCGTTCTGGGCCGCCAGGGCGTCCGGGAAGAGCGCGAAACAGGTGGCGCCGGAACCCGACATGCGGGCGAGGAGCGCGCCCTGCGCCTTCAGGGCGGCGAGCACTTCGCCGATGGCGGGGACGAGGCTCAGCGCCGGGCCTTCGAGATCGTTGCCGCTGGCGGCGAGGATGGCGGCGAGATGGCCGGCGTCGACGATGCGGGTGGGCAGCGGCGCCGGGCCGACGCCGCGGCGCGTGTCGAGACGCGCGAAGACATCCGGCGTCGCCAGCGCCACGCCGGGGTTCACCAGGACGACGGGGATCGCCGGCATGTCCGGTCCGGGCTGGATCGCCTCGCCGCGTCCGCTGACCACCGCCGAGCGGTTATAGACGCAGACCGGCACGTCGGAGCCGAGCGACGCGGCGATCTCGATCAGGCGATGGCCGTCGAGCTGCATGCCCCAGAGTTCGTTCATGAGGTGCAGCGTCGCCGCCGCATCGGCCGAGCCGCCGCCGACGCCCGAGGCGACGGGCAGCGACTTGGTCAGGCGCAGCATCGCGCCCTGCGGCGGGCGGCTCGATTCGGCCTGCATCGCGTAGGCCGCGGCGAGGACGAGATTGTCGCTGCCGAGCGGCACGGTGTGGCCGAAGGCGCCGTCGACGGCGAGTTCGATCTCGGCATGCGCCGGGTCCGCCACGACCTTGTCGCCGATGGCGGTGAAGACGACCCAGCTCAGCAGTGCGTGATAGCCGTCGGAACGCCGCGTGCCGCAGTGAAGGAAGAGGTTGATCTTGGCGCGGGCAAGCGCTTCGAGGCGGTCGGGCGTCACGGCTGAACGTTCACCGGCGGGCCGGAGTCGGCCTGGCGGCGTTCGAGCGCCTCGCCCGCCGGGAGGCCGTCATGCAGCTTGGCCTGGAGGATCGGGACGCGGCCGGGCTCGGGCTTCAGCTTGAGCGCATGGCCCCAGAGGAATTGCGCCTCGCGGATGCGGCCGGTCTTCCAATAGGCGTCGCCGAGATGTTCGTAGACCGCCGGCTCATGCGGCGAGAACTGGATCGCCTGCTCCAGCACCTGCACGGCCTTGTCGTACTGGCCGAGGCGGTAATAGGCCCAGCCGAGGCTGTCGATGATGTAGCCGTCGTCGGGGCGCTGATCGACCGCGCGCTGGAGCATGGCGAGGGCCTGGTCGATATTCTCGCCGCGCTCGATCCAGGAATAGGCGAGATAGTTCATCACCAGCGGCTGGTCGGGCGAGAGCTCCAGTGCCTTCCGGAAATCCGTCTCGGCGGCCGGCCAGTTGCCCGACTGATGCAGCGCGATGCCGCGCGCATAGAAGAGCGGCCAGTCCTCGGAGGTGGTGTCGCGGCCGAGGCGCGCGATGGCGCGGGTGTAAGCCTCGGCGGCCTCGGGCCAGCGCTCGCGGACGCGGTAGACGTCGCCCAGCGCGCTGGCGGCGAGGCTGCCTTCGGCCTCGTCGCGCTCCAGCCGGCTGAGCAGCGCAATGGCCTCGTCGGTGCGGTCGGACTTGTCGAGCAGGTCGGCGGCGGAGACCTGGGCGGTGACGTAGAAGGGCGAGGTGCGCGGGACGGCGCGATAGGCGAGGATCGCGTCCTCGGTCAGCTTGGCGCGTTCGAGAGCGCCGGCGAGGAAGGTGAGCGCGCCGTCGTTCTGGGGATCGAGATAGAGCGCGAGACGGAGATAGACGATCGCCGCGTCCTGGACGTCGCCGTCGCCGACCGCGCTGGCGATGCCGTAGAAGCCCTCGGCGGCGCCCTGCTGCGGCGTCGCCAGGCGGCGCGTCACGGGCTGGTTGGCGCGCAGCCTGGCGAGGGCCGAGAGGGCGACCGGATTGCCGGGGTTCGAGTCGAGGAAGCGCTTGAGGACGCCTGCGGCAGCATCGCCGCGCGACGTCGCCTGGAGCCAGGCGGCATAGGCAAGCGCCACGGTGAGGCTCTTGCCGCCGGTCGCCGCATCGGCGGCCTGGTAGGCGGCATCGGCGGAGGCGGAATCGCCGAGCGCCTCTTCCAGGCGGGCGCGATGATAGGTGAGGAAGACGTCCGTGCCCGGAGCGCCCGATGGCTTCAGCAGCGCCCGCGCCGTCGCCGCATCGCCCTGGCCGAGGGCGGTCCAGGCGAGGACCAGCGCGGCGATCAGGTCGGGATCGCCGGGGGGGTGGCTGGCGGTGAAGAAGGCCTTGGCCTGATCGTACTGGCCCGCCTTCAGCGCGAAGACGCCCTGGATCAGCGGCGCGAGGTCCGAGACCGGGTTGGCGGCGGCAACGCGCGGCGCGAGCTTCGCGGCCTGGTCCATGTCGCCGGCGGCCACCGAGAAGACGAAGGCCCGTTCGAGCAGCGTGAGGTTCGTCGGATCGGCGGCGAGCGCCGCCTGGTAGCGCGCCGCGGCGACCCGCGCGTCGCGCGTGTTGCCGGCATAGGTCGCGACCAGGAAGTCGCCATAGAGACTGCCGCCCGAGCGCGTGTCGTCGCTTTCGACGCGCGGCTGGAATTTGGGGCCGGTGGCGCAGGCACCAAGCGCCGGAGCACTGAGGGCGGCCAGGATACCGAGAACGAGGAACCGCCTGAGACGCACGCTTTTCCGCCTACATATTCGGGTAATTCGGCCCGCCGCCACCTTCCGGAACCGTCCAGACGATGTTCTGCGCAGGGTCCTTAATATCGCATGTTTTGCAGTGCACGCAGTTCTGCGCATTTATCACAAATCGCGGATTGGAGCCGTCGTCGTTGCGCATGACCTCGTAGACCCCGGCCGGGCAATAGCGCTGCGCCGGCTCGGCGTAGAGCGGCAGGTTCTGCTGGATGGGGACCGAGGGGTCCTTCAGCTTCAGGTGCGCGGGCTGGTCTTCCTCGTGGTTGGTGTTGGAGAGGAATACCGAGGAGAGCTTGTCGAAGCTGATGACGCCGTCGGGCCGGGGATAGGCGATCGGCTTGCTGTCCTTGGCGAGCCGCAGCGTCGCGTAGTCGGCCTTCTTGTGCTTCAGCGTGCCGAACAGCGAGAAGCCGAACAGCGAGTTCATCCACATGTCGATGCCGCCGAGCGGGACGCCGATATAGGTGCCGAAGCGCGACCAGAGCGGCTTCACGTTGCGCACCAGCCAGAGATCCTTCCACGCCCAGCTGTTGCGGAAGGCTTGCGGATAGGCCGTGAGCTCGTCGCCCTGGCGGCCGGCCTGGAGCGCCGCGAAGGCCGCTTCCGCCGCCAGCATGCCGGTCTTCATGGCGTTGTGGCTGCCCTTGATGCGGGGCACGTTCACGAAGCCCGCCGAACAGCCGATGAGCGCGCCGCCGGGGAAGGTGAGCTTGGGGATCGACTGGAGGCCGCCTTCGGTGATGGCGCGCGCGCCATAGGCGATGCGCTTGCCGCCTTCGAGATATTTCCGGATCGCCGGATGGGTCTTCATCCGCTGGAATTCGTCGAACGGCGAGAGATAGGGGTTCTTGTAGTTGAGGTGGATGACGAAGCCGATCGCGATGAGCCCGCCGGTCATGTGGTACATGAAGGTGCCGCCGCCGGTTTCGGCCTTCAGCGGCCAGCCGAAGGAGTGGAACACCATTCCTTCCTTGTGCCGGGCGGGGTCGGCCTGCCACAGCTCCTTGATGCCGATGCCGAATTTCTGCGGCTCGGTCTTGTCGCAGAGATTGAACTTCGCCTGGATCATCTTGGCGAGGCTGCCGCGGACGCCCTCGGCGATGAGCGTGTATTTGGCGTGCAGCTCCATGCCCGGCGTGTAGCGGTCGGTATGCTCGCCGTCCTTGCCGATGCCCATGTCGCCGGTGGCGACGCCCTTCACCGCGCCGGTCTCGTCGTAGAGCACCTCGGCGGCGGCGAAGCCGGGATAGATCTCGACGCCGAGTTCTTCGGCCTGGGTCGCGAGCCAGCGGCAGACATTGCCGAGGCTGACGATGTAGTTGCCGTGATTGTTCATCAGCGGCGGCATGAGGAAGTTCGGCAGGCGGATGCCGCCGGCCGGACCGAGGATGTGGAACTGGTCGTCCCTGACCGGGGTGTCGAGCGGCGCGCCCTTTTCCTTCCAGTCGGGGATCAGCTCGTTCAGCGCCTTGGGGTCGATGACCGCACCGGAGAGGATGTGGGCGCCGACCTCGGAGCCCTTCTCCACCACGCAGACCGAAACCTCGCTGCCCGCCTCGGCGGCGAGCTGCTTCAGGCGGATCGCGGCGCTGAGCCCGGCCGGCCCCGCGCCCACGATCACAACGTCATATTCCATCGACTCGCGCGACATGCCCGACCTCTAGACCTCAAGCTGCGCCGATTTTGGGGCGCTTGCGCCTGCTTTTGGCGGGGCGGGACGCGGGGGTCAATGGCGCCGGGCGCAGTGGCGTGCACGGAGCGGCGTTCAAGACGGCACGCGCCGCACGACGCCGCCGGGCGAAATCATCGCGCGGGTCCTTGCAGGGACGGCATCAAAGACATTGAACGGGCACACCGAAGCGCTCGGCATAAGCAGCCTGTCCGCGGTCCGCCGTAATCAGTGTGTCGGCCCGACGCGCTGCAAGCGCGATGTATGCGCAGTCATATATGTTGAACGAATGCGGCAGGCCCAGACGCGCAGCCCCCAGCGAAAAGCGCCCGGCCGTACTTGCCAAATCCCTATCCAGAGGGACGATGTCCGCAACGCGCGCTATCAGCGGGATTGCGTCATCCAATTGGGATGCAGCCGCTCGCCCGCGCTGTATCAGCTTCGCCACGGCGTAGTGCGCTTCGATCAGAACGATTGCTGGCGCTACATACGTATTCGGCACGGCGCGCAACAATGTTCGGGCAGACGTGCTGGCAGTCTGATCGACAACCCACGCAACGGCAACGGACGCATCGACGACCGGCATCAGTCGTCGTCCTCGTACCCTTTGTCCCGGAACTCCCGGATGAGGGCCGCCGTGTCGATCGGCGGGCCCGCCGGAGTCATGGCGCGAAGCTGATCCATGCGCGCCAAAGCCTCTTCATACGTCATCCGCCGGGGCGGCGGCGCCAAGATAGCTTCGCGCATCAGAATACGGCGCGCCAACGCCTCGGCGCTCACCCCTTCCTGCCTGGCGCGCTCCTTGAGTTTCGCGATCAACTCGTCCGGGATGGCACGAACCAGCATCTGGCCCATGACGGCCTCCTTGATATCAAGTTGATAGCATTCTCCTAGAGGATCAGCAAGGCGGATGCCGTGAGGCCGCAGATTCGCTAAGTTTGCCGCATGACGGTCGCGGACTCGCTCGATCCTCTTTCGGCCCTGCGGTGGCTGCGCGATGTCGGCGCGGACGACATCGTGCTGGAGGCGCCGATCGACCGGTACCAGGCGGCCCCTCCGCAGGCGCCGGCAGCGCCTCGTCCGATCGCCAGCGAGTCCCCTCGCGTGCGGCGGTCAGAGCCAGCGCCGGAACGGCCGGCCTATGAGCAGGGGACGGCGCGGCAGATCGAGGCGGGCCTCAGGCCGGCGGGCGGGCTCGACCGCTCGGCCGACCTGCAATCGGCGAAGGCGCTGGCGGGGCGGGCGAACACGCTCCCCGAACTGCGCGCCGCGCTGGAGCGGTTCGAGGGCTGTCCGCTGAAGCATTCGGCGAAGAATCTCGTCTTCGCCGACGGCAATCCCGAGGCCGACCTCATGTTCGTCGGCGAGGCGCCGGGGCGCGACGAGGACGAACAGGGCCTGCCCTTCGTCGGCGTGTCGGGGCAATTGCTGGATCGCATCGCGGCGGCGATCGGGCGCGACCGGAGGTCGTTCTACATCGTCAACGTGCTGCCCTGGCGGCCGCCGGACAATCGCGAGCCGGCGCTGGCCGAGGCGACGGTGTGCCTGCCCTTCCTGATGCGGCATATCGCGATCGTGAAGCCGAAGGTGGTGATGGCGCTGGGCGCGACGGCGGCGAAGAATCTCTTCGACACGACGGAAGGCATCACGCGGCTGCGCGGCAGATGGCTGGAGCTGAACGCCGACGGCCATGTCTGCCCCGCCATGGCGACCTTCCACCCGGCCGCCCTGCTCCGCATGCCGCTGAACAAACGCTATGTCTGGCGCGACATGCTGAGCGTGCAGGCGAAGCTGGAGGCGCTGCGGTGAGCGCCCGCAAGACGTTTGAAAAGCTGAGGTCAGGCAATCGAAATATCGCGTTTCGCGATCTGCTTGGTCTCGCCGAAGCGTTTGGATTCTCAGTGGTGAGAATTTCCGGCAGCCACCATATATTGAAGCATTCATCGCTTCCGGAGATGCTAAACTTCCAGGCGGTGAGGGGCGATGCGAAGCCCTACCAAGTCCGGCAATTGCTGCAATTGGTCGAGCGGTACGGATTGAAGCTCGACCGGGAAGGCTCCGCGTGACTGCGCACTACGCAATGACCGTTGTCTGGAGCGAGGAGGATGCGGCGTGGATCGCGGACGCTCCGGATCTGCGCTTCTGCTCGGCTCATGGTGACACGCCGGAAGAAGCCGTCAGGGAATTGCGCGTCGCCATGGAAGCATGGCTTGCCGAAGCGCAAGCCGGGGGCCGCGCGCCGCCTCAACCTCGGTATCGACCGATACCGGCGGCAGCGGAATAAACGAGCAGTGGGCTCAGAACCCCGGCTCATACGTGTGGAGATGGGCTGAGCGCACAGGCGAAGCTGGAGGCGCTGGCTTGAACGATTGTAACCTATGGGCTACAAATGCCGGTCCTTGAAGTCCGAACGACCGGCGTCTTCGATGGCTGGTTCGGAGGGCTGAGGGATCGGCGGGCTAAGAGCCGGATCGACGCGCGCATCCGGCGACTATCACTCGGCAATCCCGGCGACGTTCGGCCTGTGGGCCAAGGCGTCAGCGAGATGCGCATCGACTATGGGCCGGGATACCGGGTCTATTTCGTGCAGCGAGGCGACCTGATCGTCATCCTGCTGTGCGGTGGCGACAAGCGGACACAGCCAGCCGATATCGCGGCTGCGGTCAGGCTGAAGGATGAATTGCAGGAGTAGGACATGGCCCTCAAGACGCGCAAATGGGACGTGACCGAGCATCTCGGTAGCGATGAGGAGATCGCGCTGTATCTCGAGGCGGTGTTCGAGGACGGCGACCCGGCCCTTATCACGGCCGCCCTGGGCGATGTGGCGCGCGCCATCGGCATGACCGAGATCGCGCGGCGCACCGGATTCGCGCGCGAGAGTCTCTATCGCGCGCTCAGCGAGGAGGGAAAGCCTGGCTTCGACACCGTCATCAGGGTGCTGAAAGCACTGGGCGTGAAACTCACACCTGTACCGGCGGCCGGCAATTGAACTCCGCCGGAGCCGAACCCTGGCTCATACGTGTGGAGGATGGGCTGAGCGCGCATTTCCTACAGCCGGATGGGCCGAGCAAGCCCGGCACCGACTGGCGCATCGGGCTCAAGCGGGGCGACGAGGCGCACAGCGTCATCGTGCGCACCTATCTGGCGGACGATCTCGCGCCGAAGCTTCGGAAAGACAGCGAATATCAGGCGCGCGTGGCGATGGAGTATGTGAACGACGTGCTAAACGGCGGCTGGCATCCGGCCGAGCCGCGCGAGTTGATCATCACCCTCACCAACCCGCCGAACGCCGCGCCGGCGAAGAGGCCGTTCTGGAAATTCTGGTAGGAGTCGACAATGCTCAACACCCTCGCCCCCGCGCCGCGTATCGATGAGAGCCGGGCGTTTTTGCCGGTGCGGATTGCGGTGATCTCGGTCAGCGATACGCGGACGCCGGCGGAGGACAAGTCGGGCGACATACTGGTCGCGCGGCTGGAGGAGGCGGGGCACATTCTCGCCGGCCGCGCTCTGGTGCGCGACGACGTCGAGCTGATCCACGGCAAGGTCCGCAACTGGATCGCCGATCCGCTGGTCGATGTCGTCATCTCCACCGGCGGCACCGGGCTGACCGGGCGCGACGTGACGGTCGAGGCGTTCCGCGCGCTCTTCGAGAAGGAGATCGACGGCTTCTCGGCGATCTTCCATCTCATCAGCTACATGACCGTCGGCACCTCGACGGTGCAGTCGCGGGCCTGCGCCGGCGTCGCGAACGGTACCTATCTCTTCTGCCTGCCGGGCTCGTCGGGCGGGGTGAAGGACGGCTGGGACCACATCCTCAAATACCAGCTCGACAGCCGCCACCGGCCCTGCAATTTCGTGGAGATCATGCCGCGCCTGACGGAGCGGTGAGGGGGCGATGTAAGCTATGGTGCAGTTGCCGAAAGCGCAGCCTTGTAAGATTCAAGCGCGCGCGCGAAATCGCCCGCCGCATGAACGTTGGAAAACTGATATTCTTCTTCGATCCCGCCCGGGCTCGTGAACAACAATCGACCATACAGGCAAACCGGCATCTTGTAGTTCTCGCGAAAACGGCGGTCTGGCGAGCCGTCCTTGTTTACTTTGGCCCAAGTGTGATGGACGATCTGAGCGTCAGCAGGAACGACGTCGCCTTCTACGAACTGCACGGCTTGGAAGTCCAAGGCTAGCTCACGTAAATCGATCAGGGCAAATGCGCCATCCACTCGTGGCATTAGTACAATACCAGGATAGATAAGGATGTCTTCGCCGTTGCCATTGCAGAATCGCATAGCATGACCGTTAAACCGCACGAGGTCGGATGAAGCGAAGTCGAGAGATACACTTGTCCTGGTGATCGTCCGAGACGCGTAGGATCGCTCAATCACGCGGTTGCCGTGGCGATCCGAAGTCACGTCCCAAACTCGTGCAGAACCGCGGAGTGTTTCGAATGCTCGCACGAGCGAGCCAAAAGCGCGCTTCGCCGCGTGGCCGGTGTTGAACTGCATATCGATACGCGTGGATTCGAGCCACGCCGACAGACGGTCAATCTCGGCTGCTACCTCAGGCACACCTTTTTCAAGGGCAGAGATACGCTTCTTGAAGAAGAAGCGCAGCAGGCTCCGCCGCTTCCGTTCAAGCTCTTGCGCCTCCTGCTTGTGGACAGTTTGTGCCTCTTTGAGGTCCGATAGGATTTCGGTGCGCTGCCTCCGCGCCTGGACGATCATGTCGCGCAGCTCGGCAAGGCTATGGCTTGTCAATTCTTCCACCGACGCGCTGCCGATCTGGCGCATCTGCAATGCCGGCGGATAGCCATAATCTGGCGTTGGGTCCGAATTCGGTGCTCGACTGGGCCGTCTAACCTCGCTGTCGCTGTTTTGGCCGGATGACGAAAGAAAATGTGAGTAGGACAGGCCCGATCCCGGAAGCCCAATCGTGCTTCGAATGCCCTTCGGGCTGACGTTCAGCGTCGCGCCCGGGACGCCGAAGCTCGCACTTAGACCGCGAGCACTGAGATTGATTCGGACGCCGGGAAAGAGTTGAAACGACTGTCTGAATCTAAGTCCCATATCGCACTCCCAGCCAGCCTAGGCATCTTCTCCAAGTTGTTCCCAGAAGAAAAGCTTGCTGAAGATAGACGCGGCTTGCCCATCCGCTACATCCGCGCGAGGCGTTCGGGGCTGATGCCGAGGGTGTAGAGGGCGAGGCGGGCGAGGTTTTTCAGGGCGCCGGGGCGGGAGCGGTTCGGGTTGAGGATCGCCCGGGCCTTGAGGCGCTGGAGCCCTGCCCGTCCGCCGGCGCGCTTCAGGCGGCCGACGAAGTCGACGTCCTCCATCGCGCTCAGCGGCTTGAAGCCGCCGAGCTGGTCGTAGTGGCGCTTCGCGATCAGCAGGCCCTGGTCGCCATAGGGGAGCGCGAGGACGCGGTTGCGCAAGCCGGTCAGCCATTCGACGCGCCGGGCGGCCCAGCGCTTGTCGTCGAGCGCGAAACGGAAGGTCGCGGCGCGGCTGGTGCCGCCCTCGCCGATGAAGGCATAGGCCTCGCCGTCCCAGCCGGGCTCCAGCGCCGTGTCGGCGTGCAGGAAGAGCAGCCACGGGCCCTTGGCCGCGGCGGCGCCGGCGGCGAGCTGGCCGCCGCGCGAGGGCGGGACGCGCACGATCTCGCAGCCGGCATCCTCGGCGATGGCGATGGTGAGGTCGGACGAGCCGCCGTCGGCGACGATGCACTCCCGCACCAGACCGCGCATCGTCGCCTCGAGCAGGCTGGAAAGCGTGCGGACGAGGTCTTTCTCCGCATCCAGCGTGGGAATGACGACGGAAATCACGAAAGCCTGTCTAACCCGCGCGGCGCGCGACTGCCAAGCCGCCGCGCCGCCGTCATTGCCCGGCGCGCGAAGGCGCTTCATGCTGCGGGCAAGCACACCTGGAGGGAACGATGGCAGACCGCGTGAACCGTCAATGGCTGTTCAAATCCGCGCCCAAGGCGGCGGTGGGTCCGGAGCATTTCGAATGGCGCGAAGGGCCTGCGCCGCGGCCCGGCGCGGGCGAAGTGCTGGTGAAGACGCAGCTGCTGTCGATCGACCCGGCGAACCGCGCCTGGATGAACGGCGCGACCTATCGCGGCCAGCTCATGCCCGGCGACGTGATGGACGGCTTCGCGATCGGCGAGGTGGTGGAATCGAACGCCGACGGCCTAAAGCCGGGCGACGTGGTGGAGGGCAGCCTCGGCTGGCAGGACTATTCCGTGCAGAAGCCGCGGGCCCTGACGAAGCGCGATGGCAAGTATGACGACGAGATGCTGATCGGCCCGCTGGGGATCACCGGGCTGACGGCCTATTTCGGCATCCTCGACGTGGCGCGCGTGCGGGCCGGCGAGACGGTCGTCGTCTCCGGCGCGGGCGGCGCGGTCGGCTCGATCGCCGGACAGATCGCGAAGATCGCCGGCTGCCGGGTGATCGGCACGGCCGGCGGTGCGGCGAAATGCGACTGGCTGGTCCGGGACCTCGGCTTCGACGGTGCGGTCGACTACAAGGCCGGCGGCGTGCGCCGGGCGCTGAAGCCGCTGTGCCCCGCCGGCATCGATGCCTATTTCGACAATACCGGCGGCGAGGTGCTGGAGGCGGCGCTGGCGCTGATGAACATGTTCGGCCGCGTCGCGTGCTGCGGCAACGTCTCGCAATACAATACCGGCGCCCCGCCGGCCGCGACGAGCGGCGTGCCGGGCTTCCTCGTGACCAAGCGCATCCGCATGGAAGGCTTCATCGTGATGGATTTCTTCCAGCGCCGGGCGCAGGCCGAAGCGGCGCTCGCGGGCTGGGTGAAGAGCGGCGCGCTGAAGGCGCCGAGCGACGTGCTCCTGGGCCTCGACCAGGCGCCTGCCGCGCTGGCCGGACTGTTCGACGGCCGGAACAAGGGCAAGATGGCGGTGCGGGTGGGCTGACCGGTGGTACCGGGCCGCCGCTTGTATTAGCATCGCGCGATCCGCACTCGGCTCTCGGGGAAGGTCGCCGATGAGGGGAAGCGTTTTTCTGGCGCTCGCAGCGGCGCTGTTTGCCTGTGCCGGCGCGCGGGCCGGGACACCGGTGCAATGCGATATGGGCGACGGCGCCGTCACCTATACCTGCCCGGAGAACACGGTCTGCGAGATCGAGACCGGGGGGTGCCTGCGCACCGAGCGCTCGCCCGCCGACATCGCCTGTCCGGACGGCAAGACGGTGTGTTCGGCGCCGCGCGAATGCCGGCTGGACTTCGACACGTCGGACAACGTTCCGAACTATGTGTGCACCACGCCGCACCCGTCGCTGTGCCACGGGCCCGACCAGCCGATGCAGTGGTGCGAGACCGGCACGACCTGCAACCGGGACAGCGGCAAGTGCGAACCTGCCGCCGGCCTTGCTCTCTGTCCCGACGGGCGCACCGCCTGCGCGACGGAGGCATCCTGTGCCGTCGACGACAAGGGCTATCCCGGCTGCCTTCCGGCGGACATCCAGGTCTGTGAATCGCCGGCCGGCCGCTATACCTGCCCTGTGGGCGCGACCTGCGATCCTTCCAGCCTCGGCTGCCTGCGCGCGCAGCAATCGACCGGGAACCTCGCCTGCCCCGACAACGCGACCGTCTGCCCCTCGCCGCGCGACTGCCGCATCCGGCCGGACATGCTGGAGAACGGCATTCTGGTTCCGGACGACGGCGCGCCGACCTATCAGTGCACGACGGCCGACGCGCAATATTGCCGCGCCGCCGACGGCACGTCGGCCTGGTGCCAGAAGGGAACGTTCTGCAATCTCCTGGCGGGACGTTGCGAAGCGAATGTCGGTCACGCGCTCTGTCCCGACGGGGTGACCGCCTGCGCAGCCGGCACGGCCTGCGTGGTGGAGAATGATCTCTGGTCCTGCGGCACCGGGCTCGACCTGCCGCCGACGCCGGGCACCATCATGCGCATCAAGGGATACTGGTCCGCGGAGTGCGGCTCGGTCTCGGCGCCGATCGACAAGTCCGGCACCTTCGTCTTCGATGTCGTCGAAGCCGGCCAGTGGGATAGCGTGGTCGGCCTGGCGGGCGGGGAATTCGGCACTGCGGCGCTGAAAGGCAATGCGGGCGAAGAGGTCGTGGCGGGCGGAAACGTGACGTTCCGCAGCGCGATGACGCCGACGCACAGCCTGGTCTTCAACGGCACAACGGGCCTGACGGGCGGTGAGGGTATGCTCGTCGGCTATATCAACCACGATAACTGCCAGGGCACCTGGACCGGCACGGTCCAGTAGCGGGCGAGGCCCGCGGCCCTAAGCCGCGCGCATCAGGTCGCGCAGCGGGCGATAGCTGATGGGCGTGATGGCGGAGGCGGCGATGAGGTCGCGGAGTTCGGGGCCGGCGAGATAGCGCGCGTCGCTGGCGCGGAGATCGGGCTGGGACTTGTCGTAGGCACGCAGCTCGGCGCCGTCCGCTGCCGGATGCGCGAATGTCTCCGTCACGCCCGCCCGGAGACCGGGCAGGCGTTCGCTGAGGTAGTCCAGCGTATCGGACGGCCAGGGCGGGGCCAGCATATGATCCGTACACAGAATGCCGCGCGCGGCGATCGCCGCGCGCGACGCGGCGCCATCGCCGGGTGCCGGGATATGGCGGATGGGAAGGCGGTAGTCCTGCGCGAGGTCGAGATAGATCGCGAAGAAGCGGGCGTCGAAATGCAGCACGCCCATGTGGCTATCGAGATGGGTGACATCGACGCCCCAGGCGAGGGCCTGCTCGATCTGCGCCCGGGCCTCGGCCCGCAAATCCTCGGGCCGGGCCTCGGCGAGCGCGGCCTTCAGGGTCGCCGGCAGGAAGCCGTCGGCGTCGTGCAGCGAGGGGGCACCGGTGAGGGCGCGCCAGCGATAGCCGGGATACTCGGCGGTGAAGGTCAGGTGCACGCCGATGTCGCGGCCCTTCAGCATGTCCACCGCTTCGCGCGCCCAGGGACACGGCACCATCAGCGTCGCGCTTGTCGCAACGCCCTCGTCCATCGCGCGCGCGACGGCGACATTGGCGGCGTGGCTGGAGCCGAGGTCGTCGCAGTTGACGACCAGCAGCCGCGCATCGGCGTGATGGCCGAGGCGTTCGGCGAGTGCGGTCACAGCCCCAGCACCGCCTTGGCCATGATGTTGCGCTGGATTTCGTTGGAGCCGGCGTAGATCGAGCCGGCGCGGTCGTTGAGATATTTGCTCATCACGGGCAGCGCGTGGTCGGGGCCGACATGGTCGTTGTAGGCGGGCTTCGACCAGCCGGGCACGTCGCCGCCCGGCACGGTGGCGTGCGGCTGGAACGGCGCGCCATAGGCGCCGGCCGCCTCGATCGCGAGCTCGGTGAGGTGCTGGCTGATCTCGGTGCCGCGGGTCTTGACGATCGAGGCCTGCGGACCCGGCGTCCCGGTCTTGCTGAGCGCCGAGATGAGGCGGTGTTCGAGGAACTCCAGCGCCTTGATCTCCACGTCGGCGGCCGCGAGCTTCGCCCGGAACGCGCCGTCTTCGATGAGGCGCCCGCCCCCGGCGGACTCGGCCGCCGCCATGCGGCGAATCTTGTCGAGCCGCACCGCGAGGCCCGGCGCATAGGCGTGGCCGCCGCGCTCGAACTCCAGGA
The DNA here is from genome assembly GCA_020852655.1 of Alphaproteobacteria bacterium. Classification (GTDB taxonomy): domain Bacteria; phylum Pseudomonadota; class Alphaproteobacteria; order Micropepsales; family Micropepsaceae; genus JADZAI01. The sequence continues at coordinate 33,132 of JADZAI010000050.1, forward strand.
GGTATTTCGCGACCGTCCAGCCCTGGCCGATCTTTCCGACGACATTCGCCTTGGGCACCTTCACGTCGGTGAAGAAGATCTGGTTCTGGACGTGCTCGCCCGACATCATGATGAGCGGATCGACGCGCACGCCCGGCTGGTCCATGTCGAACAGCACGAAGGTGATGCCCTTCTGGGGGATGTCCTCCTTCGACGTGCGGACCAGGCAGAAGATGCGGTTGGCGTATTGCGCGTGGGTTGTCCAGATCTTCTGGCCGTTGCAGACGAAATGATCGCCGGCATCGACGGCGCTCATCTGGAGCGACGCAAGGTCAGACCCGGCGCCCGGCTCGCTATAGCCCTGACACCAGAAATCCTCGCCCGAGAGGATGCGCGGGAGATAGAATTTCTTCTGCGCCTCGGTGCCGTGGCCGAGGAGCACCGGGCCGCACATCGAGAGGCCCATCGGCGAGAGGCCGGGCGCCGAGGCCTTCGCCATCTCGGTCGAGAAGATATAGTGCTGCGTCACGCTCCAGTCGCAGCCGCCCCACGCGACCGGCCAGGACGGCGCGACCCAGCCCTTGCGGTAGAGGATCTGGTGCCACTCGCGCATCGTCTCGCGGTCGGCGTACACGCTGGTCGAGAGCCGGCCGGCCCGGCGCAGGCGCGCGTTCAGGTTCTCGTCGAGAAAGGTCCTGACCTCGTCGCGGAAGGTGGCGTCGGCCGCATCGAATGCGATATCCATCCCCAAAGCCCGTGTCGTTATGGCGGTTGGCGAAGCCTATGCCACCGCAGGGCGGCGAGGTACAGGCTTCAGCGGCGCCGTGCGAAACCGATCAGGACGAGTCCGAGGATCGCCGTCGCGGCGCCGATATAGGCCCATTTGCGGTCGGCCAGCATGAAGCTCGATTCCGGCCACATGATCCAGCCCATGCCCTGCCCCGCCCAGAGCAGCCCCATCAGCAGCACCACCACGCCGATCACCAGAAAGATCGTCTTCATCGCATCCTCCCCCAGCCGCCGGTGGCGCCGGGTGCGGCCCCGGCGGCGGGTCGCGAGCTTCCGGGCGCGGGACGCCTCAAGTCAATCCGGCGGGTCAAGCGGCGCGCGGATTTCCGCGGTGTTCCGACGTCGTTCAGCCACGCTTCAGGCGAATCCGGGTCTAAATGCGCCGTCATGCGTTGTGCGTTCCAACGACGAAGCAACCGGCCCGGCGAACGGGCGACCAGCGAGGTACCGATGCGCTCCTTGAAATCGACGCTGCTCTGCGCCACCGCGCTGCTGCTGCTTTCCGCCTGCGACCAGGCCTCGAACACCCAGCAGGGCGACGCTGCCCCCGGTGCGACCCAGCAGGAGGCGGCGCTGCCGCCGGAACCGGCCGACGACCAGTTCGTCGATACGGCGAGCGATAGCAGCACGGCCGCCGGCACCGAGAGCGGCAGCGCCAGCTCCGCCTCCCTCGAAGGCAGCGGCGGGCCGGTCTATGAGCCCGCGCCCGTGCGGACCTATGTGAAGGAGGAGCCGGCGGTCGAGCAGGTCTATTACGACGGCACCTATGGCGACTATCGCGGCGGCTATTGGGGCAGCGACGGCGACTTCTATTATGCCGATTCCGGCATGCGCTATGTGCGCGACGCCGGGGGGCATTTCCGCCACGAGAAATTCCGCGGCGCGACCGCCTATGAGGTGGCGCTCGCCATCGACGACGGCCGACCGGTGCTGGCCGACGATGAGGTCTACTATAACGGCGGCTACGGCCCCTATAACGGCGGCTACTGGGGCGACGACGGTTATTTCTACTACGCCGACGACGACTATCAGTATTACCGCGATGACGCGCGCTATTTCCGGCGCCAGCCCTTCGCCGATGCGGTCGTCGTCCTGGTGACGACCTGGAACGACGACACCTGGGACGACGTCTATTATGACGGCTTCTACGGCGCCTATCACGGCGGCTATTGGGGCGACGACGGCTTCTTCTACTACAGCGATGCGCGCGACCGCTGGTATCGCGACGAAGGCGACCATTTCCGCCGCAAACAGTGGGAACGGGCGCAGCGCGTGGAGGAAGCGCGCGACCGCGCCGAGGCGCGGCGCCAGCGCCGGGAGCAGATCGAACGCCAGCACCGCCGCAGCGATGCGGAGGTCGTGAACGCCTATTACGACGGCGGCTATGGCGACTATCGCGGCGGCTATTGGGGCGACGACGGGTCGTTCTACTATATCGACCAGAACGACGTGGTGCGCCGCGACACGCAGAACCGCTTCCGCAAGGAGCGCTTCGGCAATGCCCACGAAGTGAATGTCGAGCGCGAGCGCCGGGTCGCCGGCACGGTCGCCTATTACGACGGCAGCTATGGCGGCTTCCGCGGCGGCTATTGGGGCGACGACGGCTATTTCTACTATGCCGACGAGCGCGGCGATTATCGCCGCGACGAGCAGCGCCACTTCCGCCGCGAGAAGTTTGCCGACGCCCAGGCGGTGAAGATGGATCGCCGCCGCGAGAAGGAACGCACGGAGCGCGTCGCGACCGAGGCGCGCGAGAAGGCGCAGAGCGAGCAGGCGGCGCGCGAACAGGCGAACCGCGATGCCAAGGCGGCCCGCGACGCCGAGGCCGCGAAGACCTCGGACGAACAGAAGGTCCGCGAGCAGGCCAATCGCGATGCCAAGGCGGCGCGCGACGCCGAGGCGGCGAAGACCTCGGACGAACAGAAGGCCCGCGAGCAAGCCAATCGCGATGCCAAGGCGGCGCGCGACGCCGAGGCGGCGAAGACCTCGGACGAACAGAAAGCGCGTGAACAGGCCAACCGCGATGCCAAGGCGGCCCGCGAGGCAGCCGAGGCGCAGAAGTCGGAAGAGCAGAAGGCCAAGGAACAGGCCAACCGCGAGGCCAAGGCCGCCCGGGACGCCGAAGCGGCGAAGGCCTCCGACGAGCAGAAGGCCAAAGAGCAGGCCAATCGCGAGGCCAAGGCAGCGCGCGACGCCGAGGCGGCGAAGGCTTCCGACGAGCAGAAGGCCAGGGAGCAGGCCAACCGCGACGCGAAGGTCAAGCGCGACGCCGAGGCCAAGGCGCAGGAAGAGAAGAACCGCGCCGACAAGGCAGCCCGCGACCAGGCCGAAGCCGAGAAGCAGAAGCAGCAGGCCGCCGAAGAGCAGAAGGCCCGCGAGCAGGCCAATCGGGAGGCCAAGGCGGCGCGCGACGCGGCCGAAAAGGAAAAGGCCGACGCCGCCAGCGCCGCGGCGGAGAAGGACCGCGCGGCGCGCGATCAGGCTGCCGAAGAGCAGAAGGCCCGCGAACAGGCCAATCGCGAGGCCAAAGCGGCGCGCGAGGCCGACGAGGCGCAGAAGGCCAAGGAACAGGCCAATCGCGACGCGAAGGCCGCCCGTGACGCCGCCGCGAGCGAAGAGCAGAAGGCGCGCGAGGAGGCCAACCGCAAGGCAAAGCAGGAGCGCGAGAAGGCCAAGGAAGACGCCGGCGGCAACTGACCGCCGCTACAGGCAGATGAACGAAGGGCGCGGCGCCAACCCGCGCCCTTCGTGTTTGCGCGGCTAGGCCGGCAGGATGAAGTCGAGAGCCGCGGCGGAAGCGTGTACCGGGTCGGCCCGCGACACGACGAGCCCGTTCCATGCGTCGAGCGTCAAGCCACTGACGCCGGTCACCATAATCCGGCCGCCCTCATAGGTGAGCACCGTCGTGTCGCCCGCTTCGGCGACCCGCGTGAAGAGCGCGCCGGAGAGATCGAAAAGGTCCGCCGTCACGTCGAAGTCGCGGATGGTGTCTGTCCCTTCCGCCGCGGCCGCGAAGACGAACAGGTCGGCCCCCGCGCCCCCTTCCATGCGGTCGTTCCCCGCGCCGCCCGCGAGCGTGTCGTTGCCCAGTCCGCCGATCAGGCGATCATCGCCGACCTGGCCGAACAAGCGATCGTCGCCGGTGCCCCCGTCGATCCGGTCATTGCCACCGGTCGTGCCGATCTTGGCGGAGGCATCTATAAGCTTGGCATCGCCGTAGATCGTGTCCTTGCCATCACCGCCATACAGCGTGTCGTTGCCCGCGACGAACATGGCCACCCGGCCGACCGTGCCGACGTCGCCGACGATCAAGTCGCCCAGCCTGCCGCCGAACATGATATCATTGCCGCCGGTGACCCAGCCCGCTGCCGAGACGGCATCACCGTAGAGCGACGCATGCTGCCCGGCGAGACGCGCGTCGATCATGTCGTCGCCGCCATCGATTCCGCCGTTGAAGCCGCCCAGACGGCTGCCTCCGCCGAGTGCGGCGATTGCGTCTCCGGCGACCATGAAGTCGTGAAGCGCCTGCACGACCTTGATGACGTCGCGGCCGCCGGATGCGACCACTTGGGTCTCGAGACCTTGTGGGCGCCGCACCTCGCCGAAGTCGCCCGATGTCTCGCCACTCGCAGAACCGACCAGCGTGATGACGTCGTTGCCGCCCCGCCCAAAGGGCCCGACCGTCCGCACATCGCCGTAGATGCCGTCGGTGTGGCCGTCGACGAGGCTGATGCGGTCGTTCCCACCCATGACCGATGCAGCGGTCAGGACACTGGCAGCCTCCAGCGCATCGCCGGCGATGGCCCCTGTCCTCTGCGTATCGCGCATAACGATGGTATCGTCGCCACCGGTAAGTTGACCGCTGCCTATGAAGCCGACATCGCCGACGAGAACGATTTGCGCTCCGCCTGCCCGGCCGACGAGAGAGATCGTATCGTTGCCGCCAACGGTGGGACCGCTCGAACCGCCGGCGGAATATGTGTCGCCGTAGAAAGCCCCTGGACCGAAGGCGCGGATCACGTCGTCGCCGCCGGTCAGGGTTGTGCCGTATTGCGGACTCCACACATCACCGGCGAACTCCTGGAAGGCCTTCAGCGATCGGCCGCCGATGAAAAGGTCGTTGCCACCCTGAACCGCCTTTTCGTTCTCGCCAGTCCAATAGCCGCTGGAGTCGCCGTAGCCGGTGAACCTGGCATTGTCGGGTGCGCGAATGACGGTGTCGCCGTCGAGCGCGGCGCGCCAGAAGGTTTGGGTAGCCTGGCCGTGGGGATGCTTCACGGTGATGGCCGGCAGGCTCATCGTGACGCCGGCGATGCGGTACAGCGGATTGCCTAGGGCGTCCGCCGCGGCGATGGCGTCGATCGTGCCGGCGGTCGGTGCGCTTCCGGCCGCGGCGATGTCGCCGAGGGCGCTGAAGGCCGTGATAGTGATACCGCGCTGCGCTTCCCAGGTGAAGGCGTGGCCAGTGCCGCCGATCTTGGCGCGATACGAGAGCTGCATGCTGTCGATCATCGAGACGCCGGTAATCGCCCTGGATGCGTCGAAATAGGACACATTGAACTCCGCAAGGGTGGCGCACCGCAGGTTGCAACTCATGCGCCACAATTATGCACAACTCGTTGTGCCTAGTGTTCTTGATTTGTTCACCATCGGCCGGCATGGTTCGGGGCATGAGCGCTCGAGCCGTTCGTCCACCGCAGGGCCTGCCGGTTCCACCCCTTCCCGCGAAAGGCCGCGGCACGCTGAGTAACGCGGACGGACGGTTCGAGCGCTTCTCTCATGTCCGCGAGGACGATAGCTGGGGCACGCTGGCGGCCGAGGCGCTGGCGGGCGCGCCGCCGGTGCAGACGCAGGTCGAGATCGACACGACGCGCGACATCATCGCGCGCAATTCCTCGCCCGACATCTCGTTCGACCGCTCGATCAACCCCTATCGCGGCTGCGAGCATGGTTGCGTCTACTGCTTCGCGCGGCCGACGCATGCCTATCTGGGCTTCTCGCCGGGGCTGGATTTCGAGACGCGCATCAAGGTGAAGCCGCGCGCCGCCGAGCTGCTGGAGGCGGCGCTCCACAATCCCCGCTACACGCCGCGGACGATGGCGCTGGGGACGAACACCGATCCCTACCAGCCGCTGGAGCGCGAATACCGCATCACGCGCGGCGTGCTGGAGGTGCTGGCGAAGTTCAACCACCCGGTGGGGATCGTGACGAAGTCGCATTTGGTGACGCGCGACATCGACATATTGAGCGCGATGGCGGCCAAGGGGCTGGCGAAGGTGGCGGTGTCGGTGACGACGCTGGACGCCACGCTGGCACGCAAGATGGAGCCGCGCGCCTCGACGCCGGAGAAGCGGCTCCAGGCGATCCGCGAACTTAAGGCGGCGGGCATTCCGACGGCGGTGATGACGGCGCCGCTGATCCCGGCGCTCAACGACATGGAGCTGGAGACGATCCTGGAACGCGCCGCCGCGGCGGGGGCGGACTCGGCGGGCTACGGGATCCTGCGCCTGCCGCTGGAGATCAAGGATCTCTTCCGCGAATGGCTGGAGGCGCAAGTGCCCGACAAGGCCGAGCATGTGATGAAGCTGGTGCGCTCGATGCGGGGCGGGCTCGACTACGACATGAACTGGGGCCGGCGCATGACGGGCACCGGTCCCTACGCCAACCTCATCGCCCAGCGCTTCCGCCTGGCGACGCGGCGGCTGGGGCTGAACGAACGGCGCTTTCCGCTGGACCTGACGCAGTTCGCCCGCCCGCCGCGGCCGGGCGATGCCACCCAACTGAACCTTTTGTAATGGCGCCCGGGGGGATTTCGGCGGCCGGGAGCCTAACGGAGCGGCCGGCGAATCATCTATGGCGGTGGCTGATGGGACGCGCGGGACGGGGTTCACCGGCCGAGCTGGGCCTGGCGGATGTGCAGGACCGGCCGGATTTCTCGGCGGAGCGGGCGATGGCCCGGCTCTATGCGCTGCCCATTGCCGGCATCGACGAGGCGGGGCGCGGGCCCTGGGCGGGGCCGGTGGTGGCGGCGGCAGTGACGCTGGACCTCGCCTGGACGCCGCCGGACGACCTCAACGATTCCAAGCAGATCACCGAAGCGCGGCGCGGCGAGCTCTTCGCGCTGATCCAGTCGGGGGCGCTCGGCTTCGGCATCGGCATCGCGACGCATCAGGAGATCGACGCGCTGAACATCCGCCGTGCGACGCATCTCGCCATGACGCGGGCGATGGAGGCGCTGAGGGCGCAGGGCTGCGCGCCCAGGGCGGCGCTGGTCGACGGCAACGATCCGCCGGCCTTCGACGTGCCGACCCGCGCGCTGGTGCAGGGCGACGGGCGCTCCTTCTCGGTGGCGGCGGCCTCGATCCTGGCGAAGGTGACGCGCGACCGGATGATGGCGGCGCTGGACGCCGAGCATCCGGGCTACGGCTTCGCGCGGCACAAGGGCTATGGCACGCCGCATCACGCCGAGGCGCTGCTGCGGCTGGGGCCGTGCGCGATCCACCGGCGGAGCTTCTCGCCGGTCGCGAGCGCGGCGCGCGACGCCGCGGAACAGGCGGCGACCGCCGCCCTGCCCGGCCCGGCGACCCTGATCTGACGGCGGAAACGGAACCGCCGCGCTTCGGCTCAGGCGGGCGGCGCGGGCGGCAGGGTCGCATCGAAGATGACGTAGTATTTCTTCAGGCCGTTCGGCATGTGCCAGGTGCCGCGGAAGCCGCGCGGCAGCAGGAAGGCGTCGCCGGGGCGGTAGACCTCGCGGCTTCCCTCTTCGTCGATCACCGTCAGCTCGCCCTCCAGCAGGAAGCAGTATTCGTCGTGCGGATAGCCGTCGAGGCGGAGGGCGGAGCTGGCATAGCCGGCGATGCCGGCCTTGAGGCGGCCGGAGGGGTCGGCGAACAGCGCCTCGCTGCTGGGCTTGAGCCGGCCCTCGGTGACGACGAAGAAGGGCGTGTCGACGCGGCGCTCCCCCGGCCCGCTGCCCAGACGCGTCATGCGGAGAATACCGGTCATCCTCGCCTCCTTCGATCGGGTCACATTAATGCACGACTATGTGCATTAGAAGCCCTGTCGGATACAGCGCGGCCTTGCGGCGGGGTGCGGGATGGCCAAGGGTGGCGGGCCTCAGGAGGAGCCCGGGTCATGAGCGTCGTACGATATCTGGCACCGGCCCTCGCCCTCGCGGCGGGGCTGGCGGGGCAGGCCTTCGGGGCAGAGCCGGCCTGCGACCTCAAGGCGCCGATGAGCGCGGCGGAGCTGCAAAAGCTGCTGAGCCTCAGGGCCGTGGAGGCGATCGAGACCGCGGCGCAGCCGGTCACGGCGAAGACGACCGCCCGCCTGGAGGCGCTGATCGCCCCCGACGCGGCGGTGGAACTGGGGATGGGCGATGTCGGCGGCGCCTATGAGCCGGGCCTCAAGGGGGCGCGCGACCTCGCCCGCGAGATGCACGCCAATCTCTATATCTTCCAGGGTTGGGACTATATCCCGCAGATGCTCGATACGGTGTGCGGCGAGCAGAAGGTGTCGGTCGAATTCCTCGACAACCGCGTCAAGCAGCGCTGCGAAATCGCCTTCACCTTCCTCAACGGCCGCATCACCCGCGCCGCAGGCTGGGTGCGGAGCTATTCCACCGGCCGGATGACCCCGCCGAAGTGAGGACGGGCAAAGCGGGGACGCGTTCGGCGGCGAGGATCTCGCGATGACACCCCTACCTTCTCCCGCTTGAACCCGCCGGCCCGCTCAATCGGCCGTATGGAGGCCGGCCATCCGTCCGGCGGCATTCTCCGGCCGACAGCGAATCACGCCCCAAATGCAAAGGCACGTCTCACGCACTGCCAGCCCAATTAGTAAGCTGTCACCCTAATTCGTATACGCGGAGGCTCCGGTTCGTCGCGTCGGCATCGCGCCTTGCGCATTACTGAGTCCATGAGATGCTCGCTCCGATATCAGCGATTCAGGGATCGCGCTTTGTGAGACCTCTAGGCAGCCAACCGCCAGCCGTAAGCCTTCCCATTTCGAACATCCTCGAACTCAAAACAGAGAGCGATGTCGAACAGAAATTTATCATGCCCTTTTTGGCACATCCTAGCTTTATGAATATTCCTGCTTCGTGGATCAGAACAAAAGATTATATGATCCCGACGGAAATTGACAAGATTGCGGGTAAACGATCCGGATACATCCCCGACTACTCTATTTGGTATAGTGGTATTCCAGTCGTAATTATCGAAGCAAAATCTCCGGAATATAGGATAGAGGTCGGACTAAGAGAGGCGCAACTCTATGCACTTCAAATCAATAAACGTTACCCACCAAATGTTAGCCCCATCAAGTTTGTCGTCTCTTGCAATGGCGAGCAAATCGCTGTTGCGGCTTGGGATAGTGAAGTTGAAATCCTGAAATTTAATTGCGCGGAGATTCAGCCAGGTACAGCGATTTTAGCCGCACTCACCAATGTATTAGGCAAAGACGCAGTAGAGGAACAGGCGAGAGCACTCAATGCCCACCTCGCTAGAAGGCCGTTTTTCAGTGTTCAGGCGTTTCTGGGAGCCAAAAGAAACATCCAACTTGGACCGAACAGTTTCGGCGATAAGTTGCTGCCTTCTCTAACTAGGTTCTTCGGCAATGATTCCGACACAACCCCGGACGAAGTTATAGATCGAGCATACGTATCAAGCGACGAGATCACAGGCTACGATGCCGTACTGGAAACGTTCCTAAGAGATACATCAACTCAGCATCTAGGAATCCCGCTTAAAGTCATTCAAACCTCAAAAAATAAAGCAAGCGGTATTACCGAAGAACTTTCCAAGTTTTCACAAAATCCCAAATATTTTTCTAGAGTTCAATTGATAGTTGGGGCTGTGGGGTCGGGTAAAAGTACATTTATTCGACGTTATTACAGAAGACTTATGACCGCGGATGCTGAGAGAAAGACGCGATGGGCGTTCATCAATTTCAACGATATGGCTGGACTTGATGGTTTGCCTGAGTGGATTTCCAAGGAGTTTATCCGAACCTTTGGCGAGATGAACGGTATCGATGTATACGGGCACGATGAAGCAAATCGAATTCTTGCTGTTGAGTTGAACCGTTACGACCGGGGCCCAGCTAAAGCTCTAAAGACAATTGCACCTGTCGACTTTCAAAAAGGTCGTGTCGCAGAAGCGCAGAAGGTGATGAGCGAGCCGATTGAATACGCTCAAGCCATTGCGCGACATTTTGGCGGAGAGCTTGGCCTGGGAATTGTGGTGGTTTTTGATAACGTCGACCGACGGTCGCGTGATGAGCAATTGGCCATCTTTGGTGCGGCCCAATGGTTCAAAGGAACAACTCGCGGGCTCGTCCTTATGAATCTACGAGACTCGACATTTGAAGCACACCGCGATGAGCCACCCCTGGATGCTTTCACCAACGCGGTGAATTTTTATATTAGGCCCCCTCGTTTGTGGCAGGTCGTGCGGAAGCGCTTGGAACTTCTTATGGAGAACCTCGCGGATGCTGGAGACAAGTACAACGAATTCTCGGCATCGAGCTACAAGATCCGGTACCCAGCCTCGGCGCTTGGCGAGTATCTGATGGGGATCTATGGCGCCTTGTTCGGAAGAACATCGCCAGTAGGCGCAAAACTCGAAGCGTTTGTGGCCAAAGATGTGCGAAGCGCATTGGCAATGTTTACGAACATAATTTTGTCGCCTCATATACCGACAACGCAGATCGCCAGCGTTATGATGTCGCCGGAAAACCGAATTGATGAGGATAGGATAATTCGAGCTCTAATGCGTGGCCGTTATTTGTATTATAATGGAAATTCTGTTTATTGCCGAAACATATTGAGTCCCTCGGAGCAAGATAATAGACAGAGCAATTTTCTCTATATGGACCTTCTGGAATTCTTGGTAAGAAGGCGCAAAGAGAAAATCGACTTCTCTCAAGAAGGTTACGCGACCGTCGCTACACTCGTCGCTCGCATGGGCCAACTAGGATATGACGATGAGGACGCGCTACGGGCGATCAACACCTTGGCAACTTGGGGCCTTCTCGAACCGGAAAGCTTGGTCGCGGACGAGTTAAGGAGCGGCGACGCTGTTAAGGCGCATGCCTCGGCTTGGGTACACACGCGCTTCTTTGTGAGTCGGGTCGAATACCTAGTGGGCTGTAGCGCTGCGCTTAGGGTTTCGAGTAGGGAGCTCGCCGAAGATTTAGCACAACGTTGGAGCCAACTGCCCGCAAACGCAGAGTTCTATGCTCATGCTAAGATTAGGCTGCTAGAGCGCTTGAGAGACTATTTCACCGCTGAGTACGAGAGGCGGTGTCGCCGCCACGCATTTTATAGGGAGGCGGGCTATGGGGGGAGAACCATTCTCGCAGCCTTCGAGAGCGCCCTAGACCATTTGAAGGGAGGTCGGAAATCGCCGTTCATACGAAAAGTTCGGTGATGTTGGTTATTCAAAGACTGACGCCTTTCTCCAAACATGGTTAATTTCGACCCCCAAGATGTTGGGGGTCGGTTGGGTCGGGACTCAACCGATTCGAAGTGTTAAGATATTGATTCCAAAGCGATTCTTGACCGGGACTCCTAGGGGAATCACCCTGCGCCTACACAAGTGGCGGGGTGTCTCATGTCTCAGGCGGTGTCGGCTGCGAAGGCAGCGCAAGGGGGCTTGCCCCTCGACACGATCATCGCGGGCGATTGCGTAGCGGCGCTGAAGACGCTGCCCGCCGCCAGCGTCGATCTCGTCTTCGCCGACCCACCTTATAATTTGCAGCTCCAGGGCGAGCTGCATCGGCCGGATCAGAGCCGGGTGGCGGGCGTCGACGACGCCTGGGACAAGTTTTCCTCCTTCGCCAGCTATGACGCCTTCTCCAAGGCCTGGCTGGCGGAGTGCCGCCGCGTGCTGAAACCGACCGGCACGCTGTGGGTGATCGGCAGCTATCACAACATCTTCCGCGTCGGCGCGACGCTCCAGGACCTCGGCTTCTGGATCCTGAACGACATCGTCTGGCGCAAAGCGAACCCGATGCCGAATTTCCGCGGCACGCGCTTCACCAACGCGCACGAGACGCTGATCTGGGCGAGCGTCGACGCGAAGGCGAGCTATACCTTCAACTACGAGGCGCTGAAGACGCTGAACGAAGGGCTTCAGATGCGCTCGGACTGGCTGATCCCGCTGTGCACGGGGTCGGAGCGGCTGAAGGGCGAGGACGGGGCGAAGGCGCATCCGACGCAAAAGCCGGAAGGCCTGCTGCACCGGGTGCTGGTGGCGGCCTCCAAGCCCGGCGACGTGGTGCTGGACCCGTTCTTCGGCACCGGCACGACGGGCGCGGTGGCGAAGCGGCTGGGCCGGCGGTTCATCGGGATCGAGCGCGACGCCGGCTATATCAGGCACGCGCGCGACCGGCTGCGCGCCGTGGTGCCGGCGGCGGCGGAAGACATCGCGCTGACCCGGACGAAGCGCGAGGAAGTGCGCGTGCCGTTCGGCCAGGTGGTGGAACGCGGACTCCTGGAGCCCGGGATGAAGCTCTACGATCCGGGCCGGCGCTGGGCGGCGCGGGTGCGCGCCGACGGGTCGCTGTCGGTGGACGGCGCGACTGGGTCGATCCACCAGATCGGGGCGCATGTGCAGGGCCTGCCGGCCTGCAACGGGTGGACATTCTGGCACTTCACGGCGGACGGGAAGCTGAAGCCGATCGACCTGCTGCGCCAACAGATCAGGGCGGAGATGGAGGCCGGGGCTGCGGTACCGACGGCGGCGGTGGCTCCGGCGGTGAAGCGCGCGGCGCTGCGGGCGGTGCGGGTTTAGGAGGCGGGTTGGGATTTTCGTACCCCATCCGTCCGCCGCTGCGCGGCGTTCACCCTTCCCACAAGGGTAGGACGATCGCCTATGGACGATTTCCCCTTCCCCCAGCGCGCCGCAGGCGCGCGGATCGGGGGAAGGTGCCCCCGAAGGGGGCGGAAGGGGGGCGCCCGGCAAGGCGCAACGAAAAAAGGGCTGAAGCGGAGCCAGCGGCAGGCCGTTATGGGCGCGCTGAAGCGCGCTTTACCCCCTTCTGTCGCTTCGCGACATCTTCCCCCGCACCGCTCCGGCTTCGCCTCCGCTGGGGGAAGACAAGCCATAGGCGAGCGCCCTTACGAGGAACGTGGACGCCGCGCAGCGGTGGGCGGGTGGGGTATGGCCGAAAGGCCCGCTTCCAGCACCTTGCGCATGACGGTGGGGAGGCCGGCGTGGGGGGCTTTGTCCAGCGGGACCCAGTGGCCTTCGGCGGATTCGGTTGATGTGTCGGCGGTGTAGACGTCGAGGGTCAGCAGGAAATGGGTGAAGCCGTGCTCGATGCGGCCGGCTTTGCGCCAAGCGGCGCTCGCCGGGGCGTGGGCTAGCGGGTCGGCGGACGGGTCGGGCTGCCAGGGGGTGGTCGGAAGCTCCAGCATGCCGCCGAGCAGGCCCTTGGGCGGGCGGCGCCTGAGGAGGACATTGCCGCGGGCGCTGACGAGGACGAAGGCGGCGCCGGTGCGGGTGGGGCGGTCGGGCTTCGCGGCTTTGCGCGGCAGGGTCTCGGCGATGCCGGCCTTGCGCGCCGCGCACCAGGCCTGAAGCGGGCACATCAGGCAGGAGGGCGATTTCGGGGTGCAGATCGTGGCGCCGAGATCCATCAGGGCTTGCGCGAAATCGCCGGCGCGCCGGTCGGGCGTGAGGGCGGCGGCGCGGGCCTTGAGTTCGGGCTTGGCTTGCGGGAGCGGCGTTTCGATCGCGTAGAGCCGGGCCATGACGCGCTCGATATTGGCGTCGAGCGGGGTCGCCTTGCGGCCGAAGGCGATCGCGGCGATGGCGGCGGCGGTGTAGGGGCCGACGCCGGGAAGGTCGCGCAGGGCGTCCTCGGTGTCGGGGAAGGCGCCGGCCGCGGCGACAGCTTGGGCGGCGGCATGGAGATTGCGGGCGCGGCTGTAATAGCCAAGGCCCGCCCAGGCCTGCATGACGTCTTCGATCGGTGCAGCGGCGAGGTCGTGCACCGTCGGCCACATGCCGGTGAAGCGCTGGAAATAGGCCTTCACGGCGGCGACGGTCGTCTGCTGGAGCATGATCTCGCTCAGCCAGACGCGATAGGGATCGGCCGACTCGCCCGGCCGCGCGCGCCATGGCAGAACGCGCCGGTAGACGTCGTACCAGGCGAGCAGCGCGGTGACGGCGGGATGCGGCGCGGGTTCGGTTTTGGGGCGCGGGGTCTTCGGGGAGGGCACGCGGGAGCAATGCGCAAAGGCGGGCGTGAGGACAAGACGGGCGCGGAAGAGCCCGAACCGCCGCGGGTGTTCCGCAAGGCGCCGATCCGGGCCGCCGCCTCGGCCGACCGGCTGGCGCGCCTCATCGCCGAGAAGCGCGGCTTCCCGACGCTGACCATCGCGCGGCGCTGGCGCGACATCGCGGGCGAGGCGCTGGCGGCGCACACGCAGCCGATGTCGCTGACGCTGCCCAAGGGGGCGAGCGAGGGCGGGACGCTGACGCTGAAGGCCGATGGCGGCGCGGCGCTGCTCGTGCAGCATCACCAGCGGGAGATCATCGCGCGGGCGAACGGGCTGCTGGGGCCGGGCGTGGTGGCGGCGATCAAGCTGGTGCAGGGCCATGTGGCGCAGGAGGTGCGCGCGCCGAAGCCGCCGGCGCCGCGGCTGTCCGCGGCGGAGGACGCGGCGGTGACGGCGTCGGTCGCCGGCGTCGGCGACGAGGCGCTGCGGGACGGCCTGGCACGGCTGATGCGGCATGCGGTGGCGGATACGAAGCGGCGGTAGGTTGTGCCCGGTCATATGCCCGGCTATATGTCCGGGCATGACGAAATCCTCGCAGACCCGTGCCGTCAAAACCTACCGCGCCGCACTTAAGACACGCGGGATCGCCCGCTTCGAGGTGTTGGGCCTCGAGCGCGACCGCGTGCTTATTCGCGCTCTTGCGAAACGGCTGGCGGACGGCGGCGCGGAGGCGGAGCGGCTGCGCGAGTCGATCGGTCGGCAGATGACACCCCAGCCGTCGACCAAAGGCCGTATCTGGCAGGCTTTGCGCGATTCGCCTCTGGTCGGGGCGGATCTGGACCTGACGCGTGAGGTATGGGCGCCGCGGCCGGTCGATCTGTGACGCGCTATCTGCTCGACACCAACATCATCAGCGATGCGATAAAGCCTACCCCATCCCGAGCGCTCGCCGACTGGATGGCCGCGCAGGTCGACGAGACGCTCTACACGTCAGCGTTGACGATCGCAGAAATCGCCGGCGGCATCCTGACGATGCCGGCAGGGCGCAAGCGGCAGTCGCTGGAAAGCTGGTTCGAAGGGCAGAAGGGGCCGCTCGCTCTTTTCGAGGGCCGCATCCTCGCATTCGACACCAACGCCAGCCTCGCATGGGCCTGCGTCGTGGCGGAGGGCTTCGCCATGGGGCGGCCTCGCAGCGGCTTCGATGCGATGATCGCGGCCATCGCCGTCGCGAACGACTGCGTCGTCGTCACCAACAACGAACGGCATTTCCAAGGGCTGCCCGTCATCAACCCGATGACAGGCGCAGTTTGAGGGCATCCAAGGGCGCCTGCGGAAGGCCAAGCCGCCGTTGAGCGGACGGTGCGCGGTCACCTATAAGGGCGCGGTTTGGGCGGGCGGTTCCTGTGCCCTCAAGATTCGGAGCTTTGCGTGGACAATCGTTATCTGGCGGCGGGCGGCGTCGGCGTGCTGGTGATCGCGGCGGTGGTTGCGGCCTTCGTCCTGCTGATGCCGAAGACGGCACAGACCGAGGACATGAGCGGCGACGCCGCGGCGACGCAGGTGCTGGCGATCGGCCCGGAGGAGGCGACGCTGGGCGATCCGAACGCGCCCATCAAATTCATCGAATACGCCTCGACGAGCTGCCCGCACTGTGCCGCGTTCACCGTCCAGGTGATGCCGGAGATCCAGAAGAACTGGATCGACACGGGCAAGGTCTATTACGTGATGCGCGATTTTCCTCTGGATAACATTGCCGCCGCCGCGTCGGCGATCGCGCGCTGCCTGCCGAAGGAGCGCTTCTACCCCTTCATGGAGGTGCTTTTCCGCAACCAGTCCTTCTGGCACAGCCAGAATGTCCCCGACCCGAAGGAAGCGCTGATCGAGCTGTCGCGCCGGGCGGGTCTCTCGCGCGAGCAAGTCGAATCGTGCTTGAAGGACAAGGACGTTGCTGCGCGGATCAACAAGAGCCGGAGCGACGCGGAGAATGTGCTGAAGATCGATTCGGTGCCGACGATGTTCATCAACGGCGAGAAATCGAGCGGGGCCGCGGCCTACAGCGACTTCGACGCGAAGTTCAAGGCGCTGATGCCAGCGCCGCAGTGATCCGGGGTTAGGGCGAGGTTCGCCGTGCGAAGGGCCGCGAGGGGCGGCCCGAGCCGGCGAAACGAGCGGGGTTAAGTAGGCATCTTGAAGATCACGCGTATCAGGCTTTCCGGTTTCAAGTCGTTCGTCGAGCCGACCGAGCTGCATGTCGAGCCCGGACTGACGGGCATCGTGGGCCCGAACGGCTGCGGCAAGTCGAACCTGCTGGAAGCCTTGCGCTGGGCGATGGGCGAGAACAGCGCCAAGTCGATGCGCGGCACCGGCATGGAAGACGTGATCTTCGCCGGCACGGCGCAGCGTTCGGCGCGCTCGATGGCCGAAGTCACGATCTTCATGGACAACCAGGCGCGCGAGGCGCCGGCGGCGTTCAACGACACCGACCATCTGGAAGTGACGCGGCGCATCGAGCGCGACGCGGGCTCGATCTATCGCGTCAACGGCCGCGAAGTGCGCATGCGCGACGTGCAGCTTCTGTTCGCCGACGCCTCGACCGGCGCGCACTCCCCTGCCCTCGTGCGCCAAGGCCAGATCGGCCAGATCATCGCCGCCAAGCCGCTCCAGCGGCGGGCGATCCTGGAAGAAGCGGCCGGCATCAGCGGGCTGCACACGCGCCGCCATGAAGCCGAACTGAGGCTGCGCGGCGCGGAGACCAATCTCGGGCGCCTCAACGACGTCATCGGCGAACTGGAGACGCAGCTCCAGGGGCTGAAGCGCCAGGCACGCCAGGCGACGCGCTATCGCAATCTCTCGGGCCTCATCCGCCAGGCGGAAGCGGTGGCCTTCCACTTGCGCTGGCAGGGCGCGGCGCAGGGCGTCAGCGACGCCGAGCAGGTCGCGGCGATCGCCGAGCGCGATGCGGCGGATGCGACGGAGCGCGCCGCGGCGGCCTCGACGGCACAGACCGAAGCGCACAGCGTGCTGCCGGCCCTGCGCGAGACGGAGGTCGAGCGCGCGGCGGCGTTCCAGCGCCTGCGCGTCGAGCGCGACCAGTTGGATGCCGAGGAGCGCCGGGCGCGCGATACGGCGCAGCGGCTGGAGCGCCAGCTCGGCGAAATCGCGTCGGATATCGCGCGCGAAAGCGAGCGCGGCGCCGATGCGGCGCGCACGATCGAGATGCTGGACGCCGAGATCGCAGCGATCGCCGAGGCCGGCGAAGGGCGCGAGGCGGTGCTGGCCGAAGCGGAGCAGACGGCGGAAGCGGCGCGCCTGCGGTCGGCCGATGCCGAAGCGGCGCTGGATACGGCGCGCGCCGAAGCCGCCCGCATCGCGGCGCGGCGCCAGGCGCTGGGGCGCGCGGCGGAAGATGCGCGGCGGCGCCTTGAGCGCCTGATCCAGACGCTCGATTCGAACGCTGCGGAGCTTGCGCGCGCTGAGAGCGATGCGGCCAACGCGCCTGATGTCGCCGAGGCGATCGAGGCCGTGGAGGCGGCGCGCGAAGCGACCGAGACGGCGCGCTGCGCGCTCAGCGAAGCGGAGGCGACACGCGCCACCGCGGCGAGCGACGTCGAGGCGCTGCGCGAGCCGCTGTCGGCGGCCGAGCGCGAAGTCGCCAAGCTGAAGGCCGAAGAATCGGCGATCGCCAAGGTGCTGGGCACGGGCGGCGGATTGTGGCCGAAGCTGATCGACGCGCTGCGCGTGACGCCCGGCTATGAAGCGGCGATCGCCGCGGCGCTGGGCGACGATCTCGACGTGCCGCTGGACGAGGCCTCGCCCATCCACTGGCGCACGCTGCCGGCGATGGAGCAGCCGGCCGCGCTGCCCGAAGGGATCGCGAGCCTCGCCGCCTTCGTGGAGGCGCCGGACGCGCTGACCCGCCGGCTGGCGCATGTCGGTGTCGTTGCCGGGGACGAAGGCGACGCGCTTCAGGCAAGCCTGCCGGCCGGCGTGCGCCTGGTCAGCCGCGAAGGCGCGCTGTGGCGCTGGGACGGTTTCCGCAGCGCGGCCGAGGCCGAGACGCCGGCGGCGATCCGCCTGGCGCAGCGCAACCGGCTGGAAGCGCTGCGCGGCGAAGTCAGCGAGGCCGAGGCGAAGTCGGGCGAAGCACGCGCCGCCTTCCATGCCGCACGCGAGCGGAGCGAGGCCGCGGGCGAGGCCGAGCGCGCCGCCCGCAATGCGCTGCGGCTTGCCGAACAGGCGCTGGCCGGCGCCGAACGGTCGGCAGCCGAGGCGGAGCGCGAGGCGATCCGTCACTCGGCGCGGGTGAACTCGCTGCGCGAGACAAGCGAGCGCCTGGCCGGCGAGCGCGGCGATGCCGACGCCGCCGCGATGGAAGCGGCCGAAGGGCTGGAGGCGATCGCCGGCGAGGACGATCCTGCGCCGCGCATCCCCGACATGCAGGGCGACGTGCATGCCGCACGCGCCGGGGCCGCGGAAGCCCGCGGTGCAGTCGAGACGGCGAAGCGCGAACTCGCCGCCGCTGCCGCGCGCAACAGCGCGGCGCATCGCGAACGCGAGGACTGGACGCGCCGGGCCGATGCGGCACGGGCGCAGATCGAGGCGCTGGAGACGCGCCGCGAGGCGAGCGCGGAAGAGCTGGAGACGGTCAGCGCCATTCCGGCGGCGATCGAGGAAAAGCGTTTCGCGCTGAACGAGGCG
Source organism: Alphaproteobacteria bacterium (assembly GCA_020852655.1). GTDB lineage: Bacteria > Pseudomonadota > Alphaproteobacteria > Micropepsales > Micropepsaceae > JADZAI01. Next base: position 51,829 of record JADZAI010000050.1, read on the forward strand.
CTGTCGATCGCCGAGCAGGCGCGCCGCGAAGCGGCCGAAGCGCTGGCAATGGCCGAAGCGCTGGCACAGGCCGCCTCGCGCGAGGCGAAGGCGGCGGACTCGGCGCTCTCCGATGCGCGCGAGACCCGGGCGCTGCGGGCCGCGGCGCTGGACAATGCGCGCGGGCGGCTCGCCGAGACGGCGGCGCGCATCCGCGAGGCGCTGGAGTGCGAGCCGGGCGAATTGCTGGCTAAGGCCGAGCACGAGGAAGGCGACGCGCTGCCGGCGCTGGAGCAGATCGACGCCAAGGTCGAGCGCCTGAAGAAGGAACGCGAGAGCCTGGGCGGCGTGAACCTGCGCGCCGACGAGGAAGCGCAGGACTATGAGCTGCGGCTCTCTTCGATGCAGGCCGAGAAGGCCGACCTCGAAAGCGCCATCGCCAAGCTGCGCGGGGCGATCGGCAGCCTGAACCGCGAGGGCCGCGAGCGCCTGCTCGCCGCCTTCGACACCGTCAACGGTCACTTCAAGCGGCTGTTTACGACCCTCTTCGGCGGCGGCGAGGCGGAGCTGACGCTGACCGAGTCCGACGACCCGCTGGAAGCCGGGCTCGAAATCCTGGCGCGCCCGCCGGGCAAGAAGCTCGCGACGCTGTCGCTGCTCTCGGGCGGTGAGCAGACGCTGACGGCGCTGTCGCTGATCTTCGCGATCTTCCTGTCCAACCCCTCGCCGATCTGCGTGCTCGACGAAGTCGACGCGCCGCTCGACGATGCGAATATCGAGCGCTTCTGCAATCTCATGGACGAGATGACGAAGCTGACCGAGACGCGCTTCCTGGTCATCACGCACCACGCCTACACCATGGCCCGCATGGACCGCCTGATGGGCGTCACCATGCAGGAACGCGGCGTGAGCCAGCTCGTCAGCGTCGACCTCGCCGGCGCCGAACAGGTGCTCGCGGCGGAGTGAAGGACGCGCCGAGCCAGACCATGAAGCTGGCCTCGCGTGCGGTGTCATTGCTGGGTGGCGTGTTCCTCGCCTTTCTTGCCGCCCAATCTGCGCAAGCCGACATCGACTTCTACGCCAATAAGGACACCGCGATCTGCAAGGCAGCGACGGCGTTCTTCGAGGCGGCGTTTGAAGGCATCCTGACGAAAATATCCGACAAGCGACTTAAAGAGCTGGCCGACATGCCGGACGAGAAGATCGATACCAGCGACATCGCGGAGCTGGATGCGGGCTTTTGGAATAAGGCCAAGCTCGTTCGGCCCGGAGGGCACGAAGTGAGGTCCTGAAGCCGGTGTAGGCGACGCGGGCCTTACAGGTGCTCGCGAAGCAAACTGCGGGCGCTTACGCGGCTTTGCGGGATGACGCGCGCGCGGGTTTCGCGCGCTTCGGTGCCGCGCGTGTTTTGGCGCCTGCACTGAAGCCAAGCGTCAGCCCCAGCGCCTTTGCGACTTTCACAAGCGTGTCGAGGCTCGGGTTGCCCTCGCCTGACAATGCCTTGTGAAGGCCGGGCCGACTTATGCCGGTCTTGCGGGCGAGTGCGCTCATGTTCTGCGCCCGCGCGACCGCGCCGAGCGCACGGGCAATCAGCCCGGCATCGCCGCTCGCCGCCGCGTCATCGAGATAGGCGGCAATCGTTTCGGGTGTGTCGAGATAATCGGCCGCATCAAAGCGGCTGAGCCGTTCAGGCATGCTCACAATCCCAGTTCGTGCAAGATGGCCCTTGCTTTGGCGATGTCGGCCGATTGGGTCGATTTATCTCCGCCGCACAGAACGGCCATCATGATCTGGCCCGATAGCTTGAAATAGACGCGATAGCCCGGGCCAACATCGATCTTCAGTTCGGAGAGGCCTTCGCCGACCGCCTTCACGTTACCGGTCAGGCCCTGCGCCACACGATCTATGCGGGCAAGAATGATACCGCGCGCCTTGAGGTCACGCAGACCGAGCAGCCAACGATCGAACGTCTCGGTTTTGACGACCTCGAGCACCCTGTAACTTTAGCGACAGACACTTAGGTGTCAACCAAAGTTTACGGAAGTTCCGCCACCGCGCGCCGGAATGTGTGGGGGATTGGACCGGATTTGGGCTATCCTCTCCGGGCTTGGCGCGGCGTCGGCTGAGGCGACGGGGCTGCGCGCATTCCCATTGCCATATCCGAGAGGCCATTCATGACCACGCATCCGGCCATTGCCGCGAATAATGTTGCCGTCGTCACGGGGGCGGCGAGCGGGATCGGGCTCGCGGCGGCGCGGCGCTTTGCCGAAGCCGGGATGCGTGTCTGCCTCGCCGATGCGGATGCGGAGAAGCTGAACGCCGCGCGGGCGGCGCTCGGCGGGCAGGCGATTTCCTTTGCGCTGGACGTCTCGAACCGGGCGGCGGTCGACTCGCTTGCCGAGACGGTGGCGAGGGAACTCGGGCCAGTGTCGGTGCTGATGAACAATGCCGGCGTCGGGGGCGGTGGCGACGCCCTCAGCAATCCGGACGGCTGGGCGCGGGTGCTGGGCGTGAATTTCCAGGGCATCCTGCATGGCGTGCAGGCCTTCGTGCCCGCTATGGCGGAGCGCGGCGCGCCGGGCCTCGTGATCAACACAGGCTCGAAGCAGGGCGTCACCTCGCCGCCTGGCGACACCGCCTACAACGTCTCGAAGGCGGCGGTGAAGGCGCTGACCGAGGGCCTCGCGCATACGCTGCGCAACAAGGCGAAATGTCTGGTGAGCGCGCATCTGCTGATCCCCGGCTTCACCTATACGGGCATGATCGCGCGGCATGTGCCGCAGAAGCCGGCGGGCGCGTGGACGCCGGACCAGGTCGTCGACCGGCTGATCGAAGGTGTCGGGCGCGGCGATTTCTACATCTGGTGCGCAGACAACGAGACGCCGCGGGCGGTCGACGAGAAGCGCATCCTGTGGAGCGCGCTCGACATCGTCGAGAACCGCCCCGCCCTGTCGCGCTGGCATCCGGACTGGAAGACGCGCTTCGACGCCTTCATGGCGGCGCCGGCCGGGGATTGAGCCGCCCGGCCCGGCGAATCCCTCCCGTTTCCCTTGCCTTCGCATTTGCGGGAAGGGCTGCGGCAGGGTGTCGCGAAAATGCGGAAAAGCAATGATGCGCCAGATAGTTAGGCCCTGCCCATTTTCGTTTGACTTCGCCGGGGTCGGCCCATAGTAATCCGCGCGGTTTTCAGCCCGGGGGGCTTGCCGCGGACGTGCGCGCCAGGTGCATCGACGCGGTCTCGAATGTCGGAGGCTACGCCTCGTTTCGGATGGGGGATACGCGCATGGGCGTTCCTGACGAACCGTCCGAGGACGAACGCAGGCTAGGCGATCTCGGGCGCAGGCTCGACGATCTCGAGCGGCGTGCCGAAGCGACGGGTACCCTGAAGCGGAAGGCTGCCGCCCCGCCGAATACGGCGCTGGGTTCGGCGCTCACGCTGTCGACCGAGTTCCTGGCGGCGGTGCTGGTCGGCGGCGTGTTGGGATGGTTTGCGGACGGATGGCTGAACACACGGCCGATCCTGATGCTGGTGGGCCTGGTGTTCGGCATCGCTACGGGGTTCTTCGGCGTCTTCCGCGCCGCCCGCCGCATGCAGGCAGAGGACGCCGAGAAGGCAAAGACGGCTCCGGCTCTTCCGCCGGGCGATGACGAGGACGAGGCGTAAGGCGAGGATGGCCGGTCAGCACAGCCCGATGGAGCAGTTCCTCGTGAAGCCGCTCGTGCCGTTGCACGCCGGCGGACTGGACCTGTCCTTCACCAATGCATCGCTGTGGATGGTGATCGGCGTGACGGGCGCCTGCCTGTTCCTGCTCGCCGGCATGGCGCGCGGCGCGCTGGTGCCCGGGCGCTTCCAGTCGATGGCGGAACTCTCCTACGAATTCATCGCCAACACGGTGCGGCAGAGCGCCGGCGAGGCGGGGATGAAGTTCTTCCCGCTGATCTTCACGCTCTTCATGTTCATCCTGTTCGCGAACGTGCTGGGCCTCCTGCCCTATTCGTTCACGACGACCAGCCACATCATCGTCACCTTCGCGCTGGCGCTGCTGGTCTTCCTGACGGTGATCGTGGTCGGCCTGGTGCGCCACGGCTTCCATTTCTTCTCGCTGTTCGTGCCCGGCGGCGTGCCCCTCTGGCTGCTGCCGATCATCGTGCCGATCGAGGTGATCTCGTTCCTGTCGCGCCCGATCAGCCTGTCGGTGCGTCTGTTCGCCAACATGCTGGCCGGCCACACGATGCTGAAGGTGTTCGCGCTGTTCGTGGTGAGCCTCGGCACGGCCGGCGGCATTCTTTCCGCGGGCGCCATCCTGCCGATGCTGGGCATCGTCGCGGTGACGGCGCTGGAAGTGCTGGTCGCAGGCCTGCAAGCCTATGTATTCGCGGTGCTGACCAGCATCTACCTGAACGACGCGATCCACCTGCACGACCACTGAGATCAACCGAACGCGGCCTGCCCAACCGGCCGACCCAACGACACTGAAGGAGTGACTACAATGGAAGCTGAAGCAGCAAAGTTCATCGGCGCCGGTCTCGCGGCCCTCTCCCTGCTCGGCGCCGGCGTCGGCATCGGCAACATCTTCGGCAACTATTTGTCGGGCGCGCTGCGCAATCCGGGCGCGGCGGCGAGCCAGAACGGCAATTTGCTGCTGGGCTTTGCGCTCTGCGAAGCGACGGGCCTGTTCGGCCTCGTGCTCGCCTTCGTCATCCTGTTCACCTAAGCAGGCACGAGGGGCCTTATGGCCATTCTGACGGCGCTCGCCGCAGCCGCCGAAAGCGCGGCTGCGCATGGCGGCGCAGAGCACAAGGTCGGGCTGCCGCAGCTCGCGACGGGGACCTTCGCGGGCCAGCTCTTCTGGCTCGCGATCACCTTCGCCGTGCTGTTCCTGGTGCTGTCCTATGTGGTCATCCCGCGCATCCAGGGCGTGCTGGCGGCCCGTCAGGGCAGGATCAAGGGCGACCTCGACGCTGCGGCGATGGCCAAGGGCCGCGCCGACGCGGCGCTGAAAGCCTATGAGACGGCGGTCGACGACGCCCGCACCCGCGGCCGCAAGCTGGCCGACGAGACGCGCGCGGCGGTGAAGGCCGAGACGGACGCGAAGCGGGCCGAGGCGGAAGCCAAGCTCGCCGGGGACATCGCGGCGGCCGAAGCCCGCATCGCCCAGCTCAAGGCGACGGCGCTGGCCAACGTGAAGTCGATCGCGGCGGACACCGCGGCGGAGATCGTCACGCGGCTTTCGGGCGATACCATCACCTCCGCCGACGCGGCCCCGGCCGTCGACGCGGCGCTGGCGCGCTAGAGGAGCGATCCCCCATGAACGAGATGCTTCTCGATCCGACATTCTGGGTTGGCGTCGGCCTCGTCATCTTCATCGCCATCCTGATCTACGTGAAGGTGCCCGGCCTGCTCGCCAGGCAGCTCGACGCGCGCTCGGCGGCGATCGCGGGCGAACTCAACGAGGCCAAGCGCCTGCGTGAGGAAGCCGAGGCGCTGCTCGCGACCTACCAGGCGCGGACCAAGGATGCCGAGAGCGAGGCGGCGGCGATCATCGCCACCGCCAAGACCGAGGCGCAGCAGATGCAGGCCGAGGCGCGCGATGCCGTCACGGCGCTGATCGAACGGCGCACGAAGATGGCCGAGCACAAGATCGCCCAGGCCGAAGCGACCGCGCTCGCCGAGGTGAAGACGGCCGCCGCCGGCGCCGCCGTTTCGGCCGCGACGCAGATCCTCTCGCAGCGCATGGACGGCGCGAAGGCGACCGCCGTTGCCGACAGCGCGATCCGCGATCTCCGCTCGCGCCTCAACTGACCAGCCAGACCGCGGCCCCGGCCGCCAACGACACGGCAATCACGGCGGCGACGCGCTTGAACAGCGCTTCGCCGCCGATGCTGTAGGAGAGCACCCCCTTCATCACGGTGTTGCCGGCCACCGCCAGCATGACCGCATCGCGGGCCGCCACCGGCGCCTCGATGCGGCCAACGGTGCGCGCCGCCGAGAGCGTGAAGGCGTCGACGTCGAGCGTGCCGCTCGTCGCGGCGAGGGCATAGAGACCGGCATCGCCGAACAGCGCCTCGGCATAGTGGATGCCGAGCGAGATCGCGGTCAGCAAGCCGCCGAAGATGAGGGCAAACCAGAGATCGTCGGGCGGCGGCAGCGTGGTGTCGTCGTGCGCCGCCGCAGGGCCGAACCAGCGCAGCGCGAAGCCGGCGCACAGCGCCGCGACCGCACCGGCGGCGAGCGGCGGCCAGGCGATCGCGAAGAGCGCCGGCGCAAAGACGAGCAGCAGCACGGCAACCCGCAGCATCATGGTCGCGGAGGCCGCGGCGATCGCTCCGGCAAAGGGACCGGCTAGCGCCGGATCGGTCCGGGCGAGCCGGGCGCCGGTGACGGTCACCGCGGTGGACGAGGCAAGGCCGCCGATGAAGCCGAAGGCCAGCGGTCCGTTGCGGCCGCCGAGCGCGCGGATCGCGACATAGCCGACGAAACTGAGGCTCGCGACGAGGACGACCGCCCACCAGATTTCGTAGGGGTTGAGGACGCCGCCCGGCCCGAAGCCGCGATCCGGCAGGAACGGCAGGACCAGCACCGAGATCACCAGCAGCTTGATCGCCGCCTGGATCTCCTCGTAGCGGATGACGTCGAGCAGGCCGTGCAGTTCAGCCTTCAGCGAGAGCACCAGGACCAGCATCACCGCGCCGGCGGCGGCGACCAGCAATTCGCCCTGGCCCGCCAGGGCGCCGAGGACCACGGTGGCGAGCGCGGCGGCCTCCGACGTCAGGCCGCGATCGGGATCGGCCTGGGCCAGCGCCCCGGAATAGCCGGCGACGACGAGGGCGGCCGCGCCGAGGATGGCGGCGGCGATCGCCCACCCGGCGATGCCGGCCGGCAAGACCCCGGCAAGCCCGCCGAGCAAGCCGTAGAGCGTGTAGGTGCGGATGCCGGCGAGACGGTCGCCGGAGGCTTCCGCGCGCTGGCGCCAGCCGCGCTCCAGGCCGATCAGGAAGCCGATCGCCAGCGCGAAGGCGACGCGCAGCACGACGCGGGCCGATTCCTCAGGGATGAGCAGTTCGGGCATCGGCGGCCGCTCAATCGCCGCCGACGAAAGCGCCGAGCCACCAGCGGTTCGCGGTCTTCTGGAAGACGGCGCGGTAGTCCACCGGCGAACGCGTCTCGGCCGTCTTCACATAGCCGTCCTGCTTGCCGGCCTTTACGTGGATCCAGCCTTCGGGCGCGGCATTGGGGCCTTCCGGATCGGTCTCGACCAGTTCGAGGATGCGATAGGTCACGTCGGCGACGATTTTCGCGCCGTCCTTCGGCTGGACGTAAAGATCCGTCTTCGCGCCGATGGCGACGACATAGGTGAAGCTGTCGAGGTCTTCGGGCCAATTCGCATAGGTGTAGGGCGCGGCGAAGAGGCCCTCCTCCATGAAGGCGCCGCCGAGGGTGAGCGCGGCCTTGAACTCCGGCCAGAAGGGCGAGTCGGGATCGCCGATGCCGTAGACGTCGCGGAAGCCCTTCGGCCCGGCGTCGCCGCCGAAGCTGGCGATGGCATCGGGCGAGAGGGCTTCCGCGAAGGGCTTGAAGTCCTTCTCGTCGCAGGCCTTCAGCAGCTTCGCGATGAGCTCGGCTAGCGCGGGGTCTTTCGCCGCTTCGTCGACGGGAAGGATTTTGGCGGGCGAGGCAGCGACCGCCGCCGGCGCCGCAAGCCCCGGCAGGGCCAGCGCCAACGCAAGGCACAGCGATTTCCACATGGCGCATGTCTCCCCTCGGTGCGGCGACAGCGTAGCGGCTGTTGCGCCCGCATATCCAGCGTTGGTGCGCGCCAAGCCTGCGAGCCTCAGCACGTTCAATCCGCCCACGGCATGACGGTGATCTCCGGCCACATGGATTTCCAGCGGGCGGCTTTGGCTTCGTATTGGTCGCGCGGGCCGGTGGTGCGGGGGTTGGGGCGCATGGTGAGGGCGAAGAGATCGTCGAGCCCGAACGGCGCGGCAAGCCGATAGCCGGCATCGGTCAGGCGCAGCGCAACGGCGCAGCAGGGGCTGAGGAAGCGCGTAAGAGCCTCGGCAGCGTCGGCGAGCGGCGGATAGGGGCGGCCGTATTTCTCCGGATACCAGAGATGGACACGCGCCTGGTTGCGCACCTGTATCTCCGCATCGAGGCCCGCGAAGCGCTCGGCGCAGGCGCGGATGACGGTGTCCTCGGCGGCGTAGCTGGTATCGGGGTCGAAGTAGAAGACGTCGTAATCGTGGATGCCGTGCTGCGGCGCGCGGCCGGTCAGCACATTCCATACCGGCTGGAAGATGCAGCCGGAGGCGAGCCACGCATCGGGCAGGCGGAGGTCGCGCAGTCCTTCGAGCACCGCCCGGTTGACCGGATTCGCAAGCGCAGCCTCGACCAGGCGCTTCTCAAGGGACATGCACGAGCCTTCCGAATCGCCGGCGCAGTGTAACGGCCGCATGGTTGCCGCTGCCCGACTTCTCAGGCAGTCTGACAAAAAATCACCTGCGGAGGACATCGTGAGCCAGAGCGCGCCCATTTCGAACATCCTGGAGATCAGCGCGTTCGACCCGGTCGCCAAGCAAGACCCGCATGCGCGGCTGAAGCCGCTGCGCGAGCAATGCCCGATGTTCCGCGACGAGATGATGAAGACCTGGCTGGTCAGCCGCTATGCCGACGTGCGCGGTGTCGTCAACGACCGCGGCATGTGGCGCGACGGCATGAATGCCGAGGACGGGTCGTTCGCGCGGCGCGTGCTCGACAATGCGCCCGAGCGCCTGGCGCTGCCGGCGAGCGAGCGCCAGTCGATCCTGACGATGGACGATCCCGACCACGCGCGCATCCGCACGCCGCTGGCGAAGGCGCTCTATGCGCGCGTCGCGAAGGCGCGGCCGAAGATCGACCGGATCGTCGCCGACGTGCTGGATACCGTGCAGGGCAAGGCCCGCTTCGACCTGATCGGCGAGGTCGCCATTCCCATTCCGATCGTGACGATCGCCCGCATCCTGGGCGTCGACGACACGCGGCTGGAGGAATTCCGCGACTGGTCGGAAGGGCTGATACTGGGGCTGAACCCGGTGCGGACGCCGGACGAGACGGCCTATATGGAGCGCTCGTCGCAGGCGATGGACGCCTATTTCACCGAGCTGATGAAGGCGCGCCGCGCCAGGGCCGAGGACGATCTCGTCAGCGACATGGTCACGCTTCAGGCGGAGGGCGCGCAGCTCAGCGATACGGAGCTGCGCATCAACCTCCAGGCGCTGCTGGTCGGCGGAAACCTGACGACGACCGATCTCATCGGAAACGGCGTGCGGCTGTTCCTGCTGAACCCGGCGCAGAAGGCGAAGCTGGTGGCCGATCCGGCGCTGGTGCCGCAGGCGGTGGAGGAAATCCTGCGCTACGAAGGGCCGGTCGACGTCACCGGCCGGGTCGCCTCGAGCGACCGCGAGATCGGCGGCTGTCCGGTGAAGCAGCGCGAGAGCCTGATGATGTCGCTGCGCGGCGCGAACCGCGACCCGGAGGCGTTCGAGCGGCCGGACGAGTTCGACATCACGCGCAAGGGCACGCCGCATGTGAGCTTCGGCGGCGGCGCCCATATCTGCATCGGCGCCCCGCTCGCGCGCATGGAGGCGACGGCCTTCTTCAGCGTCTTCTTCCAGCGCTTCCCGACGCTGAAACTGACGGACGAGCCGCCCCACTGGCGCGCCCTCCCCTTCTTCCGCGGCCTGGAACGGCTGATGGTGGAGAGCTGAGGCGGCTCAGTCCCGCCACAATCTGGCGATCTGCTTCGATCATGACTCAGCGCGTGGGGCTGACCGGGCCAGTTATTGCTCAGGCATTTCCACCTGACCTCCTTCCACGAGTCGAGGAAGCTGACGCGGTGCTTCGAAGATCAATCGACCTGAGCTACCAGCCGTTTCGGTTCACCGCACTCGTGGACGATTGCCGCGTCCAAATTCCCTACCGCATCCATTTCTCCAGCAGACCTGACCTGTCCGATTTGCCCGATACGGCGAAGCTTGTTGGCGCGTGCCTGGTCAGTCGCAGCACTGACGGGTATCTTAGGCAGTCGGCCCTTCGTTCCATGCTGCCGCAGGTCACGTCGTGGAACGCTCCGTTTGTCGTGGCACTCGTCGGTGAATACATCGTCGAAATCCTGGACGACATAAGCCAAGCTCTGCCCAAAATGGACGCCGCGCCGCTCGGCAAATTCCTCCGGCGTAATCCCGAGTTGCTGCGGCTCATATGCGCTCGGGTGCCCAGTTATTGGGACGCGTATTATCGACACGAATTCCAGCGATCCGCCTATCCTGGGTTCAAGATTCTCGAAGCCTTTTCCGAGTTGACCGATACGGCCCCATAAAGTGCAGGTGAGCCAAAGGCGCGCTCGTTCTATGCTTAGCGAATCATGCGTGGTGTGCTGGTTCTTGTTGTGGTTCTGATCGTCGGCGTCGTCGTGTGGCGGCTGGGCGGGTCGCGTTCGGGGTTGCCGGCGTGCGATGCGGAGGCGGGTGCGGCGGCGGTGAAGGGCGAGCTGGCGCGGATGCTGCCGAAGCTGGGCGAGCGCGGCGCCTATTCCGACATCGAGAAACGGATGGAGCTGGCCGACATTGCCGAGGCGGACAGCGGCGCGGTGCGCGCCTGTATCGCCAGCGCGACGGTGACGCGTTCCACGGGCGCGAACACCTATGCGATCGCGTTCGAGATAGGCTGGACCGACAGTGCGCGGACCAAGCCGGGCTGGCAGGTGATGTCGGTCCGGCGCACGTCGAACGCGGAGTCGCTCTAGCTATTTGCGGTTCAGCGCCTGGGCCAGGGCGGCGGCGAGGGCGCTGTTCTGGTTGGGCTCGGGCTTGCGTGGCGGCGCCTTGCTCGGCTGGGGGCGCTGCTGCTGTTGCGGCGCGCTGCGCTGGACGTTGGCGGCGCCGCCCTCGCTCTGCTTGCGCATCGACAGCGCGATCCGGTTGCGCTTCAGGTCGATCTCGACGACACGCACCTTCACCACGTCGCCGGTCTTCACCACCGTATGGACATCCTGCACGAAGCGGTCGGTGAGCTGCGAGACGTGGACGAGCCCGTCCTGGTGCACGCCGATGTCGACGAAGGCGCCGAAGGCCGCGACATTGGTGACGGTGCCTTCCAGCATCATGCCGGGCTCCAGGTCCTTGATGGTCTCGACGCCGTCGGTAAAGGTGGCGGTCCTGAATTCGGGACGGGGGTCGCGGCCGGGCTTTTCGAGTTCGGCAAGGATGTCCTTCACGGTCGGCAGGCCGAAGCGCTCGTCGACGAACCGGCGCGGGTCGAGGCCCTTCAGCATCGCACTGTCGCCCATGAGCGCGCGCAGATCGCGGCCGCAGGCGGCGATGATCTTCTTGGCGACGCCATAGGCTTCGGGGTGTACGGACGATGCGTCGAGCGGCTCCTTGCCGCCGGTGATGCGCAGGAAGCCGGCGCATTGTTCGAAGGCGCGCGGACCGAGGCGCGAAACCTTCAGCAGCTCCTTGCGATTACCGAACGGGCCGTTGGCGTCGCGATGCGCGACGATCGCCTCGGCGAGCGATGGTCCGAGCCCGGAGATATAGCCGAGCAGCGCCGCCGATGCCGTGTTGAGATCGACGCCGACCGCGTTCACCGCATCCTCCACCACGCCCTGGAGCGAGCGGCCGAGGCAGTGCTGATCGACATCGTGCTGGTACTGGCCGACGCCGATCGACTTCGGTTCGATCTTCACCAGTTCGGCGAGTGGATCCTGAAGGCGGCGGGCGATCGAGACGGCGCCGCGCAACGACACGTCGAGATTGGGGAATTCCGCCGCGGCGGTCGCCGACGCCGAATAGACCGAGGCGCCGGCTTCGCTGACGATCACCTTCATGGGCTTCGGCGCCGGGAGCTTCGCCAGCATGTCGGCGACAAGGCGCTCGGTCTCGCGGCTGCCGGTGCCGTTGCCGATGGCGATGAGCTCGATGCCGTGCCTGGCGATGAGCTTCGCGAGTTCGATCTGCGTGCCGGCGACATCGTTGCGCGGCGGGAACGGATAGACGGTCGTGGTGTCGAGCAGCTTGCCGGTCGGGTCGATGACCGCGACCTTCACGCCGGTGCGGATGCCGGGATCGAGCCCCAGCGTCGCGCGCGCACCGGCGGGGGCGGCAAGCAGCAGGTCCTTCAGATTGCGGGCGAAGACGCGGATCGCCTCTTCCTCGGCGCGTTCCCTGAGATCGCGCATCAGGTCCAGCGAGAGCGTCAGCGACAGCTTCACGCGCCAGGTCCAGCCGGCGACATCCATCAGCCATTTGCCGGCGGGCTGGGCCGGATCGATCCTGTAGGCGGCGGCGATGAGGCGCTCGACCGGCTTCACGGGGCCGGGATCGTCGGTATCGACCTCGACGCCGAGCGAGAGGATTTCCTCATCGCGCCCGCGCATCACGGCGAGGGCGCGGTGGCTGGGCATCGTCGCCCAGCGTTCGGCATGGTCGAAATAGTCGGAGAATTTCGCGCCCGCCTCCTCCTTGCCTTCGACCACGCGGACGCGCAGTTGCGCCTTCTCCTTCATGTGGGTGCGCAGGCGGCCGACGAGATCGGCATTCTCGGCGATCTGCTCGACGACGATGTCGCGCGCCCCTTCCAGCGCCGCCTTCACATCGGCGATTTCGGCGGTGAGGTAGGCCGCGGCGGCTTCTGCCGGCACGAGGCTGCGGTCGGCGAGCAGCGCTTCGGCCAGCGGGCCGAGGCCCTTCTCGCGCGCGATCTCGGCCTTGGTGCGGCGCTTCGGCTTGAACGGGAGATAGATATCCTCAAGCTCGGCCTTGGTGTCGGCGGCGGCGAGCTTTCTGCCCAGCTCGTCGGTCAGCTTGCCCTGCGCCGTGATGGACTCGACAATCGCGGCGCGGCGCGCTTCGAGTTCGCGCAGATAAGTGAGGCGTTCCTCCAGCGTGCGCAGTTGCGTGTCGTCGAGCGCGCCGGTCACTTCCTTGCGATAGCGCGCGATGAACGGCACCGTCGCGCCGCCGTCGAGCAACTCGACCGCCGCGATGACCTGCTCTGCCTTCGCACCGACCTCGGACGCGATGCGGGCTGCGATACGCTTCAACTCACCGGCCATTCTTACTCACCACGAGAATCAAGGTGGCGACGATAGAGTCCGGCGTGCGCCGCCGCCATGTGGCGGACTATGAACCTGTGGGCGACGGATGTGCCTTCGTGTGTGCTCCGGGAGCTGCGCGTCGCTCTTGCGAGCATGGCCCGCAAAACTTTTCCCCGCTTGCCATGGTGAGGTGCTCGAATCGCGGAGCGATCGAGCCTCGAACCACGCACAGCAGCTTCACCGCCGTTGAAATGGCGTGCGTGGTTCGAGGCCCGGCGGCGTTCACCGCCGCGCACCTCACCATGGCACGCTTGGTAGCATCGCGCTGTGGGCGGACGTCGTCAGACTTCGCCATCGAACTCGGGAAATTGATCGAAATTGAGGCGCGCCAACTCGGCCAGTGTCGTGGCATCGACGAAGTTGTTTTCCGGAAGCGGAGAGCCTCGCACTGGAATCCAGTATTCGACCAGACGCTCGCAGGGCGAAACGTCGGCCAGCATTTCTTGGAGTTCATTCACGCCGCCGAAGGCACCCACGAGACCTTGAAATGCCTGTGACAACGGCGCTTGCGACGCAAAAGCCAAACTCCATGCAACGGCGTTGGCGTCAAACACGCCGCCATGTCGCCGCTCTTCACCCTTGGCGTGAACGACAGCCGAAAGAGACGGTGCGTAGCTTCGGACCGCCTGAGGGTCCGCCTCGAAACCCTTGAGGCGGAGCCAGATCAGGCGATTGCCCGGCACAGCCTTGTCACTCCGCCGCCTGCTTCGGTGCGGGCGGGGTCCATTTCAGCACGGGTTTGCGGGCGGCGGCGGTTTCGTCGAGGCGGCTGCGCGGTGAGAGATACGGCGCGCCGCCGAAGCGGTTGGTACCTTGCGTGTTGCCGGCTTTGGCTTCCGCAGCGAGGGAGCGCATGGCGTGGATGAAGCGGTCGAGGGTTTCCTTCGATTCCGTTTCGGTCGGCTCGACCAGCATCGCGCCGTGGACGACGAGCGGGAAATAGACCGTCATCGGATGATAGCCCTCGTCGATCAGCGCCTTGGCGAAGTCGAGCGTGGTGACGCCGGTGCCTTTCAGGAACTCGTCGTCGAACAGCGCTTCGTGCATGCACGGGCCGGTATCGCCGAACGGCGCCGACATCACGTCCTTGAGGTTGGCGAGGATGTAGTTGGCGTTCAGCACCGCGTCTTCGGCGACCTGACGCAGACCGTCCGAGCCGTGGCTCATCATGTAGGCCATCGCGCGGGTGAACATGCCCATCTGGCCGTGGAAGGCGGTCATGCGGCCGAAAGGCCTGGCGCCCGCGGGGGCGTCTTCTTCCTGCTCGATATTGGTGAAGCCGTCGGCGCCGGCGACGACGAAGGGCACGGGCACATAAGGCGCGAGCGCTTCGGAGAACACAACGGGGCCGGCGCCGGGGCCGCCGCCGCCATGCGGGGTCGAGAAGGTCTTGTGCAGATTGATGTGCATTGCGTCGACGCCGAGATCGCCCGGGCGCACACGGCCGACGATGGCGTTGTAGTTGGCGCCGTCGCAATAGAAATAGCCGCCGGCGCCGTGGATGGCGTCGGCGATCCCCAGCACTTCGTCTTCGAAGAGCCCGCAGGTGTTGGGGTTGGTGACCATCACCGCGGCGACATCGGGACCGAGCTTCGCCTTGAGCGCCGCGAGATCGACGCGGCCGCGTGTCGTCGCGGGGACGGTGTCGACGGTGTAGCCGATGAGCGCGGCGGTGGCGGGGTTGGTACCGTGTGCCGATTCCGGCACGAGGATGCGGCGGCGGATTTCGCCGCGCGCTTCGATCGCCGCCTTGATCGCCATGAGGCCGCAGAGTTCGCCATGCGCGCCGGCCTTGGGCGAGAGGGCGACGGCGGGCATGCCGGTGAGGGTCTTCAGCCAATGCGCGAGGCGGTCGATGAGCGCCCAGGCGCCCTGCACGGTTTCCTGGGGTTGCAACGGGTGGATGTCGCCGAAGCCGGGGAAGCGCGCCACCTTCTCGTTGAGGCGCGGGTTGTGTTTCATCGTGCACGAGCCGAGCGGGAAGAGACCGGTGTCGATGGAATAGTTCTTCTGGCTGAGGCGCACGAAGTGGCGGACGACCTCAGGCTCCGACAACTCCGGCAGGCCGATCTCGCCCTTGCGCCGCACGCCGCCGAGACGATCGGCCTTGTTCTTCGGCTCGGGCAGATCGACGCCCCATTTGCCGGAGCGGCCGCGATCGAAGCTGAGGCCCTCTTCCTGCATCAACCCGCGATGGCCGGTATAGGTGACGATGGCGTCGGTGCCGCCGGCAACGATGTTGGTGGGGCGGCCCTGATTGTTCATGCTCATGCGAGCACCTCCTTCAGCGCAGCGACAAATGAGGCGCGGCACTCTTCCGTGTTCACTTCCGTCGCGGCGACGATGAGCAGGTTTTCGAGGCTTGCATCGCCAGGGTAGAGGCGCGAGGCGGGGACGCCGCCGAGGACGCCCTTCTTCGCCAGCGCGCTGACGACACCGGCAGCGGGCTTGGGCAGCTTCAGCGTGAATTCGTTAAAGTAGCTCCTGGTCGGGATTTCGACGCCGGGGAGTTCGGCGAGCGCGTCGGCAAGATCGCAGGCCGCTTCGTGATTGAGCTGAGCGAGGCGCTTGAAGCCACCTTCGCCGAGCAGCGTCATGTGGATCGTGAAGGCGAGGCACATGAGGCCAGAATTGGTGCAGATGTTCGAAGTCGCCTTCTCGCGGCGGATGTGCTGCTCGCGGGTCGAGAGGGTCAGCACGAAGCCGGGGCGGCCCTGCCCGTCCACCGTGCGGCCGCACAGGCGGCCCGGCATCTGGCGCATGTATTTTTCGCGCGTCGCGAAGAGGCCGACATAGGGGCCGCCGAATTGCAGGCCGACGCCGATCGACTGGCCTTCGGCGACGACGATGTCGGCGCCCATGCTGCCCGGCGACATCACTAGACCCAGCGAGACGGCTTCGGTGACGACGACGATCAGCAGCGCGCCGGCGGCGTGGGTGGCTTCGGCGAGCACCCTGAGGTCGGCGAGATTGCCGAAGACGTCGGGGTTCTGGACGACGACGCAGGCGGTGTTGGCATCGAGGCGGCTACTGAGGTCTTCGGGCGCCGAGGGGTGGACGCCGCCGATCTCGATCGACATGCCGGCGCCGGCATGGCCGCAGACCGTGTGGACGACATCGGCGTAGTGCGGGTGGAGGCGGCCGGAGACGACGGCCTTGTTGCGCTTGGTGACGCGCATCGCCATCAGCACCGCTTCGCCGGTGCCTGTGGAGCCGTCATACATCGAGGCGTTGGCGACATCCATGCCGGTGATCGCCGCGACCTGGGTCTGGAATTCGAAGAGATATTGCAGCGTGCCCTGCGCGATCTCGGGCTGGTACGGCGTGTAGGAGGTGAGGAATTCCGAACGCTGGATGATGTGATCGACGCTGGCGGGGACGTGGTGCTTGTAGGCGCCGGCGCCGACGAAGAACGGGACCGACGACGCGGTCATGTTCTTTGCGGCGAGCCTGCCGAGGTCTCGCTCGACCTGCATCTCGCCCATGAAGCGCGGGAGATCGACGGGCGCGGACAGGCGCGCGGCTTCGGGGACATCGACGAAGAGATCGTCGATGGAGCGCGCGCCGATCGTCGCAAGCATGGAGCGGCGTTCGTCGGGGGTGAGGGGGAGATAGCGCATTCGGGGATCCGGTTTGTGTTTCTCTGAATGTCTTCGCCGGACTTGTTCCGGCGACCCATGGTTCAACTGACTTTGATTGAGACGGGTGGCACTTGCGTCGATGCCAATTCCGCTTTGTCCGTCACGCGGATGAATGGGTCCCCGGCACAAGGCCGGGGATGACAGATTGGTGGAAGGTCAGCCGCCGCTGGCGACGAAGGCGTCGTAGGCGGCTTTGTCCATCAGGCCGCTGAGCTCGCTCTCGTTGGTGAGCTTCAGTTTGAAGAACCAGCCCGCGCCTTCGGGGTCCTCGTTGACCTTGGCGGGTTCGCCGACGATGGTGTCGTTGGCTTCGGTGACTTCGCCGGAGACGGGGGCGTAGACGTCGCTCGCGGCCTTCACGCTTTCGACGACGGCGGCTTCGCCTGATTTGGTCAGCGCCTTGCCGATCGCCGGGAGTTCGACGAACACGACGTCGCCGAGCTGTTCGGCGGCGTGCGCGGTGATGCCGACGGTGGCAATGCCGCCTTCGACTTTGATCCATTCATGCTGGTCGGTGAAATAGGTCGTCATCGTTAGCCTCTGAAATAGCGATGCGGAACGAAGGGCATGGGCGAGACGTCGAGTGCTCTTTGCTGCCCGCGCACGTTGGCCAGCAAGCGATAGTCATCGCCACTGTATTCGGTCTCGACGTAGCCCATCGCGACGGGACCGTTGAGTGTCGGACTGAACCCGCCTGAGGTGACGCGCCCGACGATTTCACCCCACTTGCTGTGAATTTCGGTGCCCTCGCGCGCCGGCGCTTTCTCGGGGGACCGGAAGCCAACGCGCTTGCGCTTTGCCCCGTTGAAGAGCTGATCCATGATGATATCAGCGCCAGGGAAGTTCTTTTCCAATTTTCGGCGTTTGCCGATCGCAAACGTCAGCGCGGCTTCAACAGGTGTCGTCGTTTCGTCGAGGTCGTGGCCGTAGAGCGGCAGGCCGGCTTCGAGGCGCAGCGAATCGCGGGCGCCGAGACCGATCGGGAGGACTTCCGGTTCGGCGAGCAGTTTGCGGGCGAAATCCTCAGCGGTATCGCCGGGGACGGAAATCTCGTAGCCGTCCTCGCCGGTGTAGCCGGAGCGCCAGACGTAACAGTCGAAGCCCACGACCTTCAGCTTCGCGGCGGTCATGAATTTGAGCGTCGCCGCTTCGGGGCAATGGCGGGCGAAGACTTCGGCGGCCTTGGGGCCTTGCAGCGCGAGAAGCGCACGGTCTTCGAAACGGTTGATCTGGTGCGACGTGCCGAGGCGCTCGTTGATCAGCGCGAAATCCCGGTCCTTGCAGCCGGCGTTCACGACGAGGAACAGGGTGCGGAAATCGTCGTCGCCGAGCGGGCGCGTGACCATCAGGTCGTCGCGGATGCCGCCCTGGTCGTTGAGCAGCAGCGTGTAGCGGGTCTGGCCGGGCTTCAGCTCCTGAAGCGAGCCGGGCACCAGCACCTCGAACGCGGCGGCGGGCGCATCGCCCATGATGGCACCCTGGCCCATGTGGCTGACGTCGAAGAGGCCGGCCGCGGCGCGGGTGTGGAGATGCTCCTTCAGCACGCCGGTGGGGTATTGCACCGGCATGTCGTAGCCGGCGAACTCGACCATCTTGGCGCCAAGCTCGCGGTGGAGGGCGTTCAGCGGTGTCGTCTTGAGCGGTGCGTTCACGCGTGGTCCTCATGGCGGCGGTTGGACCGCCGCCGGCCCGTGCCGGTGACGATCACCCCGTCTGTCATGAGACCTGAGAGATTTCGTGCGCAACGTTTGCGCACTTACCCCGTCGGTGGGCTGACCTCGGTCAGCCGCTTTCCAGACTGTCATCCCCCCGGCGGTCCTGGGTACCTGAGAGTTTACCGGGGTGGTTGCTCCTTCGGCGCCGGGCATGACCCGGTCTCTCCCGCTGGGGATCGTTTGCATGGGCGAACCCGCGCGGCATCACGCCGGACGGGTCCGATGCAGCGACGGGTAGAGTGCGGCGCAACACGAGTCAATGCGGCGACTCGCCCGTGCGGCGGGGGCTGCCGGTCAGGCCTGCGGGAACAGGCGCGCCATCGCGGCGCAGAGCTGGTTCGCGCTGAAGGGCTTCGACAGATAGGCCGCCTCGGAGAAGCCGCCGGGCAGCGAGTCGCGGCCATAGCCCGAGGCGAAGGCGAAGGGGATCTGCTTTTCCGCCAGCAGCGAGGCGAGCTGGTCCACCCGCTCGCCGTTGAGATTGGCGTCGAGCAGCGCCGCATCGAAGCCGCCCTTGCCGATGATCTCGTGCGCGGCGCTCAGCGTTCCGGCCGGCCCGACGACCCGGCAGCCGGCCGAACGCAGATGCTGTTCGATGTCCATCGCGATGAGCGGCTCGTCCTCGACGATGAGAATGGCCTTGCCTGCGAGTTCGGCGGGCCAGACGTCCAGCGCCGACTCGATCGGCACATGCGACTCCGCCGCATGCAGTTCCAGCGGCTTGGCGGATTCGTCCAGCAGCGTCATGCGGATGCGGCATTCGACGCCGCCCGGTTCGTAGGCGAGCCTGGCCGAGCCCCGGCTGCCCTGGAGCGTGCGCTCGATCAGCATGCTGCCGAAGCCGTGCCGGTCCGGCAGGGCAACCTCCGGTCCGCCGGTCTCGCGCCAGTGGAGATCGAGTTCGGCGCCAGCAATCGTCCAGGTGATCTCGAGCCGGCCGGTGGGCGCCGAGAGCGCGCCGTATTTGCGGGCATTGGTCGCAAGCTCGTGCAGCACGAGGGCGAGCTGCACGGCCGATTGCGCGTCGAGCTCCAGCAGGGGGCCCGAACAGGTGGTGCGCGCGCCGTCGGCGCTGCCGAGCACGACCTGGTCGCGGATGATCGCCATGATGTCGGCGCTCTTCATGCGATGGCGCACGAGGAGATCGTGGGCACGGCCCAGCGCCTGGACGCGGCCCGAGAAGCTGGTGACGAAGTCCTGCGGGCTGGCGGCGCGGCGCAGCGACTGGCTGGCGATCGCCTGTATGGTCGCCAGCGTATTCTTCACGCGATGGTTCAGTTCGTCGAACAGCAGCCGCTGGAGCTGCTCGCTCTGCTTCCGGTCGGTGATGTCGCGCGCGACCTTGGAGGCGCCGACGACGCGGCCGAAGCGGTCGCGCAAGGGGGAAACGGTGAGCGAGATGTTAAGGCGGCGGCCGTCCTTGGCGAGGCGGACGGTGTCGAAATGCTCGATGCGCTCGCCCTTGGCCAGGCGGGCGACGATCTCCGCCTCCTCCTCGCGCAGCTCGGGCGGGATGATACGGAGGATCGACTGGCCGACCATCTCGTCGGCCTCGTAGCCGAAGATGCGTGTGGCGCCAGCATTCCAGGAGGTGATCGTGCCGTCGAGGGTCTTGGAAACGATGGCATCGTCGGACGAGGCGACGATGGCGGCCAGGCGGGCCGATTCGGAATCCGCCCGGGCGCGGTCCGCCAGGTCGATCAGCACGTTGAGCGCCCCGGCGATCCGCCCGGCCTCGTCGCGGATGAGCGTCGGGTGCGGCCGGAAGGGGATGCGGGTTCCGTCGGGCCGTTCAAGGATGGCTTCCGCATCCAGGACCGGCTCGCCCGACCGGAGCGAGAGGGCCATGGGGCAATCTTCAAGCGCGAGGGGCGCGCCCTCGGGCGTGTAGAGCCGCATCGAACCGCACCAGCGGTCCTTGCCGAGGACTGGCGTCCGCCCCCACAGGACGATCGCCGCATCGTTGAAGAAGGTGATGAACCCGTTTGCGTCGGTTGCGTAGACGGCAACCGGAAGCGCTTTCAGGAACTCGGTACTCGCCGCGGTCACATGAAATCCCCTTGACGGGCGGCAACGCGCCGGCCCTGCCCCGGTTCCCAGAGCGGCCGAATATTTTCAGGCTGGCGACGGCGGCGCCGCAAGCAGCACCTACATGCGCGCGGGAACCTCGATACCGAGCAACCCAAGGGCGGTCTCCAGCGCCCGGAGCGTCAGTGCGGCCAGGCCGAGACGGGATGCCCTGAGGGCGGGGTCCGCTTCGCTGAGGATATGGTGCGCCGTGTAGAAGCGGCTGAAGGCCTGGGCGAGGCCGAAGGCATAGTCGCACATGACGTTCGGCGCCCGGGTCTTCAGCGTCTCCTCCAGAATGTCCGGGAAGCGCAAAAGCGCGAGGGCGAGATCGCGCTCCTCAGCGGCGCGGATGGCGATCGCCCCGGGGGTGATGCCCTCGTCGGCCGCGCGGCGGAGGAGGGATTTCACCCGGACCGCGGCATATTGGAGATAGGGGCCGGTCTTGCCCTCGAAGCGCGCGAAGCGGCCGAGGTCGAAGATGTAGTTCGTCAGCCGGTAGTTCGAGAGGTCGGCGAATTTGATGGCGGCGAGGCCGACCTGGCGGGCGATCTCGTCGCGCTCGGCCTCCGGATAGTCGGCGCCGATGCCGGCCTCGATGAGGCGCGCCCCGGCCTCCTGCTTGCCCATGGCGATGAGGTCGAAGAGCTTCAGCACGCCGCCGGCGCGGGTCTTGAAGGGCTTGCCGTCGGCGCCGTTCATCGTGCCGAAGCCGACATGCTCCAGCACGGCCTTGCCGGCATAGCCGGCCTTGCGGGCGCCGCGGAAGACCTTCTCGAAATGCTCGTGCTGGCGCTGGTCGACGACATAGAGCACGAGGTCGGGATCGCGCGTGCGGACGCGGTCGATGATGGTCGCGACGTCGGTCGTCTCGTAGAGCACGCCGCCGTCGGACTTCACCAGCATCAGCGGCGGCATTTCCTTCTTGTCGGCCGGCTCGCCGATGCGCACGACGAGCGCGCCGTCGGACATCTCCGCGATGCCGCGCGCCTTCAGGTCCTGGAGCATCGGGGCGATGAGCGGGTCGACATCGGCCTCGCCCTTCCAGAGATCGAAGGTCACGCCGAGCGAGGCGAACTCGCGCTTGATGCCGGCGATCGAGACATCGATGAAATGGCGCCACAGCGCGCGATAACCGGCGCGGCCCTGCTGGAGCTCGGCGGTGGCGATGCGGGCTTCCTCGTCGAACGCGGGGTCGGCCTTCGCGCGCGCCGCGGCTTCGGGATAGAGCACTTCGAGATCGTCCATCGAGACGGGCGACTCGGGGGGATAGTTGTCCGTGGTCTCGGGGTCGAAATAGGGAAGCTGCGGCTGACGGCGCTTGATCTCGGCGATGAGCATGCCCATCGGCTTGCCCCAGTCGCCGAGATGGACGTCGCTGGTGGTGTCGTAGCCGGCGAAGCGGAAATGGCGCTGGAGCGCATCGCCGATGATCGAGGAGCGCAGATGGCCGACATGCATGGCCTTCGCGACATTCGGCCCGCCGAAATCGACCATCACCCTGCCGCGCGTGCCGCCGGCATCGGGCGCGAAGATGGCGTCGGCCCCGGCCAGCGCGTCGTTCAGCGCGGCATCGGTGTAGTCGATGTTGATGAAGCCGGGTCCGGCGACCTCGATGCGGGCGAAGCGGGCATCGTCCTTCAGCCGCGCGGCGATCTTCTCGGCGAGCGCCCGGGGGTTCTGCTTCGCTGCCTTGGCGGCGGCGAGCGCGCCGTTCGACTGGAACTGGCCGAGCTCCGGGCGCGAGGCGACTTCGACGCGGGCAAGGGCGGGATCGAGGCCTTCGGCGGCGAAGGCCTGCCCTACGATGGAGCTGAGGTCGGCGAGGAGCGAGGGGCGCATGGCGAGGTGATCCGGAGGCGGCGGAGGTCATGCCGTCTGGGGTCGGGTTTGTCGAGAGAGGCCGGCGGGACGAATTGCCGGTCGGGCAGAGGCGGCGTTAAGCTCGCAGCCCTGTTTTCCGGGAGATACGCCATGAATCGCTTCCTGCCGCCGGGTGCGCCGACGACCTCGCGCGAGGCGTTCGCCGTGATCAACGCGGCGACCAAGCCGACGATCGACCAGCTCAAGATGATGGTGCTGCTCGAGGCCTCGGGCAAAGGCGCCTATGGCGATCTCGCGACCGCTTCGGGCAACAGCGAGGTCGCGGCGCTGCTGAACCGGAACGGGCACGAGGAACTCGCCCACGCCCATCGCGTCCGCAAGGCGATCCTGGCGCTGACCGGCGAGGACTGCGAGATCCCGAGCCTGGAGGAGAATCCCTATTACGAGCGCGCCGAGGGCGTGGCGGTCACCGCCGCGATGCTGGGCAAGATCGCCGAAGCCGAGTTCGGCGGCGAGGCGCTGTACGAGACCTGGGCGGCCAATATCGGGCATGCCGAGGCCGCCGCCCTCTTCCGCCAGAACGGCAAGGAAGAGGCCGAGCACGGCAACCGGGTGCAGCAGGCCGCAGCCCTGCTGGGCTGACGGTCGCCCGGCCTTCGTCCTGCGGCGCTACTTCGTGAAGCCGACGACGATGGCGAGGTCGGGCGCTTCGGCCGCGTCGTCGTCGCCGATCATCAGGCCCGAGACGGTGTCGGTGACGGTGATCTGGGCGCCCAGGCCTTCGGGCTTGACGGTCTTTGCGGATGTGAGGCGTGCGGCTTCGGTGCCGCCGCGCTCGACGGCGGCGAAGATGACGGTCTCGGCCGAGCCGCGATAAAGCGGACCGGTCTCGACCGCGTATTGCACGGTCACGTCGGCCACCATGTTGCCCTCGGGGTCCTCGCGGCACACCGCCGTGGCGGCGAGGACGACGGCAATGTGGTTGTATTCCTTGACGCTCCGCCCCGGCGCGCCGCCGGGATAGACGGCATGGGTCTTCGCATCCTTGGCGATGCCGACGGACGGGCAGAGCTCCGTCAGTTCGCTGTCCGAGAAGGCGGACGCCGAGGCGCCGAGGGTCAGGCAGCCGAGAACAAGAACGGCAAGGCGGCGCATCATCGACGTCGCAATCCTTTCAGCTAGAGCTTGTTGTGGGTGCCGTCGCAGAGCGGCGCGCGGCCGGTCTGCTTGCAGGCGCAGAACCAGACGGTGGCGTCCTTCTCGGCCTTGTATTCGACCGGGACGAACGGGGTGGGACGGTGGCTGCCGTCGCAGAAGGGCTGGCGCTTCGAGAGCCCGCAGGCGCACCACCAATAGGTCTTGCCCGCCTCGACCTCGACCGGAAGAGGCGCTTTTCCAGCTATTTGACCTGACATTTCCAACCCCGCTTGACGCGCTCGGGCCGCGTCCGTTTAGTCGCCTTGCATGCGGCGCAAGGCCGTCTTAACCGCCCCGCCAGCGCCGCTCAACAGGCCCGAGGACATGACCGGCCCCAGTGCCCGCCCCAAGCTGACCTTGCGCCTCGCCGCACCGCGCGGCTTCTGCGCCGGCGTCGACCGCGCGATCCAGATCGTGGAACGGGCGATCGCCAAGCATGGCGCGCCGGTCTATGTCCGCCACGAGATCGTTCACAACAAGACGGTGGTGGAGCGGCTGGAGCGCATGGGCGCGGTCTTCGTCGAGGAGCTCGACGACTGCCCGCCGGACCGGCCGGTCGTATTCTCGGCCCATGGCGTGCCGAAGGCCGTCCCGGCCGAGGCGCAGCGGCGGAACATGATCTATCTCGACGCGACCTGCCCGCTGGTTTCGAAGGTGCATGTCGAGGCCGCGCGCCAATTCAAGGAGGGCCGCCACATCCTGCTGATCGGCCATGCCGGCCATCCCGAAGTGATCGGCACGATGGGGCAGTTGCCGGAGGGCGCGATCTCGCTGATCGAGACAAACGCGGACGCCGAGACTTTCCAGCCGCCCGCCGATACGCCGATCGCCTATGCGACGCAGACGACGCTGTCGGTCGACGACACGGCGGAGATCGTGGCGATCCTGCGCCGGCGCTTCCCGGAGATCGGCGTGCCGCGCAAGGAAGACATCTGCTACGCGACGTCGAACCGGCAGGATGCGGTGAAGGCGATCGCCGAAGGCTGCGACGTGCTGCTGGTGATCGGCGCGCCCAATTCGTCGAACTCCAAGCGCCTGGTCGAAGTGGCCTTGCGCGCCGGGGCGAAGGCGGCACATCTGGTGCAGACACCGAGCGAGATCGACTGGACCTGGTTCGACGGCGCCGCCGTTGCCGGCCTGACCGCGGGCGCGTCGGCGCCGGAGGACCTCGTCGAGGGCGTCATCGCGGCGGTCGGGGCGCGCTTCGAGGTCGAACTGCGCGAAGTGACGGTGACGCGCGAAGACGTCGTCTTCAAGCTGCCGCGCGCGCTGGCGGCCGCCTGAGCCATGGCCGTCTACACCGAGATCGGCGACGAAGACCTCGCGCGCCTGCTGGCCGACTACGACATCGGAGAGCCGCTCGCCCTGAAGGGCATCGCCGAGGGCGTCGAGAACTCGAACTATTTCCTGCAAACCACGAAGGGCCGCTTCTTCCTGACGCTCTACGAGAAGCGCGTGGACGAAGGCGACCTGCCCTTCTTCATGGGGCTGCTGGAGCATGTGGCAGCGGGCGGCGTGACCTGCCCGGCACCCGTCCACGGGCGCGACGGGCGCATCGTGCGCCGCGTCGCGGGACGGCCGGCGGCGCTGGTGACGTTCCTCGACGGCGTCTCGCCGAAGCGGCCGTCGGTCGCGCAATGCGGCGAAGCCGGCGCCGCGCTGGCGCGCCTGCACGAGGCGGGCCGGGGTTTTGCGCTGACGCGGCCCAATGCGCTGTCGATCGCCGGCTGGCCGGCGCTCGCCAAAGCGAGTGAGGCACGCGCCAACGAGGTCGCGCCGGCCTTGCGCGAAACCATCACGGCGGAGCTGGCGCATTTGCAGGCGGTATGGCCGCGCGACCTGCCCTCGGGCGTGATCCACGCCGATTTGTTCCCGGACAACGCGCTCTTCGTCGGCGAGCGGCTGACCGGCGTGATCGACTTCTATTTCGCCTGCAACGACGCCTTCGCCTACGACATCGCGATCGGGCTGAATGCGTGGTGCTTCGAGCCGGATCGCAGCTTCAACATCACCAAGGCGCGCGCGCTGCTGTCGCGCTACCAGGCGATCCGCCCCCTGCAAGCCGACGAACTGGCAGCGCTGCCCATTCTGGCGCGCGGCTCGGCGCTGCGCTTCCTGCTGACGCGGCTGCATGACTGGCTGAACCATGACCGGGCGGCGCTGGTGCGCCCGAAGGACCCGCTCGAATATCTCGCGAAACTGAGATTCCATCAGCACGTCAGCGACGCGAACGCCTATGGCCTCTGACCGCCGGCCGCGCGTGACGATCTATACCGACGGCGCCTGCTCGGGGAATCCGGGACCCGGCGGCTGGGGCGCGATCCTTATGTGGGGCGAAGCCACGAAAGAGCTGAGCGGCGGCGAGACGCTGACGACCAACAACCGCATGGAGCTGATGGCTGCGATCGCCGCCCTGGAGGCGCTGAAGCGCCATGCCGAGGTCGAGCTGCACACGGACTCGCGCTACGTGATGGACGGCATCACCAAATGGATCGCCGGCTGGAAGCGCAATGGCTGGAAGACAGCGGACAAGAAGCCGGTGAAGAACGACGATCTGTGGCGCCGTCTCGACGAAGCGCGCACCCGTCACGACGTCGCATGGCGCTGGGTGCGCGGCCACAACGGGCACGAACTGAACGAGCGCGCCGACGCGCTCGCCCGTTCGGCCATCGTCAGGGGTTAGACCTGACCCAGCAGGGTTTCGGCGTTGGAGACGGAGAAGGCGCCGGGTTCTTCGACGTTGAGCTTCTGCACGACGCCGTCCTTGACCAGCATCGAGTAGCGCTGGCTGCGCGAGCCGAGACCGAATTTGCTGCCGTCGAGCTCCAGCCCGAGTTTCTTGGTCAGGTCGCCGTTGCCGTCGGCCACCATCTTGATCTTGGAGCCGACATTCTGGTCCTTGCCCCAGGCATTCATGACGAACGCGTCGTTGACCGACAGGCAGACGATCTCGTCCACGCCCTTGGTCTTGAGCGCGTCGGCATTCTCGACGAAGCCCGGCAAATGCTTGGCCGAGCAGGTCGGCGTGAAAGCGCCCGGCACGGCGAACAGCGCCACCGTCTTGCCCTTGAAGAGGTCGTCCGTCGAAAATTGCTGCGGGCCCTTCTCGCCCATGGTCGCAACCGTTGCGCTGGGAATCCTGTCGCCAACCTTGATCATCCGTATCTCCGCTGCGTTGGGATGAAAATCGTGCGCTTCAGATGGGGCATCGCCGCCACGGAGTCCAGTGCAACGCCCTGTTCTAAGGCGCCTCGGCCAAAGCGCGGGCGATCTGTGCCGCCTGGCGGGCGCAGACGCCGGGAACCTCGACCGGCGCGGCCGAAAGGCGGATGCGGTGCACCGCGGTCGCCGGGCGGCAGACTTCGCCGCAGACCGCATAGGTCAGCGTGAGGCCGAGCTCCACATCGGCACCCGGGTCCAGCGGGGCGATGCTGACCGGCAGGACGACGTGCTTGCGGTAGACCGGGGTCGGCTTGCCGTTCACCGACCGCGTTACGGGCCGCGGCCAGCGCGTCACCGGCGGCGCCAGATTGACGGAGCCGCGCCATTCGAGCTGCGGTCCCGCGGCTTCGTCGGTGGCGTTGGCAAAGACGAACCAGCCGTCGGCGACGTCCATCTCGATCGCGACCCATACCGGGCCGCCATAGCCGTGGCTCGGCGTTGCCAGGATGATGCGCGTCGGCGCCATCGCATCGCCGCTCCAGGCCGTGGAAGGCGACACGGAAACCTGCTGCGTGCAGCCGCCTTCACATCCCGCAGCCGCGGCGGACGCCAGACACCATGCCGCCAGCAGCGCGGCAAATACCGATCTCATTGGCGCATATAGGGCCATTCCGCCTGCCGGAGCCACTCACCGTACGGTGAACCTCCGGGTTGCGGCGGCTCGCCGAGGGCGGTTAACCTTCGACTCATGGCGCGGAAATCGCAACGGCGCAGCGATGACGGCTTCCTGAACGGGCGGCTGCTGATCGCCATGCCGACCATGACCGACCCGCGGTTCGAAAAGACCGTGGTGCTGATCTGCCATCACACGCCGGAGACGGCGATGGGCATCGTGCTGAACAAGCCGATGGGCGGCGTGAGCTTCGAGACGCTGCTGAAGCAGCTCAAGGTCGAAACGCCGGAAGGCATCCATGTTCCCGACCTGCCGGTGCATTTCGGCGGACCGGTACAGCCGTCGCGCGGATTCGTTCTGCATTCGGACGATTACCGCATCGAGAACGCGACCCTGTCGGTGACGGAGGGCATCGCGCTGACGGCGACGATGGACGTGCTGAAGGCCTTGGGCACGGGCGACGGCCCGCAGCAGGCGCTGTTCGCCCTCGGTTATGCCGGGTGGGGCGCCGGACAGTTGGAGAGCGAGCTCCAGGCCAATGCCTGGCTGATCGGCGAGCCCGATCCGTCGCTGGTGTTCGGCGGCGATCTCGACCGCATCTGGACGGCGGCGCTGGCCCGCATCGGGGTCGATCCGGGGATGATGTCGGAAGACTCGGGACGGGCCTGAGCCGCCCTACTCCACCGCGTCGGCGGACGCCGTGACCTCGATGAGATAGCGATGCACCGCCGCCGCATCGCGCGGCATGCCGGTGTGATAGCCCTGCGCGTAGACGCATCCGTTGGCCGCGAGGAAGGCGAGGTCTTCCTCGGACTCGACGCCTTCGGTCGTCGCGTCGAGGCCAAGATCGGCGGCCAGGCGCAGCAGGCCGGCGAGCACGCTGTGCGCCGCGCTCCCGCCCATCAGGAAGGTGCGGTCGACCTTGACGGCGTCGAACGGCAGATGGGCGAGACGGCTGGGCGAGGAATGGCCGGCCCCGAAATCGTCCATGACGAGGCCGAAGCCGGCCCGGCGCAGGCGCTGGAGCGCCGAGACGGCGGCGCCGGTGTCGTCGATCGCCAGCGTCTCCGTGATCTCCAGCCGGATGGCGCCGCGCGGCGCGACGCTTTCGGCGCCCATCCGCTCGCAGAGTTCGAGGAAGGCCGGGCTAGCGAGCTGGCGCGCCGAGACGTTGACGTTGACGAAGAGCGGCGGCTGCTGCGGCGCCATGCGGCGCCAGCGCGCACTGTCCTTGACCGCGGTCTCCAGGGCGAAGCGGCCGAGCGGTTCGATGAAGCCCGAGTCCTCCGCGATCGCGGCGAAGAGATCGGCGGTCATGAGGCCGCGCGTCGGATGCTGCCAGCGCAGCAAGGCCTCGAAGCCGGCCGGGTGGCGGTCGGCGACCCGCACGATGGGCTGGTAGTGCAACAATATCTCGCCATGCTCCAGCGCCGCCGCAAGGTCGCGTTCAAGCACGGCGCGGTCGGCCTTCTGGTCGCGCATCGCCGGCGCGAAATAGACCAGCGTCTCCTTCTCGGAACGGCGCGCCTCCGCGAGTGCGATCTCGGCGTCGCTGAGCGCGCCGGCGGCGTCGCGCGGCGCGCCGTCGAGCAGCAGCAGGCCGCCGCGCACCAGCGGCGCGATGCGGCGCCCCGCGATGTCGAGCGGCACGGCAGCGGCGTCGAGCACCGCCTTGGCCTCCTCCGCTGCACCGTCGGCGCCCTGCACGGGCCACAGCAGGCCGAAGATGTCGCCGCCCAGCCGTGCGGCCAGTACGGACGACGGCGCGGCGGCGCGAATGCGATCGGCCAGCGCGGCGAGTACCGCATCGCCGGCGGCATGGCCGATGCTCTCGTTGATGTTGCGGAAGCGCGCGATGTCGAAGGCGAGCAAGGCGTGACGCCGCTCGGCGGCGGCGAAGGTGAGGCGCTGGCCGAGGACATCGAGGAAATAGGCGCGGTTGGCGAGACCGGTCACCGCATCCTGGCGCGCCGAGGCGAGCAGCATCGCCTCGCTTTCCTTCTGGGCGCTGACGTCGGAGACGAGGCCGATGCAGCGCGCCGCCTTCTCGCCGTCCGACATGAAGCTGGCGCGGAGCTGGATCCAGCGATGGATGCCGTCGATGCCGCGGCCGCGGAAGTCGAGCACGAAGGAAACGTCGCCGAGGCGGCGATAATCCTCCAGCGCGCCGAGGAAGGTCGCGATGTCGTCCTCGTGGATGTGCCTGGTCCAGTTGCGGTCGCCGTTCTGGAGCTGGCCCGGGCGGGCCCCGAGCATCGCTTCGACCGAAGGCGACAGGAACAGGCGGTCGCGCTTCAGGTCCCAGTCCCAGAGGCCCTGGTGGGCCGCGGCGAGGGCGAGGCCGAAGCGGCCGTCCTCGGCCGGGGCCGCCGGTTGGGGGGGCGGCGCGGGAAAGGGCGGCAGGGCCGCCGGCGGCGGCGCGAAGGCCAGGAGCCGGTCGACGCGCTGGCGCAGGGCGGGCGAGCCGGTCGAAGTCGCGAAGGCGGCGAGCAGCAGCGCCGTCGCCAGCAGGCCCGAAGCGGCGAGCAGGCTGAAGCGCCCGCTGGCCGCGACCGTTTCCTGCATCGCGAGCGGTGCGAAGGCGAGCAGGATGAGAACGGCCGAAAGGGTCAGGCGGCGGGCCGGGCCGTCGCCCTCCCAGGCGCGTGCGAAGGTGAGCGCGGCGCAGAGGCCAAGCCCCGCCACCGCCGCGGTCTTGGCCATCGCGGCGGCGTAGGGGGCGTTGAGGAGCGCAAGCAGGCCGCAGGCGGCGACGAGCCAGGGGCCGTAATCGGCAACCGGGGCAAGGCGGCGCCAGCGG
The DNA here is from genome assembly GCA_020852655.1 of Alphaproteobacteria bacterium. Classification (GTDB taxonomy): domain Bacteria; phylum Pseudomonadota; class Alphaproteobacteria; order Micropepsales; family Micropepsaceae; genus JADZAI01. The sequence continues at coordinate 82,023 of JADZAI010000050.1, forward strand.
CCGTCGGGGGCCAGCGCATGCACGACGAAGGCAAGCGCGAAGGCGGAGGCGCCGGCGAAGAGGCAGAGCGCGAGACCGGCGCTCGTCAGGATGCCGTGCGCTGCGAAGGGCCCCGCATAGCCGAAGCCGGCCAGCATCGCGAGAAAGGCCGCGCCGAAGAGACCGCTGAGCCAGCCCGAGAGGCGGTCGCGGCGCAGGATCGCGATGCCCGCAAGCCAGGCGCCGAGCGCGATGACGAGGCCCATCAGCAGGCCCTGCATGACGAGCGCCGCCGTCTCGTAGCGGGCGAGCGAGCGCTCGTCCCACATCTCGACGGTGAGCTGGTTCAGCGGCGCGGCGAAGCGGAAGGCGGCGGTGATCGTCTCGCCCGCCGGAATGACGACACGCACCTTGATGCGCGCGGCGCTGTCGATGACGTCGGCGGTCGCCCCGGCGCTCGAGGTCAGCGCGGCGACGAGCGCCGGCGCATCGAGGCCGTGCGGTGCGCCCTGCCCGCCGAAGACGCCGGGGTCGAGCACGAGGATGCGCACCTGCGTCTGCGGCAGGCGGTTGACGAGATCGACGAGATAGGTGGCGAAGACCGGGCCGTCGTCCGGCGCCGGTACATAGCGCGCGACCGCCGCGGTGATGTCGACGGCGGCGGGGCCGGGCTCCAGGATCACGCCGCCGAGGCCCGAGCGCGGCACCGGCTCGCGCGCCGCCTCGTCCGCCACGGCTGTCGTCCACAGCGAGGCAGCGATCGCCAGCGCGATGATGAGGAGGCGCTTCACCTGCCGTCCGTGAGTGACAACCCGATTCCCGCTTGTCGCAGATGCCACGAGTCGCGTCGAGGGTTCAGCGCAAGCGCAGATCCTCATCGAGGATCGCGTAGAGGACGTGGTCGCGCCAGGCGCCGTCGATGCGGAGATATTTGCGGGCGAGGCCTTCCTCGCGGAAGCCGCAGGCCGAGAGGACGTGGCGCGAAGGACCGTTGGATTCGAGGCAGGCCGCCTCGACGCGATGCAGGCCGAGGCCGCCGAAGCAGAAAGGCAGCACGGTGCGCACCGCATCCGAGACAAGCCCCTTCCCGGCGAAGCGCTCGCCGGCCCAGTAGCCCATCGAGCATGACTGGGCGACGCCGCGCCGCATGTTGGAGAGCGTCAGGCCGCCGCAAAGATGGCCGGTCGCGCTTTCGAACAGGAAGAAGGGGTAGGCGCGGTCCTCGCGGATGTCGCGGGCGTAGCGGCGGAGGCGGCGGCGGAAGGCCGGCTTGGTCAAATCGTCATGCGGCCAGGTCGGCTCCCAGGGCGTCAGGAAGGCGCGGCTGAGGCCGCGCAGCTCCGCCCACTCGTCGAAGTCGGAGGGCTGCGGATAGCGCATCCGCACCTTCGCGCCCGTCAGGTCGGGCGGTGTCTCGGCGCGCGACAAACCCGAGAGCAGCGCCATCTGCGTCAGCCGAAGCGGGCAGCGACCCGCTCATAGCTCTCGAGCCCCTTCACGGGGCCGAGGGCGGCGAGCGACGGACGCTTCGACTTGAGCAGGCGGCGGGCGAAGCGGCGGAGCGCCTCGGCATCGACGGCATCGATCTTCTCGGCGATCTCGGATGCCGGCATGACGCGGCCATAGGCGGAAAGCTGCGAGGCGATGTGCTCGGCGCGGTTCGAGGGACCTTCGAGACCCATGAAGAGCGAAGCCTTGGCCTGCGCGCGGGCGCGGGCGGCTTCCTCCTCGGTCGCGCCGTCGGCCATCGCTTCGAGCTCGCCGAGGACGACGGGGATGATTTCCTTGCACTCCTTCGCGCCGGTGCCGGCATAGACGCCGAAGAAGCCGGTGTCCGAGAAGAACTGCGCGAAGGCATGGACCGAATAGGCGAGCCCGCGCTTCTCGCGCACCTCCTGGAAGAGGCGCGACGACATGCCGCCGCCGAACGCCGTGGAGAAGACATTCGCGGCAAAGGCGTCGTCGTCGGTGACGGCCGGGCCTTCCACGCCGAAGGTCAGATGCGCCTGTTCCAGCTTCTGCGTCCTGCGGCGATCGCCGCCGCGATAGCGGGCCTTGGGCGCGCCCTTCTTCGCGGCATTGCGCAGCGGCGCGAATTTCTCGCCGGCCAGCGCCACGACCTCGGCATGGTCCACCTTGCCGGATGCGATCAGCGTCATCGACGGGCCGACATAATGCATGTCGAGATGGCGGCGCAGATGGGCGCGGCCGAGCGCGTTGACGGTGCCCTCCGAGCCGAGGATCGGACGGCCGAGCGGCTGCTCCGGGAAGGCCGCGTCCTGGAGATGGTCGTAGATGATGTCGTCGGGCGTGTCCTCGCTCTGCCCGATCTCCTGGAGCACGACCTTCTTCTCGCGCGCCAGTTCCTCCGCGTCGAAGAGCGGATGGATGAGGATGTCGGAGAGCAGGTCGACGGCGAGCGCGACGTCGCCCTTGAGGACCCGGGCATAGAAGCAGGTCTGCTCGCGCGCCGTATAGGCGTTGAGATAGCCGCCCGCCGCCTCGATCTCCTCGGCGATCCTGCGCGCGCTGCGCGTCGTCGTGCCCTTGAAGGCCATGTGTTCCAGGAGATGCGAAACGCCGTTCGTCGTCGCCGTCTCATGCCGCGCGCCGGCCTCCACCCAGACGCCGATCGAGGCGGTCTCGATGTGGTTCATCCGGTCGGTGACGACGGTGAGGCCGTTCGGCAGCTTCTCGATCTCGACGTTCATGTCTTCAGTTTCGGTCCTTCGCGAAGGCCTCAATATAGGCACGGACGGCCTGGGTGCCATTGGGGAGCACGTCGTAGCGTTCCTCCATGGTTTCCAGGGCGGCGAGACGGGCGGGAATCTGCGGCGGCACGCCCGTCGCCTGCTGCACCGCATCGGGGAACTTGCCGGGGTGGGCGGTCGCCAGGCAGACCATCGGCACGCCGGGGCGGCGACGGCGGTGTCCGGCGACGACGCCGATGGCGCTGTGCGGGTCGAGCAGCGGCCCGCCGGTGGCGGCCATCGCGGCGATCTGGCTCGCGGCATCGGCGGCGGTCACGCGCTCGGCGGCGAAGCGGGCGGCGATGAAGGCGCGCATCGCCGGGGTGAGGTCGAAATAGCCCTGCCCCTTCAGGTCCGCCATCAGGCGGGCGACCAGGGCGCCGTCGCGGCCGCTCGCCTCGAACAGCAGGCGCTCGAAATTGGACGAGACCTGGATGTCCATCGAGGGCGAGGTGGTCTCGACGACACCGCGCGGCTCGTAGCGGCCGGTCTCGATCGTCCGGTAGAGGATGTCGTTCTCGTTGGTCGCGACGATCAGGCGGCCGCGGAAGGCGCCCATGGCCTGCGCGCAATAGCCGGCGAAGACGTCGCCGAAATTGCCGGTGGGCACGGCGAAGTCGACCTCGCGGTCGGGGGCGCCGAGCTTCGCGGCGGCGACGACGTAGTAGACGATCTGCGGCGCGATGCGGGCCCAGTTGATCGAGTTCACCGCCGCGAGGTTCAGCCGCGTCGCCAGTTCGCCGTCGCCGAGCAGGGTCTTCAGGATCGCCTGGCAGTCGTCGAAATTGCCCTCGAGCGCGATGTTGCGGACGTTGCCGTCGAGAACCGTCGTCATCTGCCGCCGCTGGATGGCGGAGGTGCGGCCATGCGGGTGCATGATGACGACACCGACCTGGGCGAGGCCGCGCAGCGCCTCGATGGCGGCCGAACCGGTGTCGCCCGAGGTCGCGCCGACGATGAGCGCGCGCTTGCCTGAGCGCCTGAGGCCCCAGTCCATCAGCTTGCCCAGAAGCTGGAGGGCGACGTCCTTGAAGGCGAAGGTCGGCCCGTGGAACAGTTCGAGCAGGTGCAGCCCGCCGCCGAGCCCGGTCAGCGGCACCACCTCCGCCGCCTCGAAACGGCCATAGGCGGCGATGATGGCGCTGTATAGATCGGGCAGCGGCACCGCCGGCGCGGCATAGGGCTTGATGACCTGGAGCGCCGCTTCCGGATAGGTGCGCGTCGCGATCGCCCGCACTTCGTCCGCCCCGAGCTGCGGCCAGGCCTCGGGCATGTAGAGCCCGCCGTCCGGCGCTAGGCCCGACAGCATGACCTGATCGAAGGGGACCGCAGGCGCGCGGCCGCGGGTGGAGATATACCTCACCGCCGTACGTCCGGTGTGCAGCGCGCGGCCTGCGCCTGCGCATTTTGGGAAACCGCCGAATACATGCCGTCTCGATAGCCTGCCGGGTTCGCCTGCGCCACCGTCAGGGGCGCCGCCGGCGGCTGAGCAGCACGTAGATGACGAGCAGGACGAGGGCGAGGCCGAACCAGGTCGCGGCATAGGCCAGGTGGTTGTCCGGCAGGTCGGGACGGAACGGCACCGGGCGCGGCAGTCCGCCTTCGAGCGGCGCCTCGTTCTGGAGGATGAAGGGCGGCGCGTTCGGAACGCCGAGCGCCGTGGCGATCGCCGCGACATCGCGCACATACCAGCGATTCGCCCTGAGATCCGGCGGCGCGTCGAACCAGCCGGGCGTATCGGACGGGCGCAGGATGCCCTCCACATGCACGCGCCCCGCCGCGCCGGGCGGCACGGGGCCGGTGAGGGCGGCCTTCTCCGCCTCCGTGATGGTGCCGAGGTCGACGAGGATGTCGCGCCCGTCGCCGTAGTCGAGCGCGGCGATCACCCGATAGTCGGCCGCCCCCTGCCCCGCCGGCGCGAAGAGATGCGCGGCGCGGGCCGCATCGATATGGCCGTCGGCCTCGACGCGGGCATAGGCGCGCTCGGTCTCGGGCCCGGTCAGGACCTCGACGAGGTCGCGGGGCGGCGCGGCCACCTGGCCTTCGATGCGGGCGACGAGGGCGTGCTTCCACTCCCGCCGCTGGACCTGCCAGACGCCGAGGGCGATCAGCACGGCGAGGGCGGGAACGACGACCAGCGTGAGCCAGGGCCGGAAGATCATGGCTGCTCGAGCCGGCCTTCTTCGGCGCGCATGCGGTATTGCTGGGCGACCATGACGCTCTTGAGCGGCCGCAGCAGGCCGAGGGTCAGCGCCAGCGTCAGCGGCGCCCAGAGGGCGATGTGGACCCAGTAGGGCGGCGACCAGGTCACCTCGACCCAGAGCGCGAGCGCGCAGATCAGGAAGCCCGCGATGAGGATCACGAAGACGGCCGGGCCGTCGCCCTGGTCCAGCTTCTCATAGGAGAGGCCGCAGGACGGACAGCCCGGCGCGAGCTTCAGATAGCCGGCGTAAAGCCTTCCCTCGCCGCAACGCGGACAGCGGCCGGCGAGGGTCTTGATCATCCGTGGCCGCCGGGGTGCGGGCCGGCGCCCCAGATATAGATGGCGGCGAAAAGGAATAGCCACACCACGTCGACGAAGTGCCAGTACCAGGCGGCGGCCTCGAAGCCGAAATGGCTCTTCGCTGTGAAGTGGCCTTTCCAGGCGCGGAAGAAGCAGACGATCAGGAAGATCGTGCCGATGATGACGTGGGCGCCGTGGAAGCCGGTCGCCATGAAGAAGGTCGAGCCATAGACCACCGGCTCCGCCACGGTGCCTTCGGTGCCCACGATGTAGGAGAGCGGCGCGGCCGCCTCGCGGACATCGCCGGAGCTGCCGAAGAAGAAGGCCGCGTGGGCGTATTCCATCACCTGGAGGCAGGTGAAGGTGAGGCCGAGCAGGATGGTGATCCCCAGCCCCCAGAGCGCGCCCTCACGGTCGTCGGTCTGGATCGCGTGGTGCGCCCAGGTGACGGTGGTCGACGAGGTCAGCAGCACCAGCGTGCCGACGAGCGGCAGGTGCCAGGGGTCGAAGGTGGTGATGCCGTGCGGCGGCCAGGCGGCAAGGCCGTGGTCGGTCGGAAAGAGGGCGACGGCGAAATAGGCCCAGAACCAGGCGACGAAGAACATCACCTCGGAGGCGATGAAGAGGATCATGCCGTAGCGCAGGCCGAGCTTCACCACCGGCGAATGCTCGTGCGTGACGACGCTTTCCTTCACGACGTCGCGCCACCAGCCGACCATCGTGTAGGCGACCAGCAGGGCGCCGGCGATGAGCAGCCAGGGCGTGCCGGCGAGGCCGAACAGGCCGCCATAGTCGCTCGCGTCCTTGTTCATCCACACGACGAAGCCGATCGCCAGCACGAAAGCGGCGACCGAACCGATCAGCGGCCAGGGACTGGGATTGACCAGGTGATAGTCGTGCTTGACGCCGCCTGCAGACATGGACTTTGCCCCTACGCTCAATTTCGTACCGCAGCAGGATCGCCTGCCGCTTCGGCTGCCTGAACCTCCTGCGGGAAGAAGGTATAGGACAGCGTGATCTCGTCGATGTCGTCGACCAGCGGATCCTTCATGATCGCCGGGTCGATGAAGAAGTTCACCGGCATCTCGCGCCTCTCGCCGGCCGCCATCGGCTGGTCGGAGAAGCAGAAGCAGGCGACCTTGGTGAAGTATTTCGCGGCCTTCTCGGGCGTCACGTTGAAGGTGGCATGCCCGCGCGTCGGCTTGCGGCCCGTGTTGTGCGCTTCATAGGCCGTGATGCCGACGTCGCCGACCCGGATGTCGACATGCAGGTCGCGCGGCCGGAACGTCCAGGTCAGGCCGGGCGCCACGTTGGCGTCGAAGCGCACGCGGATGACGCGGTCGAACACCCCGTCGGGGCCCGGCGCAGCGTCGGCGCGGGCCGGCGTGCCGTCGAAGCCGGTCACCTGGCAGAACCAGCGGTAGAACGGCACCGAGGCATAGGCGAGGCCGGTCATGCTCGCGGCGACGGCGAGCGACATCACAACGGTGCGCGTGTTGCGGTCCATCGTCAGAAATCCCGCATGGCGTCGCCGCCGAGCCGGACGATGGTCATCACGAAGAAAAGGACGACGAAAAGCCCGAGCGCCACGGCGATCGCGACGTTGCGCGAGCGGCGGGCCTTGGCCTGCTCGGGCGTCAGGACGACGGGCTGCGGCTCGGCGGCGTTCATGCCGCACCCACCAGCGGCGCGAGGCCGATGGCCGCTTCGGCGATGAAAGCGGCGAAGAGCGCGAAGAGATAGAGGATCGAGATGCCGAACAGCTTCATCGCGCTGCGATGGTCGCCGGGACGGCGATAGACCGCGATCGCGCCGGCGAGGAAGGCCGATCCGCCGAGTGCGGCGATGACGGCATAGACGGCGCCGGCGAAGCCGAGCGCGACGGGCAGCGCCGAACAGGCGACGGTGACGATCGTATAGAGCACGATCTGCCTGCGGGTTTCCGCAGCGCCCGCCGTGACGGGAAGCATCGGCACGCCGGCGCGGGCATAGTCGTCGGAGCGATAGAGCGCGAGCGCCCAGAAATGCGGCGGCGTCCAGAGGAAGATCAGCGCCACCATCACCAGCGGCGCGACGGCAAGCGATCCTGTCGCGGCGGCCCAGCCGATGGCCGGCGGCATCGCGCCGGCGAGGCCGCCGATGACGATGTTCTGCGGCGTCCAGCGCTTCAGCCACATCGTGTAGACGCAGACATAGAAGGCGATGGTGAAGGCGAGCAGCCCGGCGGCGAGCCAGTTGACCAGCACGCCCATGGTCGCGACGGAGAAGACCGAGAGGATCAGCCCGAAGCTGAGCGCCTCGTGCGGCGCCACCTTGCCGGCGGGAATCGGACGCTTGGCGGTGCGCGCCATGATCGCGTCGATGTCCGCGTCGTACCACATGTTCAGTGCGCCCGAGGCGCCGGCCCCGACCGCGATGCAGAGCACGGCGGTGAAGGCGGCGATCGGGTTCATGACGCCCGGCGCGGCGACAAGGCCGGCCAGGCCGGTGAAGACGACGAGCGTCATCACGCGCGGCTTCAGCAGGGCGAAGAAATCGCCCGCCGTCGCGCTGGACACGAAAGCCTGCGGCGCGGCCGTCGCCCCGCCGCCGCTTTCAAGCCGGATGGCCGCTTCGCTCAACGCCCGACCCTAGTGATGATCCGCCGGCTTGATGCGCGGCAGCTCGTTGAACTGGTGGAACGGCGGCGGCGAGGGCAGCGTCCATTCCAGCGTCGTCGCACCCTCGCCCCACGGGTTGGAGGCGGCGACGCGCTTGCGGAGGAACGCTTCGGCCAGCATCACCAGGAAGACCAGCACGCCGGCGGCCGCGATGTAGCTGCCGATCGACGAGATGTAGTTCCAGCCGGCGAAGGCGTCCGGATAGTCGATGTAGCGGCGCGGCATGCCCTGGAGGCCCAGGAAGTGCTGCGGGAAGAAGATCAGGTTCACACCGATGAACGTGACCCAGAAATGCACATGGCCGAGGAACTCGTTGTACATGTAGCCGCTCATCTTCGGGAACCAGTAGTAGAAGCCCGCGAAGATCGCGAAGACGGCGCCGAGCGACAGCACGTAGTGGAAATGCGCCACGACGTAGTAGGTGTCGTGCAGCGAGACATCCATGCCGGCATTGGCAAGGACCACGCCCGTCACGCCGCCCACGGTGAACAGGAAGATGAAGCCGATGGCCCAGACCATCGGCACCTTGAACTCGATCGAACCGCCCCACATCGTGGCGATCCACGAGAAGATCTTCACGCCCGTCGGCACCGCGATGACCATGGTGGCGAACACGAAATAGGCGCGTGTGTCGACGTCCATGCCCACCGTGTACATGTGGTGCGCCCACACGATGAAGCCGATGAAGCCGATCGCGACCATGGCGTAGGCCATGCCGAGATAGCCGAACACCGGCTTGCGCGAGAAGGTCGAGACGATGTGGCTGATGAGGCCGAAGCCCGGCAGGATGAGGATGTAGACCTCGGGGTGGCCGAAGAACCAGAAGAGGTGCTGGTACAGGATCGGGTCGCCGCCGCCGGCCGGCTTGAAGAAGGCGTTGCCGACGCGGCGGTCGGTCAGCAGCATGGTGATCGCACCGGCGAGGACCGGCAGCGAGAGCAGCAGCAGGAAGACGGTGACCAGCACCGACCAGACGAACAGCGGCATCCGGTGCAGCGTCATGCCGGGTGCGCGCAGGTTGAAGATGGTGGTGATGACGTTGATGGCGCCGAGGATCGACGAGGCGCCCGCGATGTGCAGCGAAAGGATCGCGAGGTCCATCGCCGGGCCGGGCGAACCCGTAGTGGCCAGCGGCGGATAGATCGTCCAGCCGCCGCCGACGCCGTGGCCGCCCGAGTCGCCCTCGACGAACATCGAGAGGATCAGCAGCGTGAGCGAGAAAGGCAGCAGCCAGAACGAGATGTTGTTCATGCGCGGGAACGCCATGTCCGGCGCCCCGATCATCAGCGGCACGAACCAGTTGCCGAAGCCGCCGATCATCGCCGGCATGACCATGAAGAAGATCATGATCAGCGCGTGGCCGGTGACGAAGACGTTGTAGAGATGCGGCTCGCCGAAATACTGGAGCCCCGGCTCCTGGAGCTCCATGCGCATCACGACCGACAGGGCACCGCCGATGATCCCCGCGACGATCGCGAAGGCCAGGTACATCGTGCCGATGTCCTTGTGGTTGGTCGAGAACAGGTAGCGGCCGAGCCCCGTGGGGTGGTGCTCGTCGTGATGCTCGGCGTGGAGGTCGACTGCTTTAGCGGCGGCCATGGTTCGGACCTTCGGAAATTCTGATCGTGTGCTTAGCGGACGGCGGCGGTGTCGGCGGAAGCGACCGCAGCAGGCTGCGCATCGTCGACGCTGGCGAATTTCTGCTTCGCCTGCTCCACCCAGGCCGCGTATTCGGCCTTGGTCACGACCTTCACCGCGATCGGCATGAAGGCGTGGTTGGCGCCGCACAGTTCCGAGCACTGGCCGTAATAGACGCCGGGCTCGGGCGCCTCGAACCACAGCTCGTTGAGACGGCCGGGCACGGCGTCGACCTTCACGCCGAAGGCCGGAATCGTCCAGGCATGGATGACGTCGGCGGCGGTCACGATCAGGCGGACCTTGGTGTCCTCGGGCACGACGACGAACTCACTCGCCCCGAGCAGGCGGGGCTGGCCGGCCGCCGCAGCGTCGGCGTCGCTCAGCATCGTGGCGTCGAAGGTGAAGTTGCCGTTGTCGGGATATTCGTAGGTCCAGAACCACTGCTTGCCGATCGCCTTGATCGTCAGCTCGATGCCGGGCGGGACCTTCTCGTTGGCGTAGAGGAGCTTGAACGAGGGAATGGCGATGACGACGAGGATGACGACCGGGACGACCGTCCAGACCACCTCGATCAGCGTGTTGTGCGCCGTCTTGGACGGAACCGGGTTGGCCCGCCTGTTATAGCGAATCATCACCCAGATCAGCAGCGCGAGGACGAACAGCGTCACCGCGGTGATGATCACCAGCAGCATCGTGTGGAAATTCTCGATGTGCTGCATCTTCTCGGTAGCGGCCGGCTGCATGCCGACGGCCCACGGTTCGGGCTGCGCCGCGAACGCCCCAGGCGCCGCCAGCAGCGATGCCGCCATCACTCCAAGTCTCGACAGATGCTTGACCATCACCCGACCCTGCTGCCCCAGCCTTTGCTCGTACGCCTCAGAGCGCACGTCGTATAGGCGCCGGCCCCAATCCGCCGCCCTCGAAACGCGTTCGTGTAACAAGGTGAGGAAAGGATTTCTAGGCACCGCAGCAGCGATTTTCGCGTGCTTGCGGCCCGGCGTCCCGGGGCCCACATTGGTGACGTACCGGTACCCGGCCGGTACCCGGAAATCCCTGCTCGCAACAAGGAGACGCGCGATGAGCGCATTGGCGGAAAAGCTGTTCTTTACGCAGGCCGAAATGGACCCGCACCGCGTGCAGCGCATCGTGGCCGACACGCTGACGGGGGCGGACGACGGCGAACTCTTCCTGGAATACCGCGAGTCGGAAGGCTTCGCCTTCGACGACGGGCGGCTGAAGGCGGCGACTTTCGATTCGGCGCAGGGGTTCGGCCTGCGCTGCGTTGCGGGCGAATCGACCGGTTACGCCCACGCCACGGAACTCTCCGAGGCTGCCATCAAGCGGGCGGCTGACGCAGCGGGCAGCGTCCGGTCGGGCCGCGACGCGCGGGCCGCCGAGACCCCGGCGCCGACGAACCGGCGGCTCTATGACGACGCCAATCCGCTGACCCAGGTGCCGTTCGACGTGAAGACGACCCTGCTGGCGGAAATCGACGCCTACGCCCGTTCGAAGGATTCGCGGGTGAAACAGGTTTCCTGCTCGCTCTACGGCGAGTGGCAGGTGGTCCACATCCTGCGCGCCGACGGCCAGGCCGTCAGCGACGTGCGGCCGCTGGTCCGGCTGAATGTCTCGGTCGTGGTCGAGCAGGACGGGCGCCAGGAGACCGGCAGCTACGGCGCCGGGGGCCGCGAAGGCTATGCCGCCTTCATCGACCCCAGGGCCTGGCACGGCCATGTCGACGAGGCGCTGCGCCAGGCGCTGGTCAATCTCAGCGCCGAGGCCGCCCCGGCCGGCGAGATGCAGGTGGTGCTGGGGCCGGGCTGGCCGGGCATCCTGCTGCACGAGGCGATCGGCCACGGCCTCGAGGGCGACTTCAACCGCAAGGGCACCAGCGCCTTCGCCGGCCTGCTGGGCAAGCGGGTGGCGGCGCCCGGCGTCACGGTCGTCGACGACGGCACGATGGACAAGCGCCGCGGCTCGCTGTCGGTCGACGACGAGGGCACGCCGACCAGCCGCACCACGCTGATCGAGGACGGCATCCTCGTCGGCTTCCTCCAGGATCGCCAGAACGCCCGCCTCATGGGCATGAAGCCGACCGGCAACGGCCGCCGGCAGTCCTTCGCCCACCCCATCCTGCCGCGCATGACGAACACGATCATGCTGGGCGGCGACAAATCCCCCGAGGAAGTCATCAAGGCGGCGAAGAACGGCATCTATGCGGTGAATTTCGGCGGCGGCCAGGTCGACATCACGAACGGCAAGTTCGTGTTCTCCTGCACCGAGGCCTACCGCATCCAGGACGGCAGGATCGGCGCCCCGATCAAGGGCGCGACCCTCATCGGCAGCGGCGCCGATGCGCTGACCCGGGTGAAGATGGTCGCCAACGACTTCGCGATGGACCCCGGCATCGGCACCTGCGGCAAGTCCGGCCAGGGCGTCCCCGTCGGCGTCGGCCAGCCCTCGATGCTGATCGAGGGCCTGACCGTCGGCGGCACCGCGGCGGCTTGATGCGCATAAGGGTATGCGCATAGAATATGCGCATGCCCAAGCGCCTGAAATCCGGGAGAGCCGGTCTTGCCGAAGATGCAACTCCGTTTCAGCCGCTCGCCAGACCGGTGCGGGCAGATGGTGACGAGAAGCAGCGGGTCAACCTGACCGCCAGCGCGCATTATCTCGGCGAGGCCAAACGGCTCCGGCTCAATCTGTCGGAGATTTTCGATACGGCCCTCAGAGTCGCGGTTCGCGCGCAGTTCGAGCGCGAACTCGCCGAATATGCCGACTGGCACAACACACATATCGCGGAACACGGCGTGTTCGGGGCCAAATGGCGCAGTTGGTGAGCGCCGCGCAATTCGACGTCTTCCCCAACCCGGACGGCAACGACAGCTCGCGCCCCTTCGTGCTGGTCGTGCAGTTCGACCATCTCCAGCACTTGCGCACCCGTGTCGTCATGCCCTTGATGCCGTCGCCGCGTGTGCCGCTCCCCGCCCGGCTGGCACCCAGGCTCGACGTCGCCGGACAGAGCCTGATGCTCTCGGGTGCGGAAATCGCGACGGTAGATATTGCGTTGCTGAAGAGCCGCGTAGCCAATCTGTCCGGCGATCGCGACCGGATCATGGCGGCGACAGACGTCTTGCTGTTTGGCATATGAGCCGCGTGCCGTGCTTCCGCCACGATTGCGGGGAATTTACCCCAGGCAGGCAACCGGGCGGCTATAACGGCGCCGAATAGCAATGGAGCAGTCGCGATGCGTCTTCGTCGTAGCCTTCTTTCCGCGCTGGTGTGTTCGGCCGCCCTCGGCGGCACGGCGCTGGCCGACCAGTGCGCATGGCTCGATGCCTTGCAGGTCGACAAGCTGAAAAACCTGGAGGCGGCGGGCTTCGACGGCGCAAAATCGCTCGTGCGTTTCTGCGCGCCCTGCGGCGACCAGACGGCGACGGTGACGGCGTTCGATCCGGAGAAGAAATTCGAGGCGACGCCGGAGGACGACAGTTATTCGTCGATCACCTACGGCACCGAGAGCGTCGACCTCGCCTATTGGTACGTCGCCAAGGAAGGCGCGGCGCCGGTCAAGGCTGCGCAGTCGCTCGCCGTCATGACGGGCTGCCCGATCAGCGACGACACGCCGAAGGCGCTGGACGTTGCGCCTGACGGCAAGGCCACCGCAGCACCCTAGCGCTTGGGCAGCAGGCCGAGCCGGCTGGCCATGATGCGGTCGAGCCGGCGCTTCGGCAGGAGGCCCATCATCAGGTTCTCCAGGAATGACGGCACGATGGCGTAGCGCACCTTCGGGTGGGCGCGCGTCAGCACGTCGGCGACCAGCGCGCCGACGGCCTCGGGCTTCAGGCCCTTGCGCCCGAGGCCGAGCATATAGGTCTTCACCGCATCCAGCGGCCCGGCATATTCGGTGTTGGCATAGGGCGCGACGTCGACCTCGTCGGCCTTGTCCCAGATCGGCGTCGCGATGGCGCCGGGGCCGATAATGATGACGTCGATGCCGTAGAGGATCAGCTCGCGGCGCAGCGACTCCGACAGGCCTTCCAGGCCGAATTTCGAGGCGTTGTAGGGCCCAAGGAAAGGCGAGCCGTTGCGGCCGCCGACCGACGAGATCATCACGATGCGGCCGGGTTTGCCGGCGAGGCTGCGGTCGGCGCCGAGCAGCGGGGCGAAGGCCTGCGTCACCCTAAGCTGGCCGGTGAGGTTGATCTCGATCTGGCGGCGGAACTCTTCGATCGGCAGGTGGAGCAGCGGCCCGGCGACGGCGACGCCGGCATTGTTGACCAGGCCGGCCAGCGTCTCGCCCTTCTGCGCCGCCCGCACCTCGGCGGCGGCGCGTACGATGGCGGCCTCGTCGGTCACGTCGAAGAGCAGCGGCGTGTAGTTGGCGCCGAATTCGCCCGTCAGCCGGTCGGCGTCGGCCTGCTTGCGGACCGAGCCGTAGACGCGGAAGCCGCGTTCGAGCAGCATTTTGACCGTGCCGTGACCGATGCCGGTAGACGAACCTGTGACGACGACCGCACGCATGGAGCCTCCCGCAGAGTGACCGTTCGTCTTACGACGGCGGCGCGCCGGCGGACCAGCCGGTCGTCGTCGACCCATGCCGCGGTCCTGCCGCAATCTGCCTGTGCGATGGGGGCATGGGGTTTCGTGATCTCTTCCTGCATGTCGCGCTCTTCGTCCTCGCCGGGGCGTTGTCGCTGTGGTGGGTGCTGGGCACCGAGCCGGACAAGCTCTCCCGGCCGCCCACCGCCCCCGCGGTGACGATCGACCCGCCGGCGGCCGGCGAATTGCCCGCGCCGCGCGGCCCGCGCCCGCCCTTGCCGGTGCGCCTCGCGCAGGCCGGGCTGTCGGCGGGCGACGCGGCCTTCATTCGTATCTTCAAGCAGGAGAGCCAGCTCGAGCTCTGGCTGAAGCATGACGGCCGCTACGTCCTGTTCGAGACCTATCCGATCTGCGCCTGGTCGGGCCTGCTGGGGCCGAAGCAGAAGGAAGGCGACGGGCAGTCGCCGGAAGGCTTCTACGAGGTCGGCCGGAAGCAGTTGAACCCGAACAGCGCCTATCACCTCGCCTTCAATCTCGGCTACCCCAACGCCTATGACCGGGCGCTGGGGCGGACCGGTTCGGCGCTGATGGTGCACGGCGCCTGCGCCTCGATCGGCTGCTATGCCATGACCGACCGCTTCATCACGGAGATTTACGGCCTGGTCGAAGCGGCACTGAACCGCGGTCAGCGCAGCGTCCCGGTGCATGTCTTCCCCTTCCGCATGACCGCCGAGACCGTCGCGGTCCACGGCGACAGTGCCTGGGCGCCGTTCTGGGCGAACCTGAAACAGGGCTACGATGCGTTCGAGGCCTCCGGCGCGCCGCCCGCCGCCTATGCCTGCGCCGGCCGCTATGGCTTCGGCGACCAGGGCCGGGCCGGCTGCGATCGCGTGACCGCCTGGTAGGCCGGCGGCCCCCGCGTCTCTCTGCCGCACGCGATGATGCGCGTTCCTCTGGCATGACGGAGCCAAGGTTTGTCGGAGTAGGTTCATGCGATTCGTGTTTGCGTTGCTCGCGGGCGGCTTGATGTTCGGCGGGGGCGGCGTGGCCGCGGCGGAGGGCGAGACCAACGACACGATGATGATCCTCGACGCGTCGGGGTCGATGTGGGGTGTCGTCGGCGGCGAGACCAAGATCGCGGCGGCGCGCAGCGCGGTGCGCACCCTGCTCGACGGCTGGCCCGCGACCCGCCGGCTCGGGCTGATGGCCTATGGCCACCGCCGCAAGGGCGACTGCGCCGATATCGAGACGATCGCGCCGGTCGGCACGGCGGACGCGGCGGCGATCGGAGCGGCGGTCGACCGCCTCAACCCCAAGGGCAAGACGCCCATCGCCGATGCGCTGACCCGCGCCGCCACCGACCTCCGGTCCAGCGAAACGCGCGCGACCATCCTGCTGGTCTCCGACGGCATCGAGACCTGCGGCGGCGATCCCTGCGCGGTCGCCAGGGCGCTCGACGCGAGCGGCGTCGATTTCACCGCGCATGTCGTCGGCTTCGACGTGACCGATCCCGCCGCGCGGGCGCAGCTTCAATGCATCGCCGACGTCAGCGGCGGGGTCTATCGCGACGCCGCGGACGCGGGCGGCCTTGCGGAGGCGCTGAAGCAGGTCGCGGGCGAGGCGGGCGGAACGGCGAAGACGGCGCCGGCCGAAGAGGAAGACACGACACAGAATCTGCGCGGCACGGTGCGCCTCTCGCCGGAGAGCGATCCGCTGGTCGCCTACACCACCGCCGTCGGCTGGACGGTGACGACACCCGACGGCGCCACGAGCCTCGGCGGCGACGTCGGCGCGGTTCTGAGCGAGTCGGTCGAACCCCAGCCGGTCAAGGTCCGCGTCGAATACGGCAATGCCAGCGCCGAGACGACCGCGACCGTAGAGGCCGGCAGGATCACCCGCGTCGATCTCAGCCTCGACGCCGGGCGCATCGTCAGCGAAGCGACGCAGGCCGGCATACCGGGCACGGCCTCGCAGAACTGGGGGCAGCTCACCTGGAAAATCCTCCAGGCGGCCGATCGCGCGGAGGTGACCTATTCCTTCGAACCCGTACCGACCTTCGTGCTGCCGGCCGGCTCCTACATCCTGACCGTCATGAAGGACGAGTTCGCCAAGGGCGAGAAGCCGTTCGAGGTGAAGGCCGGCGACGAACTGAATGTCGGCCTCGTGCTGGTCGCCGGCACGCTGCACTACAACGTGCCCGGCGCCTATTTCCTTCAGGTGCTCGACCCGAAGACCGAGGAGGCGCTCGGCTCGTTCGACGGCGGCGAAGGCGAGAAGGCCCTCAACCCCGGCGACTACATCCTCAAGGTCGTCTATCGCGACGCAGCCGACGTGCTGAAGCCCTTCACGATCCGCGAGGGCGAAACGACGGAGGTCGCCGTTTCGCCCTGAGAATCAGAGGCGGGCGCGCAGGTTCAGGTAGAAGCTGCGGCCTTCCTCGGGGAAGCCGTCGGTCAGGAAGTAGTTCTCGTCGAAGATGTTGCGGGCGCCGACCAGCAGGTCGACCTCTTCGGTGATCTGCCAATCCGCCGCCAGGTTGACGAGCGCGTAGTCGTCGGTGCGATAGAAGCGCGGCGGGACGATCGCGGAACTCGCCGTCACCGTCCACCGGCTCGACGCAGCCTCCAGGCTCAGCGTCATCGTCAGCGCGTCCATCGCCTGCCAGTCGACATAGGCGAAGAGCGGTGCTTCGGCACACCCTGCGGACGGAAGGCCGCGTTGGTCGGGTCCTCGACGTCGCGGTGGAGATAGGTGTAGTTGCCGCCCAGCGTGACGCTGTCCGACAACCGTGCCGTCGCGGCGAACTCGAAGCCGTATTACTCCCCGTCGCCGACATTGCGCGTCTGGTTCAGCGTCGCGCTGATCGGCGGCCCGAAGACCACCGGCACCGACAGCAGCGCATCCTCGACATCGCTGTAGAAGACGGCTGCGTCGAGCGAGACGCGGCCAAGCTCGACCGAGCCGCCGATCTCATAGTTCGTCGCCCGCTCCGGGCCGATGTCGGGATTGGGCACCGCGGTACCGAAGCGCGAGCTGAAGCGCTCGAACAGCGTCGGGAAACGCTCGCGCGACGACACGCTGGCGTAGAGCCGCGTGTTCGCATCGGGGCGATAGCTGAGCGCGGCCTGCCAGTTGAACGCATCCATGTCGTTCAGCGGATAGAACACAGGCGCTATGGTCAGCGCGCCGCCGGCTGCGAACACGCTCGCATCCTCCGCCTGGCTGAGGTCGGTCCAGTCATAGGAAAGGCCGACGATGAGGTCGACCGTCTCGCCGATGCTCTGGGTGTCTTCGACGGCCAGCGAGTAGGTCTCTTCCTGCGTACGCTGCCACGGCTCGGAATACGGCACGGCGGTAGAGCCGATCCGCGAGAAGCCGTCCTGCCGCTCGTCGTGGCGGTCGTGGCGATAGTGGAAAGCGGCGCGCAGCATGTTCGCATCCGTCACGGCGAGGCCGAGCTGGATATTCGCGCCATAGGCCTCGTCGTCGTAATAGGAACGGAAGGCCCGCGGCTGCGACTGCGTTTCCTGCGCCGCGCTGTCATAGGCGAAGAGCGCGTTGTCGAACGTGTTCAGATAGAAGCGCGTCTTCAGGTAGGATTCGCCGCCGAGGCTGGTGTTCGACAGGAAATAGAGGCTGTCGATGTCCCAGTAGGGCCAATCCCAATAGCGCGTGCCGGCGGTGTCGCTGACATGCAGCGGCGCGTTCTTCGAGCCGGCCTGCTTGGTGTAGCTGATCGCGTATTCGTCGCTGGCGTTCGGCGTGTAGCCGGCCTTCAGGTTGATGCGGTAGTCCTCGCTTTCCGAAAAGCGGCGCTTGCCGCCGTCCTCGAGCGCCGCGACAACCGGCTTGAAGTCGTCCGACAGCGTCCAGTCGTCACGCACCGTGCGCGCCCGCTCGCCTGGAGATAGAAGCGCTCCTGCTTCGTCCCGATGCGGCCCGAGAAGGAATAGCTGTTCTGGCCGAGATCGCGGTCGAAGGTGAGGCCACCGACGGCCTCCAGCTCCAGGGCCTGCTGGGGCTTGCGCGTGACGAGGTTGACCGCGCCGCCGATGCCGCCGGGGCCGTCGAGCACCGAGACGTAACCCTTCGCGACCTGGATCGCGGAAAGGTCCGCGGTCAGGAAGCGGCCGAAGTCGATGCGGTTGTCGGCCGGCAGGAAGACGCGCACGCCGTCGATCGACAAGGTCGTCTGGAAGCGGTCGAAGCCGCGGATGAAGATGAGCCGCTCGTTGCGCGAACCGCCGGTGTTCGAGGACGAAGCGCCGGGGATGAGGTCCATGGCCTCGTCGACGGAGATCTTCTCGAAGGTCCGGAGCTGTTCCTCGCCGATCGTGCTGCTGCCGAGCGTCGAGCCGTCGCGGGCGCGCGCCGTGACCAGCACCTCACCCAGGTCGAAAACATTGCCCTGCGCCTCGGAGGCGGCATGCGCCTCCGATGATTGTCCCCCTGATGCGTTACGCCAGTCGTTATATCCGAACAGATATAACGATGGTCAACGCGTCCGGGAACGGGTCAAGCCTGCTTGGCAGGAGATCGCTTGACGGAGAGGAAAGCCGCGGACGTGCGCGACGCGACTATCGGTCAGTAGGCGTATTCGCCGAAAACCTTGGTGACGTCGCCCTGCCACGCGCCGTGGAACTTGCGCAGGAGTTCTTCGGCCTTGGTCTCGTTGCGCTCCACGATCTGGCGGAGCGGTTGCAGGAAGCCGTCCTCCGAGCCGCCCATGCCGTCGAGGCGGGCGCGGCCCTTGAGGCCGGCGCTCGCGATCTCCAGCATGTGGGCGGCATAGTCGCGCAGGGTGCGGCCGCGGAACGGCGTCCTGAGGCCGAGCACCGGCACGGCGCTGCGCAGAGTCTGGCGCTCTTCCGCCGTCCAGTCCTTGACGAGGTCCCAGGCCGCGTCGAGCCCGGTCTGGTCGTAGAGCACGCCGACCCAGAGGGCGGGAAGCGCGCACAGGCTCTTCCACGAGCCGCCGTCGGCGCCGCGCATCTCGATATATTTCTTCAGGCGCACTTCCGGGAAGATCGTCGTCAGGTGGTCGGCCCAGTCGGAGAGCGTCGGCTTCTCGCCCGGCAGCGCGGGCAGCTTGCCGTTAAGGAAATCGCGGAAGGACTGGCCGCTCGCGTCGATATACTTGCCGTCGCGGTAGACGAAATACATCGGCACATCGAGCGCGTAGTCGACATAGCGCTCGAAGCCGAAGCCATCCTCGAAGACGAAGGGCAGCATGCCGGAGCGCGCGTTGTCGGTGTCGGTCCAGATCTGCGAGCGATAGGAGAGGAAGCCGTTCGGGCGCCCCTCGCGGAACGGCGAGTTGGCGAAGAGCGCCGTCGCGACGGGCTGGAGCGCGAAGGCGACGCGCAGCTTCTTCGCCATGTCGGCCTCGTCGGCGAAGTCGAGATTCACCTGCACGGTGCAGGTGCGCAGCATCATGTCGAGGCCGTAGCCGCCGACCTTCGGCATATAGGCGCGCATGATGTTGTAGCGCCCCTTGGGCATCACCGGCGTCTCATCGCGGCTGGCGACGGGATGGAAGCCGAGCCCCAGGAAGCCGAGCCCCAGATCGGTCGCGACCTGGCGCACCTGGTCGAGATGGGTGTTCACCTCGCCGCAGGTCTCGTGGATCGTCTTCAGCGGCGCGCCGGAGAGCTCGAACTGGCCGCCCGGCTCCAGGCTGATCGCCGCCTTGCCCTGGGTCAGGCCGATCAGCGTCTCGCCCTCGCGCACCGGCTCCCAGCCGAAGCGCCGGAGCCCTTCCAGCAGCGCACGGATGCCGTTCTTCTCCTCGTAGGAGGGCGTGCGCAGGCTATCGAGATGGAAGCCGAACTTTTCGTGCTCAGTGCCGATGCGCCAGTCGGCCTTCGGCTTGCAGCCGGCTTCCAGGAAACCGGCCAGTTGATCGCGGCTCTCGATGAGGCCGCCGCCCTGCTGAGGCACGGACATCGTAAATTCCCCCTGCCCCGCCGACCCGTTCGCCGGCCGTGCGAATGCTGAATGCGCTGTTCCTTATTCAGATGGGGATGTGGCGCAGCGACTTCCCCGGTGCAAGGGGGCGCAGGCCTCATCGCGGCCGCAAGATGTCGCCATGCCTAACCTGCGAGCCGTTCGCGCCTTTCGCTATCCTAGGCGCGCCTGGAGGATCGCCAGCGTGGCGAGCGCGGCGGTATCGGCCCGCAGCAGCCGCGAACCGAGCGAAACGGGGATAGTGCGGGCCAAGGCGCGGACCGCGGTGCGTTCCTCGGCGTCGAAGCCGCCCTCCGGGCCGATCAGGACACCCCACGGGCCCGGCGCGACGCCTTTCAGGGCCTCCAGCATCGGCGGCGCGCCGGCTTCGTCGCAGAAGACGAGATGCCGCTCGGCGGGCCAGGCGGCGAGCAGCTTCGCGAGCGGCAGGGGCTCACGGCAGGCGGGGACATCGAGCCGGGCGGACTGCTCCGCCGCCTCGACGGCGTTGGCCGCCATGCGCTCCACATTCACGCGGGTCACGATGGTGCGGTGGGTGAGCACTGGCTGGAGCACCGCGGCGCCGAGTTCGGTCGCCTTCTGGGCGACGAAATCGGCCGCCGTCTTCTTGATCGGCGCAAAGCAGAGCCAGATGTCGGGCGAGGCCGCCTGAGTGCGCGTCCGGCGGTCGCAGGCGGCGCGGGCGCCGCGCTTGCCGGCAATGTCGAGCACGGCGCGCCACTCGCCGTCGCGCCCGTTGAAGAGCTGCACCGCAACACCGTTCGCGGCCCGCATGACGTGCCGCAAGTAATGCGCCTGGCCGTCCGACAGTAGGATTTCGGCGCCGGCGCCGAGGTCGGCCTCGACGAACAGGCGCACCTTGCCGCCGGGCTCGGTCAGATCCTCGCTCATGCGGCGAGAGCTAATCGGCGCGCGGCGCGATGCAAAGCCCGATCTCGCTCAGGGCGGCTCGAAATGGATCGGCACCTGATAGTCGCCCGGCGAATGCTTCGGAAACGGCCAGGTCGAGACGGCGGCGGCCGCGGCCTTGCCGAAGCCGTAATTCGCCGGCGTCTCCTTCAGTATCTTTACCTTCTTCACATGGCCGTCGCGATGGACGGTGACGAGCAGCAGCACGTCGCCGCGAAGCATCTCGGCCTTGGCGACCTGCGGATAGACGGGCGCGGTGTAGTTGGCGAGCGGCTGGCCGGCGGGATCGGTCGGCGGCGCCTCGCCCGCGCGGCTCGGCGTCTCGGTCTTGAAGACATGCTCGACGACATACTGGCCGGGCTTGCCCGCTTTGAACGTCCAGCGCTTCACGGCCCGCAGCGTCGCCGCGCCGAAGCCCTCGCCGCCCGGCTCCTCGTTCAGCACCACGCCGCGCGTGATCGCGCCCTTCTCGTCGACATAGACCAGCACCACCGCATTGCCGCCGATGGCCCGCCGCAGGGCAGAGGGCGGATAGTCGGGCGGAATGCGCGTCAGCGGCTCCGCCACCGCCGCCGGCTCCTCCTTCACCTGCGTCTCCACATGTGCCGTGGCGCGCGGCGCGACGGACAGGACCAGGGCGGCAGCGAGGGCGATTGCGATACGCGTACCGAGGGGCTTCATGTCGGCTTTCCCCCTTCTTCGCCGCCATGATATTCAATGCCGAGAGGATAGACCATGGCGCACGAACGCATCCGGCGAAATCCCAAAGTCATGGGCGGGCAACCCGTGATCGCCGGTACGCGCATACCTGTCGCCACGATTTTGG
Organism: Alphaproteobacteria bacterium; assembly: GCA_020852655.1. GTDB lineage: Bacteria > Pseudomonadota > Alphaproteobacteria > Micropepsales > Micropepsaceae > JADZAI01. The sequence goes on from JADZAI010000050.1 coordinate 103,797, forward strand.
ATGATATGGCAACCGGATCGTCCGAAGATGACGTCCTCTCGGACTATCCACATCTGACGTTAGAAGACATCAAGGCTGCGATCGCCTACTCCGACGTCAATTGACGATGACTGGCCGGCCGAAGTGAATCTGTTTCTCCTGTGACCGCCCGCGCCAAGCCCGCCGATGCCGTGCGCCTGTCATGGGTCGACCGCGCGCCTGCGGCCGTGCAGCCCTTCCTGCGGCTGGCGCGGTTCGATCGGCCGATCGGGTTCTGGCTGCTGTTCTGGCCCTGCGCTTTCGGCCTCGCGCTGGCGGCGGTGGGCACGCAGGCCGGGATCGGGCGGCTGCTTTGGTACGGCGCGCTGTTCGCCGTCGGCGCCATCGCGATGCGGGCCGCGGGCTGCGTCTGGAACGACATCACCGACCGCGACATCGATGCGCAGGTCGCGCGCACACGGGGCCGGCCGATCCCGTCGGGCGCCGTCTCGGTGCGCGGCGCGGCGCTCTTCATGGCGGCGCTGCTGCTGATCGGCCTCGCCGTGCTGCTCCAGTTCAACATCTTCGCCGTCGCGCTCGGCTTCGCCTCGATGGTGCCGGTCGCGATCTATCCCTTCATGAAGCGCATCACGCACTGGCCGCAGGCGGTGCTGGGCATCGCCTTCAACTGGGGCGCGCTGATGGGCTGGGCCGCCGTGTACGGCAATCTGACGCCGGCGCCGTGGCTGCTCTTCTGCGGCTGCGTGCTGTGGACCATCGGCTACGACACGGTCTACGCCCACCAGGACAAGGAGGACGACGCGGTCGTCGGCGTGAAGTCGACGGCGCTGCTGTTCGGCCGCGCGACCAAGCCGCTGCTCTGGCTCTTCTACGGCGGCGCGATCGCCTGCTGGGTCGCCGCCTGCCTGATGGTGCGCACCCACCAGGCGGCCTATCTCGGCCTGGCGCTGATGGCCTTGCAGCTCGCGAGCCAGATCATGCGCGTGAAGCTGGACGATGCGAATTCCTGCCTCGCCGTGTTCCGTTCCAACCGCGACGCCGGGGCGATCCTCTTCTTCAGCCTCCTCGCCGGCGCGGCGCTGGAGCGTTCGGTGATGGATCAGTTCACCTTTTGACGGGCTTACGTTTGCGGTAAGCTGAGGCCATGAGCGTCTATCAACGGGTCAAGGCCGCCGACCTCTTCACGCCGGCCGAACTGGAGCGCATCCGCCATCCCTCCGACCTGCTGGGCACGCTGGTCGTGCTGCATTGCTGGGCGGTCATCCTCGGCGCGATGGCGCTGACGGCGTGGCAGTGGTGGCTCGCGCCCCTCGCCTTCATGGTGATCGGAGCGCGCCAGCTCGGCCTCGGCATCCTGATGCATGACGCGGCGCATGGCGTGCTGACGAAATCGAAGGGGCTCAACGATATTCTCGGCCAGTGGCTCTGCGCCTATCCCGTCGGCACCGACCTCGCGCCCTATCGCGTCTATCACCTCAAGCATCACCGGCGCACGCAGCAGGAGGACGATCCCGACCTCGAACTGTCGGCGCATTTCCCGATCACCCCGGCGAGCTTCCGGCGCAAGGTGATCCGCGACCTCACCGGGCAGACCGGCTACCAGCAGCGCAAGGCGGCCTTCGCCAATGCCATCAGGCGTGGCAAGTGGGCGACGCTGGCGGGCTGGGGCGTCACCAACGCCCTCCTGCTCGGTGGCTGCATCGCCGCGGGTTATTGGTGGCTCTATCCCCTGCTCTGGATCGCCCCGCTGCTGACCTGGTTCCAGCTTATCACGCGCGTGCGGAACATCGCCGAGCACGCCGTCGTGCCGGACAATGACGATCCCTTCCGCAACGCGCGCACGACGAAGACCAATTTGCTGACCAGCGCGCTGCTCGCCCCGTACTGGGTGAACTACCACGTCGAGCATCATCTGCTGTTCTGGGTGCCCTGCTATCGCCTGCCGGTGATGCACAGGATGATGCTGGCCAAGGGCTACGGCACGCGGATGGAATTGCGGCCCGGCTATGTCGACGTGATCCGCCAGGCGACCTCGCGTCCGCCCGGCCAGGGCGGCGCGGAAGGCGGCCGCGGACGCCGCCGGCGCAACACCATGATCGAAGGCGCCGGCGCCGAAATTCCGGCAACGAACTAACGCGGCGCGGCCGGCGAAGCGCCCCGCACTTCGGCGTGATCCCGGTGGGCGGTTCTTGACGTGCAGCGCCGCGCGCTCACAATTTGCGTGGGGAATGGATTGGTCATGCAGAAGAGATTGGCATTCGGGGCGGGCCTTATCGCTGTCGCGCTCGGCGCGAGCGCCTGCACCCACAACAAGGAAAACGCCCGGCTCGCGGCCCAGGAGCGCGAAACGGCGAAGATGGCAGCCCTCGATCAGGAAGACGTCATCTGCAAGGAATACATCGAGACCGCCAGCCGGTTGCGCAAGCAGAAGGTTTGCCGCACCAGGGCGCAATGGGCGGAGCTCGAAAAGAACAGCAAGGACTTCGTGAAAGACATCGAGCGGCGGGGTGCGGCCCAGCCGGGCGGCGATTCCCTGGGACCTTGACGCCGCTGCCGGGTGCCGACGGCGAACGGCAGCGGCGGCGCGCCTTCATTGGGGCCAACACGAGCTGGGTGCGGCCGCCGCATGTCCCCGAGATCGAGCTTCGCCTCGCGGCCGAAGTCTATCCGATCTGGCGGATGACAGAGGAAGAGCTGGCGGCGCAGGGCGTGCCGCCGCCCTTCTGGGCCTTCGCCTGGGCCGGCGGCCAGGCCGCGGCGCGCTATATCCTAGACCATCCCGAGATCGTCCGCGGCCAGCGCGTGCTGGACGTCGGCAGCGGCTCCGGCCTTTGCGCCATCGCGGCCGGCCTGGCGGGCGCGGCCACCCTTGTCGCGGCCGACATCGATCCCTTCGCGCGCGAGGCGGCCGTGCTGAACGCCGCGCGCGCCGGAATCGTGCTCGAAGCGACCGACGCGGATCAGGTCGGACGCGACGGCGGCTGGGACGTGGTCATCGTCGGCGACCTCTTCTACGAAAATCCCCTCGCTGCCCGCGTCGAGGCCTGGGCACGCGGGCTGGTGAGGCGCGGCGCGACCGTGCTCGTCGGCGATCCCGGGCGCAGCTATCTGCCGCGCGCCGGCCTCTCGCTGCTCGCCGAATACGCGGTCGCGACGACGCGCGAACTCGAGGACAACGAGGTCCGCCGCACCCGCGTCTATCGCATGGACGCTTCCGCCTGATCGGCTATGAGTGAGGCTCCACGGGCGCGGGGCCGATTCGCATGCTGATCACCCATATGCAGGTGTTCGCCCTCTATGCGGGGCTCTCGGGCCTCATCGTCCTCATCCTCGCCGTTCTCGTCTCGCGCGCCCGCCGCAAATACGGCGTCGCGCTCGGCGAAGGCGGCCACCCCGCCCTCCAGCAAGCGGTGCGGGCGCACGGCAACGCCTCCGAATACGTGCCGATCGTGCTCGTGCTGCTGCTGACGCTGGCAAGCATGAAGGCGTCGATCTGGCTGATCCACCTGGTCGGCGCGATGCTGGTCTTCGGCCGCATCCTGCACGGCATCGGGCTGCACCAGAGCGCCGGCCTCTCGGTCGGGCGCGGGCTCGGCATGGCGCTCACCTGGGCGGCGCTGCTGGTCGCCGCCGCGGCCTGCCTCTTCTACGCGCTGAAGGCCGGGTGATGGAGTTCCTGACCGGCGCGCTCGGACCGTCCTTCGCGCTCTATGCCGGCGCCGCCGGGCTGCTGGCCGGCCTCGGCCTCGTCCGCCGCGCGCCGGTGACGGGGTCCGCCCCGGACCTCGTGGCGCTCTGGGCGCCGCTCGGCATCGGCGCGCTCGCGACCGCCTTCGCGATGGCGGCGCCCTCCGACATCCGCCTCACGGCCGGCGCCCTGCTCCTCATCGGCCTCGCCTTCATGGCCGCAGCGCCGCAGCGGGCCGATGTTATGCCGCCGGGGCGCCGGCTCGGCCTGCTTCTGGTGGTTGCGTCGGTCGCCGTCGCGCTCGCGGGCGCTTTCCTTTCGGTCCCGGACGCCCCAAATAGCCCCGTATGAAGAAAAGCGAAGCGCTGGACCGGCTGAACGACCTCATTGCGGAGGCGCGCCGCCTGGGCGCCGATGCGGCGGATGCGATCTATGTGGAGAGCGCGTCGCTCGGGATATCCTACCGGATGCGGGAACTGGAGGATGTCGAGCGTTCCGAATCGCTGGACATCGGGCTCCGCGCCTTCGTCGGCCAGCGCCAGGCGATTTCCTCCACCACCGACCTCCGCCCCTCGTCGCTGAAGGCGCTCGCCGAGCGCGTCGTCGGCATGGCGAAGACGGCGCCCGAAGACAGATATTGCGGCCTCGCCGACCCGGCCATGCTGGCGAAAGAGTTCCCCGCGCTCGACCTTGCCGATGACGCAGAACCGGGCGCCGAGCGGCTGAAGACGATGGCCGCGGCCGCCGAGGGCGCTGCGCTCGCCGTGCCCGGCGTCACCAATTCGGAAGGCGCCAGTGCGAGCTGGGGCCGCAGCGTCGTCGCCCTCGCGACCTCGGGCGGCTTCGCCGGCGCCTATGCCGGGACCTCGCAAAGCGTTTCCGTCAGCGTGCTCGCCGGCGAAGGCACCGCGATGGAGCGCGACTACGAGTTCACCTCGGCCCGCCACATGTCGGATCTCGGCGATCCCGAAGAGGTCGGGCGCAAGGCGGCCGAGCTGGCGCTGCGCCGGCTCCATCCGCGCAAGGCGAAGACCGCGTCCGTTCCGATCGTCTACGATCCCCGCGTTTCGACCAGCCTGCTCGGCCATTTCGCCGGGGCCATCAACGGCGCTTCGATCGCCCGCGGCGTGTCGTTCCTGAAGGACAAGATGGGCCAGCGCGTCTTCGCGCCGGGCATCACGGTGGTGGACGACCCCCACATCGTGCGCGGCCTCCGCTCCAAGCCTTTCGACGGCGAAGGCGTCGCGAACGCCAGGCGGCTGCTCGTCGAGGACGGCGCGCTGACGACGTGGATGCTGGATTCGACCGCCGGCCGCCAGCTCGGCCTCTCATCGACCGGACATGCGGCGCGTGGCACCGGCGGGCCGCCCTCGCCTGCCCCGACCAATCTCTACATGGCCGCCGGCGCGGTCAGCCCGCGCGAGCTGATGTCGGACATCAAGCAGGGCTTCTACGTCACCGAGCTGATCGGCATGGGCGTCAACGGCGTCACCGGCGACTACAGCCGCGGCGCCTCGGGCTTCTGGATCGAGAACGGCGAGCTCGCCTATCCGGTCAACGAGATCACCATCGCCGGCAACCTCACCGATATGTTCGCGCGGCTGGTGCCGGCGGACGACCTCGTCTTCCGCTACGGCACCAACGTGCCGACGGTCCGCATCGAAGGCATGACCATTGCCGGCGCGTGACATCGATCGCGCCGACGCCGACCTGCTGAGCGAGGCGGCGCGGGCGGCCGGGGCGGTCCTGCTGGAGTGGCGCGCCCGGGGCGCCAAGGTCTGGAACAAGGGCGGCACACCCGTCACCGAAGCGGATCACGCCTCGAACGCCCTGCTCCACGACCATCTGCGCGGCGCGCGGCCGGACTATGGCTGGCTGTCGGAGGAGACGCTGGACGATCCGGCCCGCCTCGCCCTGCGCAAGGTGTTCGTGGTCGATCCGCTCGACGGCACGGTGTCCTTCATCAAGGGCAAGGACGATTTCACCGTCGCCGTCGCCGTGGTCGAGGACGGGCGGCCGGTCGCCGCGGCGGTCTACAATCCCGTGCGCGACGAGATGTACGAAGCCGCGCTCGGCGGCGGCGCGTGGCGGAACGGCACGGCGCTCAAGGTCGGCGCACCGGCGGCGATCGAGAATTGCCGCATGATCGCCGCGAAGGACATGTTCCAGCATCCGGCCTGGCCGCAGAAATGGCCGCCGATGGATTTCCTGAAGATCGGCTCGATCGCCTACCGGCTGGCCCTCGTCGCCGCCGACGTGGGCGACGCCACCGTGGCGCTCAGCACCAAGTCGGACTGGGACATCGCGGCGGGCGAACTGATCGCGGCGGAAGCCGGGGCGCGGGTGAGCGCGCATGACGGTTCGACCTTCGTCTATAACCGTCGCTCGACCCATCAGCGCAGCCTGCTCGCCGCGCCGCAGCCGCTCTACGATGCCTTGTCGGCGCGGCTCGCACCCATCAAGCTGCCTTCCTCGCCAACCGAATGACGAAGCCCATGACCGCGAAGCCCAAAGCGTCCAAAACGAAGCCGGAACAGCTTCTCCATCTGGTGTTCGGGGGCGAGCTGACCGGGGTCGAATCGGTCGAGTTCAAGGACCTGAAGAAGCTCGACATCGTCGGCATGTTCCCGGACTACGACACCGCCTATGTCGCCTGGCAGGCCGCGGCACGGCAGACGATCGACAACGCCCACATGCGCTATTTCATCGTTCATGTGCACCGCCTGCTCGACCCCGAGGCCAGGCCGCGGCGCAAGGGCAAGTAGGTTTCCGACCAGGAAGCCCGGAAAACCGCCATTCTTGCGGTTTCGATGGCCGGGGTCTAGCAACAGCCTCCCATGAGTTCTTCCCCCCGTCTCGGCCTCTACCCGGCCGTCAGAAGACTGGCGCGCGACTATCTGAAGCCGCACACGCGGCTGCTCGCCCTCGCCTGCCTGGCGATGCTGGTCGCGGCCGGCGGGACGGCGGCGCTGGCCTGGCTGCTGAGCCCGGCGATCAAGCTGATCTTCCTGGAGAAACAGCAGCATTGGCTTCTGCTACTGCCGCTGATCGTGGCGGCGGTGGCGATCCTGGCGGCGGTCGCGTCCTACACGGCGAACGCCATCCTCGCGATCACCGGCCAGCGTGTCGTCGCCAGCCTCCAAGGGCGCATGGCGCGCAGCCTCGTGCGCTCCGACCTCGCGACGCTGGAAGCCGACCACTCGGCGGCCCAGGCGGCGCGCTTCACCTATGACGCGACGCTGGTGCGCGACATGGTCACGCGCGGCACCGCGGGGCTCGCCAAGGACGTGCCGACCGTCCTGCTGCTGATCGCGCTGATGTTCTGGCTCGATCCGACGCTCGCCTTCATCGTGCTGATCGTGCTCCCCGCCGGGGCCGGCGCGATGCGCCTGCTCGGCCGCCGGTCGCATGACGCCGCAGCCGAAGGCATGAAGGAAACCGGCGCGCTCTCGGCGGCGATCAGCGAGGCGGTGACCGGGCGGCGGGTCATCAAGGCCTATGGCCTGGAAGACCGCGCCGCGGAACGTGCCGAGGCCAGCGTCGCGCGCCGCCTCGCGACGCTCATCGCCGGCGAGCGCGCGGGCAGCGCGACGGTGCCGGTATCGGAAGCGCTGGGCGGCGTCGGCATCGCCGCCGTGCTCGCCTATGCCGGCTGGCAGGGCCAGAAGGGCGGCCTGCCGCTCAACGACCTCATGTCCTTCATCGCAGCGGCGCTCATGGCCTTCCAGCCGATGCGCGGCCTCTCGGCGCTGACCTCGGTGATCGCCCAGGGTACCGCCGCGCTCTCGCGCATCTACGCCGCCATCGACGCCGAACCTGCCATAGCCGACGCGTCGGGTGCCGTCGCCCTCAGCCTTGCCGACGCGGCGCCGAACGCCCCGATGATCGCCTTCGACAAGGTGGCGTTCACCTACGCCGCCGGCCAGCCGGTGCTGCACGATGTCTCCTTCGACGTCCGGCGCGGGGAAACCGTCGCGCTCGTCGGCCCCAGCGGAGCCGGCAAGACGACCGTCGTGAACCTGCTGCTGCGCTTCTACGAGCCGGCCGCCGGCCGCATCCTGATGGGCGGGCGCGACGTTTCGGAGGTCACCATCGCCTCGCTCCGCGCTGCGATGGCGCTGGTGACGCAGGATCCCTTCCTCTTCGACGACACGATCGCCGCGAATATCGAATGCGGCCGCCCCGGCGCGACACAGGAGGCGATCGAGAGCGCAGCCCGCGCCGCGGCGGCGCATGAGTTCATCCTCGCCCTCCCGAACGGCTACCAGACCAGGACCGGCGAAGCCGGCGCGCGCCTTTCCGGCGGGCAGCGCCAGCGCATCGCGATCGCCCGCGCCGTGCTGCGCGACGCGCCGATCCTGCTGCTCGACGAGGCGACCAGCGCGCTCGACGCCGAGAACGAAGCGCGCGTGCAGGAGGCGCTGGAGCGGCTGATGAGCGGGCGGACCACGCTGGTGGTCGCGCACCGCCTGTCGACGATCCTCAAGGCCGACCGCATCCTGGTCTTCGAGCAGGGTCGCATCGTCGAACAGGGCCGCCATGCCGACCTCGTCGCGCAGAACGGTCTCTACGCGCGGCTCTTCCGCACGCAATTCGCCACGGCGGAGGCCTGAGCTTGGGCCTCGTCAAGCGGATCGGCCGGAGTGCGCCGGTGCGTGCGGTTCTGTGTTTCCTCGCCGCCGGCTATATCCGCCTCGTCCATGCAACCTCGCGCTGGACGGTCGTCGGCGGCGACGTGCCGAAACGCTTCTGGGATGAGGGCCAGCCGTTCATCCTGGCCTTCTGGCACGGGCGCATATTGATGATGCCGTATTGCTGGCCCAAAGGGCGGCGCATGAATATGCTGATCTCGCGCCACCGCGACGGCGGCCTGATCGCCGATACCATCGCGTGGTTCGGACTGGGAGTCGTGCGCGGCTCGACGGCCAAGCCGGGGCGCGAGAGGGACAAGGGCGCCCAGGCTGCGTTGATGGAGATGATCCGCAAATTGAAGGGCGGCGAATATGTCGGCATCACGCCCGACGGCCCGCGCGGTCCGCGCATGCGGGCGAGCGACGGCGTGGTCGCCGTGGCGCGGCTGGCAGGCGTGCCGGTGATCGCCTGCTCCTACGCGACGAAACGCCGCCGCGTGCTGTCGAGCTGGGACCGCTTCACGATTCCCCTGCCCTTCACGCGCGGCGTCTTCGTCTGGGGCCGGCCCATCGACGTCCCGGCCGGCACCAAGGGCGAAGCGCTCGATGCCGCACGGCTGAAGGTCGAAGCGGAGCTCAACGCCGTGACGCGTGAGGCCGACCGCCTCGCCGGACACGATCCGCACGCGATCCAACCCGCCGCCCTGGAAGCCGCGACATGAGCGGCAAGACGCTCTACTCGCTCTACCGCGCCGCGAGTTCGGCGGCCGGCCCGCTGCTCCGCGGCTATCTGGAGCGCCGCGCCCGCTCGGGCAAGGAAGACCCGGCGCGGCTCGAGGAACGCTTCGGCCGCACCGCGCAGCCGCGTCCGGAGGGCAAGCTGGTCTGGGTACATGCGGCGAGCGTCGGCGAGTCGCTGTCCGCGCTCCCGCTGCTGCGCGCCATCCTCGACGCCAACCCGGATGCTTACGCGCTCTTCACCTCCGGTACCGTGACCTCGGCCGGTCTCCTCGCCGAGCGGCTGCCCAAGCGGGCGATCCACCAGTTCATGCCGCTCGACCAGCCCTCGGCGGTGGCGCGCTTCCTGGCCCACTGGAAGCCGGACGCGGCGCTGTGGGTCGAATCCGAACTGTGGCCCAATGTCCTGGAATCTCTGCGCAAGGCGGGCGTTCCCGCGGCGCTCGTGAATGCGCGGCTGAGCGAGAAGAGCTTCGCCCAGTGGCGGCGCGCGACCGGCCTTTCGGAGCGCGTCCTTTCGGCCTTCGAACTGGCGCTCGCGCAGACCGAGGAGACCGCCGAACGCCTGCGCCTGCTGGGCGCGAAGCACGTCATCACCACAGGCAATCTCAAGGCCGCCGCGCCGCCGCCGCCCGCCGCGCCCGAGGCGCTCGCCCAGTTGCGCGACATGATCGCCGGCCGTCCGGTCTTCGCCGCCGCGAGCACGCACGAGCCCGAAGAACAGATGGTCGCGAAGGCCTTCACCGCCTTGCGCGAGACATGGCCGGACCTCCTCGGCATCATCGCGCCGCGCCATCCCGAGCGCGGGCCGCAGATCGCCGAAGACCTGCGCGGCCTCGGCCTCGCCGTCTCGCGGCGCGGCTCGCGGGTCCGCGTCGTGCCGGACACCCATGTCTATCTGATGGACACGATCGGCGAACTCGGCCTGCTCTACCGCAACGCGCCCTTCGTCTTCATGGGCGGCAGCCTGATCGACCATGGCGGGCAGAATCCGCTGGAGCCGGCGCGGCTCGGCGTGCCTGTCCTTCACGGCCCGAGTGTGTTCAATTTCCGCGGGGAGTATGAAGAGCTCGACGCGAGCGGTGCGGCCGTTCGGGTGGAGAATGCGGAGAAGCTCGTGACGGCGGCCGATTCCTGGCTTCGAGACCCCGAGGCGGCGCGCGCCGCCGGCGAGCGGGCCAAGATTGCGGCCGAACGCGGTGCCGGGGCGTTCGATGCCGCAAAGGCTGCGCTCGCGCCGCTGCTGAGGAAGGCGGGGTTCGATGCGCCCACCTGAGTTCTGGTCGCGCCCGCCGGGCCGGCCCGGCCTGCTGGCCCGCATCCTCGCGCCGTTTGCGGCGATGTATGGCGCGGTCGTGCGCGCCCGCCTGCGCCGCGCCCCGCAATTGCGGCCGGCCGTGCCGGTGATCTGCATCGGCAATCTCACCTTGGGCGGCGCCGGCAAGACCCCGGTCGCCATCGCGATCCTGGAACGCCTCAAGGACATGCACGGCTCGCCCGTCGCCCTGACGCGCGGCTATGGCGGTTCGCTGAACGGGCCTGTCATGGTCGAGCCCGACCATCTTGCGAGCGAAGTCGGCGACGAGCCGCTGCTGCTCGCCCGCCACGCCCCGACCGTCGTCGCGAAAGACCGCGCCGCGGGCGCGCGCGCCTGCATCGCCGCCGGGGCGGGCGCGATCGTGATGGACGACGGCTTCCAGAATCCCGCGATCTCCAAGGATATCTCGATCGCGGTGGTCGACAGCGAGACCGGTTTCGGCAACGGTCGCGTCTTCCCGGCAGGTCCGATGCGCGAACCGGCGCGCGACGGCCTCAAGCGCGCCGATGCCGTCATCCTGATGGGCCGCGGGCCGTTCGACCCCGGACACCCGCGCACGCTCCGCGCCGATCTGCGCGCCCCCTTCGCGGCGCCGTTCGACGGCAGGCGTGTCGTTGCCTTCGCCGGCATCGGGCGGCCGGAGAAATTCTTCCACAGCCTCGAACGGGCGGGCGCCGAGATCGTCTCGGTCTTCGCCTATCCCGACCACCACGCCTTCGACGACGGCGACATCGAACGCATGCGGGCGCTCGCCAAGAGCCGGGGCGCGGTGCTCGCGACGACCGAGAAGGATTTCGTCCGCCTGCCGCCGCGCCTGCGCCGCGGCATCCTGACGCTCCCGGTCGAAGTGCGCTTCGAGGACGAACGCGCGCTCGATGCGCTGCTCGCGAGCGCCATGATGCGCGCCAACGCCGCCGGTTGACCATGTCGCTGAAGCGTGCGTTGCGCTGGGCCAGTTGGGCCCTACAGGCGATTCCCTTCTTCCTCATGATGGGCCTCTTCAAGGTCATCGGCGTCGATGCCGCCTCGGCGCTCGGCGGCTGGATGGCGCGCGGCCTCGGGCCGCTGCTCGGGCCGCACCGGACGGCACGGCGCAACATCGCGCGCGCCCTCCCCGAGATGAGCCCCGAGATGCGCGAAGCGACACTGCGCGCGATGTGGAGCAATCTCGGCCGTGTGTTCGGCGAGTATCCGCATTTCCGCAACTACACCGCCTATCCGAACGCGCGCATCGAAGTTTCAGGCACCGGGCATGTCGAAGCCGCGCTCAAGGCCGGCAAGGGCGCGATCCTGGTCTCGGGCCATTTCGCCAATTGGGAGCTGATGGCCCTCACCGCCTATCGCGCGGGCTTCGACGGCGCGGAGGTCTACCGGCCGATCAACAATCCGATCGTCAACGCCTGGATCGTGCGGCAGCGGCGCAGCTATGCCTATCCGCTCCAGGTCTCGAAGACCGGCGAGGGCGCGCGCCAATTGCTGAAGACGCTGAAGGCCGGAAAATCGCTCGCCATGCTGGCCGACCAGAAGCACCGCGAAGGCGTCGCGGTGCCCTTCTTCGGCAAGGACGCGATGACCGTGCCCGGTCCGGCGGTGTTCGCGATGCGCACCGGCGCGGCGCTGGTGCCGGTGACGATGGAGCGCACGACCGGCGCGCGCTTCCGCATGGCCTTCCATCCGCAGATCGAGATCGCGCGCACCGGCGATGCCACGGCCGACGTGAAGGCGGGGCTGCTGAAGATCAACCAGTGGCTCGAAGGCGTGGTGCGCGCGCGGCCGGCGATGTGGCTATGGGCGCATGACCGCTGGGACGACCGGCCGCGGAAGAACCGCAAGCCGGTGCGTCAGGAAGGCATCGGCGGCGCGGCGAGCTGAGGGTCGAGCCGCTCCTGGAACCAGTTCAGCCGCCAGCACAGATGCGGCCCCGTGGCGCGGCCGGTCTTGCCGATGAGCCCGATCACCTGGCCCTTCTCGACCTTGTCGCCGACCTTCACGTCCAGGCGGCTCTGGTGGAGATACGACGTCGTGATGCCGCCGCCGTGGTCGAGGATCGTGGTGCCGCCGGTGAAATACATGTCCGTCTCGGCCATGCGCACGATCGCCGCCTGCGGCGCATGGATCGGCTCGCCCTCGCCTTTCGCGATGTCGACGCCGTAATGCGGCCGGCGCGGCTGGCCGTTGAGGATGCGCTGGCTGCCGTAGACGCCGGAGATGCGCCCCGTCACCGGCCATGACAGGCCGCCCGCGAACCAGGTCTCGTGCGTGTCGTGGCTGCGCGCCGCGCCGATCAGCTTGTTGTCGCGGTTGATGCGCGCGACGGCGTCGTCCGGCGGCGTCACCTGCTTGTCGGGCAGGCCGTCGATCTTCTGGATGTCGTAGCTGCGCTGGACGATGTCGAGCCTCTGCGTCTGCGCCGCCTCGCCCGGCACGCGGACCACGAGGCTCGCCGTCGCCTTGTCGTCGCGGCCGAAGCCGAAGACGAAGACGCCGTCGTCGCTGACCCGGATCGCGCGGCCGGCGAGCGAAACCGTGGCGCCCGGCACGGTCCGCCCGACCACCATGCCGCCCTGCTCGAAATGGCCCTCGAAACGCACCGGCTCGGCGCGGGCGGACGGGAGGGGCAGGAACAGGGCGCCGGTGGCGCCGATCAGCGTGGTGAGAACCTGTCGGCGATGCGGCGCGGCGCTCACAGCTTGCCTTCGGCCTTCAACTGTTCGTGGCGCGCGAAGGCGATGTCGGGCGAGGCATAGGCCTCCTGCATCTCGGCGCTCCAGTAGCGCAGATCCTCCACCGGGATCGGCTTGCCGGTGACGGCGCAGCGCACGAAGCTGCCGGGCGTGACGATGACGTAGTCGCCGGGCAGAAAGCGCAACGTCGCCTCCCTGGCGCCGCCGTCGATGCGGGACTGTATATTCATGCGGGGTACCTACTCGGTTGCTACGCAGCGCGTGGTTCGAGGCTCGACGCCTTCGGCGGCTCGCACCTCACCATGGCAAAGTGGGTAATGAAATCTCACCACACCTGCCATCCTGAGGTGCTCGGCCGCGTCAGGCGGCCGAGCCTCGAAGGGCGCGCGGCGCCTTCGCTCTCAAAATAGCGTGCCTTGGCGCGTATCGCCATCGGATGAACTCCGTCTCCGCCGCGGCGGTGGCGGCGGAGGGAGGGGCACCGTGCCGTCGGCGACGGCGTTGCGGTTGCCGTCGTGGAACTGGAGGATCAGCCGCTCGCCGCTCTCGACCTCGTCCGCCGCCCGCTTGAGCCCGCCGTCCGCGGTGCGCACCAGCGCAAAGCCGCGCTCCAGCGTGGCGCGATGGCTCAGCGTCTCCAGCAGCTTGCCCTGCGCCGTGAGACGCTGGCGCGCCTCGTCCAGGCGCCGTCGGCTGCCGATGTCGAAGCGCTGGGCCGCCCCGGCCAGCGCCGTCCGCTGGACCGAAATCTCCCGCACCAGCAAATCCGGCCGGTAGCGCGCGCTCGCGGTCCGCAGCCGGTTGCCGACGCGCTCGACGAAAAGGCGCAGGCTGCCGGCGATATTGCCGGCCGCGCTGTCGAAGCGCTGGCGCGCCAAAGCGAGCAACTGGTCGGGCCGCGGCAGGCCGCGGGCGAGATCGGCGACGCGGCGGCGCCGGTCATCGCGGGCCCGCGCGACGCACTGGAACAGGCGGCGCGCGAGGCCCAGCGTCTCGGCGACAAGTTCGGCCCGCACGGGCACCGCCATCTCGGCCGCCGCCGTCGGCGTCGGCGCACGGCGGTCGGAGGCGAAGTCGATCAGCGTCGTGTCGGTCTCGTGGCCGACGGCGGAGATCAGCGGGATGGCGCTCTCCGCCGCGGCGCGCACCACGGCCTCGTCGGAGAAGGGCAGCAGGTCTTCGACCGAGCCGCCGCCGCGCGCCACGATCAGCACGTCCGGGCGGGGGATCGCGCCGCCGGGCTTCAGCGCGTTGAAGCCGCGGATCGCCGCCGCGACCTGCGCGCCCGCGCTCTCGCCCTGCACCGCGACCGGCCAAACGAGGACGCGGCGCGGGAAGCGGTCCGACAGGCGATGCAGGATGTCGCGGATCACGGCGCCGGTCGGCGAGGTGACGACGCCGATGACGTCGGGGATATGCGGGATCGGCTTCTTGCGCCCCGCGTCGAAGAGGCCCTCGGCGGCGAGCTTCTTCCGCCGCTCCTCCAGCATCTTCATGATCGCCCCGAGCCCGGCGAGTTCGAGCCGCTCGATGACGATCTGGTAGGACGACTTGCCCGGGAAGGTCGTCAGCCGGCCGGAGGCGATGACCTCCATGCCCTCCTCCGGCTTCACCTTCAGCTTCACATAGGCGCTGCGCCAGATCACCGCGTCGATCTTCGCCGCGTCGTCCTTCAGGCTGAAATAGGCGTGGCCCGACGAATGCACGCCGCGAAAACCGGAAATCTCGCCGCGCACGCGGACATAGCCGAAGCGATCCTCGATGGTGCGCTTCAGCGCCTGCGACAGCTCCGAGACGGTGATCTCGCGCGCATTGGCGGGGGCGGCCTCCGCAGACTCAAGCGGCAAATCGGTCATGCCTTATCCTAGCCGGTCCGGGCGGCCGGAGCACGCGGCGAGGTGCGTCCCGGTTGACGGAGGTCAAGCACCGCACCCGACCCATGGCCCAAGATGGGGTCCGGCGTCCATTCGAGATCAGGAACGTGACAGACGAGAAACCCCTGGAGTGGGACAGCGACCTCAGGCTGTTCGGCTCCATCATGATCGGACAGTGGTCGGTCGCGATGGCCGTGACGGCGCTGGTCATGACCCTCCTGATGGGCACCGTCTTCGCCGCCCAGGGCGAGTGGGCGGCCATCGGGATGATCGCCATGATCGCGGCGGGCGCGGCCGCAGGCCTGTGGCTGCTGGGCTTTGCCGTCATGGCGCTGGTGTTCCGCGGCCGCGTCGCGGTGCATTACCGGATCGACAGCGACGGGATCACGGTCGAAAACCGCGACCGCGTGGTGCATGGCGCCAACCGCGCCGCGATCGTTGTCGGGGCGCTCGCCGGCAAGCCGGGCCTGACGGGCGCCGGCCTGATCGGCCGGTCGCGCGAGCAGGAGTCCGTGCGGTGGAGCGGCGGCTTCCGGGCGGTGACAGACCGGAGGCGCACCCTGATCCAGATCCGCAATGCCTGGCGCACCGTGCTGCTGGTCCAGTGCACGCCGGAGAATTTCGAAGCCGCGTCGGCGCGCATCCGCGAAGCCATGGCGCGCCACGGCACGGAAGGCCGCGCCGGGCGGCGCTCGCCGCTGCCGTTCTACCTCGCCCACGGCCTCCTGGTTCTTGCCGCTGCCGTGCCGCTCTTCTGGCTGAGCGAGGAATACGACATCAGCCTGCTGCTGCCGCTGCTGGTGGTGGCGTTCGCAGAGGCGACCCTGTGGCTCATCAACCTGTTCGGCTGGGTCGTGCTGGCGCTGCTCACGGCGATGGCGGCCGGCGTGCTGATCGACCTTTCCGAACTGCGGACGTCGCAATTCGTGCCCGGCCGGACCTATTCCGGGTTCGACGTCCTGGGCGGCGACGATGTGACCGGGCTGGTCGTCGCGGCGATCGGCGCCGGCTATCTCGCCTGGCTGTCGGTCGCCGGGCTGCGCGGCCGTTTCCTGGCCCTGCTCGTCCGCGACGCAGCCGAAACCGGCTAGGCGCCGGGAAAGTTCCCGAGTTTGCGCAAGATCAATGGGCGGGTGCGGCGGCGACCCTAACGATAGCGGCTGAGGCAAATGTCCTCACAGCGAGCCGACCATGCGGACAACATTCACAGCCTGTGCCGTCGCCCTTGCTGCCCTTCTGGGCACCGCACGGGCCGTCACCGTCGATGAGATCGTGAGGCCCCAGCGCGACGCGATCGACCATTGCAACGATGCCCGGTCCGAACTCGCCCGCCAGTTCGCGCTTCGCCTCAAGGAGCTGGAAGAGGTCAAGGCGTGGCATGAGAGCCTGACCGGGGCCCTCGCCGACCAGGTCGCCTTTCTGGCCCAGGAGAACGCGCGCGCCAAAGCCGCCGAAGACACCTATGTCTCGCGGGCCGGGCCGCTGACCGTCAAGCCCGGCGACCAGGCGTGGATACCGACCATCGGCTGGGGCATCTTCGGCTTCTTCGAAAAGCATCGCGACGACACCAACAAGGCGATCGCCGAAGCGGAGGGGGCCATCGCGCGGGGCGAGACCTCGTTCCACATCGAAGGTGCAGGCTGGCTGACCGGCAAGAGCCTGGCCGGGATCATCGCAGCCGACACCAAGGGGATGGCCGATCAGCAGGCCATCTATGACCGCGGCGAATGGAACATCAACTATCCCGGCCTCGGCTGGGTCGGCGGCACCGCGCTCACCCAATGCGTCGCCGACAACCAGAAGAAGATCGCCGAACTTCAGGACGTCGTCTCGAAGGGCGAATTCTCGATTCACGTCGTGAATGTCGGATGGGTCACGCGGAACTCGCTACAGGCGATGATCGACGGCCAGAACGCCCAGCTCAAGCAGATCGAGGCGGCCGCGAGCGAAGGATCTCTGTCGATCCATCGCGCGATCAGCGCCTGGACGACGCTCAAGGCGGTGCACGAGCACATGGACGCGACGAAGAAGACCAAGACCGACTACGAGGCGGCTTCGGCCTCGACAGCATCGTTCAACGTGCCTTCGGTCGGGTGGACGACGGGCGAAGGTCTCGACGCCGCGATCGCAGCGCTCGAAAAAGAGGTTGCCGGCATCCTCCAGACCGCAAGCGACGGCAAATACGCCGTGCCGTCCGGCGTCGGCTGGGTCGACATGAATGCGATCCGGGCCGCGCTGGCGCTGCCCGACTGCCTGCCGAAGGATTCGCCCCAGCCCTGCCTGGCGCCCGAACACCGGCCGCTGTTGCAGGATGCCCAGGCCCGCGTGCCGATCGCGGTCGACACCGATGTCGGCATCCGCAGGCTCAGGATCGACGTGCTCAAGGCCTATCGCGCGGAGATCACGAAACTGGCCGAGCCGCGGCAGGCGCAGCTCGACCTCGATCTCGCCCAGTGGGGCCGCCTCCAGGACGAGTTCACCGCCGAGCTCGGCGAGCACCGCAAGGTGATCGCCCGCAAGGTCAAATGGCTCCAGGAGATCATGCAGACCCAGATGCCCGGCGGCGCCTGAGGAAGGACGCGATGCATCGTTCAGCGATCGCAGCATTCGCGCTGCTGCTTGCCGCACCCGCCTCGGCCAATGACGGCTATGCCGGTCTCGGCGCCGCCAGCGGCGGGGGCGGCCTCCGCAGACTCAAGCGGCAAATCGGTCATCGCCGGAGTCTAGCGGGTTCGCCGCCCCAGATCACCCGCGAAGCCTAGAGCCGCAGCCGCGCCATGGAGAACGCGTCGACATAGGCGCCGGCACGCCAGGCATGCGCCCGGAGCAGCCCTTCGCGCTCGAAGCCGAGGCGCTCGTAGAGCGCAACGGCGCGCGTGTTGTCGACCCAGACCGTCAGCTCGACGCGCTTGAGGGCGAGCCAGTTGTCCGCCTTGTCGAGCAGCGCGCGCAGCAACGCCGTGCCGACCCCGCGGCCGGCAAAGCCGTCATGCACCGCCATGCCGACACTCGCCGCATGCGCCCGGCGCGGACTCTCGGCCGGATGCAGGCCGGCGGTGCCGACCACGCACCCGTCGATCGCGGCGACCAGGAACGTGTGGCCCGGCGGTGAGTCGGCGATCTGCTTCTGCCGTGCGGCGACGCTGACGAAAGGTTGCTGGAGCGTACCCCAGATGACGCGGGGCTGGCTCAGCACGTCGGCGATCGCGGCGGCATCGCCGGGCTCGCGGGCGCGTATCTCGATCTGGGTCATGGGTCTTTCCTTCAGGAGCGGACCCGGCGCGGCATGAAAAAAGCCCCGACCGGATCCGGCGGGGCTGGCGATGGTGGCTGGCGGACGATTGCGCGCGGTTCCCTTCACCGACCCCTTCGGGCGGTTTGCATGAGGACCATCTGTTTCTCGCAGCGCATGGCCCGCACCTAGCAGAGCCCCGGCGCAACGCTAAGGCGGCATTCGGCCGCACCTCGCAGGGCTGACCCGTTGGACGCCGCGGGCGCGATGCGCTAACCCCCGCCCATGCGCATTCTTCTTCTAGGGTCGGGCGGGCGCGAGCATGCGCTGGCCTGGAAAATCGCCGCGAGCCCGCTCTGCGATGAGCTGATCTGCGCGCCGGGCAATCCCGGCATGGCCGATCTCGCGCGGTGCGTCGCGGTCGATATCCTCGACAACGCCGCGGTCGTCGCGCTCGCCAGGGCGGAGAAGATCGACTTCGTCGTCGTCGGCCCCGACAACCCGCTCGCCAACGGCGTCGTCGACGCCCTCGCCGCCGCCGGCATCAAGGCGTTCGGCCCGACGAAGGCGGCCGCCCAGCTCGAATCGTCCAAGGGCTTCACCAAGGATCTCTGCGCCGCGGCCGGCATCCCCACGGCGCGCTATCGCCGCTTCCACGATGCCGCCGCCGCAAAGGCCTATGCCGCGACGCATCCTGTGCCGGTGGTGGTGAAGGCCGACGGCCTGGCGCTCGGCAAGGGTGTCGTCATCGCGCCGACCGAGCGGGACGCCGTCGCCGCCGTCGACCTGATGTTCGGCGGGGCCTTCGGCGACAGCGGGCATTCGGTCGTCATCGAGGAATTCATGTGCGGCGAGGAGGCCAGCTTCTTCGCGCTCTGCGACGGCGAAACAGCCTTGCCCTTCGGCACCGCGCAGGATCACAAGCGCGTCGGCGACGGCGACGAAGGCCCCAACACCGGCGGCATGGGCGCCTATTCGCCGGCCGACGTCATGCCGCCCATGATGGTCGACCTGGTGATGAAGCGGATCATCCAGCCGACGCTCGCGGCGATGAAGGCCAAGGGCATGCCGTTCAAGGGCGTGCTCTATGCCGGGCTGATGCTGACGGACGAAGGGCCGAAGCTGGTCGAATACAATGCGCGCTTCGGCGATCCGGAGACGCAGGTGCTGATGCCGCGGCTGAAGAGCGATCTGGTGCCGCTGCTGCTCGCCTGCGCCGACGGCCAGCTCGCCCATGTCGATGCGCAGTGGACGGACGATGCGGCGTTGACCGTCGTGATGGCGGCGAACGGCTATCCCGGCGTGCCGCACAAGGGCACGGTGATCGACGGCATCGCCGCGGTGGAAGCGACCGGCGCCCTTGTCTTCCACGCCGGCACCGCCCGCCGTGCCGACGGCGCCCTCACCGCCGCCGGCGGCCGCGTGCTGAACGTCACCGCCACCGGCAAGACCATCCAGGCCGCCCAGGCCGCCGCCTACGCCGCAATCAAGAACCTCCACTGGCCCGAAGGCTTCTGCCGCACCGACATCGGCTGGCGCGCCGTCGCGCGGGAGACGAAGCACAGATAGGTCTGCCCACGCCATGCCGTGACGGTGCCGCGCTGCGGCGGCGCAGAGTACGACCTTTTGTCAGGGCTTTACGCCACTTGCGCTATCCTGGCACTGACGCAAACGTCACACTGATGTCAGGGGTAGCGCGCGCCGTCTTGCGCCGCTAAGCGTAGCCGGTTTCAGCATTCCAAGGCCGCCCGCCGAAGCGGCTGTGCACATCAGGGGTCACGCCATGTCACAAGCGGCGCCGTCACGGCAGGAACAGTTCAGCGGCACCAAGGAGGTGACCGAGCAGCACCGGATCGACGAAGCCCGGCTCGCCCAGTGGCTGGAGGCCAATGTCGCGGGCTATGAAGGCCCGCTGACGGTGCGCCAGTTCAAGGGCGGCCAGTCCAACCCGACCTACCAGCTCGTCACGCCGCGCCAGAAATACGTCCTGCGCCGCAAACCGCCGGGCAAGCTCCTGCCCTCGGCGCATGCCGTCGACCGTGAGTTCCGCGTCATCTCGGCGCTCTACCCGACGGGCTTTCCGGTGCCGCGGCCCTTCGCGCTCTGCACCGACGAGAGCGTCCTCGGCACGATGTTCTACGTGATGGACTGCGTCGAAGGCCGCGTGCTGTGGGAGCCGCTGCTGCCCGGCATGGACCCGGCCCAGCGCACCGCCATCTGGGACACGCAGAACGCCACCCTCGCGAGCCTGCACCAGCAGGATTACGTGAAGATCGGCCTTGACGATTTCGGCCGCCCGGGCAGCTATTTCGCGCGCCAGATCAGCCGCTGGGGCAAGCAGTACACCGCCTCCATCGACGGCTCCATCGCCGAGATGGACAAGCTGATGGAGTGGCTGCCGAAGAACATTCCGCCGGGCGAGCGCTCCTGCGTGGTGCATGGCGACTACCGCCTCGACAACATGATCCTGCACCCGACCGAGCCGAAATGCATCGCGGTGCTGGATTGGGAAATCTCGACGATCGGAGATCCGCTCGCCGACTTCACCTATCACCTGATGCAGTTCCGCATGCCCGCCGGCGGCACCTCCAGCGGCACGCAGAGCCTCATGGGCGCCGACTTGAAGGCGCTCGGCATCCCGACGGAGTCCGAATACGTCCGCATGTATTGCGAGCGCACCGGCCGCGACGGCATCGACAATCTCGACTTCTACTTCGCGTATAATTTCTTCCGCATCGCCTGCATCCTTCAGGGCATTGCGGGGCGTGTGCGCGACGGGACGGCGGCGAGCGCCCATGCCGCGGCGAACGCCGCCAATGTCGAACCGATGGCCAGGCAGGCCTGGCTCTATGCCCAGAAGGCGGGGGCGGTCTGATGGCGGCGCTGGGAGCCCTCGCGTCCGACGCCAATGCCGGCGAAGTGCGCGCGGCGCACCGGATCGACGAAGCGAAGCTGCGCGACTACCTGAAGGACCATATCGAGGTCGGCAGCGAATTTTCGGTGCGCCAGTTCTCGGGCGGGCAGTCGAACCCGACCTATCTGATCGAGACGGCGGGGCGCAAATACGTGCTGCGCAAGAAGCCGCCGGGCAAGCTCCTGAAGAGCGCGCACCAGGTCGACCGCGAATACCGCATCATGAAGGCGCTCGCGCAAACCGACGTGCCCGTCCCCACGATGCGCGTGCTGTGCCAGGACGAGAGCGTCATCGGCACCGATTTCTACGTGATGGACTTCCTCACCGGCCGCATCTTCCGCGACCCGACGCTGCCGAACGTCGCGCCCGCCGAACGTGCCGCGATCTACGACAACATGAACGACGTCATGGCGCGGCTCCACAAGGTGGACTTCGCCGCCGTCGGCCTCGCCGATTTCGGCCGCCCCGGCAATTATTTCGAGCGCCAGGTCGCGCGCTGGATCACGCAGTATCGCGGGGCGCAGACCGACGACATCCCGGCGATGGAAGACCTCATCGCATGGATGCCGGAGCATATCCCGTCGGACGACAGCGTCTCGATCGCGCATGGCGACTACCGCCTCGAGAACTCGATCTTCCATCCGACCGAGCCGAAGATGATCGCGGTTCTGGATTGGGAACTCTCGACCATCGGCCATCCGCTCGCCGACGTCGGCTATAACTGCATCGGCTACCGCCTCATCAATCCGCGCCAGGGCGGGCTCGTCGACACCGACTTCAAGACGAGCGGCATCCCCGACGAAGCGACCTATGTCAGCACGTATTGTAAACGCGTGGGGCGCGACTATCCCATTCCGAACTGGGATTTCTACATCGCCTTCTCGCTGTTCCGTCTCGCCTCGATCGGCCAGGGCGTCTACAAGCGCGGCCTTGACGGCAACGCGAGCTCCGAAACGGCGGCGCTGAACAACGGCTGCGCCTTCCTTGCCGAAGCCGCCGCCAAGATGGTGAAGATTCGTTAGCCATCGCGATTGCTAACCGGGGGTGAATTCGCGCCCCCGGATTCGCGACAAACGAAACAAAGCTCCCTTAAGCGTTGCACGGTTACTATCCCCATCTAAGGCCGGAGAAACCGGCTGCTGGTGGGGTTTGGCGCGGCATGCTGTTCACGCAATTCGCCGACGCGTCGGGACTGTCTCCTGAGGAATCCGCAAAGCGGATCGCCTTCCTGGAGGCGCGGCTTGCACTCGCGGAGCGCACCGCGGGCATGGGCACCTTGCGCTGGGCAATCAAGGACGACATGCCGGAATGGTCGCCGGGCCTCTACCGCATTCTCGGGCTCGATCCTTCCAAGCCGCCCTTGCGCGCCGCGCTGTTCCACATGGCACACCCCGAGGACCGGGAAATCATGGCGCAGGCCATGCGCAGCGTGCAGGAAGCCCCCGGGCCGTTCTTCCTGCGCTTCCGCCTGGTGCGTTCCGACGGCGCCGAGCGCCATGTCGAGATGAGCGGCGACGTCGAGACCAACGAGGACGGCGAGCTGATCGCCATCGTCGCGGTCATCACCGACGTCTCGAAGCGCGTCGAAGCCGAAGACCAGTTGCGCAGCGCCATCGACGCCTTCCGCGTGCTGACGGAAGAAGCGAACGACCTCATCTGCCGCCACGATGCGCGGATGGGCATTCTCTACTGCTCGCCGGCCATCACCCGCATGCTGGGCTACGACCCGGCCGACGTGCTGGGCACCGCATTCACCGGCATCATGCATCCCGACGACATGCCGGAGCTCGCGCGTGTCCATCGCGAATTGCTGCGCCCCGGTGCGTTCCGCACGATCACGCTGCGCATGCGGCACAGGAACGGCCACGACCTGTGGGTCGAGACCGTCTGCCGCTCCGTCGGCGATCCCGGCAGCGGCCGCGTGCACGAGATCATCACCGTCTCGCGCGACGTCACCGCGCGCAAGATGGCCGAGATAGAGATCAACAAGGCGCGCGAGACCGCCGAGTCCGCGAACCGCACCAAGTCGCGCTTCCTCGCGACGATGAGCCACGAGCTGCGCACGCCGCTGAATGCGGTGATCGGCTTCTCGGACATGATCAAGTCGCAGCTCTTCGGCTCGCTCAATCCGCGCTACCGCGAATATGCCGAGCTGATCCACGAATCCGGCACGCTGCTGCTCGACCTCATCAACGACCTGCTCGACATGTCGAAGATCGAGGCCGGGCGCTTCGAACTGGCGCTCGAAAGCTTCGACCTCGGCGAGACCGTGCAGGCCTGCATGCGCATGCTGAAGTCGAAATCGGAAGCCGCGGGCCTCGTGACCGAAGTCGAGGTCCAGGGCTCGGCGGTCGTCGAAGCCGACAAGCGGGCCGTGAAGCAGATTCTGCTGAACCTGATGTCGAACGCCATCAAGTTCACCCCGCGGGGCGGCAAGATCACCCTCTCCGCCAAGGAGTGCGGCAACCAGGTGGCGCTCTGCGTCGCCGATACGGGCGTCGGCATCCCGGCGATCGATCTGCCGCGCCTCGGGCGCCCGTTCGAGCAGGTGACGCATGACGCGACGCTGGCGAAGTCCGGCACCGGCCTCGGCCTCGCCTTGGTACGCTCGCTCGCCCAGCTCCACGGCGGCGAGATGGTGATCCAGAGCCAGGAAGGCCGCGGCACCCGCGCCACCGTGCTGCTGCCGAAGCAGCGCGCGCTGGCGGCGGCGGCTTAACGCCGCCTGCGCGGCTTTTCCGCGGCCGGTGCCTCGATGAGCTGCTGGAGCAACGGCGCGAGCAGCCGCGTCAGATCTTCCGGCGCGCCCCTGGCCAGCGGCGTCAGCGCAATCATCTGGCGCATCGCCTGAAAGCCGGCGATGAGCGCCATCATCATCGCGGCGCGCTCCGGCGCCAGCGGACCCTTCAGCGCGTTCGCCACCGTCTTCATGTGGTGCGCCTCGATCTGCTCGCGGCCGATCTCGGCGGCGCGGGCGCTTGAGGCCGAGCGCAGCATGATCTGAAACCCGTCGAGCGGGGTCGCATCGGTGCCCGTCAGCGCGACCAGGCGCGCCGCGATCTCGCGGGCCGGATCGTCGCCCTTGAACGCTTCGGTGAGCACGCCCGGCCCCGACATCGTATCGGCCGCGACCTCGGCGAGGAGCTGTTCCTTCGAGCCGAAATAGCGGTTCACCAGCATCGCCGTGACCCCCGCCCCTTCGGCGATCTCGCGCACCCCGGCGCCGTTATAACCCGCCCGCGCGAAGGCCCGGCGCGCCGAGGCCAGGATGGCGGCCCGGGTCGCGGCGGCGTTGCGTGTGCGCGTCGTCACGCGTTCGGTCATGCGCAGCGGCTCCCATGTCTACGACTGTAGACAACTAAGTCTCCGCCTATGTATACGACTGTAGACATATACGGCAAGGAGTCCTCCATGGGCGAGACGGTTCTGGTCACGGGCGGCAGCGGCTTCGTCGCCGCCTGGTGCATCGTCGGGCTTTTGCAGAAAGGCCACGCGGTCCGCACGACCATCCGCAGCCCGGCAAAGGAGGCGGGCGTCCGCCAGGCGGTGGAGCGCGGCGGCGTCTCGACCGAACGGCTGGAATTTGCGATCGCCGACCTGACGAAGGACGACGGCTGGGACGCCGCGATGCAGGGCGTCAGCCATGTGCTGCACGTCGCCTCGCCGCTCGGCGACAACGGCACATCGGCCGACCGCGACGCCTTCGTCGCCCCGGCGCGCGACGGCACGCTGCGTGTCCTCGGTGCGGCGACCAAAGCCGGCGTGAAGCGTGTCGTCATGACCTCCGCCGCCGCGACGGCCCGCGTGCCCATCGGTTCGGACAAGGTCGCGGACGAGAGCGTCTGGTCCGACCCCGACGACCCGCGCTTCGACGCCTATCGCCGCTCGAAGATCCTCGCCGAACGCGCGGCGTGGGATTTCATGGCGAACCGGGCGACGGAATTCACCACCATCCTCCCGGGTGCGGTGTTCGGCCCGATCCTCTCGAAGGACCAGATGGGCTCCACCCGCGTCATTCAGGCGATGCTGCGCGGCCGGCCGCCGGCCCTCGCGCGGCTCGCCTTCTGGATCGTCGACGTGCGCGACCTCGCCGACCTCCACATCCGCGCCATGACTGCGCCCGAGGCCGCGAACCAGCGCTTCCTCGCGGTCGGCGACCTGATGTGGATGCCGGAGGTCGCCGCGACGCTGCGCGCCCGGCTGGGCGGGAAGGCGGGCAAGGTGCCGGTGCGCCGCCTGCCCGACTTCCTGGTGAAGATCATGGCGCTCTTCCAGCCGCCGCTCCGCATGCTGGTGGCCGAAGTCGGACGGCGCAACGCGGTGTCGTCGGAAAAGGCGCGGCGCCTGCTCGGCTTCGCACCGCGCCCTGCCGAAGAAACGGTCGTCGCCTGCGCCGAAAGCCTGATCGCCTTCGGCGTCGCGGGCTAGCCGGCCGCCGCCTTCAGCAACTGGCCGGCATATTTGCCGTATTCGAGACGGGCGATGGTGCGCGCGTGGACCTCGTCCGGGCCGTCGGCGATGCGCAGCGAACGCTGGCCGGCATACATATGCGCAAGACCCGGATCGGACGTGACGCCGGCGCCGCCCCAGGCCTGGATCGCGTCGTCGATGATCTTCAAGGCCATGCGCGGCGCCGCGACCTTGATCATGGCGATCTCGGTGCGGGCCACCTTGTTGCCGGCCTTGTCCATCATGTCGGCGGCCTTCAGGCACAGCAGGCGGCACATGTCGATGTTGACGCGGGCGTCGGCGACGCGCTGCTCCCACACCGAATGGTCGGCGATCTTCTTGCCGAAGGCGACGCGGGTGAGCAGCCGCTTCGTCATGATCTCCAGCGCCCGTTCCGCCACGCCGATGGAGCGCATGCAGTGGTGGATGCGTCCCGGCCCGAGCCGCCCTTGCGCGATCTCGAAGCCGCGCCCTTCACCGAGGATCACGTTCTCGGCCGGCACCTCGACATTCTCGAACAGGATCTCGCCGTGGCCGTGCGGCGCGTCGTCATAGCCGAACACGGGCAGCATGCGGAGGATCTTCACGCCCGGCAGGCCCATCGGCACCGCGATCTGCGACTGCTGGCGGAACTTGTCGGCGTTCGGGTCGGTCTTGCCCATCACGATCATGACCTTGCAGCGCGGATCGCCGACGCCCGACGACCACCATTTGCGGCCGTTGATCACGTATTTGTCGCCCTTGCGCTCGATCCGCGTCTCGATATTGGTCGCATCGGACGAGGCGACCAGCGGCTCGGTCATGATGAAGGCAGACCGGATGTCGCCCTCCAGCAGCGGCTTCAGCCACTTCTCCTTCATCCAGTCGGCGCCGTAGCGCTCGAAGACTTCCATGTTGCCGGTATCGGGCGCCGAGCAGTTGAAGACCTCCGACGCGAAGCCGACCTTGCCCATCTCCTCCGCGAGCGGCGCGTATTCCAGATTGGTGAGGCCGCCGCCGAGATGGCTCTCGGGCAGGAACAGGTTCCAGAGATTGGCGGCCTTGGCCTTGGCCTTCAGCTCCTCGACGACCTTCACGACGATCCAGGGATTGCCCTTCTCGCGCGCCGCCGTCATCTCCGCCTCGTAGACCTTCTCCGCCGGATGGACGTGGCGGTCCATGAAGTCCTTCACGCGCGCGATCAGGTCTTTGACCTTGGGGGTATGATCGAAATCCATACCGTCTCTCCTATGCTTGGACGGCAGGATATTGGCAGGCCGCGCGCCGGCCGCCGTTGCGCTCGATCAATCAACTCCAAAGGACAGCCCGCCGGACCTAGCGCCGGGTGCGGAAGAAGGCGCGCAGCAATTCGGCCGACTGGTGCGCCAGATGCCCCTGGTGCACCTCGGGCCGGTGATGGCAGGTCGGCTGCTCGAAGAATTTCCCGCCGTGGAGGACGCCGCCCATCTTCGGATCGGCCGCAGCGAAATGGAGATTGCGGAGGCGCGCGAAGGAAATCGCGCCGGCGCACATCTGGCACGGCTCGAGGCTGACATAGATGTCGCAGCCGGTCAGCCGCTCGTTCCCCAGCGCCTCGCAGGCCTCGCGGATGGCGAGCATCTCGGCATGGGCGGTCGGGTCCTTCAGCTCCAGCGTCCGGTTGCCGGCCTGCGCGATGATCGTGCCGTCCGGCCCCACGACCACGGCCCCCACCGGCACCTCCCCCCGCGCCGCCGCCGCCTCGGCTGCGATCATCGCGTGATGCATGGGATCGTTGGGGTCTGTGGTCATGGATCAGCTCTCTGGAAACAGCCGCGGAAACAGAATGTCCGTTGCATCGACCGAAAAGTGAAGGCGCGCCGGCCCCTTCGGCGTGTCGGATTTCAAGAGGCCGTCAGCTCGATCCGGCTCGGCGTTTCGAGGACTTCCATGCCGATCCTATATCACACCTAACTCTTTGGACTATATCGCCTTATTTGAATGGCGATACGTATCATGCCGATCTTTCCGCCGATCTTACGGCGTGCCCGACAGCACCGGCGCGTGCGGTGAGGGCGGCACGAGGAGGTCGTCCAGCACCTCCATCCGCAGGATGGTCCCGTGATCGGCGATCGAATCGCGGAAATCGTGGGCGGCCTCGGCGTCGTCGTGCTGGAAATGGTTCCGCTCCGCCGCCTCCCACGCCGCCCGGCTGGGCCACTGGGCGTAGCCGACGAAGTCGCCATTCTCGTTGCGGTGGATGCGCGAGCCGTAGGAGCCGTAGATCGCGGTGATGCGCAGCGTCCCGCGGTGCCAGGCCCGCACGAAGCGGTCCTCCATGCCGGGCTTCACGGTCCAGCGATAGACGGCGATGAACATGGGCCTCTCCTCCTGATACAAGGTCGCCATGACCGAACAGGATGATAACGCGGCCGGCCCCGAAGGCGACCGCATCGCGAAGGTGCTGGCGCGGGCGGGCGTCGCCTCGCGGCGCGACGCCGAGAAGATGATCGCCGAGGGCCGGGTGACGGTAGACGGCACGAAACTCACCACGCCGGCGGTCAAGGTGCCGCCCGGCGCGATCATCCAGGTCGACGGCCAGGTGATCGCCGGGGCCGAGCCGACGCGGCTCTGGCGCTACCACAAGCCCATCGGCCTCGTGACGACCCACAAGGACGAGAAGGGCCGCCCGACCGTCTTCGAGCATCTGCCGCCCGGCCTGCCGCGTGTCATCTCGGTCGGCCGGCTCGACCTCAACTCCGAGGGCCTGCTGCTGCTCACCAATGACGGCGCCCTCGCCCGCCGGCTGGAGCTGCCCGAGACCGGCTGGACGCGGCGCTATCGCGTCCGCTTCTTCGGCACGATCGCGCAGGGCGAACTCGACCGGCTCAGCGGCGGCGTCACCATCGACGGCGTGCGCTACGGCCCGATCGAGGCGACGCTGGAGCGCAGCACCGGGCAGAATTCGTGGGCCAGCGTCGCGCTGAAGGAAGGCAAGAACCGCGAGGTGCGCCGCGTGTTCGAGCATTTCGGCCTGCGCGTCTCGCGCCTCATCCGCACCGCCTATGGCCCGTTCCAGCTCGGCGACCTCGCCGAGGGACAGGCTGCCGAGGTGAGCGGCAAGGTCATCAAGGAACAGCTCGGCCTTTCCCGCAATCCCAACCGCTCCGCCGGCCCGCGGCCCGCCCCTGCGCCGCGGCCTGTGCCGGCGAACGCGCCGTCCAGGCCCGCCGCCGCCGCACCCGCCAAGGGCAGGAAGCGCCAGCAGACCGCGACCGAGCGGAACGCCCATCTGGCGCGGGCCCGGCGTCCGGACCGGCCGAAGCAGCCGCCCAGGAAACGCTGATGCGCATCGTCGGCGGGCGGCTGCGCGGCCGCGCCCTGGTGACGCCGAAGGACCAGCGCGTCCGCCCGACCTCCGACCGCGTGCGCGAATCCCTCTTCAACATCCTCGCGCACAATGATTTCGGCGTCGGCTTCCGGCTGGACGAGACGCGCGTGCTCGACCTCTTCGCCGGCACCGGCGCGCTCGGCTGCGAGGCCCTGTCGCGCGGCGCGAGATTCTGCCTCTTCGTCGACAGCGACGCCGACAGCCGCGGCCTGGTGCGCGAGAATGTCGACGCCCTCGGCCTCACCGGCGCCTCGAAGATCTGGAAACGCGACGCGACCGCCCTCGGTCCGATGCCCGCCAACGCCAACGGCCCCTACGGCCTCGTCTTCTGCGACGCCCCCTACCGCCAGGGCCTCACCGCCCACGCCCTCATGAGCGCCCGCGAAGGCGGCTGGCTGACGCCCGACGCCCTCGTGCTGGCGGAGACGGCCGACGACGAATCCGACGACCCCATCCCCGGCTTCGAACTCCAAGACACCCGCACCTACGGCGAAACCCGCATCGCGCTGCTGCTGCACAGGGGCGGATAGTGTGTAGCGGCGGCACCACGGTGTAGATGCGATATGCAGCGACCAGAAGACCGAGGGCACCTGCTGGCAGGGCCATCGCCTATGGCGATTTCCCTTCCCCCAGCGCGCCGCAGGCGCGCGGATCGGGGGAAGGTGCCCCCCCAAGGGGGCGGAAGGGGGGCAAAGAAAAAAGGGCTGAAGCGGAGCCTGCGGCAGGCGGTTATTGGCGCGCTGATGACACTGGGGGACGGACCGTTGCTTCCCTCAGTCCCGAAAAGGATCCTAGGACCCAATCCCCAGGGGTGACACGAATTGACGGCCCGGTGTCCCAGCTTGTCGGCTGGAGGTCGGTATGGGTAGAGCAGTCAGCGCGAACGAGCAGGAACCGCATGCGGCGGCAGCAGCGACACCGCGCGCCGGGCGGGAAGAAATCTGCACGAAATCGACGTTCGAATACGCCGCTGTTGCCGGTGACGCCGCGGCCTATCCTCCTCCTGAAGAAAACGAGACGAAAAGTCGCGCGAAATCGACGTTCGAATACGGCGCCGCCGGCACCCCGGTGAAGCGCAAGCGCGGCGGCCAGCCGGGCAACCGCAATCGGCTGAAGCACGGCTACCGGTCGGCCGCCGCCCGGGCGGCGCGGGCCGAGGAGCGGATCTTCCTGCGCAAGGCCGCCCTGCTCTGCCGGATCGCGCGCAATGTCTGGCGGCGCGGCAAGGCGCTTGCGGCGCAGCGCAAAGCCGAGGCGGCGCGCCGGAACGCGGCGTCAGCGGCGGCCGACCAGGCGCTCGATGTCGCTCAGCTTCAGCTCCACATAAGTGGGCCGGCCGTGGTTGCACTGGCCGCTATGGGGCGTCGCCTCCATCTCGCGGAGGAGCGCGTTCATCTCGTCGGCGGTGAGACGGCGGCCGGCGCGGACCGAGCCGTGACAGGCCATGGTGCCGCAGATCGCGTCGAGCCGCTCCTTCAGGCCGAAGGCCTGGCCGTGCTCGGCGATGTCGTCGGCGAGGTCGCGGACGAGGCCCTGGACGTCGGTCTCGCCCAGCAGCGCCGGCGTCTCGCGCACCGCGATGGCGCCGTCGCCGAAATCCTCCAGCACCAGGCCGAGCGCGGCGAGATCGTCCGTATGCTGAATAATACGCTCGGCCGCCGCGGCATCGAGCTCGACGATCTCGGGCACCAGCAGCATCTGCCGCGCCGGGCCGCCGCTCGCCAGCGCCTTCTTCATCCGCTCGTAGACCAGCCGCTCATGCGCGGCGTGCTGGTCGACGATGACGAGACTGTCCTCGGTCTCGGCGACGACATAGGTGTTGTGCACCTGGCCCCGCGCGACGCCCAGCGGATAGCGGCGCGCTTCGGGCGCCTCGGCGGACGCATCGGCGACGCGCGCGGCCGGGGCGAAATCGCGCACGATCTCGGCGAGGCCGGCGCCGCCCACGACGGGCGCGGACCACGCCATCGCGGCTTCGGACATGCCGGCCGGCGGGCGCGGCTCGTAGAATTGCGCGAAGCTCGGCTGCGGCGCGACCTGCGGCCGCAGAAGGTCCAGCGCGCCGGCCGCGACCGTGGTGGCGGCGCGATGGCCGGCCCGCTCCAGCGTCTGGCGTAGCGCGTTCACGATCAGCCCGCGCACGCCTTGCGAATCGCGGAAGCGCACTTCGGCCTTCGCAGGATGCACGTTCACGTCGACATCGGCCGGCGCCGTCTCGACGAAGATGACGACGACCGGATGGCGGTCATGCGCCAGGAAGTCGGCATAGGCGCCGCGCACCGCGCCGGTCAGCAGGCGGTCCTTCACGGCGCGGCCGTTGACGAAGAGATATTGCTGCTGCGCGTTGCCGCGGTTGAAGGTCGGCACGCCGGCGAACCCGAAGACGCGCGCCTCGGCCTTGGAGATGTCGAAGGCCAGCGCGTTCGGACGGAAGGCCGGGCCCAGGATGCCGGCGATGCGCGCCAGCCATCCGTCCGGACCCGGACGTTCGGCCGGCAGGTCGATAATGCGCCGGCCTTCGTCCTCCAGCAGGAACGCCGTCTCGGGCGCCGCCATCGCCAGCCGCTTGACGGCGTCGGCGATCGCCTGCGCCTCGGTGCGCGGCGACTTCATGAATTTCAGCCGGGCCGGCGTCGCGAAGAAGAGCTCGCGCGCCTCGACCCGCGTGCCATGCCGCCCGGCGCCCAGGAACGCCACCGGCTCCGGCTCGCCATTGGCGCCCGCATCCACCGCGATCCGCCACGCATCGCCCGCCGCCGTGCGGCTGTCGAGGGTCAGGCGCGAGACGGCGGCGATCGAGGGGATCGCCTCGCCGCGGAAGCCGAGCGTCGCGATCTCGGAAAGGTCGTCGTTACCGTCGCCGTCGACCGGCAGCTTCGAGGTCGCGTGGCGCAGGATCGCGAGTTGGAGTTCCTCCGGGCTCATGCCCTTGCCGTCGTCGGCGACGCGAATGAGCGCAAGGCCGCCGCCCGCGATCGCCAGCTCGATGCGCTTCGCGCCGGCGTCGAGCG
This sequence comes from Alphaproteobacteria bacterium, assembly GCA_020852655.1. GTDB lineage: Bacteria > Pseudomonadota > Alphaproteobacteria > Micropepsales > Micropepsaceae > JADZAI01. Next base: position 135,664 of record JADZAI010000050.1, read on the forward strand.
CGTTCTCCACCAGCTCCTTCACGGCCGCCGCCGGCCGCTCCACCACCTCGCCCGCCGCGATGCGGTTGATCGTGCCCTCGCTGAGGCGGCGGATCGTCATGCCGGGCCGGCTATCCCCTCGCCTCGGCGAGATAGGCGCGGGCGAGCCTCTTGCCTTCCTCCACCGCCGGCTGGTCGAGCGGGTCGATGCCCATCAGCTTGGCGGCGAGGATGGTCTCCAGCATGAAATGCATGAAGAGCCCGCCGAGCGCGTGCTCGTCGAAGCTCTCGACCGTCATCGTGCGCACCGGGCGGCCACGCCGCGCCAGCGTCTCGGCGGTCGCGCGGGTCTGCGCCGCGACGAGATCGCCCAGCGCATGGCCGCCGACATAGCCCGCGCCGATGCGCTCGGCGAAGGCCTTGTCGGGCCGCGGCCCCTCGCCCTTCTGCGCCGCCGACAGCACCGTGAAGGCGCGCACATTGGGACCGTCGAGATAGAGCTGGAGCTGGCTGTGCTGATCGACCGGGCCGAGCGCGGTGGAGGCCGCCTGGCCCTGCCCCTGCTTGCCGACGCTCTCCGCCCAGAGCTGCCGCCACCAGGCGCCGAACCGCTCGAAGCGGTCGCCATAGGGCATCAGCACCAGCTCGCCGAAGCCGGCCTCGGCCGCCGCGATCGCCAGCGCCGCACCTTCGACGGGCTCGGCCGCATCGTCCTGGAGCACCCGGTTCCACACCGCCAGCGCGCCGTCGCGCATGCGCACCGCGTCGAGCCCGAGCAGCATCGCCGGCAGCATGCCGACGAGGCTGAGCACCGAATAGCGCCCGCCGATATCGAGCGGATGGTCCAGCACCGGGCAGCCGATTTCGGTCGCGAAGCGGCGGACCGGGTTGTCGGTCGGCTCGGTCACCGCGGCGAAGTGATGCTTCATGTATTTCGCGCCACCCGCCTTGGTCAGCGTGTCGGCGACGGCGAGCGCCTGCATCAGCGTCTCGCCCGTGCTGCCGGATTTCGAGACGATGAGGAAGCGCGTGGTCTTGAGGTCGAGCGTCTGAAGCGCATGGGCAAAGCTCGCGCCGTCGAGATTGTCGAAGACGTGGAAGCGGAGATTGCTGCCGACGCGGTCCATCACCGCCGGAGTGCGCCAGCCCTTGAGCTGGGCCACCGCCTGCGCCCCGAGGCCCGAGCCGCCGACGCCGAGCAGGCAGAGGTCGGTCGTGTTGTTCAGCAGATGCTGGACCACCGGTTCCGCGGCTTTGAGGTCGTCGCGGCGCAGGATGATCTCGTAGAGCGGCTGGCCCTTGGCGCGGGCGCTGGCGCGCAGTTCCTTCAGATGCGGCAGCAGCGCGGCGCGCTTCGCATCGACGGCCGCGTGGTCCAGCGGATGCGCGCCGGATTGCGCCGTGAAACAATGGCGGAGGTCTTGGGTATAGGGGTGACTCATGCGGGCGATCCTACCCGGATCGCCCGCCCCTGAACACCGCGCCCGCCGTCAGGGCGACGCGGGCTGGGCGGGGGCCGGCTGCGGCTGCTCCGGCATCAGCCCGGCCGGCTTGCCGACGACCACCCAGTAAAAGGCGTTCGGGTCGAGCAGGCGCTTGGCGGCCTTGTCGACGTCTTCCTTCTTCACCGCCATGATCTCGGCATTGCGGCGGTTGATGTAGTCCTTGTCGAGGCCTTCGAGGTAGAGGCCGAGCAGCGCGTTGGCGATCTTGGCATTGCTGTCGAAGCGCAGGGGATAGGAGCCGGTCAGGAACGCCTTGGCGTCCGCGACCTCCTGCTCGGTCACGCCGGTGTCGCGCATCTTCACGATCTCGGCCTTGGTGATGTCGATCGCCTCCTTCACCTTGGCATTGTCGCTGGCGACACTGCCGAACAGCGTGTCGGTCAGGCGCGAGCCGGCGAGGCCCGTCGAGATGCCGTAGGTCAGGCCGCGCTTCTCGCGCACCTCGGTCATCAGGCGCGACATGAAGCCGCCGCCGCCGAGCGTGTAGTTCATCACCTGCGCCGCGCGATACTCGGGATCGGTCAGCTTCAGGCCGGGGGCGCCGAAGACGACGACGCTTTGGGGCGTGTCGAAGTCGATGACGTCGAGCTTGCCGCCGCCCTGCATGGTGACCGGCTGGGCGTCCGGCGCAGCCCGCGTCGCCGGCACCGAGGCGAACAGCGTATCGAGCAGCGGCGCCAGTTCATCGGCGCCGATGTCGCCGACGACGACCACCTTCAGATGGTCCTTGCCGAGTTGGGTCTGCATGAAGGCGACAATGTCGTCGCGCGTGATCGCGCCGACGGTTTCCGCCGTGCCGGTGGTGCGCAGGCCGTAGGGATGGCCCGGATAGGCGCGCTCCGACCAGGTGTTGCCGGCGATCGAGCCCGGATCCTCGTCGAGCTGCTTCTGATAGGCGAAGATCTGGCCCTTCATGCGGTCGATCGCCTCTTGGTCGAAGCGGGGCGAGGCGAGCGCGAGGCGCATGAGCTCGAAGGCGTCGGCCTTGTTGGCCGAGAGCGTCGTCAGGCTGACATAGAAGGCGTCGCCGTCGGCCGAGCCGCCGAAGCTGATCGCCTTGTCCTCGAGCTTCTGCGTGAAGGTCGTGGAATCGTAGTCGCCGGCGCCTTCGTTCATCAGCGTCGACGTGAGATACGCCAGACCCGCCTTGCCCTGGGGGTCGAGGCGGGCGCCGCCGTCGAAGCCGGCCTGGAGCGAGATGATCGGCAGGCCGCGGCTCTCGACGAGCCAGGCCTCGATGCCGCCGGGGCTCTTCACGACCTGGATGTCGAAGGCGGCGGCGGGTACGACGAAAGCGACGAGCGCGACGAGGCCGGCGGCGATGCGGCGGACGAAGCTCATGGCGCAACTCCCGTGGGGGCGCCCTGCGGCGGCGCATCGCCCGGCGCGCCGTCGGGCTCCAGGGTGCCGGTGACGCTGCGCTCGGGCTTGAGATAGGTGGCGGCGACGGCCTTCACCTGGTCGAGCGTCACCGCATCGATCCGGTCGGGCCAGGCTTCGAGATCGGCCAGCGTGAGGCCGAAGGTCAGCCCCTCGCCGAAATAATTCGCCTGGCCTTCCTGGCTGTCGCGGGCATAGGTCGCGTTGGCGACGAGGACGGCCTTGGCACGGGCGAGTTCTTCCGGCGTCGGGCCTTCGGTCAGGAATTTCTGGATCTCGGCGTCGATCGCCTTCTCGACCTCGCCAAGCTGCTCGCCCGCCGCGGCGAGGGCGTAGATGCCGATATAGCGGTCGTCGATGCCGTCGCCGTCGTAGAAGAACGAGACCGACGAGCAGATCTTGTCGCGCTTGACGAGGGCGAGGCCGAGACGGCTGGAATCGCCGGCGCCGCCGAGGATGTAGGACAAGACCTGGATGGCGTAGGCGTCGCTGCCCTTCGCCGATTTGTAGCTGGGCACCAGATAGAGGCGCGAGAAGGTCGGCACGGCGACGCGCTTGTCCTTCATGGCGACGCGGCGCGCCGCGATCGGCGGCGGCTCGACCGGACGGACGCGCGCAACCGTCTCGCGCGCCCGGACCGGTCCGTAATTCTTCTCGGCGAGCGTGCGGACCTCGTCGACCGGGACGTCGCCGGCGACGACCAGGATCGCGTTGTTGGGGCCGTAATGCTTGTCGTAGAAGTCGCGCGCTTCTGCGGTCGTGAGGTTCTCGATCTCGCTGCGCCAGCCGATGATCGGGTTCTGGTAGGGATTGGCGAGATAGAGCGCCGCGAAGAGCTGTTCGTAGAACAGCGATTCCGGGTTGTTGTCGGTGCGCTCGTTGCGCTCCTCCAGGATCACCTGACGCTCCGACGGCACGGTGTTGTCGTCGATGATCAGGTTCTGCATGCGGTCGGCTTCGAGACCCATGACGAGGTCGAGCCGGTCCTTGGCGACGCGCTGGTAGTAGACGGTGCGGTCGTAGGAGGTGTTGGCGTTGTGCTCGCCGCCGTTGCGCGAGACCAGCGCATCGAAATCGCCGTCCGGGTGCTTGGGCGTGCCGCGGAACATCAGATGCTCGAAGAAATGGGCGATGCCGCCGGCGTTCTGCGGCTCGTCGGCGCTGCCGGTCTTGTACCAGACCATGTGGGTGACGACGGGGGCGCGGTGATCGGGGATCACGACCACCTGCATGCCGTTGCCGAGCGCGAATTCCTGCGGCTTGAACTGGTCGTCCGCCGACGCGGGCACTATCAGCAGCGCCGTCGACAAGAGAAGCGACGGGAGGAACCTGGGGGGGAGACGCATCAAGGCCTCGCGATATGAGCGGCCGTCGAATCCGCCGCGCGCACCCGTTCAAGCAGGCGCCGCGGCGGATAGGAAGTCACGGTGCGGTTATTGGCCCGACGGAGGCGCCGTGGGCGATGTCGTCATGACCCGCGAGCTGCCGTCGCCGGCCGGGGCGGAGGCAGGCGGGGCCGCCGGTGCCGCCGTGGCATTCTGTCCCGAGGTCGCCAGCGCGCGTGCGGCGGCGTTCGACGTGTTGACGTCGGCGACCGCCGGCGCACCCGGCTGGGGCGCGCGCAGGTTATAGTCGGGCGGCATGGCGAGGGGACGGCGCGGCGCGACCGCCATTTCGTCGGGTGGGTTCTTGCCGATGCCGAGTGCGTCCTGGACGGTATCGCAACCGCCGACGCCCAGGCCGGCTGCCATCACCGCTGCCGCGATGAGCCGGGTCTTCCGCTGACTAGCCCGCATCGTCCTTCACACCTTCCAAAGCCGGCCGGTCCGTTGGCCGGCCGATGAATACCGCGTCGATCAGGATGGCCCCCACGCCCAGCACTATGGCGGCATCCGCGATGTTGAAGACATACCAAGAAAGACCGAAGGCGTGGAAATGGAAAAAGTCGGCCACGGCCCCATAGACGAAACGGTCGACGACATTGCCCAGGGCCCCGCCGATCACCGACCCGAGGCCGGCGACCAGCCAGCGCGATTCCGCCCGCAGCAGCCACCAGGCGAGGACAAAGCTCATCGTCAGCATGAAGGCGATGAGCAGCCAGACCTCGGTATTGCTGTCCGCCGGCAGCAGTCCGTAGGAGATGCCCCGGTTCCACACCATGGTGATCGAGAAGAAAGAGGTGAGGTCGATCGGCGTGCAGGCCGGGCAGCCGATCATCCCCAGCGTGTAGAGCACATAATTCTTCGAGGCCTGGTCGGCGACGAAGATGACCGCCGCCAGCAGGAAGCCCCAGACCGCGTAACGGCTGATCTTCATTCCGCCGCCTCGCGGGCCGGCAGCGCGCGCACGGCGGCAGCGCAGCGGCGGCAGAGTTCGGGGTGCTCCTGATCCTCCCCGACCTCGGGCAGGACCATCCAGCAGCGAAGGCATTTGGTGCCTGTCGCCTTGGCGAAGGTGACGCCGGCAGCCACGATGTCGTCCAGCCGGAAGGCGTCACCAGGCGCCGCGGCGGGTTCGATGGTAACCGCCGACGTGATCGCAATCTCGGCGAGGTCGAGCCCGACGAAGAGCGCGATATCCTCGGCATCGGCGAGGTGGAGCGTCGGGGCCGCCTCAAGGCTCGCCCCGATCACCTTGTCGCGCCGGGCGATCTCCAGGGCGCCGGTCACCACGCGGCGCAGGTCGCGGATGCGGTGCCATTTCTCAGCCAGCGCGGCGTTCCGCGCGCCTTCCGGCGCAGACGCGAAGGTCTGGAGATGGACGCTGTCGGCGTCGGAGGGATAGCGTGCCAGCCAGGCCTCGTCCGTGGTGAACGGAATCAGGGGCGCCAGCCAGGTGGTCAGGCAGGTGAAGACGATGTCCATGACCGTCCGCGTCGCCCGGCGGCGCGGGCTGGCCGGCTGATCGCAATACAGCGCGTCCTTGCGGATATCGAAATAGAAGGCCGACAGATCGTTGGTCGCGAAGACGTTGATGGCGCGCGACACCCGGATGAAGTCGAACGCCGCGTAGCCCGCGCGCATCTCGGCTTCGGTCTCGGCGAGGAGATGCAGCACATAGCGTTCCAGCTCCGGCATCTCGGCGACCGCCACGGTCTCGGCATCGCTGTAGCCGTCGAGCGCACCCAGCATGTAGCGGAGCGTGTTGCGGAGCTTGCGATAGGTTTCCGCCGCGCCTGCCAGGATCGTCTTGTCCAGCGGCGGGTCCATGCCGTAGTCGGCGCCCGCCGCCCAGGTGCGGAGAATGTCGGCGCCCTGCTGCTCCGACACCTCGACCGGCGAGATGGTGTTGCCGAGCGACTTCGACATCTTGCGGCCCTGGCCGTCGACGATGAAGCCGTGCGTCATCACGGCACGATAGGGCGCCCGGCCGCGCGTGCCGCAGGCTTCCAGCAGGGATGACTGGAACCAGCCGCGGTGCTGGTCCGAGCCTTCCAGATACAGGTCCGCCGGCCATTCGAGTTCCCAGGTCGGATCGATCGGGTTCTCGAGCACGAAGGCGTGGGTCGAGCCCGAGTCGAACCAGACATCCAGGATGTCCCTGACCTGCTCATAGTCGTCGGCCTTGTAGTCGTTGCCGAGAAAGTCCTGCGGGTCGCGCGTGTACCAGGCGTCGGCGCCGTCATTGGTGACGGCATCGACGATGCGCCGGTTCACCGCCTCGTCCTCCAGGATCGCGCCGGTCTTCTTCTCGACGAAGATGGTCAGCGGCACGCCCCAGGCGCGCTGGCGCGACAGCACCCAGTCCGGGCGCGTCTCGATCATCGACCGAAGACGGTTGCGGCCCTGCTCGGGATAGAAGGCCGTCGCGTCGATCGCTTCCAGCGCGCGCTGGCGCAGCGTCTTGGGAGCGCCGTCATCGCCTTCGATGGAAAACGGCCTGTCCATCGGCGCGAACCATTGCGGCGTGTTGCGGAAGATGACCGGCGCGCGCGACCGCCAGGAATGCGGGTAGGAGTGGTTCATCCGCCCCGAGGCGAGCAGCGCACCGACCTCTTTGAGCTTCTCGATCACGGCGCGGTTGGCATCGCCGTCCTTGCCGTCGTCCTTGAGGATCTTGAGCCCCGCGAAGAGCGGCACATGCGGCAGATACTCGCCCCCGGGCCCAACCGTATCCGGGATATCCTTCGAGGAATGGCCGGTGGCGAGCCAGACCTCATAGTCATCCGCGCCGTGGCCCGGCGCGGTGTGCACGAAGCCGGTGCCGGTGTCGTCGGTGACGTGATCGCCCGCCAGCATCGGCACGTCGAAGTCATAGCCGAGCCCACGGAACGGATGGGCCAGCACCACGCCCTCCAGCGGCGGTGCATCGCCGACCCGCGTGAACTCCACGCCCGCCGCCTTCGCCACATCGCCGGCCAGCTTGTCGGCGAGCAGCAGCGTCTCGCCGGCGCCCTCATAGAGGCCGTACTGGATCGTCTTCGAATACGAGACGGCGCGGTTGGCCGGGATCGTCCAGGGCGTGGTGGTCCAGATAACCAGCTTCGCACCCTTCAGCGCGTCCGGTCCTTTGACGATCGGGAACTTCACCCAGATCTGCGGCGAGTTCTTGTCGTGATACTCGATCTCGGCCTCGGCCAGCGCGGTGCGTTCCACCGGCGACCACATTACCGGCTTCGAGCCGCGATAGAGCAGCCCGTGGCGGGCGAAGGTCAAAAGCTCCGAGACGATTCGTCCCTCGGCCGGGAAGGCCATCGTCGTGTAGGGCCGGCTCCAGTCGCCGATCCCGCCGAGGCGGCGGAACTCGCTCCGCTGCACGTCCAGCCAGTGCGAGGCGAAGGCGCGGCATTCGGCGCGGAATTCCTGAACCGGGATGGCGTCCTTGTTCAGGCCCTTGGCGCGATACTGCTCCTCGACCTTCCATTCGATCGGCAGGCCGTGGCAGTCCCAGCCATGCACGTAGGGCGCATCGCGGCCGAGCATGTTCTGCGAGCGCGCGACGAAATCCTTCAAAATCTTGTTGAAGCCGGTGCCCAGATGGATGTTGCCGTTGGCATAGGGCGGGCCGTCATGGATGACGAATTTCGGCCGCCCCTTCGCGGCCTCGCGCTGCCGGGCATAGAGATTGGTACGGTCCCAGCGGGCGAGCCATTCCGGCTCGGCTTTTGGGAGCCCCGCCTTCATCGGGAAGGCGGTCTTGGGCAGGAAGACCGTGTCCTTGTAGACGTTGGCCTTCTTCTCGGGTTTGGGTGCGGCGTCGTTCATGGGCGAATGCGACCCTGATCTGGGGTCATCCCTCTGGCAGTTATAGCGTTGAGTCGAGCGGGCGGTCCCCGGCGCGCTAAAGCGCGGCCGGGCCGATAATTCGCATAGTGTAACGCGCGACGCGGCTCATGCGGCGATTGTAACAGGCCGGATTCGGCGGGTCGAGCCCGTTGGGCCGATCTATCGCGCTGTGATCAGAATTACATCGTATTGCTTCGCCAGCGCGAGAATTGCAGCGTCGCGTGCGACCTGGATCTCAGTCGGGAAGTCGTCGCGCACGTTCAGCCAGCCGAAATAGATACCGCTAATCAGTTGATTGCGCACACGTCCGTCGAAGCGCTTGAGCTGCTCCGAAACGATGTCGGTGCGATAACCGAACAGGCGGCCCAGTGACCAGCTCGTGCGCTCATCGGCCAAATTCTGTTGCGCGACGGCGACATCGAAGATGATGTCGCCCAGCTTGGCATCCGTGTCGCGAACAAGGTCCACCGCCCGTTCGAGACAAGGGGGCAAGACTTCATCGTCGCTGATGCGCCGTTCCGCCTCCCATGCACTGACATCCCTGCCGGCGGCGCGCCCCGCCTCGATTCTTGCGGATAGGTCCAGGCTCGCCCGGAGTTCTTGTTCGACCTTGGCCGCCGATGCATCGGTGCAGGCGGCCTGCGGATTCGCCGCAGCCGGCTTACACAGCACGTCAATAGTCATCAGGAGCACGCCCAGGATCAGCCGGGCTTTCATCGTACTTGCCTCCGTCGTACTGGCCTCCGTTACAGCCCCGGCGGCTCGACGGAGGTCGCCGCCAATATGCGCCGCGCCACTTCGCCATCCGCGGCGATCTGCTGCTTCAGGCTTTCGAGGCCGTCGAACTTGCGCTCGGGGCGGATGAAGTCGATGAAGCTGACGTCGATCTGCTTGCCGTAGAGGTCGCCGGCGAAGTCGAAGAGGTGCACCTCCAGCAGGGTATCCTGCTTGTTGAAGGTCGGGCGGCGGCCGAAATTGGCGACGCCCTCGCGGTTCTGTCCGTCGAGGGCGACGCGAACCGCATAGACGCCGAGCGCCGGCTCCAGGTAGCCCTTCAGCGACACATTCGCTGTCGGGAAGCCGATCGTCCGGCCGCGCTTGTCGCCGCCATGCACGTGGCCGGAGACGGTCCACCAGTGGCCAAGAAGATGGGCGGCATCGCGCGGCCGGCCCTCCTTGAGCGCGTTGCGGATATCGGTGGACGAAATCTTGCGCGCACCGTCAGCCGAGATCGGCTCGAAGATGGTGACGCCGAAGCCGTGGCGCGCGCCGCCTGTCTTCATCGTCTCGGGATTGCCGGCGCGGTTCTTGCCGAACTGAAAGTCACCGCCGATCAGCACATGCCGCACTGCCAGCCCGCGCGCCAGCACCCGGTCGATGAACACGTCCGCCGTCATCGCCGCCATCGTCGCGTTGAACGGCACGGCATAGAGCACGTCCACGCCGAGCCGCCGCAGCATTTCGGCCTTGGGGCGGAACGGCGTGAGGCGGAATTTCTCGAGGCTGCGCTTGAAGAATTCCTGCGGCTGCGGCTCGAAGGCGAGGATGCCGAAGGCTGCGCCCTCCTGGCGCGCGATGCGCTGGCCTTCGCCGATCAGCGCCTGGTGACCGCGATGGACGCCGTCGAAATTGCCGATCGCCACGACGGCACCCTCGGCCGCCCGCGGAACCGAGTCGAAATGACGGACGACAATCATGCCTTGGGGCGCGCGGGCGCCAGCAGGGTCGCCTCGCCTTCGGCGACCACGGTGTCGCCGACCTGCGCGACGCAATCGAGCGTGACGCGGCGGCGGTCCTTGGCCTTGACGGTGCAGGTCGCGACGACATGGTCGCCGATGCGGACCGGCGCCTTGAAGTTCAGCGTCTGCGCCACGTAGATCGAACCGGCGCCGGGAAGCTGGGTGCCGAGCACCGCCGAGAAGAAGCCCGCGGTCAGCATGCCGTGCGCGATGCGGGTCTTGAACGGCGTGGTCGCCGCATAGGCCTCGTCGAAATGGACCGGGTTCATGTCGCCGGTCGCTTCGCCGAACAGCGCGATATCCTTCTCGCTGACCGTGCGCGCGTACGAGGCCGACTGGCCGACCTCGATATCCTCCGCGTAGACCGTCACGCCACTCTCCCAATGCAAACGGGGCGGGACACTAGTCGCCGCGGTGCAAAAAACAAACCGTCACCATTTGAGGTGCGGCTGGAAGGCGGCGGCGAACAATTCCTCGGCCTCCAGGGTCTGGAGCACCTTGGCGGCGTCGGGCGCATGCGGCGCCTTGCCGAACTGTTCCCAGTGAATGCCGGCGGTGATAAGCAGGGCGTCGATGCCGGCCCTGTTGCCGCCGAGGATGTCGGTGCGCATGCCGTCGCCGACCGCGAGGATGCGGGCCGGCTCGACCGGCTTTCCGGCGAGTTCGGCCAGGCGGTCCGCCGCCAGGGCATAGACCGGCAAATGCGGCTTGCCGAAATAGACGACCTGGCCGTCGATCTTCTCATAGGCCGCCGCAAGCGCGCCCGCGCACCAGATCAGCTTGGGTCCGCGGGAGACTTTGATATCCGGATTGGCACAGATCATCTGGAGGCCGCGGCGGCGCATGTCGCCGAACGTCGCCGCGTAGTCGTCCGGGGTCTCCGTGTCATCGTCGAAAAGGCCGGTGCAGAGCACGAAGTCGGCCTCGGCGACGGGCGCTTCCGTTACGTCGAGGCCGGCCCAGAGCGGGCGGTCGCGATCCGGCCCCAGGAAATGGAAGCGCTGGCCCTGGCGGCGGGTCATCTCCAGCCGCGTTGCGTCCCCGGAGGTCAGGATTCCGTCATAGGCATCGCGCGGCACGCCCATGCGGTCGAGCATCTCGGCGACCGAGGCTGCCGGGCGCGGGGCGTTCGAGAGGAGCAGGATCGGGCCGCTTCCGGCACGGAAGCGCGTCATCGCCTGAACGGCCTCGGGATAGGCCGTCTTGCCGTCGTGAATGACGCCCCAGACGTCGCACAGCATGGCGCCGTAGTGGTGGGCGATCTCGTTGAGGCCTTCGATCCGGTGCGCGGGTTTCATGGCCCAGCGGCTCGCATGCCGCCCGCCCCGGCGTCAATCTCAACCGACCGCGCGGCGCCGCTCGCGGGCCTGGAACAGGGCGGCCATGCCGACAGGCTGGGGCGGCGCCGGCGGCGCGACCGGTGCGGCGGCGACCGGCTCCGGGCGGGCCGGCTCGGGGGCGTCTTCGCGGAGCGGTTTGGGCTCGCCGAAGAGATAGCCCTGGCCATAGGCGATGGCGAAATCGAGCAGGTCGACGACCTGGCGCTCGGTCTCGATCTTCTCGCCGACCAGCGCGATGCCGTGGCGCGAGAGATAGAGGCCGAGGTCTTCGGCCCGGATGCCGCCGCCGATCTGGAGGTCCGGATCGAGCAGCAGGGCCGGCGACGCCTTGATGAAGCGGACATTGCGCTTGCGCAGCGCGTCGAAGTCGAAAGCCAGGTGGGTGACGTGATCCATCGAGAAGGCGAAGCCGAGTTCGGCCAGCGCCGTCACGCTGCCAGCTTCGCCCTGCCCCATCCTATCCCACGACGATTGGGGCAGTTCGAAGACGATCTGGTCGCCGAGGTCGCGATGGGCGCGCATGAAGTCGACGAATTGCGGGAAGAACGCGGCGTCGGCGAGCGAGTGCGCCGAGATGTTGCAGAACACGCCGACATCCTTGTGGCGCGCCGTGAGCCGGCGGATGAACTGCACGCAGCGGAAGAGCAGCAGATTGTCGACCGTCGACATCAGGCCGGCCTCTTCCGCGACGCGCAGATACTGGCCCGGCAGGATGAGCGCGCCGTCGGGCGTGCGCAGGCGGGTCAGCGCCTCGTAGAAGCGGAGCTTGCGCTGCGGCAGGCTGACGACCGGCTGGAGGTGCAGGTCGATCCTGTTCTCGATGAGCGAGCGCTGGATCGTGTCGAGGAGCTGCGCGTCCGCTTCGGGCCCGGCAAGGGGGGTCGCAGACGCCTGCGCGGGCTGGCCCTGAAGGCGCGCCTGGAGTCGGCGGGTGTGGCCGGCGGTTTCGGCATGCGCGGCTTCGATGAGCTGCACCCGCTTCACCATCGATTCAGCGAACTGGCGGAGCAGCGTCTCGAAGAGCTTGATCTCCGAGGAGAGCTTGCCTTCGCGCTCGCCGATGCCCGCCTCGATCCGGCCCAGACGCTCGCAGATGCGCTCGTCGAGCTGCGCCAACTGATCCGCGTTGATCAGGTCGGCCCGCTTCAGCGCCCGCATCTCGTGCTCGGACCTTGACCGGTCGCGGCGGCGGACGCCGACATTCTGGAGCTGCGAGCCGACGCAGAAGACGCCGAGGCCCGTAAGACCCGCCACACCGACGCCGGCGCCCATGTTGAGCAGGACGATCGACGCCGCGCCGGCCATGGCGGCGCAGGCCGTCGTCACGATGATGTCGGTCAGATTCGACATGGCAACCCGAACAGGCCCGCGGGCAACGCGGGCAGCTTCGGGTCACCGTGGCGCGGCGATGGTTTAAGGAGCGTTAACCTTGGTGAACGCGCCTTATCCGGCCGCCTGCACCGTGAAGTGGCGGCGGTCCGGCTCCGCCGTCGCCTTGGTATAGCGGTCCATCGTGTGCGGCCACTGGGTCACGATCTGCCCGCCGGCGCCGCGGTAATAGTTGCTGCACCCGGCCTGCCAGACCGACACCTTGGCGAGGTCGTTCTGAAGCTCCGCGTTATAGGCCTTCTGCACGTCGGGCCGTACGTCGATCCAGGCCAGCCGGTCGGCCTCGAGGCGCTGGAGCTGCTTCACCGCGTAATCGACCTGACGCTCGATCATGTAGAGGATCGAGCCGTTGTTGGTGTTCGGGCCGTAGAGCATGAAGAGGTTGGGGAAGCCCGCCGTCATGATGCCGAGATAGGCCTGCGCCCCCTTGTCCCAGGCGTCGGCGATCTTGACCCCGCCCCGGCCGGTGACGTCGATCGCCGCCAGATAGCGGTTCGCGGCAAAGCCCGTCGCGAGGATGATGGTATCGACCGCGCGCTCCTTGCCGTCGCGCGTGACGATGCCGTCCCGGGTGATGCGGGCGATCGGATCGGTGACGAGTTCGACGTTGGGCCGGTTGAAGGCGCGGTAGTAGAGCGAGTGGATCAACGGCCGCTGGCACCCGTAGGGCACGTCCGGCGTCAGCTTGCGGCGTGTCTCGGGGTCTTCCACCACTTCAAGGTTCTGACGGCCCGCCGCCTCGGCTGCCGCGAGCGCTTCCGGGTCGGCAAAGGTGATGAAATTCTCCAACTCGTCGTAAAGCTGCTGGCGGATCGCCCGCACGGCTTCCGGCTTCTCGCGGAATGTCCTCAGTTCGTCCTCGGTGTAGGGCGTATCGTCCTTCGGGACGACCCAGTTGGCGGAGCGCTGGAAGACGTAGAGCTGGCCGGCGGTCCTGGCGATTTCCGGCACGAACTGCACGGCGCTCGCCGCGCTGCCGATGACGCCGACGCGCTTGCCGGCGATGTTGTCGTCCTTGGGCCACTCGGCGGAGTGGAACAGCGTCCCCTTGAAGTCCTTGAGGCCGGCAATGTCGGGCCGGTTCAGATCGTTGAACATCCCGAGCGCGCTGATGACGGCATCGGCGACGAAAGGCTCGCCCTCGCCCACATCCAGCAGCCAGACGGCGCGCGCATCGTCCCAGGTCGCGCCCTCGACCTTGGTGTTGAAGCGGATGTGCGGGATCAGGCCGTGTCTCTCCGCCGTCCGGCGCATATAGGCGTGGATCTCCGGCTGCTCGGCATAGGGCCGCGTCCAGGCCGGATTGAGCTCGAAGGAGAAGGAATAGAGGTGCGACTTCACATCGCACGCCGCGCCGGGATAGCGGTTGTGGTTCCAGGTGCCGCCGACATCGCCGGATTTCTCGAAAATGACGAAGTCGTCGAAGCCGGCTGCCTTCAGCTTGACGCCGGCGGTGATGCCGCCCGGCCCCGCGCCGATTACCGCGATGCGCCTCATACCCTGTCCTTCCTGATGTCTTTGTGCGCACCATCATGGCGACAACGTGCCGAATGCCAAGGGCGGAGGTGACGATGACGAGCGCGCATGATTTCAGCTTCACGTCGATCGAGGGCAAGCCGCTGGCAATGAAGGACTTCGCGGGCAAGGCGGTGCTGCTGGTGAACACCGCGTCCGCCTGCGGGCTGACGCCTCAGTATATGGGCCTCCAGAAGCTGTGGGACGCGCAGAAGGACAAGGGCCTCGTCGTGCTGGGCGTGCCGTCGAACGATTTCGGCGCGCAGGAGCCGGGCAGCGAAGCGCAGGTGAAGGCGTTCTGCGAGGTCCGCTACGGGGTGAATTTCCCGCTGACGTCGAAGAACCCGGTGATCGGCGGCAACGCACATCCGCTCTACAAATGGATCGGTGCGCAGACGGGCGAAGCCGGGCAGCCGAAGTGGAACTTCCACAAATATCTCATCGGCAAGGACGGCAGCCTGAAAGCCGTCTTCGGCTCTCGCACCGAACCGGAGGCGCCGGAGATCAAACAGGCCGTCGAAGCTGCGCTGGCGGAGTAGAGGAATTCGTAGTGCCTTGTAAGTGCCGAAATTAGCACTAAATTTGGTCCTGAACTAGGGCGGACGATATGGCGAGCACCGTACTGGCAGAGATCACGGCCAGCATCTCTGAACTCAAGCGCAATCCGATGGGAACAGTGGCTGCCGGCGAGGGCGGTGCTGTTGCCATTCTCAATCACAATGAGACGGCGTTCTATTGCGTACCGGCACAGACCTATGAGGCATTGCTGAACAGGCTTGAGGATCAGGAGCTGAACGCAATTGCCGATGCCCGCAAGATCCAGAAGGTCGTGAAGATCAAGCTCGATGAGCTATGAGCTTGGGTTCCTGGAGGAGGCCCTGAAGGAGTGGCGCAAGCTCGATGAATCAACGCGCGAGCAATTCAAGAAAAAGCTCGCCGAGCGGCTGATAGACCCACGCGTGCCAGCTTCCCGACTCTCAGGACAAAAGGATCGCTACAAGATCAAGCTTCGCAGTGTCGGCTATCGTCTCGTCTATGAGGTGCGTGACCGAGAGCTGATCGTTGTCGTGATCGCGATGGGACGACGCGACCGGAACGAAGTCTACCGCTTGGCGGCGCGGCGGCGTTGATCGCAGACTGACAATCCGTCATTGCCATCGCCGCCCGCCCCGCGTTTGATGCGCGCCGCAAGACAAGGGGAGAGGCATGCCAGACAATCTGTTCGACCTGACGGGCAAGGTCGCCGTCGTTACCGGCTCGACCAAGGGCATCGGCAAGGCGATCGCCTATCGCATGGCGCAGCATGGCGCGAAGGTCGTGGTGTCCAGCCGCAAGGCGGATGCGGTCGACGAGGTGACGAAGGAGATCAACGCCGATTTCCCGGGCCAGGCGATCGGCCTGCCCTGCAACATCACCTACAAGGAACAGCTTCAGGCCCTGGTCGACGAGACGCGCAAGCAACTCGGCAAGATCGACGTGCTGGTCTGCAATGCCGCCGTGAACCCCTTCGCCGGGTCGATGCTGGATATCCCCGACAGCGCGTTCGAAAAGATCATGGCGTCGAACGTGAAGTCGAACGCCTGGCTGTGCCAGATGGTGATCCCCGAGATGAAAGAGCGGCGCGACGGCGCGATCATCATCGTCTCGTCGATCGGCGGGCTGCGCGGCTCGCCGATCCTGGGCGCCTACGGCATCTCGAAGGCGGCGGACTTCCAGCTCGCGCGCAACATCGCGACCGAGTTCGGGCCGTTCAACGTGCGGGCGAACGCGATCGCGCCGGGCCTCATCAAGACGGACTTCGCGCGGTATCTCTGGGAGACGCCGGAAATCCTGGAGCGTTCTACGGCCGGTGCTCCGCTGCGGCGGATCGGCGAACCGGACGAAATCGCCGGCATGGCGGTATTTCTGGCCTCAAAGGCGGGTGCGTTCACGACGGGTCAGGGTATGGTGATCGACGGAGGCGCGACGTCCTCCTGAGGGAGCCGATGAAGCGACTTCTCGCGGCAGGTGCACTCGCCCTGCTCTGCCTGACCGGACCGGTTCGTGCCCAGGTGCCGGAGCCCGAACCGGACGTCACATTGCCGCTGCCGGACGGCGAGGAGACGGCGCTGCCGCTGGACCCGGCGACGGTGCAGACCTTCGTCGACGGCGTCGTCGAGGCCTATCGGCGCGAGAAGGGCATTGCGGGCGTCACGGTAGCCATCGTGGCGCGCGACGGCATCCTGATGGAGAAGGGCTACGGGATCGCGTCGCTGAGCCCCCAGAAGCCGGTCGATCCGGACAAGACGCTGTTCCGCATCGCCTCGATCTCGAAGACCTTCACCTATGTGATGGCGATGCAGCTCGTCAGCGAAGGCAAGCTGAAGCTGGATGCGCCGGCGGACGATTATCTGCCGGAGGAGCTGAAATTCGCGGGCGACGGATTTCCGATCCCGAAACTCCAAGACCTCATGCAGCATACCGCCGGCTTCGAGGATTCGGCGATCGGCCATCTCTTCACGCGCAAGCCGTCGCTGCCGCTCGCGGAATACCTGGTGAAATACCGGCCGAAGCGCGTGCGCCCGCCCGGGGCGGCGGCGATCTATTCCAACTATTCCGTCGCCCTGCTGGGCGAGATCATCGCGCGCATCGACGGCCGCTCGTTCGAGGAGAGCGTCGAGGCGCGCATCCTCGCGCCGCTTGGCCTGACCGGCGTCAGCTTCCGCGAGCCGCCAGACAATGCCGGCGCCGGCACCTGGTCCAGCGCGGGCTTCACCCGGGATGCCGGATGGTTCACGGCGCAGCCTGCGCTTTACGCGGCCCAGGTCGGACCCGCCGGGGCCGCCTCGGCGACCGCCGGCGCGATGGCGCGCTACATGCGCATGCTGCTGAACGGCGGCACGCTGGACGGAGCGACCGTCCTCGACCCCAAGACCTTCGCGCTGATGACGTCGGACTCGTTCCGCAATGCACCGGAAGCAAATGCGATCGCGCATGGCTTCCTGACGGCGCAGGCGGGCAATCTCCGCGGCTACGGCCATGACGGGGCGGCGGTCTATTTCTATTCGAGCATGGCCGTGTGGCCGGAGGCTGGGCTCGCGCTGTTCGTCGCGGTCAATACCGAGAGCGGCTACGCGCTGACCAACAATCTGCCGCGGCTCTTCATCGAGCATTTCGTACCGACGGCGCGTCCGAGCGAGCCAAAGGCGACGGAGATGCCGGACGCGCTCAAGGCGGATATCAGCGGCTCGTATGTGATCGAGCGGCGCAACAGTTCGACATTCGAAGGGTTCCTCCAACGGCTGGTCGATACGACCGCGATCAGCGTGCGCGACGACGGCACCGTGGTGGTGAGCAACGCCGACAGCACCAGCCGCTATGTCCTCGAATCGACGGACGTCCTGCGCGCACTCGAATCCGGCAACCGCGTTCGTTTGCTCCGCTCGGACAATGGGTCGATCACGGGCTATGCGAGTTCGGGCGGCGTGAACGAGGGCCGGAAGCTTGCCGTGTGGGACTCGCCGCTTCTGTTCGGCGCCGTGATAGGCGCGCTGCTCGCAGCTTCGCTGTGGTGCGTCATCGCGTTCTTCGTGCGCCTGCGTTACCGCGCCGGCGGTGGGCAGAGCCTCGGCGAACGGCTGAGTTCGATGGTACAGATCCTGACCGCGACCCTCTGGATCGCCGCGGCCGTCACGCTGCTCGTCGGCCTCCTGCCCTATGCAGCGGATGAAGGGGCGGCGCTGTTCGACTATCCGGGGCCGGTGATCCCGCTCGCCCAGATGCTGATGCATGGGGCGGCAGCCGGAAGCATCCTGACCTTCATCATGGTCGGTCCGGCCTGGCGCGGCCCGACATGGCGTCTGCGGCGGCTGACCTTCACGGTGTTCGCCCTGCTAGCGGTCGGCGGGGCGTTGCTGTTGTGGCGCTGGGGCGCGCTGCTGACGCCGGTGATGCTCGGCGCCTAGCCGATCAGGCGGTCGACCATCGCCTGGTCGTCGTCATAGACCCAGCATTCGTGCAGCCAGCCGTCGACGACACGATAGACGGCGACGCGGCGCAGGATCGGCGCGCCGGGCGCGGCGTGGAACTGCTCGCGCGCGACGATGCCGGCATGCGTCCGGCCGGCCATGGTTTCGACGATCTCGACCAGCTTGCGCCCCGTCGCCTCGCCGAAGCTCCGCATCGCCGCAAGAGCCGCCGCCTTGCCGCGATAGATGCCGCTGAGCCGATGCGAGCCTGCGTAGTGCAGCACGAAGTCGTCGTGATAGCGCGCGAGGTTGCGGGCAGATTGGCCGGTCCGCCACTGCTCGGCATAGGTCTCGATGAAGCCCTGAAGCGTCTCGCTCATCGCCTGTTCACACGTCAGAAGCTGCGGCCGCGCGCTTCGATGGGCCAGATGTCGACCAGCGTGTCGCCATCGACGATATGCAGGACCTCATAGAGATTCACCGTCGGGTCGCAGTGCGGGACGACGCAGGTCAGCACCGCGCCCAGCGCCGGGCGGTCGGCCGCGTCCTCGCACAGCACGCCGCCCTGCTCGTCGCCGAAGAAGAAATACGAGGCGCTCGGCCCCGCGCCGGTCGCGAGCTTCGGCGGGCCGGCATCGCAGGCGAAGGATTTCAGCCCCGCGTCCGTCGTCGCCAGCTTGTCGAGCGCGGCCGAAATCACCGTCGTCTGGACCGCCAGCGAAGTCTCGAAGGGCGGATGGTCGCCGGCCTTCGTCCAGACGTCGTTGTATTCGCGGTCCATGAAGACATAGGAGCCGGCCTGGAGTTCGGTCAGCACGCCTGCCACGGGATCGATGTCGGCGGTGCCGGTGCCACCGCCGGTGAGGATGCGCGGCGGCAGGTTGCGACGGGTCAATTCGTCGCGTGTGTCGGCGATGAGCTTCATCACCGCGAGCGACTTGGCGCGGCGCTGTGCGGCGTCGCCCATATGCATCACCTGCCCGGCGTAGCACTGGACGCCCTCGAAGCTGAGTTCGGGCTCGGCGGCAACCGCGGCGGCCAGCGCATAGGCCGGCTCGCCGGGCGCGACGCCGGTGCGGTGCAGCCCGGGATCGAGATCGACGAGCACCTTCAGCACCCGCCCGCTCGCCCGCGCCGCCTCGACCAGGGCCGGCACCAGGGCCGGCGTGTCGACCACGACCATCATGCCCTCGGCGGCGGCGTTCAGGGCCGCCAGCCGCTTCAGCGCCGGTTTCGCGACGATGGGCGAAGTGATGAGGATGCCCGGAACGCCCGCCGCCGTCAGCGCCTCGGCCTCGCCCAGCTTGGCGCAGCACACGCCCAAGGCGCCGGCTTCGATCTGCAATCTGGCCAGGCTTGCGCATTTGTGCGTCTTGGCGTGCGGCCGCAGCGCGATGCCCATCTTCGCGCACTGCGCCGCCATTGCCGCGATGTTCCGCTTCAGGACCGCGAGGTCGGCGATGAGCGCCGGCGTCGCCAGTTCATCTCGCCCGCCCGGCACGCCGATGAGATGCGCATTGAGCGAAGCGATGGGCGGGGCGGCGAAGGCCATGGAACCTCAAGCGAGAAACGGTGCTCTGCCCGCGATACCACGAATCCGGGGACGATAGGCGTCAGGATCGTACAGCGAATGCACGTCCACGCGGCGCTGCCCCTTCGAAGGCGTATCGGCGGGAAGGGCGACATAGCGGCCCCCCTGGAGGGCACAGAAGCGGCCGGTATTGCCGGCCTCGATGAGTTCTACAGCGAAGGTCGCATAAGAGGCGGCGATCATGCGGTCGAAGGAGTCGGGCGGGCCGGAGCGCATCATGTAGGCAAGGCGCTGGATGATCGTGTCGAGGCCGGTGCGGGCCTTCACTTCGGCGCCCAGCACCTCGCCGATGCCGCCGAGGCGCCGGCGGCCGTAGTCGTCCTTGTCGCCGTGCTCGACCTCGCCGCCGCCCTTCAGCTTCACGCCCTCTGCGGCGACGACGACAGCATAGCGCGACGGGTTGGCGGCATGGTCGCCAGCCACGAGTTCGGCGAGGCGTTGGGGGTCCACCTCGACCTCCGCAATGACCGTGCGGTCGGCATCGGCCAGCAGGCCCGAGAGCAAAGCGGTCTCACCCGATCGGCGGCCGAACAGCTCCACGATCAGCACGCGCTCGTGGCTGCCCGCCGTCGTGCGCAGCGCCGTGATGGCATCGACCGACCGGGTGACGGCGGTCGAAAAGCCGATGCAGACATCAGTGCCGTAGACGTCGTTGTCCATCGTCTTGGCGAAGGAGACGATCGGCACGCCCTCGTGCGCGAGACGGGCGGCGTAGGTCAGCGTGCCGTCGCCGCCGATGGCGATCAGCGCATCCAGCTTGAGCGCTTCTATGGACTTCAGCACGGCCGGCGTGACGTCGACCCTGTCGGCGTCCGGCTTCGCCAGGGCCTGGAGGCGAGCCGGAAGGCTCTTCACGACCAGCCGGTCCGGATCGATGCGGGATGTGTGGAGGATGGTGCCGCCCGTGCGGTCGATGGTCCGCACCCGTTCTTCGGTGAGGGGCATGAGCCAGCTTGCCGCCGCCGGGTCCTGGGGATCGTAGTGGACCAGCCCTTCCCAGCCGCGGCGCAGCCCGAGGACGGACCATCCCCGGCGAGCAGCCTCCCGCACGACCGTCTTGATGGAAACATTCAGGCCCGGAACGTCACCTCCGCCGGTCAGCAAGCCCAGTCGCATGTCTCTATCTCCGTTTCCGTCGGCCGCCGGCTTTTGCGGAATTCGTCAGAAATACAGCGTTTCAGAACGCCAGGCGCGCATTGGCTCTCGCCAAGCGAACGATCCGTGCACAGAATAGCGAGTCGATGAAGGTCGTTTATACCCCAGCGCACGAATCGCACGCACACTCGCATGAGTTCGAGGGTGGCCGGCTGATTGCGGCGAAAGATGTTCCCGACCGCGTCAGCCAGGTTCTGGACGCGATCAAGGTCCGCGCCATCGGCGAGATCGTGGCGCCGCAGCACTTCGGCAATGTCCCGATCCTGCGGGTGCATACCGCCGACTTCGTCCATGTGCTGGAGCAGGCGTGGATCCGGTGGGCGGTGAAGTACGGCTTCGAGGCGCGCGAGGCCATTCCTTCAGCCTGGCCCGCCCGCGGAATGCACCCGGAAGTCCTCGAGGATATCGAAGCGACTCTTGGATATTATTGCTTCGATACGGCCACGCCGATCGTCGCCGGCACCTGGGCTGCCGCCCGTGCGGCGGCCGACAGCGCCCTCACGGCGGCGCAATGGGTGATGCGCGGCGATCGTGCCGCCATCGCCTTGTGCCGGCCGCCCGGCCACCACGCGGCCAGCGACACCTATGGCGGCTATTGCTTCCTCAACAACGCCGCGATCGCCGCCCAATGTTTTGTCGACCAGGGCCGGCGGGTCGCGATGCTCGACGTCGACTTCCATCATGGCAACGGCACCCAGGCGATCTTCTATGCCAATCCCGACGTGCTGACCGTTTCCATCCACGGCGACCCACGCCAGTTCTACCCGCATTTCAGCGGTTTCGCGTCCGAGACCGGCAGCGGCCGCGGTGCCGGCTTCAATCTCAACATCGTGCTGCCCGTCGGCACGGCCTGGGGCGCCTACGCGCTGGCTCTCGAAGAAGCGCTCGACCGGATACGGGCCTTCTCGCCGGATGCCCTGGTCGTGCCGCTGGGGGTGGATACCTATCTCGACGACCCGGCGGGCGGGTTCCGCCTCCAGGGCGCCGACTACCAGCGGATGGGCCATCTGATCGGGAAGCTGGGGCTGCCGACCGTCCTGACCCTGGAGGGCGGGTATCGCCTGGATGCGGTGGGTCCGGCCGTTGGGGACTTCCTGACCGGCTTCGAAAACGCTTGAGAGGCCGGCATCCGCTTGCCGCGGTCGGGACGCGATGTCGTAAGCTCGGCGGACCGATTGGGAGGAGCATATGAGCAACAGCGAGATCGTCACTCAGTTCATGCGAGCCTGGGAGGCGAAGGATACCGATCGCATCATGTCGTTCTTCGCCGCGGATGCCGTCTATCACAACATGCCGATGCCCGCGATGAAGGGGGTGGAGGAGATCCGCAAGTTCATCGCGCCCTTTGCCGGTTCAGCCGACGACGTCGTCTTCGAGGTCCTGAACCAGGCGGAGACCGCAGAGGGGACCGTGCTCAACGAACGCGTCGACCGCTTCACGCTCAAGAATGGCCAGAAAATTGCGGCCGAAGTGATGGGCGTGTTCGAACTGAAGGGCGGCAAGATCGTCGCCTGGCGCGACTATTTCGACATGAAGGCGGTGCAGCCGCAGGGCGGCTGAATCCCTGGCATTTTCCGAACCCGCCTGAGCCGTGACAGGCCGGCGGGGTTCGCGCCGGGCACGGCAAGGCCGGAAATATCGCATCCCCGTCGCGGGGCGGTGCTTGACACCTCTCCTGCGCGCACCTAAATGCCCGCCGTCGGTTGGCACTCGCCTAGGCAGAGTGCTAACGGCTTACCGCAACACAACAAATTCGTCACATTCAGGAGAGATCGATGGGTTTCCGTCCGCTCCATGACCGCGTGGTGGTCAAGCGCATTCAGGAAGACGCCAAGACCGCCGGCGGGATCATCATCCCGGACACCGCCCAGGAGAAGCCGCAGGAAGGCGAAGTCATCGCCGTCGGCCCGGGCGCGTTGAACGACAAGGGCACCCGCACGGCGCTCGATGTCAAGGCGGGCGACCGCGTCCTGTTCGGCAAGTGGTCGGGCACGGAAGTGAAGGTCGACGGCCAGGACCTCCTGATCATGAAGGAGTCCGACATCATGGGCGTCATCGAAGCCCCCGCGAAATCGAAGAAGGCGGCCTAACCCGTTCGGGTCAGCCGCCTTTTGCATTGAACATCTAGGAAAACTGAAATGGCAGCCAAGGACGTCAAATTTTCGGCCGATGCGCGCGAGCGCATGCTGAACGGCGTGAACATCCTCGCCAACGCGGTGAAGGTGACGCTGGGCCCGAAGGGCCGCAATGTGGTGATCGAGAAGTCGTTCGGCGCTCCGCGCACGACGAAGGACGGCGTGACGGTCGCGAAGGAAGTCGAGCTCGCGGACAAGTTCGAGAACATGGGCGCCCAGATGGTGCGCGAAGTGGCCTCGAAGACCAACGACATCGCCGGCGACGGCACCACGACCGCCACGGTTCTCGCCCAGGCGATCGTTCAGGAAGGCGTGAAGGCCGTGTCGTCGGGCCGTAACCCGATGGACCTGAAGCGCGGCATCGACGAGGCGGTCAAGGCCGTCGTCGCCGATCTGAAGAAGCGCACCAAGAAGGTGAAGTCGAACGACGAGATCGCCCAGGTCGGCACCATCTCGGCCAACGGCGAAGCCTCGATCGGCAAGATGATCGCCGAAGCGATGGCCAAGGTCGGCAACGAAGGCGTGATCACGGTCGAAGAGGCGAAGAGCCTCGACACCGAGCTCGAAGTCGTCGAGGGCATGCAGTTCGACCGCGGCTATGTCTCGCCGTACTTCATCACCAACGCCGAGAAGATGGTCGCCGAGCTGGATGAGCCCTATATCCTCATCCACGAGAAGAAGCTCTCCTCGCTCCAGCCGATGCTGCCGATCCTGGAATCGATCGTGCAGACCGGTCGTCCGCTGCTGATCATCG
>JADZAI010000051.1 GCA_020852655.1 Alphaproteobacteria bacterium
CCGCCGCGTTGCGGGAGTGCCGCAGCACGATCGCGGCGCTGGCGTCGCAGGCGATGAGAGAGCCGTGCGGCTGGATGCTGCCGGGGATGTGAATCGGCTCGCGGTCGCAATTGGTGAGGTCGACGCGATCCCCGCCGCTCATCTTGCGGCTCTCCGGAACGCGTCGAGTGCGAGGCCGAACGTGGCCGATGCGGCCGCGACCGCCGCGTCGGTATCGAAAGGCTCCGCCGCTTCCAGCACGGCAAGATAGTTTTTCCAGCAATCGGCGCCCTGGCTTTGCGCCGACAGATGACGCGCACCGTGCTCCGCCCCGAAGCCGAGCGATATCGCCCGGCGAAAAAGCAGCTTCGCGCCGAGCCGCGAGCCTTCCAGCACGTAGGCGATGCCGAGCGCCTCCGAGGTCGAGCGCGGCTGGAGCGCAAAGCCGATCGCGGGCGTCCTTCCGATGACGAGATCGGCCATGTCGGCCTCGATCAGGTGCCGAAGCGGCTCCGGCCGCCAGCAGATCGCCGGATTTTCCTCGAAGCACGGTTCGACTGCCGCCCTGAAGGCGTGCATGCCCGTCAGATAGCGGCTGTAATCGCCGATGGTGTCGAAACCGCCCACAAGGCTGTCCAGCTCGGCGTGTGCGGCGGCAGTCCGTTCGCGCAGTTCGAAACGTCGCGTCTTCGTCAGCATCGCACGGCGGTCTCGCTGCCTTCTCGGTTGTCGCCAGGCCGCGGGGGCCGACCGAAGCCTGTCCACGAAGCAAGTCGCCGAATAGATAGAACAATGGGCCTGCACGTCAATTTCCTTGGGCGTTGGCGGGTCTTGCGCCTGTCCCTGCGATCGGGCAAACGGAACTCCCGTTCATCCCGCAAGCCGCCCGAGGCCCCATGTCCGCCACCGTTTCCCCCCTCGCGCCGAAGAAATACGTGAAGCTGCCGGCGCTCGAGGGTGTCCGCATCCGGACGGCGGAGGCGGGCATCAAGTACAGGAACCGCACTGACCTCCTGCTGATGGTGTTCGACGAAGGCACCGATGTCGCCGGCGTCTTCACCCGGTCGAAATGTCCTTCGGCTCCGGTCGATTTGTGCCGCGCCAACCTTCCGGGCGGCAAGGCGCGCGTGCTGGTGGTCAATTCCGGCAACGCCAACGCCTTCACCGGCAGGAAGGGCCGCGAGACGACGTCGCTCACCGCCAAGGCGGCGGCGGCGGCGGTCGGCTGCCGGCCGGACGAGGTGTTCCTCGCCTCGACCGGCGTCATCGGCGAGCCGCTCGATGCCGGAAAGTTCTCGCATCTGCTCAAGGATATGGCCAAGGGCGCGGAAGCCGGGCTCTGGGGCGAGGCCGGCAAGGCCATCATGACCACCGATACCTACCCGAAATATGCCACCGCCACGGTGAAGCTCGGCGATGCCGACGTCACCATCAACGGCATCGCCAAGGGCGCGGGCATGATCGCGCCGGACATGGCGACGATGCTCTCCTTCGTCGCCACCGACGCGCCCATCGCCGCGCCCGTCCTCCAGCAGATGCTGTCGGCCGGCACGAAGGGCACGTTCAACGCGGTGACGGTGGACAGCGATACGTCCACCAGCGACACGCTGCTGCTTTTCGCGACCGGCGCGGCGGCGAAGCGCGGCGCGCCGAGGATCACCGATCCGAAGGACGCGCGCCTGATGCAGTTCCGCCGTGCCTTGAACCGCATCCTGAAGAATCTGGCGCTGCAGGTCGTGCGCGACGGCGAAGGCGCGCGCAAACAGGTCGAGGTGACCGTCACCGGTGCCAAATCCGCGCGCTCGGCCAAGAGGATCGCGCTTTCGATCGCCAATTCGCCGCTGGTCAAGACGGCGGTCGCCGGCGAGGACGCCAATTGGGGACGGGTCGTCATGGCCGTCGGCAAGGCGGGCGAGCCGGCCGACCGCGACCTCCTCTCGGTCTGGTTCGGCGACATCCGCGTCGCCCGGGAAGGCGAGCGCGATCCCGATTACTCGGAAGCCGCGACCTCCGACTACATGAAGCGCGACGAGATCCGCATCCGCGCCGACATCGGGCTTGGGCGTGGCAAGGCAACCGTCTGGACCTGCGATCTCACCAAGGCCTATGTCGAGATCAACGGCGACTACCGGAGCTGAGCTTGCCGACCCCACTCGCACAGCCTGAACTGGCCGCCGTGCGCAGGTTCGAGGCTGCGGGCTTCAGGGCTTGGCCGGCGGCGAAGGTCCATTATGACGGCACCTGGCTCGTGCGGCTCACGCCGGGCCATCCGGCCAAGCGTCTGAACTCGGTCAATCCGCTCGATCCGGGCGATACGCACCATCTGGAGAGCCGCATCGAAAAGGTCGGCCGCGAATTCGCGGCGGCAAGCCTGCCGCTGACCTTCCGCATGTCGCCGCTTTCAGGCGACGCGCTGACCGAGCATTTCGACCGGATTGGCTGGCGGCGGTTCTCCGAGTCGCTCGTCATGCACCGCCCGCTCGACGACGACCTGATCGCCGATGGGCTCGACCAGATCCCGATGCGCGACGTCGCCCGCTTCGTCGGCGCGGCGATCAAGGCCAAGGGCGCGACCAACATATTGCGGCCGGCGCTCACCGACATATTGCTGGCCATCGAGCCCGAAGCCGGTCTCTTTTCGCTGGAAAGGGACGAGGAGCCGCTGGCGGTGGCGATCTGCGTGCAGGATGGGGACCTCGCCGGCCTGTTCGAGGTGGCGACGGCGGAGAGCGAGCGCGGCAAGGGATATGCGCGCCGCATCGTGCTTTCGGCGCTCAAATGGGCGCGGCTGCGCGGCGCTCGCACGGCATGGCTGCAGGTCGAGGAGAGCAACGCGCATGCGCGGGGCCTCTACGATTCGCTGGGCTTCGCCGAACTCTACCGGTACCATTACCGCCAGCCCCCGGAGGCGGCATGACAGACCGCAAGCTGGTCCTTGTCGCCGCCTGCGCGCTGATCGACGTCGACGGTCGCGTGCTGCTGGCGCAGCGACCGCCGGGCAAGACGCTGGCCGGTCTGTGGGAGTTTCCCGGTGGCAAGGTGGAGCCCGGCGAAACGCCGGAGGAAACGCTGGTCCGCGAGCTGCGCGAGGAGATCGGCATCGAGACGAAGACCGCCTGCCTCGCGCCGCTGACCTTCGCCAGCCATACCTATGAGACCTTCCACCTTTTGATGCCGCTCTATGTCTGCCGGCGCTACGAAGGCATTGCGAGGCCGCTGGAAGGACAGGCGCTGAAATGGGTCCGCCCGCGCGACATGCGCGATTATCCCATGCCGCCGGCCGACGAACCGCTGATCCCTTTCCTCATCGATCTGCTCTGAACGCCGCTTTTCCCGGAATTGTTAAGAGAACGTTCAGCCGAACGTGAAAAATGTAGGCGATCTGGATGCATATCGACCCGTCGCGCGGGCGACGGCAGGGGGCCGCGATGCAGAATGAGGAAGATTGGGAACGAATCCGGAGCAGCCGGGGCGACCGTGCCTTGCCCGGTATCAGCCCTGTCCGGGTGGCCCTGTTGTTCGGCACGGCGGCGATCGCGCTGGCGCTGTTCGCCACCTCCTACCTCGCCGACAGCGGCCGTCGCTTCTATGCCGATGGCGGTCGCCCGGTCGAAGTGGACATGATGTCGACCGGATCGATCTCGCCGTCTCGCACCTACACCATCCGCAAGAGCGTGCTGCAAAGCTCGCCCGACGCCGAATGCATCATCCGGTCCGACGGTTCGACCCAGGGCGAGTGCTGATCGGGCGCGGATGCTCGCGGCGCGCTGGCGTTGCTTGCCGCAATGTTTTTCAACTCAAAGTTAAGGTTGCGGCCTGAGCGTCTGTTAATTTCTTTGCGGTAGTTGAAGGACCGACGAGGAGATCCCGAGCGCATGCGAGCCCTGATCCATCGCTTCATCGACGACTGCGCCGGCGCTACGGCGATCGAGTACGCGCTGATCGCCGCGATCCTGTCTCTCGTCGCCATCACCGGCTACTCGACCATGGCCAACAGTGTCCAGAATGCCTATCAGGCGCAGGGCGCGGCCGTCGACAGCACGCGCGAGCGCTTCCAGTAGCCGTCACTTCTCTCCCAGAACCGATTTCAGCGAGACCTTCGCCGAGCCCGG
>JADZAI010000052.1 GCA_020852655.1 Alphaproteobacteria bacterium
GTGAACACGACCGAACGCGGATATTTGTAGGGCGCGATGGTCGCCTTGACGTGGTCCTGCAGCATCTTGCGCATCAGGTCGCCGGCTTGCGCGCCCTCGACCAGCACCACATGCGCCTCGACGATCTGGCCGCGTTCCTCGTCCGGCACGCCGATGACGGCGCATTCGCGGACGTCGGCGTGGGCGAGAAGGGCGGCCTCCACCTCCGGTCCGGCGATATTGTAGCCGGCGGAGACGATCATGTCGTCGGAGCGTGCGGCGAAGTGGAAGCGTCCGTCCTCGTCCTCCACGAAACTGTCGCCGGTCAGGTTCCAGCCGTCCCGGACGTATTGCCGCTGGCGCTTGTCGGCCATGTAGCGGCATCCGGTTGGGCCGCGCACCGCCAACCGCCCGACCTGGCCGCGCGGCAGCTCGCTCATGTCCTCGCCGACGATCTTCGCCTCGTAGCCCGTCACCGGCCGGCCAGTGCAGGCGGGCGCGCGATCGTCGAAGCGGTTGGAGATGAAGATGTGCAGCATTTCCGTCGCGCCGATGCCGTCGAGGATCGGCTTGCCGGTCTTCTTCACCCATTCCTCGTAGACGGGGGCGGGAAGCGTCTCGCCGGCCGAAACCGCGACGCGCAGCGAGGAAAGGTCGGCGCCGCGATCCATGGCGGCGAGCATCGCGCGATAGGCCGTCGGCGCGGTGAAGGAGACCGTCGCCTTGTAGGTCTCGATGATCTCGATCATGTTCGGCGGCGTCGCGCTTTCCAGCAAGGTCGCGGCCGCGCCGAAGCGCAGCGGGAAGATGGCCAGTCCGCCAAGGCCGAAGGTGAAGGCGAGCGGCGGCGAGCCGACGAAGATGTCGGTCGGCTGCACATCCAGCACCTCTTTCGCGTAGGCGTCCGCGATGATCAGCAGGTCGCGGTGGAAGTGCATGGTCGCCTTGGGCACGCCCGTCGTACCGGAGGTGAAGCCGAGCAGGGCCACGTCGTCGCGGCCGGTCTTCACCGCGTCGAACTTCACCGGCTTGTCGAGCGCGACGCGGTCGAGTTCCGCGTCGTGGTTGGCCGTGCCGTCGAAGCCGATGACCGCCTTGAGGAATCTGCTTTCCTTGGCGCAGGCGACGAGCTCGTCCTTGATGCGCGTGTCGCAGAGCGCCAGCGCGACCTCGGCCTTGTCGACGATCTGCGCCAGTTCGCCGGCGCGCAGCATGGGCATGGTGTTGACCACCACCGCGCCGGCCTTCGTCGCCGCCAGCCAGCAGGCGACCATGGCCGGATTATTGGCCGAGCGGATCAGCACCCGGTTGCCGGGCTTGACGCCGTAATCCTCGACCAGCGCATGGGCGAGGCGGTTCGTCCAGTCCGAGAGCTCCTTGTAGGTGCGCCGCCGGCCATTGCCGATCAGCGCGGTGTTGTCGCCAAAACCGCGCTCCACCATGCGGTCGGTCAATTCGACGGCCGCGTTCAGCACCTCCGGATACTGGAAGCCGTCGAGCAGGAAATCCGGCCATTCGCTTTCGGGCGGCAGGTTGTCCCGCGTGAAGGTGTCCGTATGGGCGCTGGGCGACAGCATCGTCAGTCGTTCGCCTCCGGCGGCAGGAAGTCCACGTCGTGCTGGGCTGACAGTTCGACAACGCGCTGGATGTCCGTGAGGTCGTCCAATGCGGCGAAGAGGTCCCGCAGCTTTCCAGCGGGAGAGACCCAGAAAAGGGCGCGCGTCGGCTTGTCGGACTTGTTGAAATAGCCGTGCGGAATGCCCTTCGGCATGCGCACGAGATCGCCGGCGCGCGCCTTCGACCACACGCCGTCGAGCTTCAGGTCGAGTTCGCCTTCCTGAACGAGGATGAACTCGTCCTGCGTCGGGTGGATGTGCACCGGTACGAACTGGCCCGGCGCCGAGTTGGTCTCGAAGGCGAACGTCGTTTCGCATACAGCCTTCGGATAGTAGGTCTGCCCGAGCACATTCCAGGTGACGCCCTCGAAGCCGCTGCCGTTTTCAGTGATTCCCTTGGCAAGTGCCTTTGTCATCGCAGTTCTTCCCTCTGGTTGCTGGTTTCATTGCATCACCTGCCGGGCGATGACCACTTTCTGGACGTCGGACGCACCCTCATAGATGCGCAGCGCGCGTATCTCCCGATACAGGCTCTCCACGATGTGCCCCTTGCGCACGCCGTCGCCGCCATGCAGCTGGACGGCCTTGTCGATGACCTCCTGCGCGCGGTCGGTGGCGTAAAGCTTCGCCATCGCCGCCTCGCGGGTGACGCGCGGCGCGCCCATGTCCTTCGTCCAGGCGGCGCGGTAGACGAGCAGGGCCGCGGCATCGACGTCCAGCGCCATGTCGGCGATGTGCCCCTGCACCATCTGCAGGTCGAAGAGCGGTGCGCCGAAGAGTTCGCGGCCCGAGGCCCGCGCGATCGTCTCGTCGAGCGCGCGGCGCGCGAAGCCCAGCGCCGCCGCCCCGACCGTGGAGCGGAAGACGTCGAGCACCGACATGGCGATCCTGAAGCCGTCGCCGGGCCTGCCGATCATGGCCGAGGCGGGGACGCGGCAATTCTCGAAGGCGAGCCGCGCCAGCGGATGCGGCGCAACCACCTCGATGCGCTCGGCGACGGTCAGGCCCGGCGTGTCGGCGGGGACGAGGAAGCACGAAATGCCCTTCGCGCCGGGCGCTTCGCCGGTCCGGGCGAAGACGGTGTAGAGATCGGCGATGCCGCCATTGGAGATCCACGTCTTCTCCCCCGACAGCACGTAATGGTCGCCGTCGCGTGTCGCCGTCATGTCCATGTTGGCGACGTCCGAGCCCGAACGCGGCTCCGACAGGGCAAAGGCGGAGAGCGCTTCGCCGGCGCGGGTCTTTTCCAGCCATTGCCGGTGATGCGCCTCGCCGAAGAGGCTGACGGCGCCGGTGCCCAGCCCCTGCATGGCGAAGGCGAAATCGGCCAGCCCGTCGTGACGCGCCAGCGTCTCGCGGGTCAGGCAGAGCGTGCGCACGTCGAGGGGCGCGGGATTCTTCGGGTCTATGGCGGTAGGCTTGAGCCAGCCGTCGCGGCCCAGTTTCTTCACCAGCTCG
Organism: Alphaproteobacteria bacterium; assembly: GCA_020852655.1. Taxonomy (GTDB): domain Bacteria; phylum Pseudomonadota; class Alphaproteobacteria; order Micropepsales; family Micropepsaceae; genus JADZAI01. The sequence continues at coordinate 3,054 of JADZAI010000052.1, forward strand.
CGGCAGGCCGCATCGACGTCATGATGATCGGCCGGCAGGTTCTGCGCGCACCATGAATCGAGACGCCCGGCGTATTCGCGATGGCGGTCCTCGAAGAACGGCCAGGACAGGAAGGAGCGGTCAGGCATGATGAGGTTCCCCCTTACGGGAGGGCCGACCGGACGTAGCGCAGCGGGGTTGGGCAGGTGCGGTAAGGGAGAGGGCACTCTCCCCCCTTGCGGGGGAGATGGCCGCGTAGCGGCCAGAGGGGGTAGCATCAGAAGGCACCGCCCGGAGGTCGAGCTCTGCCGCCTGTACCCCACCCGGCCGGACCTTGTCCGGCCACCCTCCCCGCAAGGGGGAGGGAAAAGTCGCGTCCCTCATCTCAATCCCCCTCGAATACCGGCTTTTCCTTCGCCACGAACGCCTTGTAGGCGCGTTCGAAGTCGCGGGTCTGCATGCAGATCGCCTGTGCCTGCGCCTCGGCCTCGATCGCCTGATCGAGACCCATCGACCATTCCTGGTTGAGCTGCGTCTTGGTGATGCCGTGGGCGAAGGTCGGACCGGCGACGATGCGGGCGGCGAGGTCGAGCGCTTCTCTTTCCAGTTCCGCCGCCGCTACCAGCCGGTTGAAGAAGCCCCAGCGCTCGCCTTCCTCCGCGCTCATGGTGCGGCCTGTGTAGAGTAGTTCTGCGGCGCGGCCCTGGCCGATGATCCTCGGCAGCATGGCGCAGGCGCCCATGTCGCAGCCGGCGAGGCCGACGCGCGTGAACAGGAACGCCGTCTTCGCCTCGGGCGTAGCAAGGCGCAGGTCGGACGCCATGGCGATGATGGCGCCGGCGCCCACCGCGACGCCGTCCACGGCCGAGATGACCGGCTTGCCGCAATTGATCATGGCCTTGACCACGTCGCCGGTCATGCGGGTGAAGGCCAGCAGCTCCTTCATTTCCATATTGACCAGCGGGCCGATGATGTCGTGCACGTCGCCGCCCGAGCAGAAATTTCCGCCATTGGGCAGGAAGACCACGGCGTGGATGTCGTCGGCATAGGCGAGGTCGCGAAACGTATCGCGCAGCTCGGCATAGGATTCGAAGGTCAGCGGATTCTTGCGTTCCGGCCGCGCCAGCCGGATGCGGGCAATCCCGTTCTCCGCCTGCCAATGGAAATGAACCGGGCTGAGCCCGGCCATGGATTTGCCCTTCATGCGCCGCGCTCCCAGTTGCTGCGGAATGATTTCAGGATGCCGGCCAGATGCCGGGCGTCCTCCTCGCCTATGTCGGCGAGAAGCGAATCGACCCAGCCTTCATGCACCGCCGCCATCTTCTCGAAGAAGGCTGTGCCGGCCTCGGTCAGCCGGACGATGGAGGTGCGCCGGTCGCCTTCACGCTGGGCGCGGACGACATGGCCGTCGGTGACGAGACGGTCGACGATGCCGGTGACGTTGCCGTTGGAGACGAGGAGGAAGCGCGACAGGTCGCTCATCAGCATGCCGGACGGTTGCCGGTAGAGCGCCGCCATGACGTCGAAGCGGGGCAGGGTGGTGTCGAACTCCGTCTTCAGCCGCTCGCGCAACTGCCCCTCGATCAGGCGCTGCGCGCGCAGGATGCGTACCCAGAGCCGCAATCGCGCATGCTCCTGCCGTTCGGCCACGGCAACCGCTACCATGTCTCCCCTCCCGATACGGAAATGGCCTGTCCGGTGATCGAGGCCGCGCCGTCGCCGATCAGCCACATCACGGCGGCGGCGATCTCGTCCGGCTGGATGAAACGGCCCTGCGGGTTGCCGGCGACGAGGCTGGCGCGCGCTTCCTCGGCGCTGCGTCCGGTCTTCCTGACGATACGCTCGACCGAATCGGCCAGCAGCTCGGTCTCGGTGAAGCCGGGACAGACGGCGTTGACCGTGACACCGGTTTTCGCCGTCTCGACCGCGAGCGCCCGCATCAGGCCGACAACGCCATGCTTGGCCGCCACATAGGGGGCGACATAGGCATAGCCCTTGAGGCCCGCCGTCGAGGCGATGAAGACGATGCGCCCGGATTTCCGCGCGATCATGCCGGACAAAGCGGGCTTCACCGTCAGGAAGGCGCCGGTGAGGTTCACCGCGAGCGCCTGGCTCCAGTCAGCCAGCGACACTTTTGGGGCCGGCGCGCTGACGGCAGCACCGGCATTGGCGATGACGATGTCGAACGGACCGTTCGCGGCTTCCGCTGCCGCATGAAGTGCCGTCATCGAGGCTTCGTCGGTGACGTCGGCCGTGACGGCCGCGATGTTGGACTGCATCGCCGCCA
>JADZAI010000053.1 GCA_020852655.1 Alphaproteobacteria bacterium
GGACGACAGCTCGATCTTCGCCTTCTCGGCCGCTTCCTTCAGGCGCTGGAGGGCCAGCTTGTCCTTGCGCAGGTCGACCGTCTGTTCCTTCTTGAACTCGTCGGCGAGGTAGTCGACGAGGCGCATGTCGAAGTCTTCACCGCCCAGGAAGGTGTCGCCGTTGGTCGACTTCACCTCGAAGACGCCGTCGCCGATTTCCAGGATCGAGATGTCGAACGTGCCGCCGCCGAGGTCGTAGACGGCGATCGTGCCGGTCTTCGTCTTGTCGAGGCCATAGGCGAGCGCCGCCGCCGTCGGCTCGTTGATGATGCGCAGGACTTCGAGGCCGGCGATCTTGCCGGCGTCCTTGGTCGCCTGGCGCTGGGCGTCGTTGAAATAGGCGGGAACGGTGATGACCGCCTGGGTCACCTTCTCGCCGAGATAGCTCTCGGCAGTGTCCTTCATCTTCTGGAGGATGAAGGCGGAGACTTCGGACGGCGAATATTTCTTCGCGTCGCGGCCCTCGACCCAGGCATCGCCGGCGTCCGACTTGATGATCTTGTAGGGCATCAGATTGATGTCCTTCTGAACCATCTTGTCGTCGAAGCGGCGGCCGATCAGGCGCTTGATCGCGTGGAACGTATAGGTGGGGTTGGTGACCGCCTGGCGCTTGGCCGACTGGCCGACGAGGCGCTGGCCGTCGTCGGTGAAGGCGACGATCGAGGGCGTGGTGCGGGCCCCTTCCGCATTCTCGATGACCTTCGGCTTACCGCCTTCCATCACGGCGACGCACGAATTCGTGGTGCCGAGGTCGATGCCAATGACTTTGGCCATGTTCTTTCCCTGCTCTCCTTAAGCGGCGAACCGCGCCGGACCTTCCCGAGAAGCGTCCCGCCGGCCCCCTTGGTGGCGTTGCTGCCGCGGCAATAACCCCGCGTCGGGCGGGTATATAGGGACCACCCGGATAGGCCGCAAGGAAGGCAGGCCCTTGAAATCCGTGCCGTTCCGGGCCTGCCCGGGTCCGTTGATCCGGATCAAGCCCCGCCGCCGGGCATGCCGGGCGTGGTGCGAAAACCCGGCGGACGCATTATAGAGCGGTCAGATGCCCGGCGACCGCCCGGGCCGCAGGTCCGGGGTATGCGCAGATGAAGTGGGAAGGACGCCGCCAGAGCTCGAATGTCGAGGACAATCGGGGCAGCGGCGGCGGCGGTCTCGGCGGGCTGGGCGGCCTCGGCAGCATCTTCGGCGGACGCGGCGGCGGGGGGCTTTCGTTTCCTACGGGCGGCCGCGCCCCGGTGCGCTCGGGCGGCATGGGGCTCGGCACCATCGTCATTATCGGCATCATTCTGTGGGCGGTGTTCGGCATCAACCCGCTCCAGCTCCTCGGCGGCATGTTCGGCGGCGGCGGAGGCATGTCGCTCCCCAGCGGCCGCACGTCGGTGCAGGACACGGCAACGCCCGCCGGCAGCACCGCCAGCAACGACAAGATGCGCCAGTTCGTGGCCGTGGTGCTCGCGGACACCGAGGATGTCTGGCACGAGATCTTCCGGGCGGCGGGCGAGGACTATGCCGAGCCCAGCATGGTACTGTTCAGCGGGCAGGTGCAGTCCGCCTGCGGTGCGGCCAGCGCCTCGATGGGGCCGTTCTATTGCCCCGGCGACCGCAAGGTCTATCTGGACCTCGATTTCTTCAACGAGCTCTCGACGCGCTTCCAGGCGGCCGGCGACTTCGCGCAGGCCTATGTCATCGCGCACGAGGTCGGCCATCACGTCCAGACCCTGCTCGGCATCTCCTCGGCGGTGATGCAGGAGCGCCAGGGGGCGAGCGAGGAAGAGGCCAACGCCCTGTCGGTGCGCCAGGAACTCCAGGCCGACTGCTTCGCCGGCGTGTGGGCCGCCAATGCGCAGCGCACGAAGTCGATCCTCGAGCCGGGCGACATCGACGAGGCGCTGCGGGCGGCCTCCGCGGTCGGCGACGACACGATCCAGCGCCGTTCGCGCGGCTATGTGGTGCCGGAGTCCTTCACCCACGGCACCGCCGAGCAGCGCCAGCGCTGGTTCAAGACCGGGTTCGAGTCGGGCCGCATCAACACCTGCGACACCTTCAAGGCCGGCACGCTCTGATCAGCGGTCCTGGCGGATCATCATCCGCCACATCTCGACCAGGCGCGGCGGCTGCCCGGTGCGCAGCACGGCGCTCTTGAAGAGCCGCGCCATGCCCCAGACGACGAGCCCTGAGAAGGCGAGCGTCAGGAGGCCGGTCGCCACCAGTTCGACCCAGCCCGGATTGGTCGACAGGCGAACCATCATCACGAAGGGCGTGTAGATCGGAATCCAGCCGATCACCGTCGCGATAGGCCCGTTGGGGTCCTGGATCATCGGCAGCAGCAGGAAGAACGGCAGCATCAGCGTCAGCACCAGCGGCGTCAGCAGCGCCTGCGCCTCCTGCTGCGAATTGCACACGCTGCCGAGGCCCAGGAAGATCGAGGCGATCGTGAGATAGCCGACGACGAAATAGAAGGCGAAGGCCGGGATATAGGGCCCGCTGAAGATGAGCTGGATCGCGCTGTTGGCGAACTGGACCGTCGGGTCCGAGCCGTTCGCGAGGATGAGGAGCGCCACCACGATCCAGGCAAACAGGATGGTCAGCCCGATCATCGCGATGCCGAACAGCTTGCCGGCCATGAATTCGCCGGCGGAGACCGAGGACAGCAGCACCTCGATCAGCCGGTTGGAGCGTTCCTCGATCACCCCGAGCAGCAGCAGATTGGCGACGGTGAAGATCGACATCCACAGCAGCATCGCGAGCGCCGCCGGCACGAAATTCAGCAGCCGGTCCTGGAGCTCGATGGCGCCGCCCGCCTCGCGCTTGTCGGGATTGAACGCCTGCATGGCGACGCGGCGCGCCTCGATGGCGGCGACCGCCTCGTTCGACATGCCCTGCTCGCGATACATGGCGCGCTTCGCCTCGGCGGTGAGCGCCGATTCGATCAGGCTCTCCAGCTCGAAATCGTTGATGTAGATCGACCAGTACTGGATCGCGGTCGTCGGCGCGGTCAGCCTGTAGTCGGCCGGCACGATGACCGCCGCCGTCAGCCAGGGCGGCCGCTCGCCCTCGATCGGCTTCTCGATCCGCAGATAGGGCGACAGCGCCGCGCCGATCGCTGCCGGATCTGCGGCCGTGTCGATGTCGCTGGGGATGTTGATGCGGGCGAAGCGCGGCGCCGGCGGAACGAAGGGCGGCGAACCCGGCCGCGCCAGCACCGGCAGCAGCTCGTTCACCTTGGCCAGCCCGCCGAAGGCGAGGAAGGCCTTCACGTCGTCGCCGGTGATCTGCCCGCGCGCCGGCGCGAAGGGCGACAGCAGGGGGATGCTCTCGGCAGGGATATGCTCGGCCGCGTAGTCCTTGACCGCGGCGAGGGTACGCTTCTGCTCGTCATTGGCGAGCGCCGCGTCGATGGCGGCCAGCACCGTGCCGTCAGCCTGGTCGATGACGGCGAAGGCGCGGGTCGGCTTGTTCTCCTGGACCCATTGCGGGATCAGCGCGGCGAGGGCGGCGACCAGCGGCACGATCACCATCATCAGCCAGAAGCCCTTCGACTTCGCGTGATGGCGATATTCGCGGATCGCGACGAGGCGGATGCGGCGGGTGGCGCTCATGCGGCGCTCCGGCGCTCGTCGGCCTCGCGCGCCCCTTCGCCGACGAAGGCGACGAAGATGTCGTGCAGCGGCGGCTCGCTCATGTCGAAACGCTCCAGCGCGATGCCGCGCTCGAAACAGGCGCGCAGCGGCGCCTCGCCGTCGGCCGCCGCCGTCAGCGTGAGCTCATAGCTCCGCGCCGCCTCGCCCGGCGTCACCCGCGCCACGCCCGGCAGCCCGGCGAGCAGGGCGGGATCGGCCGTGGTCTTCAGCCGCACGATGCGCGGCATGCGGGCGCGCGCCTCTTCGAGCGTGCCCTCGAAAACCGAGCGTCCGCCGGCGACCAGCAGCAGCCGGTCGCACAGCCGCTCGGCGTGCTGCATCACATGGGTGGAGAAGATGACGGTGCGTCCCTCGGCGCGCTGGCTCTCGACCAGTTCCTCCAGCACCTGCTGGTTCACCGGGTCGAGGCCCGAGAAGGGCTCGTCCAGGATCACGAGGTCGGGCGCATGGACGATGGCGGCGAGGATCTGGACCTTCTGCGCCATGCCCTTCGACAGCGTCTCGATGCGCGATTTTGCGAAGGCGCCGAGGCCGAACTTCTCCAGCAGATCGAGCCCCCGCTTGCGCGCGTCGGCGGCATGCATGCCCTTCAGCCGCGCCAGATAGACGATGGTCTCGATCGGCGTCATGCGGCGATAGAGGCCGCGCTCCTCGGGCAGATAGCCGACGCGCGGGCGGACATCCATCGCACTCTGCTGGCCGAGCACCTCGATCGACCCGGCCGACGGGCGGATCATCCCCAGCATCATCCGGAGCGAGGTCGTCTTGCCCGCCCCGTTCGGCCCCAGGAATCCGAAGATTCCGCCGGCGGGGACCTCGAAGCTCAGATCCTCCACCGCATGGAAATCGCCATAGCGCTTGGAGACGTTGCGAAAGACGACGGCGCTCTGACTCATGCCTCGCTCCACAGCTACTGCGGCATCGTGTCCACGCTGGGCACGAGCAGGATCGAGAGATCGCGGTCCGGAACGAAATCCTTCTTTTCCACCACGAAGGTGGTTGGGCCGGTCTTCTTGATGCCGTCGACGCAGAGCGAGATCACGTTGCGCGGGTCGCCCTTGTCGATGGTCAGCCTGAAGTCGCCGATCGGCCCCGCCCAGGTCTTCGCCGTCGTGAGCACGTAGTCGATGTAGTAGGCCATGCCGTACCACGACTCCTCGCCGTCCGACTTGCGCAGCGCCTTGCGGATCGCCTTCTGCGTGCCGCCGTCGATGCAATAGGTCTTGGTCAGGTTCGCCTGCCAGGAGTCGGGTTCGGTGACGGCGTTCCAGCCGAAGACGCCGCCCGGGAAGGCGCCGTCATAGCTGTGCGCGATCTTCACGTCCCTGCCGGCCGCGAAGGTCTGCGTCCAGTGATAGCGCTCGACGATCGACCAGCGCGGATCGGCGCCGTTCTCGGCGCCTTCGTAGACTTCGATGATGCCTTGCGCCGCAAGGTCGTCCTTCGCCGCCTTGGGCAGCTTCGCGAGCACCGCGCCGACGGTCTCGGGGCGCAGGGAAAGCGGGATGCCGTATTTCTCCAGCACCGCCGTCACGTCGCGGCCGGGCGCGGTATAGACCTCCGAGATCGGCCGGTTCTCGTCATAGTCGGGCTCGATCACGGCGATGCGGTCGGTCTTCACCGGAACGGCGCGTCCGTCGACCGTGACGGTGAAATGGACGAAATTCGGCTTGTCCAGCGTGTCGGGGTCGATGGCGAAATCGGATTCGCGCAAAGACATGAGATTCACCGGCGGCAGCGGGAAGATCACCTCGCCCGTCACATCCGCGCCGCCGCGATGGCGGAAGATGTAGGCGACGCGCACCTGCTTGAGGCTGATATAGAGATCCTCGCTCAGCATCTGCACGACGCCGGTCTTGTCGAACTGGAGGCCGGTCGCAGTGAGGCCGCCGAAGCCGTCATTGGCCGAGGCCGGCCCGCACAGCAGCGCCGCCGCCGCGGTTGCCGCCACCCATATCCTGCGCATCATGATCGGCCTCATTCGGGAAATGCGGGGCTCGCCGAGACGACCAGCACTTCGAGGTCCTTCTGCGGCACGAAATCCGTCTTGGTCACCTCGAAGGTGGTCGGCCCGGTCTTGGCGATGCCGTCCATGCAGAGCGACAGCACATTCTCGGGCTTGCCCTTGTCGAGCGTCAGCTTGAACGACCCGATCGGGCCCTTCCAGGTATTCGCGGTGGTCAGCACATAGGCGATGTTGAAGGCGGTGCCGCGATGGGCGCCGCCGGCGTCGGGATCGGCCGGCAGCGCGGCGTCGATCGCCTTCCCGGTGCCCTCGTCGATGCAGTATTTCGCCTTGTCGTCCTCGTTCGGGTCGGTCTCCCAGTCGGCGGTCGGCTTCGTCCAGTCGTACCAGTAGAAGAGGCCGCCGGAGGGCAGCGCCTTGTAGCTGTGCGAGATGCGCAGCTCGGCGCCGGCCGGGAAGGTCTGCGTCCACGAATGGCGGATCATGATCGCCCAGCCGACCTCCCAGCGCATGTCGGGGCCGTTCTCGGGCGAGCCCTTGAAGACGAGATTCTTCGCCTCGAGTTCCTTCAGGGTGCTTTCGGGCAGCTTGTCGAGCGCGGCGAAGACCTGCTGCGTGTCGAAGACGATCGGGATGCCGAGCGAGGTCAGGTAATCGGTGACGTCGGTGCCGGGCTCGTCATATTCGGCGCTGGCCGGCGGCGGCACATAGGGCGCGTTCGGATCGGAAGAAGGTTCCTCCGGCGGTACGATATAGGCGCGCCGGTCGGTGGCGACGGGAACCGCCTTGCCGTCCACGGTCGCGGTGAAGCCCAGCGGGTTGTCGGTGTCGAGGTCGGCGGCGGAGAAGCGGGTCGGCGAATAGATCAGCGACGCGAGATAGATCGCCGGCATCGGGAAGGCGACGACGCCGGTGACGTCGGCGCCGGTCGTGTTCTTGAAGACATAATCGACCTTGATCGCGTCGAGACCGATGAAGAGGTCTTCCGACTCCATGGCGATCGCGTCGGTCTTCTGGAACTGGAGGCCAGTCGCGGTGACGCCGGTGAAGCCGTCATTGGCGCCGGCCCGGCCGGCGAGCGCCGCCAGCGCGGTCGCGAGCAACAGACCCTTCTTGAACATGGGGCATTCCTGACGAGTTGGACGGCCGGCCGCCGCAGGACGCGGCGGCTTCCGGTGCGCGGCGCGACGCCCCGCACCGGACGACAAAGTCAGGAAAAATGCGGCCTTCGCAAGGCGCTATTCGACGGTCTCGCCGTCATAGACGCCCCAGACGCGGGCGCGCTCCACATAGGCGTCGACCGACTGCGCCTGGACCTCGCAATAGGCCGCGCTGCAATTCTTCAGCCGCGCGATGACGCCGGGTTCGGCATAGGCGACCACCGCCGCGTCGGCGCCGGGCGAATCGCGCAAGGGGGCGTTGCCGCCGCCGGAGATCACGACGGAGCGGCGCCCGTCGAGCATGCCCTTGTGGACCCAGCCGACGACGCCGTCGGCGTCGCGGATGCGGCGCCAGACGTCATACTCGGCGATCACCTCGACCGGCAGGCCGCGGCGGACATAGACCCATTCGACCTTGTGCTCGGCCGAGGGGCCGGCGCGCAGATAGACTTCGCCCGACTTCAGGCTGACCCAGCGCGGCACCGGCAGGCCCGACGGGGTCGGCCGGTCGCGGTTCGGCATTTCGGGGACGGGCGGGACCGGGCCGCCGGCCGCCGAGGCCGGATCGACGAAATCGGGCATGGCGGCAGGCGGCGCATGTTCGGGCGCCAGCGCGGCATGCTGCACGCTGGCCGGCTTGGGCAGCGGCACCGGCGCGTCGCCGGGCGCAAAGGCCGGCAGGATAGCCAGCGACGACAGCAGCGCGGACGCAACGGCAAGACGATGCTTCACGGGACTCTTCGACCTTCAGACCACCCCGCGCGCCGCTCCTGCCGGTAAGGCGGCTGAGCTGTCTTGCGCGTGGCCTGGAGAGTGCGCCCTTCGCGGTTAATGCAGCGTTGACCTCGGGAGCGCTTTGCGGCGCGCGGGCGGCTTTGCTAAGGGACGCGTGCAAGCCTTGGGGACAGGTCCGGTGAGAAAGCCGCTCGTCATCGTCACGCGCAAACTGCCCGACGTCGTCGAGACGCGGATGCGCGAGCTGTTCGACACGCGGCTGAACGCCGACGACCAGCCAATGTCGCAGGCCGCGCTGGTCGAAGCGATGAAGCAGGCCGAGGTGCTGGTGCCGACGATTTCGGACCGGCTCGATTCGCGCACGCTCGTCCAGGCCGGGCCGAACCTCAAGCTGATCGCCAATTTCGGCACCGGGGTCGATCATATCGACGTCGAAACTGCCCGCCAGCGCGGGATCATCGTCACGAATACGCCGGGCGTCCTGACCGAGGATACGGCGGACATGACGATGGCCCTCCTGCTGGCCGTGCCGCGCCGCATCGTCAACGGCGTCGAGGTGCTCCAGAAGGGCGAGTTCAAGGGCTGGTCGCCGACCTGGATGCTGGGCAACCGGATCGGCGGCAAGCGGCTGGGGATCATCGGCATGGGCCGTATCGGCCAGGCGGTGGCGCGGCGCGCCAAGGCCTTCGGCCTCCAGATCCATTATCACAACCGCAAGCCCGTCCCGAAGGCGGTCGAGGCGGACCTCGAGGCGACCTACTGGGAATCGCTCGACCAGATGCTGGCCCGCATGGACATCGTCTCGGTGAACTGCCCGCACACCCCGGCGACCTATCACCTGCTCTCGGCGCGGCGGCTGAAGCTGATGAAGCCCTCGGCCTATGTCGTGAACACCTCGCGCGGCGAGGTGATCGACGAGAACGCGCTGACGCGCATGCTGGGCGCGGGCGAACTCGCCGGCGCGGGGCTCGACGTGTTCGAGCACGAGCCGGCGGTCAACCCGAAGCTGCTGAAGCTCAAAAACGTCGTCCTGCTGCCGCACATGGGCAGCGCGACGGTCGAATCGCGCATCGACATGGGCGAGAAGGTCATCGTCAACATCAAGACCTACGCGGACGGCCACCGGCCCCCGGACCGCGTCATCCCCGCGATGCTGTGATGCCGTTACGGCACCCGGGAACTCGGCCGTTTTCGATTACACCCGCAGCGTTCTAGCGCCTCGACAGGAACCGATGGGGTTCTTAAGTCTTCATGCGAGGCGGGGGATCGGTTCGGGGCGATCGATGCGGGTGCGCACAGTCGTTGCGCTAGTTCTGGCGGGCGCGATGTCCGGCTGCACCACGCAGCCCGCGATGCCGTTGGACACGATCACCAACGCCTCGCTTGCCGCCAGGTCCGAGATCAGCCCGGAGCAGCGGCTGCGCGAGCTCATTGCCGACGAGCAGCGCATCAACACCGTCTTCGGGCGCCTCGTCACCAGCAATGTCGAGCTGTGCGGCGAGCGCTATGTGCCGTCCTTCGGCTTCCGCCTCTGGTCGCTGGAGGATTTCGACCCGCCGAACCGCCCTGCCGCGATCGCCGCCTTCGGGCTCGGCGACCGGCTTCAGGTCTACGCAACGGCCGAAGGACAGCCGGCCTGGAACGCAGGGGTGCGGGCCGGCGACATCCTCGCCGGAATCGAGGGCCGCGACCTCGCTCCCGGTTCGGCCGGACGCACCCAGTTCGCCGAGCGGGTCACCGAGGGCCTCATCAAGCGCGGCAATGTGCGCTTCGTCTTCGAGCGCGCCGGCAAGCGCCACAAGCTGCGGCTGAATGCGCTGAAGTCCTGTCCCTTCGCGGTCACGCTGGCGGTCGGCGACGACCCCAACGCCGCGACCGACGGCAAGAGCGTCTACGTCACCAGCGGCATGCTCGATTTCGCCCCGCAGGACCGCGACCTCGCCGTCGTGCTGGGCCACGAGATCGCCCACGCGATCGCCGGTCATCCGCAGAAACTGGCCCCGAAGCCGCTGAAGGTCGAGCGCGGCATCGTCGGCACCATGTTCGACACCGCCGAGGGGCTGGGCGAGACTGCCTATTCGGCGGTCAGCGGGCTGGCCGGGGCGCGGCGCAACTCGATCGATTTCGAGATGGAGGCCGACTATGTGGGCCTCTACCTCGCCGCCCGCGCCGGCTATGACGTTTCCGACGCCGCCGAGATCTGGCGCCGCCTCGAAGCGGAATATCCCTCGACCGCCGACGGCGGGTGGACGCATCCCTCGTCCGAAGAACGCTTTGCCGCCATGCGCCGCACCGCCGAGGAAATCGCCGCCCGGCGCGCCGACGACCAGCCCCTGATACCGGGCAAGCCCGGCAGTTGACCCGTCACGCTGCGGATCGGCCGCCGAAGACGAAGCGCTTCGACGCCGAATAGTTGAAGAGCAGCCCGGCGATCGAGCCGCAGCCGGCGGCGACATAGGGAATGGCGAGCCAGCCCGCCGCATAGGTGACGAGCGCCGCGTAGACGGCATAGTTCGCGGCGAGGCCGATCGCATTCACCGCGACGAACTGCACCCACTCGCGCGCCATGCCGGGCCAGGTGCGGGCACGCGCTTCGCCGAAGGTGACGTGGCGGTTGAGCGCCCAGGTGAAGGTCACCGTCACCGCGAAGCAGAGCAGCCGCGCGCTGTAGACGTCGAGCTTCAGCAGGCGGAGCCCGACGAACAGCATCCCGAGGTCGACCGCGAAGCCCAGGGCGCCGACGAAGGCGAAGCGGATGAAGGCCGGGATCTCCATCAGGGCGGCGGCAGGCCGAGATAGTGGAGACGCTTGGTCTCCCAGCGTCCCTTGGTGACGGCATCGAGGATCAGGCCGGCCATCGCGCTGAGCGTCGCGAGCACGATCAGGCTGGCCGACAATACGGCGCTCGGCACGCTCTGCACCCGGCTCGTTCGCACGAACTCGCCGAAGACCGGAATGGCGACGAGCAGGCTCGCCAGCACCAGCGCGATCGCGATGAGGCCATAGAAGACAAGCGGCCGCTCCAGCCGGACCAGCTTGCCGATCGTCATCAGGATGCGCCAGCCGTCGCGATAGGTGTTCAGCTTCGACACCGTCCCGGCGGGCCGCTCCTTGTAGTTGGTCGGCACCTCCGCCACCGGCGACATCATCCGCGCCATGTGGATGGTCAGCTCGGTCTCGATGCCGAAGCCGCGCGCCGTGAACGGCACCGACTTCACGAAGCGGCGCGACATCACGCGGTAGCCGGTCAGCATGTCTTCGAAGGGCGAGTTGAAGAAGAAGCGCACGGTGCTCGTCAGCAGCCAGTTGCCGAAGCGATGGCCGCGGCGATAGGCGGCGCTGTCGGTCTCGATCCGCTTGCCGGCCACCATGTCCAGCTTCTCGGCGACCAGCCTCTCGATCATCGCCGGCGCGGCACCCGCCTCGTAGGTGTCGTCGCCGTCGGCCATGACATAGACGTCGGCCTCGACGTCGGCGAACTGGCGGCGCACGACATGGCCCTTGCCCTGCATCGGCTCGCTGCGGACGATCGCGCCGGCCTCGGCGGCGACGGCGGCGGTGCGGTCCTTCGAGTTGTTGTCGTAGACATAGATGTCGGCCCCGGGCAGCGCCGCGCGGAAGTCGGCGACGGTTTTCCCGATCGCCCCTTCCTCGTTGTAGCAGGGCAGGATGACGGCGACCTTCATGGTGCGGCTCCGCTGGCGACGCGGCACCAGTTGAGCGGCGGCGCGAGATTGGATGTCACGATCGAGCAATCCTCGGTGCGGCGCAGGCCAAGCTGCGCCAGCGCCTTGTCGCCGCGCGCCTGCTCGCCCGGCTGATAGAGCGTGTAGAGATCGCCGCCGGATTTCAGGTGTGCGTCGATACGCGCCGTCATGCGCTTGAGATAGGCGGTCGCACTGTCCGGCCCCACCAGGTAGCCGTCGACGCGCAGGAAGGGGATCTGCGGCGGAAAGCTCGGGACTACGAAGCCCATCGGCTCGACGCCGGTCATCAGCGCCATCGTCGCCTCCGGCCGCGCGATCTGCGGCACCGAAACCGTGACGATCGCCTCCGCGAAGGCGGCGCGGTTGCCGGGGCGGAGCGTCGTCAGCGCCACGACGGCGACGAGCGCGGCGACGGTCGCCCCCCAGCGCACCGGCGGCGGCACCGGGAAGAGCCCGATCGCCGCCGCGATCAGCAGCGGCCCCAGCATCTCCAGCGGCGTGATGTAGCGATAGATGGCGAAGACCGCGAGCCAGCTGACATAAGCCGCGGCGGCGAAGGCGAAGAGAATCCTGGCCCGGTGCCACGGCACCGCCGCCGGCGCCGCCGCCCGCGGCCTGACTGCGGCGGCGATCACCCCGAGCGGCACTGCGACATAGGCGAAGGCGACGCGCCAGTCGTTCACCGGCCAGTCCGACCCGACGCGCCAGTCCTGCGTGAAGCGGAAGGGGAAGGTCAGCGCCTCCATCGCCGACTGCGGCAGGAAGCGCGTGTCGCGGTAGCTGGAATCGAGGATCAGCGACGAGCCGATGATATCGTTGAAATAGGGGAAGAGCGGGTTGCCGGTCTCGCGCCACAGCACGAAGAACCACCAGCCGCTCGCCAGCATGAGGCCGAGGAATGCCGCGATGCCGGTGACGAAGACCGCGCCGATGCAGCGCCGGAGGTCGCCCCAGGTCGCGGCGGCGACGGCGGCGAGGATGGCGAGCCCGAACGGCGCCGTCGGCAGCTTCAGCCCGACCGCGAGGCCGACGAGCAGGCCGGCGATGGCGAGCGAAGCCCATGACGCCCCGCGGTCCCGCACCACCAGCCAGAGCGCGGCGAGCACCGGGACGCTGACGACGTTGTCGTAATAGGTCGTGCCGGTGAGGATGACGGCATAGCCGCCGCTGACGCCGAGCGCCGCGAGGACGGCCGCGATCGCGCGATGCGGCCCGGCCCGGCCGTCCAGGGCATCGCGGGCGATGAGATAGAGGAAGCTGAAATTCAGCCCCTGAACCAGGCCGAGGAAGGCCGAGGCCACCCAGCCCGGCGCGGCATTGCCGACGGCCCACAGCGGCAGGTCGATCAGCGGGTTGTAGAAGGTCGCGTGATGGGCGACCGCCGCATCGAAGCCCATGCGCCCGTGCAGCAGCGCATAGGGATTGTACCAATGGTAATTGCGCAGGTCCCAGGACGTCGACTGGCCCAGCCACACCGCCAGCCCCGCGATGGCCAGCGGCCCGGCCAGGACCAGGAGCACGTCGGCGGGGGAGCGGCGCGGCGCGGACATCGTGAGCCCCGGGCGATGCGGAACGGCCTGACCTTCAGGCGCGGCGAAGCGGTTCCGCCGCGCCTTCGCCTAGCATCCCCGCTCAGCGAACGCGATACGAGCGCGCCCCGTCGGACTGGTTTTCGACCGTGTTGCGGTCGACGATCTTGAGCTTGCTGGTGCTGCCCTGGCTGCCGACCAGCGTCGTCGTCAGGGTGAAATTCTCGGCATCGATTCCGGTCACCGTATAGCGGCCCTTGAGCTCGGTGACGGTCGGCGGCGGCTGGTAGTTGCCGTAGCCGGGGAACTGGATGCTCTGATAGCCGGCCATGCTCATGTCGTCCCGATACGTGAGCTCGATGACGACATAGGCGGTGTAGCCGCCGGATGCGATGTTGCCCTCGAAGCGCCAGGTTCCGACGATGAATTGCTGCATCGTCTTGTCGAGCTGCTTCTGGGTGTCGAGCGGCGGCGGCGGGGGCGGCGGAGAGGGCGCCGTCGCCACCGCGACATAGCCCTGCAACTCCGGCACGTCCTTCGCGGCACGCCAGCCCTCGGCCGCGCGGTAGATCTGGGTCGAGGCGATGACCTGTCCCGCCTGTGCGGCCTGGCGGAGCTGGGCCAGCGTGAAGGGGCCGCGGCTCGCACCGGCTTCGGCGACATACCACTCGGCCTTCTCGTCGGCTGCCGGTGGGGGCGGCGGCGGCGGCGGGGGCGGCGGGGGCGGCGCCCCGGGCTGCGGCTCGGCCGGTGGCGGCGCCAGGTCGCCCAGCCCTGTGGCAAAGGCCGGAATGATGAGCGGGTGGGCGATCAAGGCCGCGAAGGCCAGCGTGAGAAGGCGCATGGTCGGTTTCATCCGTCGCCGTTGCAGCAGGGCGTCGGTCCCAGCTTAGTTCCCCCGTCCGCGGCGGCAATGCCCCGAACGGAGGAGGCCGCTCACAGGCGGACGGCGGCGATGAATTTATTGTCGAGCGGTGTCGGGCCCTTGCCGCGCTTCAGCGCCGCGTCGACCTGGCGGCCCTTGAAGGTGTTGGTCTGCCCGACCGGCATCCAATCCTTCATGCCCTCGCGCCAGACCAGCGTGTCCGGCGTGACCGAGCCGTCGGCCATGCGGCGCTCGACCGCCGAGGCGCTCAGCGGGCCGACCTGCTGGCCGTCGATCACGGCATACCATTCGGCCGCTTCATGGACGGAGGCCGGCAGCGGCGGCGGCGTCGCGGCGGCGAGCGCTGCGGGCGGGACCGCGCCGAACGTCGCGGCCAGCGCGGCGAAGGCGAGCGTGCGGGAAAGAGGCATGGCGAAATATCCTGTCTGCCCCGCAGCATGGTTCCGAACTGCGCCCGAATTGGGGCCGCGGCCGGGTTGCTTCAGGGCAGGCCGCCGCAAGCCGGGCATTCCGGGTCGCGGCGCAGGCGGACCTTGCGGGTTTCCGCCGACAGCCCGTCGAAAAGCACCAGCCGCCCGCCGAGGCTCTCGCCGAAGCCGGTAATCTCCTTGACCACCTCGAGCGCCGTCCAGGTTCCAATGACGCCCGCCAGCGCCCCGACCACGCCCTGCTCGGTACAGGTCGCCGCGCCCTCCGGCGGCTCCGGCACGAAGCAGCGATAGCAGGGCAGGCGCTCGCCCTTCGCATCGCGGCGCTGCGGCTGGAACACGGCGATCTGCCCGTCGAATTCGCCGATCGCCCCCGACACCAGCGTCCTGCCCAGCCGCACGCAGGCATCGTTCGCCGCAAAGCGCGTCTCGAAATTGTCGCAGCCGTCGAGCACCAGGTCGTAGGGCCCGATCAGTTCTTCGGCATTCGCCGGGGTCAGCCGGGTGCGGTAGGTTTCGATCCGGACATCGGGATTGAGCGCCCCGAGCCGGGCCGCCGCGGCCTCGACCTTGGGCCTGCCGATCTCCGCGGTCGCGAACAGCACCTGGCGCTGGAGGTTGGACAGCGACACGACGTCGTCGTCGACGATGCCGATCGTCCCGACCCCCGCCGCCGCCAGATACAGCAGCGACGGCGCGCCGAGACCGCCGGCGCCGATGACCAGCACCTTCGCCGCGAGCAGCTTCTGCTGCCCCACGCCGCCGATTTCGCGCAGCAGGATGTGCCGCGCATAGCGTTCGAGCTGGGTGTCCGTCAGGGCCATCGTCGCACCTTGTCACGCCGGGCGGCTTCGGCGGAAGCTCTCCCGCATGTCGCCGGGCCATCTCTTCCTCTTCGGATATGGGTATGTCGGGAGCGCCTTGGCGCGGCTTCTGGTGCGCGAAGGCTGGCGGGTCAGCGCCACGACCCGCAGCACCGACAAGATGTCCGCCCTGCGCGCCGACAAGGTCGAGGCCCATCTCTTCGGCCCCGGCGGCCTGCGCGATCCCGAATACGCCCTCGCCAGCGTCACCCACATTCTCTGCACCGCCGCACCGGCCGAACAGGGCGACCCGGCCCTCCTCGCGCATGGCGACATGCTGCGCAGCCGTCCGCCGCAGAATCTGCGCTGGCTCGGCTATGTCTCGACCACGGGCGTCTATGGCGATGCGGGCGGTGCCTGGGTCGACGAGACCGCGCCGCTGGCGCCGGTGCATGAACGCGGCCGGCGGCGTGTCGCGGCGGAGCAGGCCTGGGCCGAACTCGGCGAATGGACCGGCGCCGCGCTGTGCGTCTTCCGCCTGCCCGGCATTTACGGGCCGGGCCGCAGCGCCTTCGACGCGCTCCGCGCCGGAACCGCCAAGCGGCTTGTGAAGCCCGGCCAGGTCTTCTCGCGCGTCCATGTCGACGACGCCGCGGCGGCGATGGCCGCATCCCTGCCGCGCAGCGATGGGCTGATCGTGAATCTCGCCGACGACACCCCTGCCCCGCCGCAGGATGTCGTCACCTATGCCGCCGAACTGATGGGCGTCGCTCCGCCGCCGGAGGAGCCTTACGCCGCCGCCGAGGCCCGCCTCAGCCCCATGGCGCGCGAGTTCTACGGCGCCAGCCGGCGCATCTCGAATGCGCTCATGAAGGTCGAACTCGGCGTCCGGCCGCGCTATCCGAGCTATCGCGAAGGGTTGCGTGCCATCCTGGCGGGCACCCATTGACGGGGATCAATGGCAGGCCGAGGGGCGCGGGCCATGCTTTCGCGTCATCTTGAAAGGCCCCTCGCCATGTCCCGCCACGCCGCCGTCTGGCTCGATCATTCGGAAGCCCATCTTTACGAGATCACGCCCGACGATTATCGCCGCAGCACGGTGAAGGCGCACGGCGATGCCCGGCAGCATCGCAAGGCGGGCTCGGTCGGCGACGGACGGGCGCACAGCGACACCTTCTTCCACGCGGTGGCGCAGGGCCTCACGGACGCGCATGAGATCTATGTCTGCGGCCCGGGCAGCGCCAAGACCGAGTTCCAGAAGCATGTCGAGAAGCATGACCGCCAGGTCGCCCAGCGCATCGTCAAGGTCGAGACGGTCGATCATCCCAGCGACGGCCAGATCGCCGCACAGGCGCGGCGCTTCTTCAAGGCGTTCGAGCGCATCACGCCGCTGAACGGCCGGGCCGGCTGAAGCGAGGAACGCCCGTCGGCGTTCAGCGTTGTTTCATCGATCCGCAGTAACCTCTGCCTCAAAGTCGCGGAATTGTTCGCATGAGACGGACGCCGCCGGAGGGGTTATGAGCAACGCGCTGAAATGGTTCGCAAGGACCAGCCACGACGAGGACGAAGCACGGCCGGAGACCGAGGATGAGCGCAGCGAGAACACGCTCGAAGCGTTCGACCTGCCGCCGCATGTGCAGGAGTTCCTGGCCCTGAAATCCGCCGCCGGCGTCTAACCCGACAGCTCTTCGACGGCGTCCGTCAGGCGGGCGAGATCGGCCGGCTTCGACAGGCGGTGGTCGCCGCCCTTGACCAGGGTCAGCACCACGTCGCGGCTTGCCAGCGCGGCGATCAGCTTCAGGCTGTGCTGCCAGGGCACGTCGGGATCGTCCTGCCCGTGCAGGATGCGCACCGGCATTTCCAGGGCGATGGGGCCGTCCAGCAGCAGATGCTGCCGCCCGTCCTCGATCAGTCCGCGCGTCATCGGATAAGGCTCCGGGCCATAGGCGCTCGGCCGCGCCCATTCCCCCTTCTCCAGGATTTCGGCCTTCACGGCCTCGTCCATGCGCGACCAGAACAGCTCGGTCATGTCGAGCGCCGGCGCGATATAGACGATGCCCTTCACCCGCTCCGGCCTTTGGAGCGCTGCGAGCGTCGCGAGCCACCCGCCCATCGACGACCCCACGAGCACCAGCGGACCCGCGGTCAGCCCGTCCAGCACGGCCAGTGAATCCGAAAGCCAGCGCGAGATCGTGCCCTTTCGGAAATCCCCGCTGGACGCCCCGTGCCCGAAATAATCGAAGCGCACATAGCCGCGCCCCGTCCGCTCGGCCCAACCGTGCAGATGCGCCGCCTTGGTCCCCGTCAAATCCGACTTGAACCCGCCCAGCCACACCACCGCCGGGCCCGCGCCCTCATGCCTGCGGTAGGCAAGGGTGTGCCCGCCTTGGCGGGGCAGCGTGAGGTTGGTCATCTTTCGCGCTAAGCCTTCGGTTGGCGGCGCCTGTTCTGGACCACATCGCCTCCGGTAGAACAATCGCGATGAGCAAGCGCCTGGATCAGATGCGTCACAATCCCAAGGGCGATTGGAGCATCGCGGATGTGGCGGCTGTGTGCCGGGAGTACGGACTTGCTTGCCTACCACCCCGCGGTGGCGGATCGCATCACGGCGTTTCCCCACCCGCTTGCGCCTGGAATTCTGACCATCCCTTCCAGGCGGCCGATCAAACCCGTATATATCCGCAAGCTCGTGCAGATGATCGACGCCGTCAGGACATCGCTTGGATCGCCTTGAATACCCGGTCGTGGTCGAACCGCTCGCCGTCGATGACGGCGGGGGCTTTGCTGCGTCCGTGCCCGATCTGCCCGGCTGCATGAGCGACGGCGAGACGCCGGAAGAGGCGATCTCCAATGTTCAGGATGCGATCCGCTCCTGGATCGAGACGGCGCGCGAGACGGGCCGAACTATTCCTGCGCCGTCGCGCCATCTCGCGATCGCCTGAACGGCGCCCGCCCCCGCTTGCCTTGACTTGACCTGTCGTGGCGCAGAGTGTCCGCGCCCCGCGGGAAACCTCACATTTCAGAGGGCCTTGCCCAGAACCACGAAGGAGTTTCGCATCGTGTCCGCCGCAGCCCAGCCCGAAATCCGCATCACCCTGCCCGACGGTAGTGTGCGGACGACTACGGCCGGCTCCACGGGCGCCGATATCGCCGCGGCCATCGGCCCCGGCCTCGCCAAGGCCGCGCTGGCGGTCGAGGTCGACGGCAGGATGCGCGACCTCGACTGGCCGCTGAAGGACGACGCGAAGCTCCGCATCATCACCCGCAAGGACGAAGCCGAGGC
Source organism: Alphaproteobacteria bacterium (assembly GCA_020852655.1). Lineage (GTDB taxonomy): Bacteria > Pseudomonadota > Alphaproteobacteria > Micropepsales > Micropepsaceae > JADZAI01. Next base: position 18,178 of record JADZAI010000053.1, read on the forward strand.
GCTGGATCTCATCCGCCACGACACCGCGCATTTGATGGCCCAGGCGGTGCAGGAGCTCTATCCCGGCACCCAGGTCACCATCGGCCCGAATATCGAGGACGGCTTCTTCTACGATTTCGTCCGCGACGAACCGTTCACGTCAGACGATCTGCCGAAGATCGAGGCGCGGATGCACGAGCTCGTGAAGGCGAACCTCGCCACCAAGCGCACGGTCTGGCCGCGCGAAGAGGCGATTCGGCACTTCGAGGGCATCGGCGAGAAATACAAGGCCGAGATCATCCGCGACCTGCCGCCCTCGGAGGACATCTCCGTCTATTACCACGGCAACTGGCACGACCTCTGCCGCGGTCCGCATCTGCCCTCGACGGGCGCGATCGGCAACGCCTTCAAGCTGACCAAGATCTCCGGCGCCTATTGGCGCGGCGATGCGAAGAACGCGCAGCTTCAGCGCATCTACGGCACCGCCTGGCGCGACGAGAAGGAGCTGAAGGCCTATCTCACCCGCATCGAGGAGGCCGAAAAGCGCGACCATCGCAAGATCGGCAAGGAGATGGATCTCTTCCACCTCCAGTCCGAAGCGCATGGCAGCGTCTTCTGGCATCCGAACGGCTTCGTCATCTGGCGGGCGCTGGAGGCCTATATGCGCCGCCGCCTCGATGCCGCCGGCTATAACGAGGTGAAGACGCCGCAGGTCATGGATGCGCGCCAGTGGGAACAGTCAGGCCATTGGGGCAAGTATCGCGAGAACATGTTCGTCATCCCCGACGAAATTCCGAACACGGAGGATGAAGGCCCGCTCGTTTCGAATGACGCGAGCTGGATGGCGCTCAAGCCGATGAACTGCCCGGGTCACATCCTGATCTTCCGCCAGGGGATCAAGAGCTATCGCGACCTGCCCATCCGCATGGCCGAGTTCGGCTGCTGCCATCGCAACGAGCCGCATGGCGCGCTGCACGGCATCATGCGTGTGCGCCAGTTCACGCAGGACGACGCGCACATCTTCTGCCGTGAGGATCAGATCATCGACGAGGTCACCAAGTTCTGCGACCTGCTCGACACGATCTACAAGGATCTCGGCTTCGACAAATACGCGATCAAGCTGGCCCTGCGTCCCGAGAAGCGCTTCGGCACGGAAGAGATGTGGGACCAGGCCGAAGGCGAACTGCGCGAGGCGGTCGCCAAGACCGGCCGCAACGGCGCCGAATGGGGCTGGGAGGAATTGAAGGGTGAAGGCGCGTTCTACGCGCCCAAGCTCGAATTCCACCTGACCGACGCGATCGGCCGCACCTGGCAGGTCGGCACGATCCAGTCAGATCGCGTGCTGCCCGAACGTCTCGACGCAACGTATGTGGGCGAGGATGGCAACCGCCATCGCCCGGTGATGCTGCACCGCGCGATCCTCGGCACCTATGAGCGTTTCATCGGCATCCTGATCGAGCACTACGCGGGCAAGTTCCCCATGTGGCTCGCCCCGGTGCAGGCGGTCGTCACGACGATCGTCTCCGATGCGGACGACTACGCGAAGACCTTGCAGGGCAAGCTCCGCTCGGCCGGCCTCCGCGCCGACATCGACCTCCGGAACGAGAAGATCAACTACAAGGTCCGCGAACACTCGCTGGCCAAGGTCCCCGTCATGCTCATCGCCGGCCGCCGCGAAGCCGAGGAAGGCAGGATCACCATCCGCCGCCTCGGCGTCGAAAAGCAGGAAACCATGACGCTCGACGACGCCATCGAGATGCTGCGCCAGGAAGCCCTCCCGCCGGATCTGAAGGCGGCGCAGAGCCACTAAGTTCAGTCAGCCCCGATTCCAGAAGTCGGGGCTGACGCTCCTCCGCGCTGGACCGCTGGATCGAGCGCGATACTGCGCGGGCGGATATTTGCGCATTTTGTCATCCTCCGGGCGCGCGCAGCGCGAACCGGGGGATCCATGCCTGAGCGGTGAGAAGCAGTGGCGCGGTCATCAGATCTCCGCCCGTCGCTGCGCGATGGTTGTTTGTTAAAGCTCAGGCATGGGTCCCCCGACCCGGCACCGTCAGCACGAGCAGACACAGACCCGCAATCAACCCTGCCGTTCCGTCGTGACCTGTCAGCGCCAATCCCGCGCCGGCGAGCAGGCCGCACACGCCGAAGGCGAAACACGCCTCTCGCCATCCGTCGCGCTGGGCCGCCTCAATCTTCGCCTTGGGGTCGGGTTCGGTCTTCATACGCCCATCATCTCACGGCGCTTGCCCGAACCTGCATCACGCCTCCGTGTGGCGCGAGGCTGGACTTCTGACCCAGCGGCAACGTCGGACTGCGGCACTCCCGTGAAGGAAGTCCTTGCCGCCTTCGCGTCGGCGGGCGAATTTGCCGACCAGGAAACACCGCGGGAGCGTAACCCATGAGCACGATCACGGCCGAAGACAGGGCCGCGATGACGGAATCGGTGCGGCGGCTGCTCGCCAATCAAAACACCGAGGCCGATGTCCGCCGGACGATGGAAACGCCGCAGGGCTATGACGACGCGCTCTGGGCAAAACTGGTGGAGCTGGGCGTCACCGGCCTGACCATCCCCACCGACTATGATGGCCTCGGCGGCGGCCCGGTCGAACTCGAACGCATCATGGAGGAGGCCGGTGCGGCGCTGCTCTCCGCCCCGCTATTCTCGGGCGCGATGGCGGCCGCGCTGATCGAGGCCTCGGGCGATACCGCGGCGATGCAGCGCCTGCTGCCGGGGATCGCCGGCGGCCGCACGGCGACCGTCGCCTTCACCGGCGATGCGGGCACCTGGACCGAAGACGGTGTCGGCGTTTCGGCGCATGCGCACGGCAATCACTGGGCGCTCGACGGCGTCGCCTCCTATGTGCAGCACGGCGCGAACGCCGATCTGATCATCGTGGTCGCCAAGACCCATGACGGTTTCGCGCTGTTCGAGGTGTCGCAGGGGGCGGAAGGCCTCACCGCCGAGGTCCTGCCGACCTTCGACCACACCCAAAGGCTCGCGAAGCTGAGCTTCGCGCATGTCGATGCGACAAAGCTCGGCACAGCCGGCTGGGAGGCGGTCGAGCGGATGCGCGATGTCGCGCTGGTCGGCCTCGCCGGCGAGCAGGCGGGCGGGGCGCGGCGCGTGCTGGAATTCACCACGCAATACGCCAAGCAGCGCATCCAGTTCGGCCGGGCGATCGGCAGCTTCCAGGCGATCAAGCACATGGCCGCCGACCTGCTGATGGAATCGGAATCGGCGATATCGGCGGCGCGCGCCGCCGCCGCCGCCCTCGCCGAAAACGCCGCCGACAAGGATGCCGCCGTGGCGCTCGCCGCCTTCGCCTGCGCCGATGCGTTCAGCAAGGTGACCGCCGACGCCGTGCAGATGCATGGCGGCATCGCCTTCACCTGGGCGCATCCGGCGCATCTCTATCTCCGCCGGGCCCGCGCCGACGCCCAGCTCTTCGGCGCCGCGTCGATGTACCGCGAACGCTATCTGAAAGCGCTGGGGGCGTGAGGATGAGCGCCGCCCTCCCCCTCGGGGTCATCGCCGGATTCATTCCGGCGATCCATCGTTCGACCTCTTATGCCGTTGCACTGCGCCGCGTTGGGCGGCGCACGGCCGGCCTTTCATCCGCCGCCGGCATGGATCGCCGGACCAAGTCCGGCGACGACACTTTGTTGGGAGCCTGATCGCCATGACCCTTATCCCGCCGCCCAAGGCGATGAGCGACGACGAATTGCGCAGCGAGGTGCGCGCCTGGCTGAAGGACAATTGGAAGGGCCTGCCGGTTTCGCAGGACCAGTGGACCTCGTCGCCCGAACGCCGCGCCTGGATGGAGAAGGTGGTGGACGCCCGCTGGGCGGTGAACCGCTGGCCGGTCGAATGGTTCGGCCGCGGTCTTTCCGACCCTCAGGCGAAGATCGTGGAAGAGGAATTCCGCGCGGCGCGGGCATTGGGCGCCGGGCTCGACAAGTCGCAGCTCTATGCCATCACCGCGCTCGCCTTCGGCACCGACGTGATGAAGAACCACGTGCTGAAGGGTATCCTGACCGGCAACGTGAATATGTGCCTGCTCTATTCCGAGCCCGGTGCCGGCTCCGATCTCGCAGGCGTGCGGACGCGCGCGGTGCGCGACGGCGACGACTTCGTGGTCAACGGCCAGAAGGTCTGGACCTCGGGCGCCATGACCGCCGACTACGGCATGCTGATCGCCCGCACCGATTGGGACGTGCCGAAGCACAATGGCATCTCGTTCTTCTTCCTGCCGATGAAGCAGAAGGGCGTGGAGGTGCGTCCGCTGCGCCAGGTGACGGACGAATCCCATTTCAACGAAGTGTTCTTCACCGATGCGCGGGTGCCGGCCGAATTCCTGCTCGGCGGCCTCAACAATGGCTGGCGCGTGCTGCAAACGGCGCTCGCCTATGAGCGCTCGGTGATGGGCGACGGCGCCCGCGGGCCGCGCCGCGGCGACGACAAGGCCTCGACCGACATGATCGCGCTGGCCCGCGAGGCCGGTAAGCTGAACGATCCGCTGGTGCGCCAGGACCTCGCGAAGGTGCTGAGCTACAGGAAGCTCAACGCGCTCAACAATGCGCGCGCCAAGGCCGATCTCGCGACCGGCACGTCCTCGCCGATCATGTCGCTCGGCAAGCTCGCGATGTCGCGCATCCTGCATGAGGAGGCGCGGCTGCGCACGACACTGCTCGGCGCCGGATCGATGCTGGAGGGCGATGCCCATCCCCGCGCCGACGACGCGAACTTCCTGGCGCTCAACGCCTATTTCACCTCGATCGGTGGCGGCACCGACCAGATCCAGCGCAACATCATCGGCGAACGCGTCCTCGGCCTGCCCAAGGAACCGGAGGTGGATCGCACCATCCCGTTCAAGGACGTACGCGCGGGATGAGAATGACGCAGGCAGGGCGATGTGCTAGGGTTGTTCCATGAACGACCTCACCCAGGAAGTCGCGCGCCTGCGCCGATACGTCGAGAAGCTGGAACGGCGTATCGAGGCGCTCGAAAGCGACAAGGACGATCAGGCTGAGTGGGATGCCTGGATCGAGCGGAACAAAGATGCGTTGAACGAGTCGATCCGAGAAGGTCGCGAGGCGCTTGCGCGAGGCGACTACATCGAAGGTACGATCGACGAATTGCGCGCCTGGATTCTTCGTGACGCGCGGCAAGACGCGACCACGGAATAGTTTTGGCTGCGCGGACAATCCTTATCCTGGGAGCTGCGCGGCGCGACCTCATTGCCATTGAGCGCTACATTCGCAACCAAGCGGGCCGGAGGATTGCGACACAAGCGATCGACCGAATTCTCGACAAGCTCGATACCCTGAAGGCCTTTCCTGAATCGGCACCGCTTCATCGCGACCTCGATGGAGCGCCGCGGGTAGCGACGGTCGCTCGCTGGCGCATTGTCTTCGAATATGACGCGCATCTGTCGCGAATTCTGGTGTGGCGGGTGATCGATGGTCGCCGGGACCTCCCATCCCTTGTGCAACGCCCGTCTCGTAAGAAGCCATGACCGAAACCTACCTCCTCACCGACGCCGCCTCGTTCATCGGTCCTGCCCTCGCCGCGCGGCTGCGGCGGGACGGGGCGAGGGTGATCGAGGCGGATGAAAGCTTCGAGGATGGCGGCGACCGGTTGAAGTTGGCCGCGCCCGAAGAGACGGTGAGGAAGGCCATCGCGCTTGGCGGACGCCTGGATGCGATCGTCATCGCCGCGGCCTACCCCGCGCCGCGGACCAATGCGGAGACGCTGAGTGCCGAGACCACGCGGCCCTTCTTCGAGAAGCTGGCGATCGAGCCGCTGGCCCTCGCCGCGGCGGCCGTTCCGCAGATGAAGGCGCAGGGCGGCGGGCGGATCGTCTTCGTGACGTCGGCGGGGCCGCTCGGCGGCATTCCGGGGTTCGGCGCCTATGCCGCGGCGCGCTCGGCGATCACCGGGGCGGTGAAATCGCTCGCCCTGGAGCTGGCGCCCGAGAGAATCTCGGTCAATGCGGTGGCGCCCAACTACATCCAGACCGAGATGTATTATCCCAAGGCGTGGCTCGAGGATGCACGCAAGCGCGAGAAGCTGCTGGCCCGCATCCCGATGGGCCGGCTGGGCGACCCGTCCGAGGCGGCGGAGGCTGTGGCTTTGCTGGCACAAGGCCGGGCTTCGTTCATCAGCGGCCAGATTTTGAATATCTCGGGCGCGTCATCCTGACGCCATGTCTTCACAGCGCACGACTTGAGGATTACATCTTTCCACAGGTACCCCGTCACGGCGGGGTGCCGGCAGGCGCAACAAGGGCTGGGCAGACCGCATGGATCGAACCGAGATCGGCGTTAGGCATTCCACCAGCAAGACCCGCCTGACCGAGATCGGAATCCGTGTGCTGAAGGAGACAGCCCCTGCCACCGCGTAGACCAAGTTTTGGCGGCCCGCCGCCGAAGAACGACGACGGCCCCCGCATCAACGGCGACATCACAGCCTTCGAGGTCCTCGTCATCGACGAGGGCGGCGAGAAGCGTGGCGTCATGAGCCGGCGCGAGGCGCTCGCGCTTGCCGAGCAGGAGGGGGTGGATCTCGTCGAGGTCTCGCCGATGGCGAAGCCGCCCGTCTGCCGCCTGATGGACTACGGCAAGTATAAATACGAGCAGCAGAAGAAACAGGCCGAAGCCCGCAAAAAGCAGAAGATCATCGAGATCAAGGAGATCAAGATGCGGCCGGGCATCGACGATCACGACTATGACGTGAAGATGCGCTCGGCCGTGAAATTCTTCGGCGAAGGCGACAAGGTGAAGTTCACGCTGCGCTTCCGCGGCCGCGAGATGGTGCACCAGTATCTCGGCATGGAAGTGCTGGAGAAGATCAAGAAGCAGGTCGGCGAGATCGCCAAGGTGGAGCAGGAACCCCGCCTGGAAGGCCGCCAGATGCAGATGGTGATGGCGCCGCGCTGACGCGTCGGCCATCGCACAAACCCAAACGGCGGCCCGAAGGCCGCCGTTTTTCGTTTCAGGCTGTGGCCAAGGCCTACTGCGCCGAGGCCATTGCGGCGTTCTGCACGTCCTTCAGCGAAGCCAGCGCCACGTCGGCGTCCTGAAGCTGCGCCGTCGCGCTGGTGACCATCTCCTCGGCCTCGGCGATCGCCTGAGCCTTGTCTTCGGCGGTCAGCGGCTGGCAGGCCGGGTTCGATCCGACCTCGCCGCAGCGCATCGTGCCGTCGTCGGCGACGCTGTAGATGCCGGCGAAATCGCCTGCCTTCAGGTCGGCGAGATAGGCCCGGGCGTCTTCCAGGTCCTGCTGGGCGCCGGCCACGGAGTCCCGGGCCTCCGCCAGATCCGGCCCTGCCGCACCGGCCGAAGCCGATCCGGCCAGCAGCGCGAAGGCTGCGACAGCGGCGGCGAAGGTCGGAAGGCTACGGCGGAACATCTCGATCCCCAGGTTGAATGCGCCGGGGTTAAACGCCTTAACCGGATATTTAGATGTGCGTCAGATCACACTGCATTATGAAATTCTTGTCATGATGACGAGGATGGGCCTCAACCGCCTTTCGGCGGCGCGGCCGGCGCGGGCTGCGCTGGCGTAGTCTTGCCGCCCCCGACATCGGCCGTGGGGGCGCCGGCCGGCGCGGTCGGGGCCCCGAATTTCAACTGCGAAAGCGCCGTGACCGCGCGGCGGGCCTTCTGCACCCCGTTGTCGTAGTAGCGCCAGGGGATGAGGATATCGGGCTCGACGCCCGCCACCTCGTTGGTGCCGTCCTTGCGGTACCAGACGCAGTCGGGGACATGAAGCTGCCCGCCGGTCCTCGCCAGCGTCACCGGCATGTCGCCCGAGGCCATCCAACCGCAGCCGGCCCCGAAGGTCGGCTCGCCGATCAGGGTTGCGGCTCCGTTGTCCTTGAGGAGCGTTGCGAAATGCTCCGCCGCACTCGCCGAGCCCTCGTCCAGCATCACGTAGAGCGGCCCCTGCCAGAGCCCTTCGTCATAGCTGTAGAGCGCCGAATAGAAGAGCGCCGAGGCCGAGCGCAGCAGCGTGAATGCGCCGGGTTCCGCGTAGTCGAGCACGCCCGTCGCGAAGAGCCGGGTCGGCGGGATCAGCGAGCAGCCGGGCGTCTTGCCCTGCCACAGGGCCATGCGGTCGCAGGAGATGTTCGCTTCGGCGAGCGCCTGTTTCAGCTTCGCCTGCGCCTCGGTCAGCACGGTGCGATAGCCGAGCCCGAGGATCGGGTTGGCGAGGTCCGCTTCGACGGCATTCAGGTTGGTCTGGAGCGCCGCGCGCCAGGCCGGGGTGCGCGTCAGGGCGAGCTGCGGCGCCTTCAGCTTTACCCCGGTCAGCATGCGGGCGACCGGGTCGAGCCACAGCGAACCGCCGCCGTTCTGGGTGATGTCGACGGCGAGGGCGGAAATCCCCTGCCCCTTCAGCACCTCGATCTGGCGGGCCACGGCCTCTGTCAGCAGCTCGGCGGATTTCCGGCCGATCTGGCCGCCGCAATCCTCGGCGCACTCGCCGTCGTCCGGCAGTCCGACGATCGCGACCGCCTGCGGGCAGTAGCGATAGTAGCCCCACTCGTGGAAGCTCGGGATGCGCAGCACGCCCAGCCTGCCGCCGGGCAGGTCGAGGACGTGGATGGGAAATATCTCGGAATCCGGCGTCGCAATGGCGCGGCCGCCCGCCTTGTCGAAGGGCAGGCCGGGGGCCCGTTCCTCGTCGCGATAGCCGAGGCTCTTGCAGATCGAGGCGGTGCCCCAGACCTGTTCCTCCACCTGCCGCTCGTCGGGCCAATCGAGCGAGATGTGGCCGTCACCGAGCTGGTTCAGAAAATTGCGTAGCACCTCGCGCGCCTCGCCGTCCGACCGGGCGGCGTAGAGCCCGTCCTCGGCCTGCCGGGCGAGTTCGGGCAGGTCGAGCCCGCGCTCCTTGATCGACCATTCGAGATTCGGCGCCTGGTCGGCGAGAACACGCTCGGCCTGGGCGAGGTCGGCGATCCAGGGTGCGGCGCTGTAGCCGGTCTCGGCGGGCGGCTGGCCCGCCTCCTCGGCGCCGGCGGCAGCGGCAAAGGCGCATAGGAGGGCGACGGCCAGCGTGCGGAGCATGGCGCGACGCTAGCGCAAGGCGGAGGCGGCGCGAAGCCGCCCCGGCCGATCATGGTTTCGGAACCGCGCCCCCGACCGCGCCCCGCACCGTCCCGGTCAGGTCCTGGGCCGGCCCCAGCGGATTGGTCTCTTCACGCTGTTCCTCGGTCCGCGGCGTGCCGGACCAGAGCTTGTAGACGACGACATCGTCGACCAGCAGCAGCAGCATCGCAGCCGACCAGCCGACTTCATGGGTCTCGCGCTGGAAGCCGAGGACGTCGAGCGACACGTCGCCGGTCCGCTGGGTGGAGCTGGCGCCGGGCTTCAGCAGCCAGCCGGTGCACGCCGTCTTCGCGGCGAGGCAGCCGCGCACCGCCGGATCGAGATCGGCCAGGCGGATCGTGTCGCTCGGCATGAAGAGCCGCGTCACCTCCAGATAATTGACGACGCTGAGATTGGGGGTCGTGCGGGGGTCGATCCCCAGCTTGCGCAGCTTTTCGGTGGTCGTGACGCCCGGCTCGATCACCTTGAAGGCGATCTCGGTGATTTCATAGCTGTCGAACGGCCCGCTGCTCTGCCGTTCGGTGCGCGGCAGGACATCGCTGGCGCAGGCCGCAAGGACGGCTGCGGCGGTGAGAACCATCAAGCGGAACATGCGCCTGCCTACCCCATCCGGCGGGGCCGAATGAAGGCGAAAGCCTCAGTCCTCGTCGGCCGGTCTCGCCTGGAGCTGGAGGTAGTTGTCGAGCCCGACCGAGTCGAGGATCGAAAGCTGGGTTTCGAGGAAGTCGATATGCTCCTCGGTGTCATCAAGGATTTCCTTGATCGTTTCGCGTGAGATATAATCCTTGGCCTGCTCGCAGAGCTGCACCGCCTCGATCAGCGTGGTGCGGCCGCGGCGCTCGAGGTCGAGATCGGCCGACAGGCCCTCCGGCACAGTTTCGCCGATCGCCAGCTTGCCGAGGTCCTGGAGATTGGGCAGGCCTTCCAGAAACAGGATGCGCTTGATGAGCTTGTCGGCGTGCTTCATCTCGCCGATCGATTCGGCATAAATCTTCTTGCCCAGCCGCTTGAAGCCCCAGTTGTCGTACATCCGGGCGTGCAGGAAATACTGGTTCACGGCCGTCAGCTCGTTCGTCAGAACGGCGTTCAGCTTGGCGATGACGGCGGGTTCACCCTTCATGGGATCGGCCTTCCTGGAAGCACCTGGAGAACGGGATTCGCGGCGCGCATTCTGCGCAAGGCGGGGGCGGTGCGAAAGGCCGAAAGCGTCTCCGGCGCCGTCGCAGCGCGGCCGGAGGGCAGAATTTTTCTATTCTGCGGCGAGGGCGCAGCTTTCGGCATTGGCCGCGTCGAGCAGGCGCTGGATGTCGACCTTGCAGCGGCCGCATTTCGGCGCCACGCCGCAGGCCTCATAGACGGCGGCGACGGTCGGGGCGCCGCCTCCCATGACCTGTTCGACCGCGACGGACATGTCGCGCATCCGGACGCCATTGCAGTTGCAGACGAACATGCCCGTGCCCACGAAAAACGGTCGCACCGGTTGAAGTTTGCGACCGTGTCGCAGGGTTGATACGCCGGCCCTCTCTGCGAGTCAATCTCATCCGCAAAGATACGGAGGCGCCACACCGCCGCCCGAATTCCCGCTAGATTGACCGCAACGGGGATGTTTTCGCAGATGAGCCAGTCGGGGGCGCCGTCGGCGCCGTTCAGGTATCGCGCCTTCATCAGCTACAGCCATCGCGACACCGCCTGGGCCGACTGGCTGCACAAGGCGGTCGAGCGCTATCGCGTGCCGCGTCCGCTGGTGGGGCGGCGGACCGCACAGGGCCTCGTACCCGCCCGCCTGGTGCCGCTCTTTCGCGACCGCGAGGAGCTGGCGGCCTCGACCGACCTATCGGCCGTGATCACTGCGGCGCTCGAAGGCGCCTCGCATCTGGTGGTGCTGTGCTCGCCGCGCGCCGCCCGGTCGAAATGGGTGAACGAGGAAATCCTCGCGTTCAAGCGGCTGGGCCGCGAGGACCGCATCGTCGCCATCATTGTGGACGGCGAACCGAACAGCGGCGACCCGGCGACCGAATGCTTTCCCGAGGCGCTGAAGTTCAGGATCGGCCCGGACGGCGCGCCGAGCGCCGAGCGCACCGAACCCGTCGCCGCGGACGCCCGCGAGAGCGGCGACGGCAAGGACAATGCGAAGCTGAAGCTGATCGCCGGCCTTCTCGGCGTCGGTCTCGACGACCTGAAACGGCGCGAGGCGCAGGCGCAGCGGCGACGGACCGCCTTCGCCTATAGCCTGACCGGCGTCTTTGCCCTCCTCGCCGTCGCGGCGGTCTGGTTCGCGGTCGAGGCGACCCGCCAGCAGACGCGGGCCGAGGCGGGCGAAGCCGAAGCCGTCGCCCAGCGCGACCGGGCCAACGCGGCCGTCGATACCGCCCGCGACACCGCCGAGCGGATGACCAGCGACTTCACCGAAAAGCTGCGCACCGCGCCGGGTGCGCAGATGGCGGTGCTCGCCGACATCCTGGAGCGCTCGGTCCTGCTCATGGACGATCTCGGCAAGTCGAGCCCGCTCGGCAGTGAGGAGCTCTATGTCCAGGCCATGGGCCTGATCGGCCTTTCGCGGGCCGACAACCTGCTCGGCAATCTGGAGACCGCCATCGCCTCGGCCGAACGGGCCATCGCGATCCTCGACGGCATCAAAGGCAAGCCGGATGCCCCCCGCGAGGCCGCCCACGATGCCGCGGCGGCGCGCCAGACCCTCGGCGATGCCAACCTGACGCTGGGCCGGGACGATGCGGCGCTCGCCGCCTATGAGGAGTCGCGCGTGGCCCTGGCGGCGCTGGTCGCGGCCGAGCCCGCCGAGCGCCGCTACAAGCGCAGCCTCGGCGTCGCCTGGCAGAAGATCGGCGAGGCGCAGGAGCGCCGCCAGGGCATGGCGGCGGCCCGCGCCGCCTATGAGGCGCGCCTCACCATCGCCGAGGAGCTCGATCCGGGCTGGCCGAAGGATGACGCGATCCTGCGCCGCGACCTGCCCATGGCGCTCTTCATCCTGGGCGACCTCCTCAACCGGCAGGACGCGAGCGCCGCCGCCCGGCCGTATCTCGAACGCTCCGTCGCCCTCTTCGAAGGGCTCGCCGGCGATTTCCCGAACGACACCGGCATCGCGTTCAACCACGCCCAGGCGCTCGCCGCGCTCGCCGCCTATCACATGGCGGCCGGAACGGCGGCCGGCGCCGAAGCCAATCTGGTCAGGGCGATAGCCATCCTCGAACAGCTCTACGCCCTCGACGGCGGCAACCAGCGCTGGGGGCAGGCGCTGTACGAAGCCCACGCCAACTATGCCTTCGTGCTGCGCGGCGAGGGGCGCAAGGAAGAGGCGCTGACCCATGCGCGCCGCGCCGTCGCAGTGCTGGACGGGCTGATCGCCATCAATGGCGGCGTGCGGCGGTGGCAGAGCGATGCCGCCTATATCCGCAGCTTCATCGCCGAGGTCGAGGCGGCGCTCTGACCCCGGCTGCAAAGCCGGTTTCCCCGCCGGGCGCGATGCTCTAGAGAACCCGCCCGCGCGCCTGTCCGCGCCGCACAAGGTTCCCAGCGTCATGTCCCGCCTCACGCCCCGGATCGTCAAAGGCTTCAAGGATGCGCCGGCCGCGTCCCTGCATGCCCGCCGGCGCATGATCGAAACGGTGCGCGGCGTCTATGAGAGCTTCGGCTTCGAGGCGCTCGAGACGCCGGCGATCGAATATGTCGACACGCTGGGCAAGTTCCTGCCCGAGAGCGACCAGCCGGACGCCGGCATCTTCGCGCTGAAGGACCAGGACGAGCAGTGGATCGCGCTGCGCTACGACCTGACCGCGCCGCTGTCGCGCTACGTGGCGCAGAACATCCAGGCCCTGCCCCTGCCCTTCCGGCGCTACCAGATCGGTTCGGTCTTCCGGAACGAGAAGCCGGGGCCGGGGCGCTTCCGCGAGTTCACCCAGTTCGACGTCGACACGGTCGGCAGCGCCGCGATGGCGGCCGATGCGGAGAATGCCGCGGTGCTGGCCCGCTCGCTGACGGCGCTCGGCCTCGAAGGCCAGTTCCGCATCGCGATGAACAACCGCAAGGTCCTCGACGGCGTGCTGGAGCGCGCCGGGCTCGGCCAGCCGCAGAGCGATCCCCAGGCCATGACGGCGCTGCGGGCGATCGACAAATTCGACAAGTTCGGCGCCGACGGCGTGCGGCTGCTGCTGACGAGCGGGCGCAAGGACGAATCCGGCGACTTCACCAAAGGCGCCGGCCTCGGCGCCGCGCAGGCCGAGAGCATTCTCGGCTTCATGGCCTCGGGCCAGGCGAGCCGCAGCGCCACCTGCGACGCGCTGGCGGATGCGGTGAAAGGCTCGGCGCGCGGCGAAGAGGGCCTGCGCGAGCTGCGCGAGATCGCCGCGCTGCTCGACGCGATGAACCTCGCCGACACGGCCGTCGCCTTCGACCCCGGCATCGTGCGCGGCCTCGCCTATTACACCGGGCCGGTGCTGGAGGCGCAGGTCACCTTCGAGATCCGGGACGACGAAGGGCGCCTGCGCCAGTTCGGCTCGGTGGCCGGCGGCGGGCGCTATGACGGGCTGGTCGGGCGCTTCCTCGACAAGGACCTGCCGGCGACCGGCGTTTCCATCGGCGTCGACCGCCTGATCGCGGCGCTGGAAGCGGCGGGCCGCCTCGAAGGCGCCGCGGCGACGGGGCCGGTGCTGGTGGTCATCTTCGACAAGACCCGCATGGCCGACTATGTGCGCATCGCCGAGGAGCTGCGGACCGCCGGCATTCCCGCCGAGCTGTTCCTGGGCGAAGGCGGCATGAAGGCGCAGCTCCGCTATGCCGACCGCAAGGGCGCACCGGTGGCGGTGATCGCCGGCGGCGACGAGTTCGACGCGGGCACGGTCTCGGTCAAGAATCTGGTGCTCGGAGCGCAGGCCGCTTCCGGCGCCGCCAGCAACGAGGCGTTCCGCGCCGAGGCGAAGGCGAAGGCGCAGGTCACCGTGCCGCGGGCCGAGCTCGCGGCGACGGTACGCGCCATGCTCGCCGGCGCCGCGCGATGAGCCCGGCGGCCCGGCTGGACGCGGTGCGGGCCCGCACCGCGGAGGTCTATGGCGCGGCGGGCTACCGCCTCGTCGAGCCGCCGATCTTCGCGCCCGCCGATACCTTCCTGGAGCGGCTCGGCGAGCAGTTCCGCCAGCAGACCTGCTTCTTCGAGGACGGCACCGGCGAGGAGCTGTGCCTCAGGCCCGAGATCACCATCCCGGTCTGCCGCATGGCGCTCGACGACGGCTTCGACGGCACGGCGCCGCTGCGGCTGCGCTATGCCGGGCCGGTGTTCCGGCTCGACCACGAGCACGGCGGCCGGCTCGCGCAGACGCAGCAGGCGGGCGGCGAACTGCTCGGCGCGGGCGCCGGGGCGGAGGCCGAGGCCGAGGTGGTAGCGCTGGCGCTGCGGGCGCTGGAAGCCTGCGGCCTCGGCACGGCGCGGATCGCCCTCGGCGACGCCGGCGCCTTCGCCGACCTCGTCAGCGGGCTCGACCTCACCGACCGCCAGCGCGCCCGGCTGAAGAGCCAGTTCGACGCGCATGGCTCGGCCCTCGCCGAGCACCTGCCGCAGGCCGAGGACGGAAAGCCTGCGCGCGTGCTCGACCTCGACCTTGCACGGGCCGAGGTGGAGGCGACGCTGGAGGCCCGGTCGCTGACGATCACCGGCCAGCGCACGGTCGAGGACATCGCCCTGCGCCTCGCCGACCGCTCGGGCCGGGCCGAGGCGCGGGTCATCCCGCCGCCGGCCCGCGCCGCGCTCCAGGACTTCTTCCGCCTGCACGTGCCGATGCCCGAGGCGGCGCAGGCGGTCGCCGCCTTCTTCCGCGCCGCCCGGATTGAAAGCCGCGCCGCCGAGCGCCAGGCCGCCCTCGCCGGGGCGCTGGCGCGGGCCGGCGTCGCGCTCGACCGCGTCACCTTCGACGCCGGCGTGCATGCCCCGCTCGGCTATTACACGGGGCTGGAATTCCGCGTGCACGCGAACGGCACGACCTATGCCGGCGGCGGGCGCTACGACAGCCTGATCGGCGAACTTGCCGGACGCCCCGGCTGGCGCGTCCCGGCGGTCGGCTGCGCGCTCTTCCTCGATGCCGTCGCGGAGGCCGCGTGAGCGAGGTGCTGTTCGCCATCCCCTCCAAGGGCCGCCTCAAGGAGGACTGCTTCGCCCTGCTCGCCGGCGCCGGCCTCGCGGTCGCGCCGCCCGACGAGCGCTCCTACGAGACGACGATCCCGGCCCTGCCCGGCGTCCGGATCATCCTCATCTCGGCATCCGAGATCGCCGACCGCCTGGCGCGCGGCGATTTCGATGCCGGCATCACCGGCGAGGACGTGATGCGCGAGCGCATGGGCCATCTCGACGGCGCCGAGCGGCGTGACGACGTGCAGGCGATCGGCACCGGCGGTCCACTGCGCGTGCGGCGGCTCGGCTTCGGCCCGGCGCGCCTCGTCGTCGCGGCGCCGATGGCCTGGGTCGACTGCGAGACGATGGATGACCTGCGCGAGATTTCCGCCGAGATCCGCCGCCGGCAGCACCGGCCACTGCGCGTCGCGACGAAATATGTGCGGCTGACCCGCGCCTTCTTCGCCCGCCACCTCGTGACCGACTACCGCATCGTGCTCTCGACCGGCGCCACCGAGGCCGCCCCGGCGAGCGGGCTTGCCGACGTCATCGTCGACATCACGACCTCCGGCGCGACGCTGCGCGACAACAAGCTCGCCATCCTCTCCGACGGCGAGATGTTCGCCTCCGAAGCCTGCCTCTTCCTCACCGCCCGCAGCGCCGACCCCAGCCCCGCCCTCGCCACCCTGCGCCGGCGCCTTGCGGCCTGACGCGTCAGCGGCCGATATTCGCGTCGAGGAAGGCGATCACGCTCTGGAGCATCTTCAGCCGCGAGCTGTAGCGCTCCAGATGATGCCCCTCGCCGGGCAGCACGACCAGATCGGCCGTCTTGCCTGCCTGCTGCATCGCCGCTTCCATGATCTGCGACTGGGCAATCGGCACGACCTCGTCCTTGTCGCCGTGGATCAGCATCACGGGGATCGCGATCGCGGCGGCGTTCCTGGCGGCGGACTGGGCGTCGATGCCGCTGTTGTCGGCCGTCAGCTTGCCGATCTGGTCCTGCCAATAGTCATAGGCCGCATCGCCCTTCTCCTCGCGCTCCCAGCGCAGCATGGCGACGAGGTCGTAGATGCCGGCGCCGCCGACCGCGCAGGCATAGGTGCCCGGCCGGAAGGCCGCGCTGGCGATGGCCGCATACCCGCCGAAGGACCAGCCGAAAATGCAGACCCGCTTCGGGTCGGCGATGCCCTGCGACGCCGCATATTTCGCGGCGCCTTCGATGTCGTCCAGCACCGCCGTGTGCCAGTGCTGCCGGCCGGCATCCGCAAAGGCCTTGCCGAATCCGTACGAGCCGCGGAACTGCGGCTGGATGACGGCATAGCCGCGCGACACGAAGGCCTGCACGAAGAGCGGATCGAACTCGACAAAGTCGCGCCATTCCGGGCCGCCGTGCGGGACGACGACGAGCGGCAGGTTCTTGCCGCCGCCCGGCGGCAGCGTCAGGAAAGCCTTGATCGGCGTGCCGTCCGCCGAGGTGTAGGTGACGGTCCGCGTCTGGCCGAGCGGCGCTCCGGCGAGGCGGCCATAGGCCTGCGTCAGCGGCACCATCGACGACTGCGTGACGTCGAAGAGATAGTAGGCGTCCGGCGTCGATGAGCTGCCCGCCTTGATCGCGACGCGCGAGAAGTCGCGGGCGTGCGAAACGATCTCGATCGATTGGCCGGGCAAGGCCTCCGTCAGGAGCTGATAGGCCTTGCCCCAATTCGCATTCAGGAAATGCGTGGCCCGTGCGTCGGCGGCGTACACCACGCCGTTGAGCTTGCCGTTATAGGCGTTCACCAGCGCAAAATGATTGGCGACGTTGTTCACGGCGTAGCCACCGATATCGACATCAGGCCGCGTATAGATCGCGCGCGTGATGGCGCCGTCGGCAATGCGGACCTCGTAGAGGCCATATTTGTCGGCGTTGGCGCGCGTGGCAGCGTAGAAGCTCTGGCCGTCCTCGGTCAGCGCGACCGGAACGAATGCCGCCGACGTATCCCCGGTGTCGTAGTGCTTGTTGACGACGCGCCACGCATTGTCGCCCTTCGCACGAGCCCGTATCTGCACCAGGTCCGTCCGGAGGTCGCGGTCGAAGCGCGCCCACGCCACGCCGGTCGGGTCGACCAGCCAATCGACCGTCAGCGTGTGGTTTTCGGCCTTGCGGACGCGGTCCTTCGCACCCGACTGATCGCCGAACCGGTCGCCGCGCTCGACGAGCTCGGTCTCGCCCGTCATCACATTGGCCTTGAAGAGGCTGACGCTGCTGCCGTCGAAGGCGGACATCATGATGTGGTCGGGGTCGCCGACCATCAGGCTGGCGATCGGCTGGCCCATGATAGCGTTGTCGAGCAGCCGGTTGCTGTCGCCGAAGATGACGACGGGCGAGCTGCCATCCGGATTCATCGCGATCGTTCGCAACAGCGTCGCGGTCTGGCCGTAGAGCGGGTGGTCTGCCGGGACGCCGGTTACGGGCACGTCGGGCTTCGCCACCTGGGCGATCAGGCGCGCATCGCCCTTCCAGGCGAGATTGAAGGCATTGTAGCCGGAGACAGGGATCGCATAGCCCTTCGGCGTGCCTTGCGAGAAATCCAGCACGGTGATGACCGAGTCGCGCGCGGTCTTTCCCGGGCCTGCCAGCGCGACGAAGCGGCCCGTCTCGGAGACCGACACTTCGGTCGTGGAGGGTCCGCTGGCGAAATCCTCCAGCGTCGCGGCGCGGGCCGCGCCGATCATCGCGAGGCAAAGTCCCGCCACCGCAGCCAGCATTCTGAACATGCAAATTCCCCTGAACGCGACCTGCAACTTACAAGGGTGGCGCGGAAACGGGAAGGCTGCGACAAGGAGGCTCCCGCTTTTCCAACCGATCCTCGCCCGCCCATGCAGACCGAGATGCCGCTCAACGCCGTGATCGTGCCGGTCACGGCCTATCAGCAGAACTGCACCTTGCTGTGGTGCACGAAGACCATGCGGGGGGCGTTCGTCGATCCCGGCGGCGACATCGCGCGGCTGAAGGCCATCGCGCAGGACCGCGGCGTGACGGTCGAGAAGATCCTCGTCACGCACGGCCACGGCGATCATTGCGGGATGGTGGCGCAACTGGCCGAGGATCTCGGCGTGCCGATCGAAGGCCCGCACAGGGACGACCTCTTCTGGATCGAGCGGCTGACCGAGGCCGGGCCGCGCATGGGGATGACCGGCACGCGCCCGTTCACGCCGGACCGCTGGCTGGAGAACGGCGATACCGTCACGGTCGGCGAACTCACGCTGAACGTCATCCACTGCCCCGGCCACACGCCCGGCCATGTCGTCTTCCACAGCCCGGACGTGCGCCTCGCGCTGGTCGGCGACGTGCTGTTCCAGGGTTCGATCGGACGCACCGACTTCCCCAAAGGCGACCACGAGACGCTGATCCGCTCGATCGTCGAGCGCCTTTGGCCGCTCGGCCCCGAGACGGCCTTCGTCCCCGGCCACGGGCCGATGTCGAGCTTCGGGCGCGAGCGCCAGACCAACCCCTTCGTCGCCGACCAGGTGCTGAGCCGCGGCCTGCCCGGCGCGGTGACGCACGGCCCCGGCTAGTCCCGGCCGGAGCCGCGTGTTAGCGGGGCGCGCAGCGTTATTCGGATTGGGACGAAGCGGGTACATGATCGAGGCTGTCATCTGGGATTTCGGCGGGGTGATCACGACCTCGCCGTTCGAGGCGTTCGCCCGCTTCGAGCGCGAGCGCGGCCTGCCGGCCGACATCATCCGCCGCACCAACGCGGCCAATCACTGGGAGAATGCCTGGGCGAAATTCGAACGCGCCGAAGTGGACCTCGAAACCTTCGACGGCCTCTTCGCGACGGAATCGAAGGCGCTGGGGGCCGAGGTGCGCGGCAAGGACGTGCTGCCGCTGCTGTCCGGCGACATCCGGCCCGAGATGGTGGAGGCGCTGCGGCTGGTGAAGGCGGCGTTCAAGACCGGCTGCATCACCAACAATCTGCCGGCCAACCAGATCGGCAGCGCCACCGGCCGCACGCTCTATGTCGCCGAGGTGATGGCGCTGTTCGACCATGTGATCGAGTCGGCGAAGATCGGCCTGCGCAAGCCCGATCCGCGCATCTACGCGATGATGCTCGACGCGCTGAAGGTGGACCCCAAGAACTGCATCTATCTCGACGATCTCGGCGTCAACCTGAAGCCGGCGCGCGAACTCGGCATGACGACGATCAAGGTGGTCGATGCGCCGCAGGCGCTGGCCGACCTCGAAGCCGCAACCGGGCTGACGCTGCGATGAGCCGCCCGGTCGCCGTCGTCGTCTCGGGCGCCGCCGGCCGCATGGGCCAGGCGGTGATCGAGGCGATCGCCGCCGAGCCGCGCACCCGCCTGCACGCGGCGCTCGAACGCGAGGGCAGCCCGGCCCTGGGCCAGGTCGTGCAGGGCGATATCGCGATCACCGCCGACGGGCTCCAGGCGCTGCTGCATGCCGATGCGCTGATCGATTTCTCCACCCCCGCCTCCACCGTGGCGCTGGCCGGCCTCGCGGCGCAGGCCCGGGTGACGCATGTCATCGGCACGACCGGCCTCTCGGAGGACGACCAGAAGCGCATCGTCGCCGCCTCACGCCATGCCCCGATCATCCAGTCGGGCAATTTCTCGCTCGGCGTGAACCTGCTGGCCTCGCTGGTGCGGAAGGCGGCGGAGACGCTGGGGCCGGCCTTCGACATCGAGATCGTCGAGATGCATCACCGCCACAAGGTCGACGCGCCGTCGGGCACGGCCTTGCTGCTCGGCCGCGCCGCGGCCGCCGGGCGGAACCGGCCGCTGGAAGAGCTGCGCACGCCGCCCCGCGACGGCCATACCGGCCCGCGGCCCGAGGGCAGCATCGGCATGGCGAGCCTGCGCGGCGGTTCGGTGGTCGGCGACCACACCGTGACCTTCGCCGCCGACCACGAGCGGATCGAGCTGACGCACCGCGCCGAGTCGCGCGGCATCTTCGCCCGCGGCGCGATCGCCGCGGCGCTGTGGGGCCAGGGCAAAAATCCCGGCCTCTATGCGATGCAGGACGTGCTCGGCCTTTAGGCGTCGGCGAGCGCGCGGAGCCGCAGGGCGAGCGCGTCGCGCAGCGCGATCGCGACCTCCCGGCGCTCGCGCGGGCTCAGGAACTCGGCGACCGTCACGCCCTTGCCGTGCGTGGTGATCGTCACCCGGCCGCGCGGCCGGTCGTCGACGCCGACCCGCACCCAGGACGGCTCGAACGACCATTCGCGCGCGCTGCCCCTGGGATCGACATGGGTCACGGTGAGCGCCGCCTGGTCGAGCCGGATGCGCTCGAAGGTGCGGCCGGAGCGATAGTTCAGGCGGAAGGCGTAGACAAGGCCGAGAATGTCGAGGCCCAGGAATGGCAGGATCGGCCAGCCCCCCGCCATCGTCAGCCGAAGCGCCAGGAAGCCGTTCAGCGCGACCAGGGCCGCCAGCATGACGACGAAGCCGCGCCGGTCGAGCGAGCGGTTGGGGGTCAGCGTGGCGTCGAAGAAGGACCGCGAGGCGGGCATGGCCCTTGGTAGGCCGGGCCGAAGCCGCGGTCGAGAGGCTTGGCGCAGCAGCGCAAGCCGCGCATAGCTTGCGCCATGATGAAGCCCGCTGCCGTCGAGGAATTCTTCGCCCGCCTCGCCAAGGCCATGCCCGAGCCGAAAGGCGAACTGGAACACGTCAATCCCTACACGCTGCTGGTCGCCGTCGTGCTGTCGGCGCAGGCGACCGACAAGGGCGTCAACAAGGCGGCCGGACCGCTCTTCAAGGTCGCCGACACGCCGGAGAAGATGGTGGCGCTCGGCGAGGACAAGGTCCGCGACTATATCAACGTGCTCGGCCTGTCCAATCTGGCGTCGGAGGCGCTGCGAGACAGCCGCACCGGGAAGAACACGCTCCATCGGCTTGACGGATTGTTCCGGCAATCGGTGTTCGGACGACTGGCCGGATACGAGGA
>JADZAI010000054.1 GCA_020852655.1 Alphaproteobacteria bacterium
CAACACGAAAACCCATTCTGATCACTGACCCACGGTCACTGATCACTGGCGCGGGGTGGAGCAGCCCGGTAGCTCGTCAGGCTCATAACCTGAAGGCCGCAGGTTCAAATCCTGCCCCCGCACCCAATATCTCAAAGCATACCCAACCACCACCAAACGGCCACGGAGAACCAAACCCGGGGCCACCGCACGTCGCAAACACGCTGCTCGCACTCCGACGCCAGCTTTCCTGGTACGGAGACTTTGGCGCTTACGCGATCGCCGCATGTACGGACGAGCGTGGTGATCGCGATGTCATCTGCCTTACGTGATCGCGAGCAAGACAGGGCCCGGGCAGGGCTGTTGCCGGCAATGTGATCGGCATGACCGCCCACCGGAGCCCTCCAAGGGAACCTCGCGGCCTGTGCCGGCGTCTCTGCGATGCTACACTCCCATGGACGGCCCGGAGCGGCCGATGGAGGACATCATGATTGCGACGCGCGCTCTTCTGGTTGCCGTGCTCGGTGCCGTGCCTCTTCTCGGGCCGGCGCAGGCCGGCGAGGCTGAACCGGTCGCGGGCTACACGCGGACCGGCGAGACGGAGAACTGCCTCCAGGCGCACAATATCCAGCAGTCGCGCATCCTCGATGCCGACACGATCCTGTTCGAGATGTCGGGCGGCGACCGCTATCTCAGCGAGACCGAGGGCTGCCACCTGCACAAGACCTACACGCTCAGCTACGACGCCACGATCAACCAGCTTTGCACGACGACGATCGTTACCCTGCTCGACATGGGCGGCGGCGGGCCGCAGCAGGTCGGCAGTTGCGGCCTCGGCAAATTCCAGAAGCTGGCCAAGGCCGCGCCGGCGCCCTGAGACGGCAGGCGCTCCGCGGCGCGCCCACCCGCGCTTTTGGCTGGAGGAGGTCGCGTTTCTTCCGCGAGCAGCGCTCCGAAGTACCGCGTTACGGGGACGGTGCCATGGTGAGGCGCGCGACCGCGTAGCAGTCGGGCCTCACGCAAATCCTGTCGTGGGTGGTTCGAGGCTCGCGGTGCTCGCTCCTCACCATGGCAAAGTCCGGTGGTTGGATTCAGGGGCAAGACCTGGGCCCAGCCGCGCCAGCGCCGCAATTTGGCAATCTCTCGGCGGCACAATGGCGCGATGCGCAGTCTCGCCTTTGCCGGCGCCTATTGGGTGCTGTCCTTCGTCTACGCGATCCTCGCCGCGTTCAGCGCGCTGGCGCCGGGGCGGCGGGCGACGCAGTGGATCATCCGCCGCTATGTCCGCCGCATGGTGCAGGCGCTGCGGCTCTTCGCCGGCGTCAAGATCGAAGCGCGCGGCCGTGACCGCGTTCCATCAGGCGCCTTCATCGTCGCCTCGAAGCATCAGAGCTGGGGCGACGGCTATGCCACCTACAACCAGTTCGACGACCTCGCCTTCGTCACCGGCGACCACCTGGAGAAAATGCCGCTGCTCGGCCCGGTGCTGCGCAAGCTCGGCGCCATCGTCGTCAATAGCTGCGGCGGGCACGAGGCGCGCGCCGCGCTCCAGGAACGCGCCGCCGATGCGCATCGCGCCGGGCGCCGCATCCTGATCTTCCCGGAAGGCGCGCTGGCTCCGGTCGGGCAGAAATACCGCTACCGCTCCGGCGTCTGGCACATGTATCGCGACTTCAACCTGCCGGTCGTGCCGCTGGCGACCAATCTCGGCCTGTTCTGGCCGGCCAAGGGCTGGCGCAAGACCCCCGGCACCGCGACGCTCGCCTTCCTCGAACCCATCCCGCCGGGCCTCGACAAGGACGCATTCATGGCCCGCCTCGAGAAGGCGATCGAGACGAAGACCGCCGAACTCGTCGCCGAAGCGACCGGCCGGGCGCCCGTCGCGGCGACCGAGATACCGTTCCCGGATGCGGTGCCGGCCGCCGCAACGCCGCCGGGCTAGATGCGTTGCATCGCCCGCGGGTGGCCTTCGCCCGCGGATCGGGGTCAGATCGCCGCATGACACGGACCGTCATCGTCAACGACAAGATGCAGCACGGCTATCGCTACCGGCTCACCGCGCCGGCCGGCCGCAATTTCGATCCCGGCTTCACGCCCGACCTGACGCCGGAGGAGATGCTCCATCTCGGCATCTTCGGCGGCAAATACATGACCGACTGCGGCAAGGAATTTCCGAAGTCGTGGTTCGACCATGCCAGGCTCGCCGACGGGAAGCGCGATCCGAAGCTCAATTTCTTCGGCGTGAACGCCAGCCAGCCGCTGAAGGAATGGCGCCGCAAGGGCTGGATCTGCGAGGACGATCCGCGCGGCTGGTTCCAGTGGTATTGCCGCTATTATATGGGCCGCCGCATGCCCGATGAGGACGCGCGCCAGATCGGCCGCTGGAAGGCGATCCGCCGCCACGTCGCCCAGGTGAAGAAGGCCTGCGATCCCGGTGACATCTTCTGCCGCCGCCGCCAGCGCCAAGCCCTCCTGCACTGGGCCTATGACAGCCGGAAGATTTAGGGGCCCGTCTCACTTCGGCGCTTTACGCCACGCCCCCTCCACCGCGCGAAGCGTGGTGGAGGGGGCGTGGCTCGCGCCGACGCCAAATGGGAGTACCATGTGCCTCCAACGCTTCGGCCGTAACACCAACGGGCCAGGCGGCTTCACACGGGCGGGGAGGGCGCGATGTACCACGACGGCAATCGGACTTTGCAGGATCGCTTCGGCTCGCGGCCGCTGGCCGACCGCCTGCTCCAGATCACCCACCGCACCGCGTTCACCGCCGACGACAGGGCCTTCATCGAGGCCCAGCCTTTCTTCTTCCTCGCGACCGCTTCTCCCGAAGGTGCGCCCGACTGCTCGTTCAAGGGCGGGGCGCCGGGCTTCGTGCGTGTCGTCGGCGACGACCGGCTGGTGTTCGCCGACTATGACGGCAACGGCATGTTCAAGAGCCTTGGCAACATCGCCGCGAACCCGCAGGTCGGGCTGCTCTTCATGACGATGAGCGAGGCACCGAAGCGGCTCCGCGTGAACGGCCGCGCCGCGCTCGCCTTCGACGGCGACGAGCTCGACGGCTTCGCCGGCGGCCAGGTGCTGGTCCAGGTGACGGCCGAGCACATCTTCCCGAACTGCCCGCGCTACATCCCCGACGCCGTGGCCGGCACGCCGTCGGCCTATGTCCCCGAAGCGGGCGAACTGGCACGCGAGCCCGCCTGGAAGAGCTTCGGCGTATTCCAGGACGTCGTCCCGCCGCGCAGCCACCGTGCGGACCCGTCCAACGCAAAATAGTAGCGCCGCTCTGCCCGCGAACCCGGACCGCGCTCTAGGCGCGCGGGCGCGTCTGCGCTAAGGCGGATCGCAAGGGCCGTCCAAAGAGTGCCCGCCAGACGGGAGGCTCAGGTGACGACTGTGGATCAATCCGCGCCCGCGGCGCGCGGCGCCGACGCGTATTCGCCGGCCTACCGCACCTATATCCTGGTGCTGCTGACCTCGGTCTACGTCACCAACTATGCCGACCGCTCGATCCTCACGACGCTGACCGAGCCCATCAAGCACGAGTTCGGCCTGTCGGATCAGCTCATGGGCATGATGGGCGGCGTCGCCTTCGCCATCTTCTACACGACCGCCGGCCTGCCGATGGCGCTGCTCGCCGACCGCATGAACCGCACGCGGATCATGGCGGTGGCGGCGGCGACCTGGTCGCTCTTCACCACGCTCTGCGGCTTCGTCACCAATGCCTGGCAGCTCTTCTTCGCCCGCATCGGCGTCGGCATCGGCGAGGCGGGCGGCTCGCCCCCGGCCCACGCGATCGTCTCCGACCTGTTCGAGCCCCGGAAGCGCGCCACCGCGCTGTCGATCTATGCGCTGGGCGTTCCCATCGGCTTCGCCGTCGGCAGCTTCATCGGCGCGCCGGTCGCCGAGCACTGGGGCTGGCGCACCGCCTTCCTCGTCCTCGGCATTCCCGGCCTCGTGCTGAGCGCGCTGGTCTGGCTGACGGTGCGCGAGCCGCGCCGCGGCCTCTCCGACCCGCCGGAGGTGGCGCGGGCCCGCGCCGCCGCCACGGCGGAGGCCCCGGCGCTCGGCACGGTGCTGCGCTTCATGCTGTCGCAGAAGGCGCTCGTGCACATGATCGCCGGCGCGACCATCGTCACCATCGTCGGCTATGCCGGCGTCAACTGGAACGCCGCCTTCCTGATGCGCTCGCACGGCTTCACGCTGTCGCAGGCCGGCTTCTATCTCGGCATGGTGGCGATCTTCGCCAGCACCGCCGGCACCTTCATCGGCGGCATCCTCGCCGACCAGCTCGGCAAGCGCGACCGCCGCTGGAACACCTGGATCGTCGCACTCTTCTACGCGATCTGCCTGCCGGTCAGCATCCTCGCCTTCTCGACCGACGACACCGCGCTGGTCGTCTGGCTGCTGCCGATCCCGACCTTCGTGGCCGGCGTCTATCTCGGGCCGACCTTCGCGATGACGCAGAATCTGGTGGGCCTGCGCATGCGGGCGCTCGCCTCGGCCATCCTGCTCTTCATCATCAACCTCGTGGGGATGAGCATCGGCCCCTGGCTCGCCGGCTTCCTCAGCGACATGTTCCGGGAGGAGTACGGCCAGCACGCGCTGCGCCACGCGCTCTTCCTGCTCGCTTTCCTGAACATCTGGGGCATCGCCCACTATGCGCTCGCCGGCCGCGACCTCGTCGCCGGCTACGACCGCGCCGCCCGCAACTGACGGCGGCGCCTCTGCCTAAATCCGGACCAGCGTCGCCTCGGCGTAGCGGGCGTGGAGGCCGCTCAGGGCCTTCATCAGGTGCAGCAGCACGAAGAAGAGCAGGAAGCCCACTACCATCATCACGCCCATGCCGAGCGGCGTGTCGGCGAAGCGGTCGATCGCCGGCGACAGGAAGATGACGTTGCGGCCGACGATCGCCTCGATGAAGGGTCCCGTCACCAGGCCCACCGAAAGGGTAAGGCCCACCACCGCGATCACGAAATAGGCGACGCCCAGCGGAAGCTGGAGCACCATGTAGAACATCGTCGACCATGTCCGCGCATCGGTCAGCATCGCGCGGATGCGCGGCCACACGCCGGTGATCCGGCGTTCCTCGGTCGGCAGGCGGCGCGGCATGCGCTTGCCCAGCAGCGTCTCGACGATGCGGCCCTCCAGCAGCGCGATCAGCCGGCACGAGGCGATGAAGAGCAGCGTGAACGGCACGCCGATGATCAGCACCGCAAGGCCGGCCGACAGCGACACCCCGGTCACCACCCAGGTGAAATAGGCGATGCCGATCGGCAGGGCGAGCAGGGCATAGAGCAGCCCGCCATAGGCCTGCGGGTCGAAGGCGATCGAGAAGAAACCCTTGCCCCGCGTGCGCTCGGCCCGGACATGGCGGCGCTCGAAGCGCGTCTCGACCGCGCGATACTCCGCCGCCACCTCCTGCGGCGTCCCGAACGAGCGCACCACGCGGGCCAGGATTTCCGATTCCGGCTTGTAGGAGCCGAGCGAGACCTCCTCGCGGAGATAGTCCTCGGCATCGGCCAGCGCGTCCTGGATGAGCGCCGGGGTTGCCCCCTCCAGCGCCGCGCGGAGCTGGCGCAGATAGTCGTCGACGGTGCGGGGCGCGCTGTGTCCGGTGGCCATCGGGGTCATGGGCGTTGGCTTTCTGCGGCCGCCGCGGCGGCGCGGATGACGAGATGGGCGCTGCGCCAGCGTTCCTGGGCGAGCGCCAGGAACGCCTTGCCGCGCGGCGTGATGACGAAGGTGCGGCCCGCGCGGTCGCCGTCGCTGGCCGGCTGGATCGCGCCGTCGAATTCCAGCTCGTGCAGCACGGCGTAGAGCGTCGCGTGCTTGAACGGCAGCACCGGCTCGCCGGCGATCTCGGCGGCCCGGGCGATGCGCCGGAGCAGATCGCGCGCCGAGCCGCGGCCCTCGGCCTTCAGATTGGCCAGCACCGCCAGCGCGGCGGTCTCGGCCTCGAAGCCGCCGGAGTCGAGCAGCGCATGGGCCGCCGATATGCGATGGGAGGACTCGTTCATCTCACACGATCTTGACCCGCGCCGCCGTCCGCCGTCTGTCATCGCCGTCACACGCCGGTTCGGACCCGAAATCATGAAGCCCGTCCCCACCCTAGACGACGTCCGCGCCGCGGCCCGGCGCCTGCGCGGGATAGCGACGCTGACCCCGTTGCTGCCCGACCGCGTCCTCAGCGAAAGGCTGGACCGGCCGGTCTTCGTCAAGGCCGAGTGCCTTCAGCTCACCGGCTCGTTCAAGGTCCGCGGCGCCTATAACCGCATCGCGGCGCTCGAACCGGCCGAGCGCGCCCGGGGCGTCGTCGCTTTCTCCAGCGGCAACCACGCGCAGGGCGTCGCCGCCGCGGCGCGGATGTTCGCCATCCCCGCCGCCATCGTCATGCCGTCCGACGCCCCCGCCGCCAAGATCGCGGGCACGCGGAGCTGGGGCGCCGAGACCGTGCTCTACGACCGCGAGACCCAGAGCCGCGAGCGGCTGGCGGCCGAACTGGCGGTGGCCCGCGGCGCGACCCTCATCCCGTCCTTCGACGACCCGCATGTGATCGCGGGGCAGGGTACCGCAGGCCTCGAGATCGCGCAGCAGGTCGCGGCCCGCGGCCTTGTCCTCGGCACCGTCGTGACGCCCCTCGGCGGCGGCGGCCTCGCCAGCGGCCTCGGCCTGGCGCTCCAGGCGGCGGCGCCCGCGGCGCGTCTCTACGGCGTCGAGCCGGAGGGGTTCGACGATGCCCGCCGCTCGCTCGCGGCCGGACGAATCATCAGCAATGCCCGCAAGGGCGGCTCGCGTCAGGACGCCCTCCTGACCCCGGAGATTTCCGACCTCACCTTCACCCTGCTGAAGCGGCTCGCCGCCGGCCTCCTCACCGCCACCGACGACGAGGCGACTGCGGCGCAGGCCCACGCCGCCGCCGTCCTCAAGCTGATCGCCGAGCCCGGTGGGGCGGCGGCGCTGGCGGCCGCGCTGCACGGCAAGCTGCCGGCGGGGGAGGGCGCCCTGGTGATCGTCCTCTCCGGCGGCAACGCCTGAGCCGGCGCCGTCTCCTGGGTACCGCGTCACATTCGGCCCGCTTTGCAGTCCGACTTGCGGCGTTCTGACGCACCCTACGTAGAATCCCCTTGGCCCGCATGCCCGGTTTCGCGCTATGACTCGTGTCACGGGACGTTGCGGCGCGCCGGCCATGGCTGGCGCGCTCCACCTACGCGTTCGAAGGGAGAGTTCATGTCGAAGCTGAAGTCAGTATTGGGTGCGGCCGCGATGGCCCTCGTCATGGCGGCCGGCGTCGCTACCGCGGAAGGCGGACTGCCGAGCCTCGCCGGTCCGAAGGCGCCCGCGGGTGCCGTCAACGTGCAGATGCTGGTCAAGACCGATACCGGCTACATGCTGGGCAGCCCGGAAGGCTGGACGGTGATCACGCCCGACGGGCTGGACTATGTCTTCCTCGCCCAGGACGGCTCGTCCTTCTGCCTCTCGAACAGCGCCGTCGTTCCCGACCTCGCCGGCATCTCGAACGGCGACCTCCAGACCGCGCTGTCGGCGCCGCTCGGCGAGCAGTTCTGGGATTCCAACTTCTTCGACGGCATGGCCAACAAGAAGTATCTGCATATCGGCGCCGACACCCAGCATCCGGGCGGCTGGCCGGTCCAGACGGTCGAGGCGCAGGCCGATGTCGACATCGACGGCCGCACCATCCCGGCGACGATCGCCGGCATCATGTCGTTCAAGTCGTCGACGGTCTATCAGGTGATGTGCATCGCCCCGACCGCCGGCTACGAGGCGGCGAAGCCGGCCTTCAGCGCGGTGCTCCAGTCGTTCAAGATCACCAAGCCCTAGCCAGGTAGCTCCGCACCGCGCACAGCCCCGTCACGTAGACCGTCGCGGTCCACCACAGGGCGAGCCAGGCTGCGGAGCCATCCCTGAAGATCACGATTGCGGCCGTCGCTGTCATCCAGGCAGCGACGGTCGCAAGCGTTAGGAGCCTCAAGGACCGCACCCGCACCGGGTGCACCGCGCGCAGCGAGGTGAAGGTCATGAGCCCGAGCACCAGCGTCACCCCCGCCGCGACCCACGGCGCCGCCGCGGTCACCGCAAAGCCCGCCGCGACCACGTTCCACACCGCCGGGAAGCCGCGGAAGTCGGCATCGTCGGTCTTCATGTCGCGCCGCGCGAAGGTGTAGAGCGACGTGACCAGCACGAAGCCCGCGAGCGGGCGCGCGATCTCGGGCGGATAGACCGCCGTCGCCAGCAGCCACGCCACCGGCGCCACCACATAGGTCAGATAGTCGACCACCAGATCCAGGATCGCGCCGTCGATCCGCGGCAGCGCGTCTTCAACCGCCAGCCGGCGGGCCAGCGGCCCGTCCAGCCCGTCGACGATCAGCGCAATGCCGAGCCAGGTGAATGTCGCCGCCGTATCGGCCCGCCATGCCGCCTCCAGCGCGAGGAAACCCAGCACCGCGCCCGACGCCGTCAGGGCATGCACCGCCCAGGCGGCGGCGCGGCGGGAGCGATGGGCGAGGGCGCCGGCGGCGGTCTGCGACATGCGAAAACTGTCCGCCGCCGTCACGGACGATGCAAGGCCGCGCGCGCTCGGCTATGGAAGCAGCATGAGGCAGCGGGGCAGCATGAAGATCGCGGTCGTCGGGGGCGGGGTCGCGGGCCTCGGGACCGCCTGGCGCCTCGGCCAGGCCGGCGCGACGGTCACCCTCTTCGACGGCGGCGTCATCCCGGCCCGCGGCGGCGCCGCCACCTGGGCTTCGGGCGGCATGATCTGCGCACGGCTCGAGATGCGCGACGCACCGGCCCCGCTCAAGGCCTTCGCCCTGAACGCGCGTGCGGCCTGGCCCGGCTTTGCCGGTGAACTGGCGCGCAAGGCGCAGACCGAGACCGGATATGTCGAACGCGGGGCGCTCCATGCCGTCTTCGTCGGCGAGCCTTTCCCGGAACCCGGCGAAGGCGTCGAGCTCATCGACGCCAACGCCGCGCGCGCCCTTGAACCGGGCCTGGCACCCGACCTGCGCGGCGCGTCCTGGGCGCAGGGCGAGGCCCATGTCGACCCGCGCTGGCTGGCCCTTGCGCTGGTGCGCGCCTGCCGGGCCGCCGGCGTGACATTCGCGCCCGGCACGCGCGTGCTCCGCCTCGCGCCGCATGGCGACGGGGTCGGTGGTGTGGTCACGGATAAGGGCCTGCTCCGTTTCGACCATGTCGTCCTCGCCGCGGGCGCGTGGACGAGCGAACTGCTCGCCGCCTCTGACCTCCCCGGCCCCCGCCTGCGCCCGGTCAAGGGCCAGATGCTCAGCCTCGCCGGCGGCGCCGCGCCGCCGGTGTCGCGCCTCGTCTGGGCGCCCGGCTGCTACATCATCCCGCACGCCGACGGCCACATCCTCATCGGCGCGACGCAGGAAGAGACCGGCTTCGACACCGGCCTCGACCATGCCGCCATCGACCGCCTGAAGGACCACGCCGTACGGGCCGTGCCGGCCCTCGCCGAGCTGCCCGAGATCGAGCGCTTCGCCGGTTTGCGGCCCGCTTCGGATGACGGCTTGCCGCTGCTCGGCGGCGTCGGCGTCGAACACCTCACCCTCGCCAGCGGCCAGTTCCGGAACGGCATCCTCCTCGCCCCGCTGATCGCCGATGCGGCGGCCCAGCATGCGCTCGAGAACCGGCTGCCGCCCGTCGCCCGGCCGTTCACCGCGGCACGTTTCACCGTCGCCGCGGCGTGAGCGCTTCCTGCAACTCTCCTTGAAAACACCCGGTACGCATGGACGGCTTCATTCTCGACAAGCAGCTCGCCAACGACACGGTCTTCATCTGCGCCCTGCCGCGCTGCGACGTGCTGCTGATGGACGACGCGCGCTTTCCCTGGACGATCCTGATGCCGCGCCTGCCCGGCCTCGTCGAACTGCACGACCTCGAACCGGGCGATCTTGCCGCTGTGATGCGCGAGGCGACCCTGGTCGGGCGGACGCTGAAGAGCCTGACCGGTGCCACCAAGATCAACACCGGCATGCTCGGCAACATCGTGCGCCAGCTCCACATCCACGTCGTCGCGCGCAAGGAGAGCGACCCGGCCTGGCCGGGGCCGGTCTGGGGCTCGGGCCAGCGCGTCCCCTACGTCCCGCGCTTCCGCGATGGCATGCGGATGAAGATCGCCGAAGCGCTGGGCGGCGTGGAGTGAGGCCGCGTTGAGCGCGGCCGCCGGTTGCCCTATCCTCGCATGGTCCCCCGCTGGAGCGGAGGCGGTCTGCGGCCGCGACCGTGGAGTCCGCTCACTTCAAGGCGGGGGACGCCAACGCGGAACCGCGGCAGGCGCCGGGCGATCGCCGAGGCGCTTAGTGCCGTAGAGTAGGGCTTGCCGTAACCGAACGTCAGCCCGATAGTCCTCCGCAACAAAGAACATACGGAGGAAACGATGGCGGCACTCACGGCGGATCGGCCTGCGGCGAAACGGGGTGAGGCCTGGTCGGTCCCGCTCGAAACGCTCGACCCCAGCGAGGGCACGCTCTACCAGCGCGGCCTGCTGCACGGCTACCTCAAGCGCCTGCGCCAGGAAGACCCGGTGCACTGGTCGCCCACCGGCCCCTCCGGCCCGTTCTGGTCGATCACCAAGTTCAACGACATCGTCGCCATCGACAGCAACCACAAGCTCTTCTCGTCCGAGCGCGACATCACGGTCGGCGACCAGATGCCCGAGTTCGCGCCGACGAACTTCATCGCCGCCGACCCGCCGCGCCACGACGTCCAGCGCCGTTCGGTGACGCCCGCCGTCGCGCCCCAGCGCCTCGCCGACCTCGCCGCGTTGATCCGTGAGCGGACGGCTGCGGTGCTGGATTCGCTGCCGCGCGGCGAGGTCTTCGATTGGGTCGACAAGGTGTCGATCGAACTGACCACGCAATTCCTCGCGACGCTCTTCGACTTCCCGTGGGAGGACCGCCGCCTGCTGCCCTACTGGTCCGACATCACGACCTCCAGCGAGCAGACCGGCAACACCACGCTCCCCGCCGAGGAGCGCCAGAAGGTGCTCATGGAGTGCCTCAGCTATTTCATGCGCCTCTGGCAGGAGCGCGCCGAACAGCCGCCGAGATTCGATTTCCTCTCGCTGCTCGCGCACAACCCCGACACACGCGACATGCCGAAGAACCCGATGGAGTTCCTCGGCAACCTGATGCTTCTGATCGTCGGCGGCAACGACACCACGCGCAACTCGATGAGCGGCGGCGTGCTCTTCATGAACCAGTTCCCCGACCAGTGGGAAAAGCTCAAGGCCGATCCCTCGCTCGTGACCAACGCGGTCTCCGAGATCATCCGCTTCCAGTCGCCGGTCGCGCATATGCGGCGCACCGCGCTGGAGGACGTCGCGTTCGGCGGCAAGACGATCCGCAAGGGCGACCGCGTCGTCATGTGGTATGTCTCCGGCAACCGCGACGAGGACGTCATCGAACGGCCCGACGAGTTCCTCATCGACCGGCCGCGCGCCCGCCATCACGTCGCGTTCGGCTTCGGCATCCACCGCTGCATGGGCAACCGCGCCGCCGAGCTCCAGATCCAGATTCTCTGGGAGGAGATCCTCAAGCGCTTCCCGAAGATCGAGGTCGTCGGCGAGCCGGAGCGCAACATGTCGAACTTCATCCTCGGCTACACCAAGCTGCCGGTACGCATCCCGGCCTAGTTGCGCTCACCGGTGTCATCCCGGGCGAGGCCGCCGCAGGCGTCCGAGACCTAAGGACCCAGGGGCCGCGCCGGCATGTGAGCGCCTTCCCCCGTAGGGGGAAGGTGGCCGATAGGCCGGAAGGGGGGCTCCGGCATAGAGCGTCCGTCGTGTCAGGAAGATGCGCAGCCCCCCTCTGGCACAGCCCTTGCGATCACTCTGCTCATGGGGCAGCTGCCGTGATCGAAAAGGCCGGGTCGACCGTCGCGTCGGTCGCGTTCGCCATTGAGCGGGCGAGCGCCAAGACGGGCACGGATTTCGACTATCTGCTGAAGACGGCGGTCCGCGAATCCAGCCTCGATCCTTCGGCGAAAGCGGGCTCTTCCTCGGCCGCGGGGCTCTTCCAGTTCATCGAGCAGACCTGGTTCGGCATGATCAAGAATCATGGCGCCGAGCACGGCCTGGGCGATCTCGCCGAGCAGATCAGCCGCACCAAGTCCGGCCGGTACGTCGTTGCCGACCGGCAGGTTCGCCGCGACATTCTTGCCCTGCGCTACGACGCCGAGATCGCCGCCACGATGGCCGGCGAGTTCACCAAGGAAAGCCAGGAGGCCCTCCGCTCCGATCTCGGCCGCGAGCCGACGGGGGGCGAACTCTACGCCGCCCATTTCCTCGGCCCCGAGGGCGCCAGCGACCTCATCCGCGCCGCCCAGCGCGGCGAGGCCAGCGCCGCCGCGCTCTTCCCCGACGCCGCGCGCAGCAACCGCTCGATCTTCTACACGAAGAGCGGCGTCGCCCGGTCGCCGGCCGAGGTCCTTGCCGTCCTCACCGCCAAGCACAACAACGCCGACCTCCCCGACGCTCCCGCCGTCGCCGACGGCGTCATGCTCGCCCGCATCCGCGGCTCCTCCGACACCATGGACGACGTCGTGAAGGGCGACCACACGGCCGTCCCGCTCGGTCGCCCGATCATGGACGACGGCAGCAGCGAAATCCCGCCCGCCGCGCTCGCCGCCTACACCTCGTCCTCGTCGCCCGCCGGGGCGAGCCTCGCCGACGCCAGCTTTACCGGTGTCCAGACGCCTTTCATGGCCCAGCTTCTCGCCTCGCTCGACCCGATCCCCGACCGCGCCCGCGAGGCCATCTACCAGGCCGGCCTCGACCTCCGCCGTTCCCAGGACGACCGCCGCGACCGCGCCGCCTGACGGAACGCGACAGGCAGCGGGGGAATGAGATAACCACACCCCGAACGGCCGGCGAACGGCGTTGAGGGGTCATGCTTCAGGCAATCCGGACATGGTGGCCGCTGCTGCTGGGCGTGCTCGCCATGCAGCTCGGCAACGGCCTCCAGGCGACGAGCGTGGGCCTGCGCATCGATGCGGCGGGGTTCGGCCCGGCGGCCCTCGCGACCGTCTTGTCGGGCATGTATGTGGGCGGTGTCGTCGCCTCGGTGATCGGGCCGCGCTACATCGTCTGGATGCGCCACGTCCCGGCCTATGTGACGCTGGTGCTGCTCGCCGCGCTCGCGCCGGCCGCCTTCCTGGTGCGCGAGGATGTCGTCTTCTGGACCCTCGCGCGCTTTGCCTTCGGCTTCGCGCTCTCCGGCATCTTCATCGTCATCGAGAGCTGGCTCAACGACTGCGTCGCCAATACGATGCGCGGGCGGGTCTTCGCGATCTACATTCTCATCCAGCTCGGCGGGCTGATGGCGGCGCAGTTCCTCGTGCCGCTCTTCGCCGGACATATCGACATCGCGATGCTCGCGGTCATCGGCTTCGCGCTGCTCGCCATCCCGCCGGTGCTGCTGGGCCGCGCCCCGCGCCCCGCGGTGCGGCCTTATGTGCCGGCCTCGCTTGCCGCGCTGGTCGCGGCCTCGCCGGTCGGCGTTGCGGGCGCCGCCGTCTCGGGCTTCGTCTGGGCGGTGGTGATGGCGATGTCGCCGATCTACGCCCAGCGCTCGGGCTTCGCGCCTGAGGCGATCGCGCTCTTCGTCGCCGCGGCGGTCTTCGGCGGCCTCCTGCTCCAGGCGCCGATCGGCTGGCTCTCGGACCTCCGCGACCGCCGCCTCGTGCTCTGCTGGATGTCGGTGCTGGCCAGCGCCGCGGCCCTCGCGGGCATGCTGCTCGGCGGCAGCGACATCAGCGCGACGATCGCGATCCTCGCCTTCGGCGGGCTGACCTTCCCCTATTACTCGGTCGCGATCGCCCATGTGAACGACCGCGTCGAGCCGGCGCAGCGCGTCGCGGCGAGCGGGGCGATGATCCTGCTCTTCGGCCTCGGCTCGGTCGCCGGACCCGCGGCGACCTCGGCGGCGATGGAGACGGCGGGACCGGCCGGCTTCTTCGGCCTGCTCGCGGCCGTCACCGGCCTCTATGCGCTTTACGTGCTCTACCGCCTGGCGCTGGCGCGCCCGTCAGCGGCGGGCGAAGCGGCGTAGGCCGAGACGCTCCATCAGCGTCGGCTTGATCGGCTCCGGCTTCACGCGCAGCGCGATGCGGCGGGCGAAGGCGTCGACCGCCTCCATGGGATCGGCAGCCTGCGCAGCCCCGGGCGCGGCAATTTCGGGCTCGGCCTCGAAGACCTGCTCCTCCATGACCATCGCCATGGCGGCCGCCTTCTTGCGCGGGCGCTCGATCAGGCCGGCGGTCAGCGGGGCGGAGGCGTCCAGGGCGCCCAGCTCCTCGCCGTCGACCTCGGGATCTTCCGACGGATCGGCTTCTTCCATCATTGCCGCCTCAACCGGCATCGCGCTCTCGTCAAACGCGTCGTCGTCGAAGCTGACGTCGAAGGCGTCCGCGTCGTCCTCATAGGTAAAGTCGGCGGGTTCCGGCGCGAGTTGTTCGACCAGCTTCGGGGCCGGGGCCGGCGGCGGCTCGACCGCGGCGGGCGCGACGAAGACCGGCGCCGCGGCAGGCGGTACCAGGCGGGGCTTCGGGCGGGCGGGCAGCGGGGCCGGGGCGATGACCTGTGTCTCGCCGCTCCATGTGCCGTCCCAGCCGAGCAGCGCCTCCAGGCTGGTCGGCTTGGCGACGAAGGCGCCCTGGATGGCGCCGAAGCCGAGCTTCACCAGCGCCGCCAGCGTCTTTTCCTGCTCCACGCCCACCGCGACCGACTGGAGGTCGTGCTTGTTGGCGAAGGCGAGGCGGCGGGCGATGCGGCCGCCGTCGACCTTTCGGGCGATCTCGGCGAAGCGCATGATCGACGGGCCGCCGATCTTGATCTCGGTGAAGAGTTCCGGCGCGGTCTCCGCCGCTTCCAGCGGCAGCGACCCGCCGCTGTCCAGTGCGACGCCGCAGCCGAACAGGCGCAAGCGCTCCAGCGCGGCGCGCACGACCGAATCCTGCGCCACCAGCGCCGCCTCCGGCGCCTCCAGTACCAGGCAGGTCGGATCGGCGCCGAGATCGTTCAGCGCCGAGAGCACGATCTCCGGTGCCGTGCCCGACTGGAGGTCCGAAGCGCCCAGATTGACCGACACGCGCCAGTCGCGGCCGGCATTGCGGAAGGCGAGGGCGGCTTCCAGGGCGCGCCGCACCACGGCGTCCAGCAGCCGCGGGCTCTCGCCATGCGCCTCGACGAAGGGCAGGAAAAGCTGCGGCGTCATGGCGCCGAACGAGGGGTGGTTCCAGCGGACGAAGGCCTCGGCGGCCACGACGGCGCCCCCATCGACCTCGATCTGCGGCTGGAGGACGATGGCGAACTCATTCTCCGCGAACGCCCGGTCGAGATCCGACTTGGCGAGCGTCAAGGACTTGGCGAACATGGGCGCGAGATTCCCCCGAGGCGAAACAGCGGTCGCGACTGTGGCGTTGCCCCGTTAGGATCGGGCAAAGTGCATCACCGCAAATCGCCAAAAGTTTTCTTCAAAAGCCCAGGACCCAGATGACCGACCAACCCGCCGCCAAGGCCCCGGCAATCCCGCGCCCGGCCTCCACCATCCTGCTTACCCGCGACAGCGACGAGGGCGTGGAGGTCTTCATGGTGAAGCGCCACCACCAGATCGACTTCATGTCCGGCGCGCTCGTCTTCCCCGGCGGCAAGATCGCGCCCGGCGACAGCGACGCGCGCATCCGCACGCTCAGCGACGGCGCGGACGGCTTCGACGACGAGGAGTTGCCCTTCGCCGCCTGCGCCATTCGCGAGGCCTTCGAGGAGAGCGGCATCCTGCTCGCCCGCAAGGCCGCGACCGGCGAGATGCTGACCGGGCAGGAGACGCTCGACCTCGACCACCACCGCAACCCGCTCAACAAGGAAGAGCTCGGCCTCGCCGACTTCCTGGAGCAGAACGGACTTCGCCTCGCGGTCGATCGCCTGGTCCGCTATGCGCGCTGGATCACCCCGGTGATGGTGCCGAAGCGTTTCGACACCTGGTTCTACCTCGCCGCCGCGCCGGAAGGTCAGCTCGGCGCTCATGACGGCCACGAAAGCGTCGACTCGACCTGGATCACGCCCAAGGCGGCGATGGCCGAGGGCTCCAAATGGTCGATCGTCTTCCCGACCCGGATGAACCTCATCCGCCTCCAGGAATCGCCGACCGTCGAAGCCGCGCTCAAGACCTCCGCCGCCCGCAAGGTGGAGATTTGCCTGCCGCGCCCCGAACGCATCGACGGCAAGCCCTTCATCCGCCTGCCCGTCGAAGCGGGCTACGGCGAAGTCCTCGAACCCATGGGCGCCCCGGGCTGACCGGCGCCCTTTCCCGCCGGGGGAGACAATCGCACATGCCGATTTCCCCTTCCCCCAGCGTGCCGCAGGCGTGCGGACCGGGGGAAGGTGCTCCCGAAGGGGGCGGAAGGGGGGCACAAAAAAAGCTGAAGTCGCGCCGGCGGCAGACCGTTATTGGCGCGCTGAAGCGCGCTTTATCCCCTTCTGTCGCTTCGCGACATCTTCCCCCGCACCGCTCCGGCTTCGCCTCCGCTGAGGGAAGAGGAGCTATAGGCGATTTCCCCTGCCCGACGGGCGAAGGTCGACCCGGCGGGACCTGTGTCGTCGCCGTCCGCTGCCCGGAGCGTCAAGCGGTGCGACCCTTGCACCGCAGCATCGCGTCCCTAATCTACACCGAGACGCCATTCAGGAGCGCCCTATGAAATTCGGCATGGGACAATCGGTGAAGCGCACCGAGGATCTCCGCCTCGTCACCGGACAGGGCCAGTATACCGACGACCTCACGCTGCCGAACCAGGCCCATGCCTGGTTCGTCCGCTCGCCGCACGCGCATGCGAAGCTCGGCAGCATCGACACCGCCGACGCCAGGCAGGCGCCCGGCGTCATCGCCGTGCTCACCTTCGAGGACATCGAGAAGCTGAACCCCGGCCGGCTCATCGCGCTCGCCCCGGTGCAAGGCAAGGGCGGCAAAGGCCCCGCCGAGGCCGAGCAGCCCTTTCTCGCCCGCGACAAGGTGCGCTGGGTCGGCGAGGCCATCGCGATGGTGATCGCCGAGACCGCTGCTCAGGCGAAGGACGCCGGCGAACTCGTCATGATCGACTACGATCCGCTCGATGCCGTCGGCACGCTGGAGGCCGTCGAGCGCGGGCAGGGCATCGCGCTCTGGGACTCGGCGCCTGACAATGTCGCGCTCGACTGGGAAGCGGGCGACGAGGCGGGCGTCAAGGCCGCCTTCGCCAAGGCCGCGCACACCGCCTCCATCGAGATCGTGCAGAACCGCATCGTCTGCAACGCGATGGAGACGCGCGCTGCCAACGCGGTGCATGATCCGTCCACGGACAGCTACACCATCTACACCTCGACCCAGGGCGTCGCCGGATTCCGCGCCCGCGTCTCGGCCTTCCTGAGGCACGACCCCGCCAAGATCCACATGATCACCCGCGATGTCGGCGGCGGCTTCGGCATGAAGAATTTCGTCTATCCCGAACAGCTCCTGTGCCCGCTCGCCGCGAAGATCGTCGGCCGTCCGGTCAAGTGGACGGGCGAGCGCAGCGAGGCCTTCACGGGCGACGCCGCCGGCCGCGACATGCGCACCAGGGCGGAAGCCGCGCTCGATGCCGAAGGTAGGCTCCTGGGCCTGCGCATCGTCGGCAGCGGCAATCTCGGCGCCTATCACTCGCAGTTCGGCGTCTTTATCCCGACGCTCGCGGGCAGCCGCGTCTTCGGCGGCGTCTATCGCATCCCCGCGGTCTACGCGAACATCAAGTGCTACTTCACGAACACCGGCCCGGTGGACGCCTATCGCGGCGCCGGCCGTCCCGAAGCCGCCTATCTGATGGAGCGGCTGATGGACCAGTGCGCCCGCGTCATGGGCGTCGACCGCATCGAGATCCGCAAGCGCAACCTGCTCACCCAGGGCGAGCTGCCCTACACCAACTGGGCCGGCATCCCGTTCGACTCCGGCGACTTCGCCGGCAATCTCGACACCGCCCTCGGCCTCGCCGGCTTCGCCGATTTCGAGACGCGTCGCGCCGAAGCTGCGAAGCACGGCAAGCTGCGCGGCCTCGGCATCTGCTATTACGTCGAGATCACCGGCGGCGGCGCGACCGAACCCGCGGCGATCCGCTTCACCGAGAATGGCGGCGTGGAAGTCAGCCTCGGCACGCAGTCGAACGGGCAGGGCCACGAGACCAGCTTCGCCCAGATCCTCGCCGACCGTCTCGGCGTGCCCTTCGAATCCATCACCATCATGCAGGGCGACTCCCTGCGCGACATCGACGGCGGCGGCACCGGCGGCTCGCGCTCGGCCCATATGTCGGGCGGCGCGATCTTCTCGGTCTCCGACGAAGTCGTGCGCAAGGGCAAGATCGCCGCGAGCGACGTCCTGGAGGCGGCGCCTGCCGACATCGAATTCACCGTCTCCGAAGGCGCCGGCCGCTTCGCCATCGCCGGCACCGACCGCACCATCTCTATCGGCGAACTCGCGATGGAGGCGAAGCGCCGCCCCATCGAAGGGCTCGAAGGCGGCCTCGACTCCACCGCCGCCTACAAGGGCGACCACAACACCTATCCGAACGGCGCCCATCTCTGCGAAGTCGAGATCGACCCCGACACCGGCGTCACCCGCATCGTGCGCTACACCGTGGTCGACGACTTCGGGAAGATCATCAATCCGATGATCGTCAGCGGCCAGGTCCATGGCGGCATCGTCCAGGGCCTCGGCCAGGCGCTGCACGAGGATTGCGTCTACGATCCCGAATCCGCCCAGCTCCTCACCGGCTCGTTCATGGATTACGGCATGCCCCGGGCCGACGACATGCCGAGCTTCGACCTCCACTTCAACGAAAGCGTCCCCTGCAAGACCAACCCGCTCGGCCTCAAGGGCTGCGGCGAGGCCGGCACGGTGGGCGCGCTGGCCGCCGTCATGAACGCCATCGCCGACGCCGTCGGCCCCCGCGGCATCACCCATATCGACATGCCCGCCACCCCCCAGCGCGTCTGGCAGGCCCTCCAGGACGCCGCCTGACGAGGGGCGTCAGGATTTGACGCGCCGCAGCGCCAGATAAAGCGGTGTCGGCCTTCCGCGGGCGGGAAAGGCGGCATCGGCGGCAGGCGCGGCGAGAAAAATTGGGCGAAATCGACGTTCGAATAGAGGTTGGCCTGAAGTTATCCACAGAGGCCGCGCGTGAATCGGGGAAAAGTGGAAAACGAATGCCCGCCGCCGCCCGCGCCCCTAAGATGCGAGTCGCATAAAGGGGGAGGAACCATGTTCAGGACCGTCATCCGCCGCGCCGCCGCGACTGGCGCGACGCTCTTTTTGTTCGTTGGCGCTGCGGCCGCAGACGCCGTGCCGCCCGGCTGCGACGATCCAGCCCTGGTGCCCAGCCTCACCGCCTTCGTCGAGAATATCGAGGAGATCAAGGCGGCCGGCATGGCGGTGAAAGAGGTGCGCGGCTTCGCCGAGGTCTCCTATGACGAGGCCGCTCAGGTACGCGTCTGCTCCGCCGAGGCCGAACTCGCCAACGGGCAGATGCTGGACTTAAAGATCACCTTCAACCCCAGCACCGAAAACCCCGGCAACTTCGTGCCCAAGGTCGAATACGCCCCGCGCGCCTAGACCGGCCGTGCGGCAGGCTGGAACAGCTCGACGACATTGCCCGATGGGTCGAGGATCAGAACCTGCTTGCCGCCCGGGCCTTCGAGGACGTCATTGCGAAACGGCGCGCCCGCCGCCTTCAGCCTGGCGACCTCGGCGGCGATGTCGTCGACGATCAGGTGAATCCGGTTCCACCCGCCCGGCCTAGGCTTCACGCCATCCGGCATCGGCCGTGCCGCCGAACTCGCAGGCCCGCTCAGCAGCAGCCTCAGGTTTCCGCGGGCGACGTCGGCGAAGGCGGGGAAGCTGGTCAGCGCCTCAAAGCCGAGCACGCCAGTGTAGAAGGCCACCGCCTTCGCGACGTCGTCGACC
Organism: Alphaproteobacteria bacterium; assembly: GCA_020852655.1. GTDB lineage: Bacteria > Pseudomonadota > Alphaproteobacteria > Micropepsales > Micropepsaceae > JADZAI01. Next base: position 19,980 of record JADZAI010000054.1, read on the forward strand.
ATATAGCGAACGCTCACCATCTCATGCGTAGCAGGCATGGCTTTCTCCTCTGTCATCGGTCTTGCGCCGCGAGCGCGGCGAGCAGGAAATCGACCCGCGTCGCGAGCTCGGCCGCCGTCTGCTGGAACAGCGGATAAGTGACGTCGTCCGCCTCGCCCGTCGCGGGATTGGGCATGCTCCAGTGGATCGCCTCGGGAGGACCGGGGAAGGGCGGGCACACCTCGCGCACCTGGTCGCACAGGCTGATCACGCAATCGAAGCGCTCGCCCGCGAAGAGACCCAGAGGCTTTGCCTCCTTGCCGGCAAGGTCGATGGCGTAGGTCTCACGCATCACGCGCACCGCGTTCGGATGCAGCGGCTTCGGCTTGCTGCCGGCGCTGTAGGCCTCGACCGCGCCCGCCGACTTCGCGCGCATCAGCATCTCCGCCATCTGCGAGCGCGCGCTGTTGCCGGTGCACAGGAACAGCACCCGTGCCGGCTTGATCGCCGCGTCATCGCGCGCCGGCGCCGTCAGCCGCAGGCCCGGATGCAGCGCCCCGCCCGTCGCCGACAGCACGTTTCCGACGCGCGCCAGGTCCAGCCCGTAATACGTGTCGCGCCGATCCGCCGAACTCCGCCGCGCCGATACCAGTCGCCCGTCGCGCAGCTTCGCCAGATGATACGAAACGAGATTCTGCGGCTCGCCCACCAGCCCCGTCAGCTCCCGCACACTGCGATCGCTACGGGAGAGCTCACCCAACAAGCGCCAGCGCAGCGGATGGCCGGCGAGCTGTAAAAACGGCGGGGGCGTCGGCGCGGGCAGAGGCAGGGCGGTCATGCCCCTAGATGCACCCAACGGATTTGATGCATCAATGCAATTTGATATATTGCGCCACTGTGTCGCAGCCCGCTTTGCGCAACGCCGACGTTCGAATGTCCCGTTAACAGCGCCGCCGGGGCCGCCTAAGCTCGCGCGCATGTTCACGCCCGCCCTCGAATATCTCTTCACGCTCCGCATAGCCGCCGGCGGCGACCGGCATGATTTCGGACGGACCCCGGTGGGCTTGCGGGCCTTCGCCGCGATCACCGGCGGTACCTTCGAAGGGCCGCGGCTAAGGGGCACGGTCGCGCCCTCGGGCGGCGACTGGCCGATCGTCACGGCGCCCGGGAAATATCTGCTCGACGTTCGCGCCCACCTCGTCACCGATGCCGGCGCCGCGATCCTCATGACCTATACGGGCCGCTGGAACATGACGCCGGAGGTCGCAGCGCGCGCCTTCAACCCGGCCACCGCGAGCGGCGTGAAGCCGGAGGAGCACTATTTCCGCACCTCCATCGCCTTCCAGACCGGCGCCGCGGAACTTGCCTGGCTGAACGACATCATCGCCGTCGGCGTCGGCCACAAGACGCCGGAAGGCGTCACCTACACCGTCTTCCAGGTCGCCTGACCTTGGAGATCATCCGTAGACAGAACAAAGGTGCGCGGCGGTTTCGCGCAGGGGGATTCGCATGAAGGCGCTGGTGTTCAACGGTCCGCGCGACATCCGCTACGAGTCCTACAAGGACCCCGAGCTCGGCTCGGACAATGCCGCGATCCTGAAGGTCACCAAATGCTCGATCTGCGGCTCCGACCTGCACATCTTCCACGGCGAGCAGGTGATGACGACGCGCTACAGCGAGGGCGTCGAGAAATTCTGCGTCGGCCACGAATTCATCGGCGAGGTGGTCGAAATCGGCCGCGACGTGCATGGCTTCAAGGTCGGCGACAAGGTGCTGTCGTCCGCCGGCACGGGCTGCGGCAAGTGCATGGCATGCCGCACCGGCCGGCCGCTCGAATGCCCGACCGCGCGGGCCTTCGGCCTCGATGCCGAGCGCAACGGCGGGCAGGCCGAGTTCGTCAACATCCCGAATGCCGACCAGACGCTGCTGCACCTGCCCGAAGGCGTCAGCGACGAACAGGCGGTGCTGCTGACCGACGCCATGGCGACGGCCTATTTCGGCGCCCGCAACGCCGACATCAAGGCAAGCAACACCGTCGCGGTTGTCGGCCTCGGGCCGATCGGCCTGATCGCGGTCGAGCTGGCGCTGCTGCTCGGCGCATCGCGGGTCTTTGCGATCGATCCGGTCGCAAGCCGCCGGGCTCGCGCCGCCGCCCTGGGGGCGGAGGTGCTGCCCGCCGGGCCGGAGACGGTCGCCGAGATCTTCGAGAAGACCCAGGGGCGCGGCGTGCAGTCGGTGATCGAAGCATCCGGCGCGAAGGCGGCGATCGAGACCGCGCTGAAGCTCGTCGCCGGCGGCGGTACGCTGTCGATCATCGGCGTGCCGCAGCCCGATGTTGGGCTCCAGGTGATGCCGATCTTCTACCGCAACCTCACGGTCCGTTCGGGCAACGCGCCGGTGCCGTTCCTGTGGCGCGAGGTCATCCCGCTGGTGCAGCAGGGCCGGCTGAAGGCCGCGGACCTCTTCACGCATACGCTGCCGTTGTCACAAGGCGCGGACGCCTATCGCATCTTCGACTCGCGCCAGGACGACGTCGTGAAGGTCATGATCGAGGTTGGCTGATCTCAGGCCGGCGGGGCCAGCCCGCTCGCGCGTGCCATGGGCCCCAAGCGGCGAAGGAAGACGCGCACGTCGCGCTGCACCTCGTCGAGCGCGAACCGCGCCAGGGTCTCCGGAGTCCAGTCGTCCCACGGTGCCAGCCGGGCCAGCAGCGCGCCACGCTCCGACTCGTCAGCGGGTGTAAGCGGCAGCCGCTCGGCCGCCGTCATCAGCAGCGCGATCAGCTCGTGAATCTGCTTCATCCGGCTGAACGCGGCCATTACTTCGGACGCGATCCCCGGATCGCGGCGCCATGAGCGGCCGGCAAAGAGATGCTGAACGACGTAGGGGCCGGCTCCGAGACAGTCGTAGCGCGCGCAGCCGGTCATCCCGCGCTCGGCGAGGTCATCATGCACGCGACACAAATTCGTCACGGTCAGGAGCGGGCAGGGCACGCCGGCCGGCTTGTCGAAGGCGAAGGACGTGCCGGCCTCGAACGACAGCGCGACGCAACACAGGGCCTCGCATTTTGAGCAATCCGTGCGGAGATCGGGGATCGTCATGGTCCGATCCGGCTGAGGACATGCGCCATACGAGCCCAAATAGAAGGCTGCGGGCCGGCGCGAAAGCCTGTGGTGAGATGCCGAGGGGGATACACCTGCCCGTCACCTGACATGTAACATATCACAATTGCATCGGGGCTTGCGTTCCGCGATATCTTCCGCCGGGAGGCTGCCATGCCGCGTCTGGAAACATTTGCTGGAAATGCACCCGTTGATGCCGTCCTGGCGGCCATCCACCGGGACGGCGGTGCGATCCTGACCGGCATGCTGGGCGCCGAAGCCCTCGCTGCGTTGAACGCTGAGCTCTTGCCGTTCCTCGAAATCACGAAGGCTGGGCGCGAGGCCTTTTCCGGCTTCAGGACAACACGGACAGGCGCCCTCGCAGCACGATCTCCGCTGGTCAGGCGGGCGCTGCTGGAGCCGCGGATTCGCGCCATTGCCGACGCCGTGCTGTTGCCGAACTGCGAACGCTATCAGGTGAACGTCACGCACGTCATCCGGATCATGCCCGGCGAGGTGGCGCAGGTGATGCACAAGGACCGCTGGTCCTGGCAGTATCTGAAGGGCATGGAGCCCCAACTCAATACGATTTGGGCGCTGAGCGACTTTACGCAGGCAAATGGTGCGACGCTGGTCGTGCCGGGCTCGCAAAGCTGGCCGGATAGCCGACGCCCGGCAGGTCACGAAATTGCCGTGGCGGCGATGCCCGCCGGGTCGGTCCTCGTCTACACCGGCTCGGTGTTTCACGCTGGCGGGGCCAACACCACCGATCAGCCGCGCGTCGGGATGAACCTCACCTATTGTCTCGGCTGGCTGCGTCAGGAGGAGAACCAGTATCTCTCGTGCCCACCCGAGATTGCCCGCAGTTTCGAGCCCGAACTTGCAGCGCTCATGGGCTACGCGTCAGGCGGATACGGTCTGGGGTTCTACACGCCGCCCGGACTGGCCGACGGGCCCGAAGTCTACCCGATCGAACATGCCGTGCAGCCGGGCACGGCGGGCGCACCTTAGCGGGACCGTTGGGTCGCGGGCGGCCGTCAGTTCTGCTCGTCTTTCCACTTCTGGACGGCCGCCAGCGTGTTCTTCACATGCTCGGACGAGTCGAGATTGGTGTAGGCGTAGACGACCATGCCCTCGGGCGAGATCACGTAGGATGTCCGGTTCGCAAGTTCGGGCTTCTTGTCGAGGACCGCATCGTAGGCCTTCATGATCGCCTGATCGGAATCCGAAGCGACAGGAAATTTGCTCCGGCATTCGCTCACGGAAAACTTGTTGAGCGTGGCTATGTCGTCTGCCGAGACGCCGATCACCGTAGCGCCGAGAGCGGCGAACTGCTCGGTGGCATCGGCGAAATCATGCGCTTCGGCTGTGCAGCCCGGCGTGAACGCTGCCGGGTAGAAGTAGAGTACGACCGGACCTTTGGCCAAAGCCTCGCTCAGTTGGAACGTGAATTCCTTGCCGCCGAGTGTCGCTTCGGTGGTGAATTCCGGGGCGGGCGAGCCGACGTCGAGTTGTGCTGCGGCGCTGCCGACCAGTGCGGCGGCAAAGGTGAAGGTGGCGAGCAAACGGGTCATGCGTGCATCTCCTTACCCCCGGTTCTACGCCACTTCCGTGTGGCCCCGCCAATGACGATTGTTTAGGCCGGGCAGTCAGGCATCGCCATCTATGACGCGGCGGGCAAGGCTGCCCCCGAATCCGGCGCGTGCCATAGCCGCGATATCGCGGGCGCGCCGCTCTGCCCGATCGGTCAGCCGCCATGGCCCCAGCCGCCGTCGCTCGGCATAGCGCCGCGCGGCGGCCTCGTCGTCGACATCGGTCTGCTCCAACGCCGTGGCTATGTCGGCGCGCTCCAGGCCCTTGCCGGCGAGCGCGGCGGCGATTCGCCGGGCGGACCATCCGCGCTGGCGCAGGGCGGCCGTGCGATGTGCCGCAAAGACCGTGTCGTTCAACAGGCCGGCGCGCTGGCAGGCGGCGATGGCTTCGGTGACGCGCTCGCGATGTTCCGCCGCATCGCCCCCGGACAGCCGGGCCCATCGTGCAAGGCGTCGATCCAACAGCCGGTGAAGGTGAGCGGCGCTGCTCGCATAGCGCGCGAGATAGGCATAGGCGGCGCGCGTCAGGTCCGGTGGACGCTCAGACATAAGCGCTTGTCGCCGAATGCGCCGCTGCAAGCGAGAAGATTTGTGAACGGTATAAGGGTGGCGGCGTGCGCGGCCCGGCCCTGGGGGAGGGATGGCCGGGCGCGCACGCGCCGCCTGCAAGGAACGCCTACGAGGGGGACTGGCGGGCCTTGCAAATCTGCTTGCTGAAACATCCAGTCCAACCGAAACGGACAACGCGTCATTTCGTTCCGGCGAGACGTGAAAAAACTGCTGTTGCGGTTTTCCGTTCATCTTCAATGCCTTGGCCGGAGTGGTTGCGCGCACGGCTCAACAATTCTTCTATAGGCGCCGGAAATCCTGAAGGGGGGGACACGGCCATGGTGATGCTGGTTGCCGGACTTGCGCTGTTCATAGCGGCGCATGCTGTTCCCCTAAGCCCTTCGTTGCGCGCCGCCCTGACGGAACGTCTGGGAGACGGGCCGGTAAAGGGCCTTGTCGCCCTCGTCGCGTTGGCCGGGGTAGCGGCGATGTCCTGGGGGTATGGCGAGGCCCGCTTCGAGGGATCTCCGGCGATCTGGGATCCGCCCCTTTGGACCCGCCACCTTGCCGGATTGCTCGTCCTCGTCGCTTTCGTCCTCGTCGCGGCGGCTTATACGCCGAACGGCATCATCAAGCCGACACTGAAGCATCCCATGCTGGCCGGCGTGAAGCTTTGGGCGGTTGCGCATCTGCTGGCCAACGGGACGGTTGCCGACGTCGTCCTCTTCGGCGGCCTCCTCGGCTGGGCCGCCGGAGCGCGCATCGCGCTCGCCCGCCGCGAGCGGTCGCTCGGAGCTCCGCAGCCGGCGCGGGGCCCGGTTGCCAATGACCTTATCGCGCTGGCAGTCGGCGCAGCGCTGTGGGCCGTCTTCGTCTTCTGGGCTCACGAACAGCTCTTCGGCGTGAGCCCGCTCGGCGCATAGGCGCCGAAGGGGTACGGGCGCCGCTCGGCGCCCGTACCGGGTTCGTCAGGGCATCAGTTCCATGCCCTTCATGTCGCCCTTCTCGCGCCATTCGGCGAGCAAGGCGTTGAAGGCGTTGATGCCCGGCGTAAAGGTGCCGCCCGCCAGCCCGGTCCCGGCGTTTCCTTCGTTGTTGTAGTAGCCGGGCGTACAGGCATCGAGGAACGCGCGATTGTTGATCTGGACCGACTGGATCAGGTTCACCCATTCGTCCTGCGCTTCCTGGGTCGGCTGCACCGCCTGCGCCTGACGCTCCTGCGTCTGCTTGATGATGTAGGCGATATGGCGCGCCTGGTCGTCGAACATGGCCGTCATGTTCACGCTGAGCGCATTCTGCGAGATGCCGATGTAGAACCAGTTCGGGAAGCCGCGGGTCGAGAATCCGTGCAGCGTCTTGAAGCCGTCCTTGAAGTGGTCGAACAGCGACTTGCCGCCCTCGCCGTTGATCTCGATGCCGAGGCGCCTTTTGAAATCGGCCGTGATCTCGAAGCCGGTCGAATAGATGATGCAGTCGACCTCGTACTCCTTGCCGTTCGCCACGACCCCCTTCTTGGTGATGCGCTCCACCCCTTTGGCCTCGCTGACATCGACGAGTTCCACATTGGGGAGATTGAAGGTGGGGAGATATTCGTCGTTGAACGTCGGCCGCTTGCAGAACTGGCGGTACCAGGGCTTCAGCGCCTCGGCGGTCCGATGGTCTTTCACGACTTCGTCCACGCGCGCGCGGATCTGGTTCATCTTCCGGAAGTCGGCGATCTCGGCTTGCCTTCCCATCTCCTCCGGTGTGATGGCGGCAGCGCCCTCGCGCGGAACGATGACCGCGAGATTGCGGAAGATGTCGGTCCAGCCGTCTGAGACCAGGTCTTCCTCGAACGGCTGGCCGGTCACGATCGCGGCGAAGTTCTCGCGACGGGCGCGCTGCCAGCCCGGCTTCAGCGTCTTCGCCCATTCATAATCCGTAGGCTTGTTGCCGCGCAGGTCGACGGACGACGGTGTGCGTTGAAAGACATAGGTCTGCTTCGCGTGGCGACCGACATAGGGCACGCACTGGATCGCGGTCGCGCCGGTTCCGATGATGGCGACCCGCTTGTCGGCGAGCTTGGTCAGTTCGCCCCGCGTGTCGCCGCCGGTGTAGTTGTAGTCCCAGCGCGAGGTGTGGAAGCTGTGGCCTTCGAACTCCTCGATGCCGGGAAGGCCGGGCAGCTTAGGCCGCGTGGCGGTGCCGAGCGCCATGACCACGAAGCGCGCCTTGATCGCGTCGTTCTGGTTGGTCGAGATGATCCAGCGCTTGGTCGTTTCGTCCCAGTCAACGGATTTCACCCGGGTCTGGAAGCAGGTGATGTCGTAGAGACCGTATTCGCGCCCGATGCGGCGCGAGTGCTCGAAGATCTCGGTGACGTAGGAGTATTTCTCCTTCGGTATGTAGCCCAGCTCCTCGAGCAGCGGCAGGTAGCAATAGCTCTCGATGTCGCACTGGGCGCCCGGATAGCGGTTCCAGTACCATGTGCCCCCGAAGTCGCCGCCGGCCTCCAGTATCCTGACATCCTTGACGCCGGCCTCATGCAGGCGAGCGGCAGCAAGCAGCCCCGAGAATCCGCCGCCGATGATGACGACGTCCTTCTCGTCGGTCAGCGGTTCGCGTGAGAAGCCCGGGTCCACATAGGGATCATCCTCGTTGTAGTGCGCGAACTTGCCGGACATTTCGAGATACTGGTCCGGGCCGTCGCCCCGCAGGCGCTTGTCGCGCTCGGTGCGATAGCGGTCGCGCAGCGTGTCGGGGTCGAAGCCAAGCTGCGAATTGGCGTTCTCAAACGCGGCGCTCATGGGTGTCACTCCGCTGGTCCATCATTGTTATATCGTGTTTCAGTAATATGCCGCAGCGCCTTTGCCAAGTGCGCGCTGCCGTCGCGTCAGATGCGCTTTGCCTTGCGCGGCTTGGCCTTGTCCTTCGCCAGCGCGGCCGTCGTCGCCTCGCTGACCGGCTGGGTCAGCAGCCCGACGCCGGAATCGAGGAAATTGTCGAACGCGAATTTGTGACTCCAGAAGCGCTTCCAATACCCCGCGTGCTCGTGCGCGATTTCCTGTGAGGCGAGGGTGGTGGCCAGATACAGGGTCAGCAACTGCACCCGGTGGCTGAGCAATGGCAGCGGGATGTGAGGCAGCAGGGCGTAGATATGCGCCGCGCAGCGCCGCAAGCTGTTGTCGACGCCGTTCGCCATGGCCGACACGAACAGCTCGCGCTCGTTGATGATCAGCATCGTCAGGAAGCGCATGAGGGTGTCTTCGCTTTCCTCCTCCGCGCCGCCCAGATCGGCCAGTATCTCGACGATCTCACGTACCGAGGTCGGTCCTCCCATTGCGTCCAGAGCATCCAGGCGCCGGTTGCGGCCGGCGGCGATGATGAGGGCGCCGTCGGCGGCGATCTCTGCGATCAACGCCTCCTTGGTGCGGAAATAATAGTTCATGGAGCCGCCGTTCTTCTGACCGGCAGCCGTGACGATGTCCTTTACCGAGACGGCGTTCAGTCCGCGGGTCGCAAACAGGCGGCGCGCGGCATCCTTGATCTTCTGCCGCGTGGCGTCGCCGCGCGCCTGTTTGGGAACGATGGGATCGGTGGCGCTACTCAAGGAGGGGCCGGGGAGAGGATGACGAGCGTTCCCTCGATCATAGGCGCTTTCGCGGGTGCTCCAAGGCCGAAGATGAGCGGAAACTAAAATGTCGTTTTGATAACTCTTGACCGTCCTGGCCAAATCCGGTCCTTTAGGGTCTGCCCGGAAGGGGCGGTGATCCGGAGGAGGATGTCGTGGCACCCACCAAGATGCGTTTCGGCGCCTTCATCGCGCCCTTTCATCCGCCCGAGGAAAACCCGACCCTGGCGCTGGAACGCGATCTCGACCTCGTCGTGCACATGGACAAGCTCGGCTACGACGAGGCGTGGATAGGCGAGCATCACTCGTGCGGCTTCGAGATCATCGCCAGCCCCGAACTGTTCATCGCCCATGCCTCCGAGCGGACGAAGAATATTCGCCTCGGGACCGGCGTCTCGTCGCTTCCCTACCATCAGCCGCTGATGCTGGCCGACCGCATCAACCAGCTCGACCACATCACGCGCGGGCGCGTCATGTTCGGCGTCGGCCCCGGGGCGCTGCCGAGCGACGCGCGCATGATGGGCATCGACATCGCCCGCCAGCGCGACATGATGGACGAAGCGCTGGACGTGCTGGTCCGCCTGTTGCGTGGCGAGACCGTGACGCACAAATCCGATTGGTTTACTCTCGACAACGCGCGTCTCCAATTGGCGCCGTATTCGCGCCCCAGCGTCGAGATCGCCGTGGCAAGCCAGGTTTCGCCGACCGGCGTTCGCGCGGCGGGCAAGCATGGCCTGGGTGTGCTCTCGATCGGCGCGACCTCGACCGGTGGCTTCAACGCACTGGCGTCGAACTGGGCGATTGCCGAGGACATGGCCAAGGATTCGGGCACGGTCGTCGACCGCAACAATTGGCGCCTCGTTGGCCCCGTGCACATAGCGGCGACCCGCGAGCGGGCCCGGGAGAACGTCAAGTTCGGCCTGGAGAAATGGATGTATTACTTCCAGGAGATCGCGGCGCTCCCGGTCGCGCCGAACAGCGGCGGCGATCTTGTGGACTCCATGATCGAATCCGGCCTGGCGGTGATCGGCACGCCCGACGATGCGATCGCCCAGATCGAGCGCCTGAAAGTGCAGTCCGGCGGCTTCGGTGCGTTTCTGCACCTCGCGCATAACTGGGCCGACTGGGAGAACACGAAGGCGTCGTACGAACTGTTCGCCCGCTATGTCGCGCCCAAATTCCAGGCCCTGAACGAAAATCGCCACGAGTCCATCGCCTGGGCGCAGTCCCAGCGCACGGGCTTCATCGATGCCACGACCAAGGCCGTCGCCGGCCGCCTACAGCAGCACATCGACGAGAAGGGCGCCAAGAATGTCAGCGAGGAAGTCATCGCCGCGCTCGGCCTCAAGACCGGGTAAAAGCTGACCCAGCGGCGGGCCTTGACGGGCGGGCGCCGCGCCCGCACGGATAGCCGTGTGAACACCATGGCACCCGCATCCGGCCGTCGCGCCGTCAAATTCCCTGTTGGCCCCGAGGGGGCGGTCGCAACGCCGCTCGCGCCCGCCTTGCGCGAGGCCTACGAAGGCATCGCGCCTTTCCTGGACCAGGCGGTATTCATAGCCGGCCTGGGCCGCAGCGGTACGACGCTTCTGCTGCGCCTCATCGACGGCCACCCCGATGCGTTCGTCGTGCCGCACGAGTCGATGGTCCTGACGCATTATCTGCCGGACTACGAAGCCAACGGGGACCCGGCCGCCGTTTCCGCCGGGGTCATCGACCGGCTCGCACGCATGATGCGCAAGGAGAAGCGCGTGCAGAAGGCCGCCGACTTCCTGCGCCAGGCCATCCCGCTTCGTCTGGCCAAGCCGGGGGCGCCGCGCGCGATCTTTGCCGACCTGCTGGCGTGCCTGGCGCTGGAGCAGCCGCCCGCCGGGCGCAAGCTTTGGCTCGAGAAGACGCCGAAGAACGAGTTTCATCTTGAAACGATCTTCGCGAACTTCCCCGCGGCGCGTATCATATTCAACGTGCGCGACCCGCGCGCCGCCTATGCCTCCAATCTCAAGCGCAAGGACGTCGGCATGACGGCAGACGCCTTCGTGCGCGGCTGGGTTCAGCGCATCCAGGTGCTGCTTACGTTCCTGGCCGAGAATCCCAGCCTGCGGAAGCGGGTATTGGTCACGCGCTATGAGGACTATGTCGCGACGCCCGAGGCGGAGATGCCGCGCATCTTCCGCTTTCTCGGCATCGATCCCTCGTTCCAGGCGCAGCCGACCATGTTCGGGAAGGCCTGGAAGGGCAACTCCTTCGATCCGCGCACCGACACGCGCGGCCGCCTCGACAACGCCAAGATCGACAAATGGCGCAGCGAGGTGAGCGCGGAGGACATCGCGACCATCAACCGCGAGGCAGCCTTCGAGATGTCGCTCGTCGGCTACCGCGATTAGGCGGCGAGCGGCGAAGTCACGTCGCGGAACGAAACGTCCAGCGACGTCACCACATCGATCACCGCCGGCTTGCCGGCCGCCAGCGCGGAGCGGATCGCCGGGCCCAGTTGCTCGGGCTGCGTCACGCGCTCGGCGTGGCAACCCATCGCGCGGGCGATCGCCGCGTGATCGAAGTCATTGAACTCGGCCGCGAACGGGCCGCCGCCGTGATAGACCCAGCCGAGCGCGTGGTTGTTGAAGATCACCACGACGATCGGGATCTGATGCTCGATCGACGACATGAGGCCGTTCATGGTCATCGCGAAGCCGCCGTCGCCGCATACCGCCACGACCGCGCGGTCGGGATGCACGAGTTTCGCGCCCATCGCCGCCGGAATGGCGAAGCCCATGGGGCCGGCGCCCGCCGCCTGCATGAAGCCGCCGGCGCTGCGCGTCTGATAGAAATGGGTCATCAGGATGCGGTTCTCGCCGGCATCGCAGGTAACGATGGAATCATCCGGCAGGTGCTGGCGCAGCGCGCCGATCACCCGCTGCGGCAGGATCGGCGCGGCGTCGCTCTCATACTCCGGCGCGTCGAAATAGCCGTTCGCCTTGCGGATCGCCGCGACGCGCGCCGCGCCGGCCTCCCGCCCGCCCGTGGGCAGGGCATGGCTCAACTGGTCGAGGATCGCGCCGGCATCGCCGATCAGCACATGCTCGGCCGGGAAGGTCCACGAGGCGTTGCGCGGCTCGATGTCAATCTGCACGAAGGTCTGGCGCGCCGGATCGAGCAGCTTGTCGTTGGCCCGCGCCGTGTCGGAAACGCCCAGCTTCGAACCGGCGACGATCACCAGGTCGGCCTCGGCGACACAGGCATTCGCCGCCGCGATGCCGAATGTCCCGAAGACGCCGAGCGCCAGATCGTGGGTCTCGGCGAAGGTACCCTTGCCCGAGGCGGTGGTCGCGACCGGAATGCCGGTGTGCTCGGCGAAGCGGATCAGCGCGCCATAGGCATCCGAGATGCGCACGCCGTTGCCCGCGATCAGCACCGGCTTCTTCGCCGCCTTGATCGCCGCGGCCGCCCCCTCCACCCGCGCCGCATCGGCGGGTGCCGGCGCGGTCGGCAGATACGGCGCCGTCTTGTAGAGCCGTGGGCGGCCTTCGGGCTCGACCGAGCCGGCGACGCTGTTTGCCGAATAAAGCACCGCCACCGGCCCCATCTGGCCGCTCATCGCATGCTTCACCGCAAACTGCGTCGCCTGTACGGCGGTGACCGGGTCCTGCGCCTCGAACACCTCCTTGGTCACCCCGCCGAACGCCTGGCGCGCGTTCCAGACGCCATAATCGCCCGTGCCGGCCTGATAGGCGCCATGCAGGTTGAAGCCCGGACTGTCGCTGAAATCGGTCAGCAGCAGCATGGGCGAGGACGATAGCAGGGCCTCCATCGTGCCGATCAGGCCGTTGCCCAGCACCCACGGCCCCTGGCCGATGATGACGCCCGGCTTGCGGGTGAGGCGGCCATAGACCTCGGCCATCACGCCGGCGAGCGATTCATGCCGTACCATCAGTGTACGGATCGTGTTCTGGTGCTGGGCGAGCGCCATGAACAGGCGGCCGGTGTGGCCGCCGGCCATGCCGAACACCATGTCGATGCCGGCTTCCTCCAGCACCTGCAACACGGCGTCCGCGGTCTTGGTCTTCTCGGTCAGTAGCGGGAGGGTGGGCATATGCATCAGCCCGCCTTGTTCCAGCCGCCGTCGATCGGGATCAGCGCGCCGGTCACGTAGTCCGATAGGTCGGTGGTCAGGAACTCGATCACCTTGGCGCAGTCTTCCACGGTGCCGTAGCGTTTCAGCGCAATGTCCTCGGCGCCGCGATTGCCGCCCGGCCCGCCGCCGACCAGCTTCACGATGCGGGCCGTCGCGATGACCCCCGGCGCGATGCAGTTGGCGTTGATGTTGTGCGGCCCCAGCTCCTGCGCGAGATAGCGCGTGTAGTGCGCGATCGCAGCCTTGTTGGCGCCGTAATGGGCATAGCCGCCGCCCGCACCGGCCACCGATCCCGCATAGGACGCGACCGTCACGATCTTCCCGGATTTCTGCTCGATCATGGTCGGCGCGACGGCGCTGCACGAATGCACCGTGCCGAAGAAATTCATCCGCGTGACGAGTTCCAGCAGGTCCAGCGGCACCAGCGTCGCGGTCGTCTCCATCGGCTTGCCGCGGCCGCCGCCGGCATTGGCGACCAGCACGTCGATGCGGCCCCATGCCTTCTTCACGTCGGCGGCCATCGCGAACATCGCGTCGCGGTCGCCGACATCGAACTCGAAGCCCATGGCCTCGCCGCCGCCGTTCCTGATCTCGTCGACCGTCGAGTCGCCGGTCATCGCCGCCGCCTCGGCCTCGAACTCGGCATAGGATTTGAGATCGAGATCGCTCACCGCGACCTTCGCGCCGAGCCCCGCCAGGTGCCGCGCATAGGCGCGCCCCAGTCCGCGCCCGCCGCCCGTGACGATGGCGACCTTGCCGTCAAGTTTGCCCATGATGTCTCTCCCATATCGTTCGGACGAAGTGTCGGTCCGGCTCAGGATCGGGTCAACCTGACGGGTGCGTGAAGGGCGCCGGCGCTAGACGGCTTCCTTCTGCGCGTCTTCATAGGATGCCAGCGCGTCCAGCCATGCGGCTTCGGCGTCCTCGAGCGATTTCTTGAGGGCGGCGCGCTGCTTGGTTGCATCCAGCAGCTTGAAGGCGTCGCCCTTGTAGAGCCTGGGATCGGCCATCTGGGTTTCGATCCTGCCGAGTTCGCCGGTCAGCCGCGTGACTTCCTTCTCGGCCGCGTCGGCCTTCTTCTTGAGCGGGGCGAGTTCGCTGCGCTTGCCGGCCGAGGCCTTGCGCTGGTCCGACTTCGTCGAACGGTCTTCGCGCGGCGCTTCAACCCGTTGGACCGTGCCGGGCTTGCCCTTTCGGCCGAGGACGTAATCCTCGTATTCGTCCATGTCGCCCTCGAACGGACGCACGCGGCCGTCGGCGACGAGCCACAACTGATCGGCGCTCGCCTCGATCAGGTGGCGGTCGTGGCTGACCAGGATCACCGCGCCGTCATAGGCGGCGATCGCCTCGATCAGCGCGGCGCGGGCTTCGATGTCGAGATGGTTGGTCGGCTCGTCCAGCACCATGATGTGCGGCGCGTCGAACGCCGCGAGGGCGAGCAGCAGCCGCGCCTTCTCGCCGCCCGACAGCTTGGCGATCTTGGTCAGCACCTTCTCCGCGCCGAAGCCGAAATAGCCGCAGCGGGCCCGCACCTTCGATTCCGGCGCGCCCGGCATCTTCTTCTGCATATGGCTGAACGGCGTGCCGTCCATGTCGAGCTCGTCGACCTGATGCTGCGCGAAATAGCCGACGCGGAGCTTGGGCGAGCGCACCATGCTGCCGCCCATCGCCGCGAGGCGCTGCGAGAGCAGCTTGGCAAAGGTCGATTTGCCGTTGCCGTTCTTGCCCAGCAGCGCGATGCGGTCGTCCGGGTCGATGCGCAGCGACAGCTTCGAGAGCACGACGTGGTCGCCATAGCCGACCGCGACATTCTCCATCGCCAGCACCGGCGGCGACATCTGCTCGGTTTCGGGGAAGACGATCGGCGCGACGCGCTCCGATTCCGGCAGCTCGATCTTCTGCATCTTCTCCAGCGCCTTGATGCGGCTCTGGGCCTGCTTGGCCTTGGACGCCTTGGCGCGGAAGCGATCGACGAAGGACTGGAGGTGCTTGGCCTGCGCGTCCTGCTTCACCTTGGCGGCGCGCAGCAGGTCGAGCTTCATCGCCCGCTGTTCCTGGAAGCGGTCGAAGCCGCCGGTGTAGAGCGTCAGCTTGCCGTTCTCCAGGTGGAGGATCGCATCGACCGCGCGGTTGAGCAGGTCGCGGTCGTGGCTGATGAGAAGCACCGTATACGGATAATGCTCGAGGTAGTCCTCCAGCCACAGCGCGCCTTCGAGGTCGAGATAGTTGGTCGGCTCGTCCAGCAGCAGCAGGTCGGGCTCGGAGAACAGCACCGCCGCCAGCGCCACGCGCATGCGCCAGCCGCCGGAGAAATCGGCACACGGGCGGTGGATGTCGTCCGGCCCGAAGCCGAGGCCGGCGAGGATCGCGGCCGCCTTGGCAGGCGCGGCGTGGGCGCCGATGTCGGCGAGGCGGGTCTCGATCTCGGCGATGCGGTGGGCGTCGTGCGTCGTGCCTTGCTCGGCGATCAGCGCGGCGCGTTCCCGGTCCGCATTGAGCACGACGTCCAGCAGCGAGGTCTGCGAGGCGGGGGCTTCCTGTGCCACGCCGCCGATCCTCAGGCCCTTGGGCAGGCTGATGCGGCCGCTCTCGGATTCGAGGTCGCCCTGGATCGCCTTGAACAGCGTGGTCTTGCCCGAACCGTTGCGGCCGACCAGACCCACCTTGTGGCCGGCGGGGATGAAGGCGCTGGCGTGATCAATAATCAGCCGGCCCGCGATCCGGCAGGAGAAATCGTCGATGGTGAGCATGGCGCGGCGGGCATAGCCGCTGGCGCGCCATGGCGCAAATCAGCCGCGCTGGAGCGAGTAATCCATCAGCAGCTTCTCCCGGTGCCACTCCGACGCCATGGGCGCATCGGCAAACTCGTGGAAACAGGGCGTGCCGAGTGTCCAGTGCAGCAGCTTCGCGTCGGGGTTGGAGCCGAACTCGTCGGGTAGCCAGTTCCAGACCTTCGGGATTTCGCCCACCAGGTCGTCGTCGAGCCAGGTGAAGCGATGGAGCTGTGCGCCGGTGGCGTTCATGACGAAATCGGGCGTCACATCGCGATTGGCCGGATGGCCGCAATTCCACAGGACCACGCTGGACCAGTTCTTCCGCGGATAGTCGGCGTTCTTGGCGCCGAGATATTTCGTCGTCAGCTTGGTCTTGTAGTCGTGATGCACGCACATCACGGCCTTGGTGTCGTCGCGCAGCGCCCAGAGCTTCGCGACATCGTCGCGCAGCAGCATGTCGCCATCAACGAACAGCGCCCAGCCGTGATAGCGCATCAGATGCGGCACCAGAAAACGGCTGTAGATGAACTGGTTGCTGCCGTCCGTGTGGGTCTCGGCGTAGCTGCTGAGCGTATTCAGGGCGAGCGGGGAAATCGCCAGCGGCATGGTGGCGTGGCGGATCAGGCTGTTTGCGCAGACATGATAGGCGACGGCCTCGCGCGGGTCGTAGCCGATGAAGACAGGGATCATGGGCACCTCCGGCGCCCAGAATGCGGGCGGGAGGCGCCCAGGCCTTTGCGCCAGATCAAGCTTCCGGCACGAAACGGGCGTCGCTCCGGCGGGAATCGCCCCCGCGGAAGCGGTAGCATTCCCTGAATTTGGCGCTATAAGCCCGGCCAACTTTCCAGACAAAACAGGACCATAGCCCCGTCATGGCTACCGAACGCACCTTCTCGATCATCAAGCCTGACGCCACGCGTCGCAACATCACCGGCAAGATCAACGCGGTGATCGAGGGCGCCGGGCTGCGCATCGTCGCCCAGAAGCGCCTCCGGATGACGAAGGACAAGGCCGAGGGCTTCTACGCCGAGCACAAGGAGCGTCCCTTCTTCGGCGACCTCGTGAAGTTCATGACCTCCGGCCCCGTGGTCGTGCAGGTGCTGGAAGGCGAGGGCGCCATCGCCGCCTACCGCAAGGTGATGGGCGCGACGAATCCGGAGAAGGCCGACGCCGGGACGATTCGCAAGGAGTTCGCCGAGTCGATCGAGGCGAACTCGGTCCACGGCTCGGACTCGCCGGAGAGCGCCAAGCGCGAGATCGCCTATTTCTTCGCCGACGCCGAGATCGTCGGCTAATCCGGAAAGCTGGCTTCGCCGCGCGCAATCATCGCGATCGCGCGCGGATACAGCTTGTGTTCTTCCGTCAATATCCGTGCGGCCAGCGTATCGGCGGTGTCGCCGGGCAGTACGGGCACGCGCGCCTGCGCGATTATCGGGCCTTCGTCGACCCCGGGCGTCACCCAGTGCACGGTGCACCCTGACTCGGTCGCGCCGGCGTCCAGCGCCTGCTGTTGCGGCTTGAGGCCCTTGTAGAGCGGCAGCAGCGAGGGGTGGATATTCACGGCCTTGCCGCGCAGGCGCTCGATGAAGGGTGTCGTCAGGATGCGCATGAAGCCGGCAAAGGCGACGACGTCGGGGCGGGCGGCGACAAGTGCCTCCTCCAGAGCGGCGTCGAACTCTTCGCGTGACGGATATGCCTTGTGGTCGACGATCCGCGTCGGGACGCCGGCCTTCTCCGCGAGGGCGAGGCCTGCGGCGTCGGGGCGGTTCGAGATGACGAGCACGATCTCGGCCGGGTAGCCGGCGGCCTGCGCGGCGCCGATCAGCGCCTGCATGTTGCTGCCGCGGCCGGAGATGAGGATCGCGACGCGCAGCTTCCTCATGTGGCGGGCAACCGAGTGTAGGCCACCCTGGGCTCGCCGTCGCCGCGCACGAGCCGGCCGATGCGGAAGACGGTCTCGCCCTCGGCGGCGAAGGCGGCCGTGACGGCATCGGCGGCATCGGCTGCTACCACCGCCGTCATGCCGATGCCGCAGTTGAAGGTGCGCAGCATCTCGCCGGTGGCGATGCCGCCCATCTTCTGAAGCCACGCGAAGACCGGCGGCAACGCCCAGGCCGCCGCATCGATCTCGGCGTCGAGACCGTCGGGCAGGGCGCGCGGCAGGTTCTCGGTGAGGCCCCCGCCGGTGATGTGGGCGAAGCCCTTGACGGCGTGCTGCTTCAGCACCGCGAGCATGGGCTTCACATAGATACGCGTCGGCGTGAGCAGGTTCTGGCCGATGGTCGTCCCGGCGTCGAAGGGAACTGGATCGCGCACCGTCAGCGCATTGCTCTCCAGCACGCGGCGGACCAGCGAAAAGCCGTTCGAATGAACGCCGTTCGAGGCGAGGCCCAGGACGACGTCGCCTTCGACCATGGCTTCGCTGCGCGGCAGGATGGCGTCGCGCTCGACGGCGCCGACGGCAAAGCCGGCGAGGTCGTAGTCGCCCTTGGCGTACATGCCGGGCATCTCGGCCGTCTCGCCGCCGATCAGGGCACAGCCGGCCTGGCGGCAGCCGTCGGCGATGCCGGCGATGACGATCTCGGCCTCGTCGACGTTGAGCTTTCCGGAGGCGAAATAGTCGAGGAAGAACAGCGGCTCGGCGCCCTGGACGACGAGGTCGTTCACGCACATCGCCACCAGGTCGATGCCGACATGGGCGTGAATGCCGGACTCGATTGCGAGCTTCAGCTTGGTGCCGACCCCGTCATTGGCGGCCACGAGAACGGGGTCCTTGAAGCCGCAGGCCTTGAGGTCGAAGAGGCCGCCGAAGCCGCCCAGGGCCGCATCGGCGCCGACCCGGCGCGTGGAGCGGGCGAGCGGCTTGATGCGGTCGACCAACGCCTCGCCGGCGTCGATGTCGACACCGGAATCGGCGTAGGTGAGGCCGTTGCGGCGGTCGGTCATGAAGCTGTTCCGGACTATGACGGGCGTGGCGTAAACGCCGCGCCCCCGGGGATCAAGGTCGACGGCCCCTTTCTCGCCATCTGGGCGGTGGATATAAACGGCGTAACCTGAGGGGAAGAAATGTCGTGATGGGCGTTTGGTGGAAGTCGCCTGTGGCGGCGCTGGTGGCGGCGTTCGCCTTGCTGGGAAGCGCCCAGGCCGTGGGCAGCCTCTTCGTCGTGCGCGGCGTGAGCGTCGAGGCGACCGGCGAATCGGCCACCAAGGCCTGCGAGGCGGCCTACGCACAGGGCCACCCGGCGGCCTGGAAGCGGCTCGTGGAGCGCATCGTTCCCAAGGGCGAATGGGGCAGCGTGCGCCAGCCCTCGGCCGACGAGCTCCAGACGCTCGTCTCGGGCTACGAAGTGTCCGGCGAAAAGCGCAGCGGAACCAAATGCCTCGGCACCATGACGTATCTGTTCAAGGGCGACGAGGTGAAGAAATACCTCCGCCAGAGCGGCGTCGCCTATGCCGACCGCCGCGGCCTCTCGACCCTGGCGCTTCCGCTTTATGACACCAACGGGTCGACCATGCTGTGGGGCGACCAGAATCTCTGGCTCAACGCATTCCGCGACGTAAAGCTGGAAAATGAGCTCATCCCCGTCGAGGCGCCCTACGGCGATGACGGCGACAAGGCGGCGATCCCGCCCGGCGTGTCGATGGGTACGGACTGGCTGACCTACAAGACCATCGCCGACAAGTACGGCATGAAGGCGGTGCTGGTGGCGCGGGTGAGCTATGCGAACGGAACGGCGAGCGTGACCGCGCAGCATGTCTGGGCCGGCGGCCACGACAACTACACGGTGACGGGCACCGGCGCCGACGAGCGCGGCGCCTTGCGCGATGCGGTACGCCAGCTCGGTGCCGCGATGAACGAGCACTGGAAGAGCACCGCAGCCATCGACAATTCGGTTTCGGCGTGGATCACGGTCTGGGCGCCGTACAATTCCCTGGCCGAGCGGAATTCGATCGAACAGAGGCTGCGCAAGGTTCAGAATGTCCTGTCCCTGACGATTTCGCGCGTGACCGTCACCGGCATGTCGATGTCGATCCAGTATCGCGGCCGTCAGGATCAGTTCGCTGCCGGGCTCAAGGACGCCGGATTCGGAATCTATCAGGGCAGCGGCGGCCGGATTCTAACCGAATACAAGGCGGGCCAGCAGATGGCGCTGGGCGGATCGAGCGCGGCCCCCGAGGGCGCGGACTCCGGATCGGATGAAGAGCCGCCGGTCGAAGAGCCTCAGATCATCCGGCCGCAGTGAGACCGGGGGTGGCGCTTTCGCTGCCCAACCTGATTTCCATCGTGCGGCTGCTCCTTGTGCCGCTCATCGTTTCGCTGATGCTTGGGCAGGACTATGGCCTCGCCTTTGCCGTCTTCGTCATTGCCGGCATATCCGACGCGATCGACGGCTTCATTGCGAAGCGGTTCAACATGCAGACTGTGCTGGGATCCTATCTCGATCCGGTGGCGGACAAGGCCCTGCTCGTGTGCGTGTATGTGACGCTGGGCGTGCAGGGGCACATGGCCCAGCTCTTGGTGACAATGGTCGTCGCGCGGGATTTCCTCATCATCGGTGCCGTCATCCTCTCCTACGTGGTCGGACATATGCTGGCGATCGCGCCCTTCATGCTGAGCAAGTTGAACACGGTCCTTCAGATCATGCTGGCCGGAGCGATGCTCGCGATGCTCGGCTTCTATCCGGCGGCGCGCGACGATCTCTACTGGGCGCAATGGGTGGTCGGGGTGACGACGGTCTTGTCCGGTCTGGCGTATTTCCTGGCATGGTTTGCTTCGATTTCCGCCTGGGACCGCGAGAGCCGCCAAAGCCCGGGCTAGCCATGGTGATCACCCCTCGCCAGATCGTGCTGCCTCTTCCGGAACGGGTTTCGCTCGTTCGGGAAGATTATTTCGTGTCCGCCAGCAACCGCGCCGCAGTGGCCGCGCTGGAGGCATGGCCCGCCTGGAGCGGCGGCATGCTCGCGCTCATCGGCCCGTCGGGGTCGGGAAAGACCCATCTCGCGCGCGCCCATGCCGTGCGGACGGCGGCCGTGAACCGGCCGGCTGCGATCTGGCCCGAAGGCGACGGCGCCGATCTCATCCTGGAAGACATGGATAGGCTGGTCGGAAACGCCGACGGCGAGGAACGGGTGTTTCACGCCTTCAACCGCGTACAGGCGGCCGGCGGCACGATCCTGTTTACCGCGCGAACGCCGATCGCAGGCTGGCCGGTCAAACTGCCGGATTTGCAGACCCGCATGAGCACCGTTCTCGCCGTCGACCTGCCTCCCCCCGACGATGCGCTGCTGCATGCGGTGCTTTTGAAGCTCTTTGCGGACCGCCAGATTGCGCCTGGCCCGTCGGCGGAGGTCGCGGCCTGGCTGGTGCCCCGCATGGAGCGCTCGCTGGCCGAGGCCTCCCGCCTGGTCGCCGAACTGGATCATCGTTCGCTGGCCGAGAAGCGGCGGATCGATACCCGCCTGGCGGCCGAAATCCTCGATCCGCCCGCCAAGCGGCTTTTATAGCGTTACGGTATCGTCATCGAACTCCGCTAGGCGCAACATGGCCGCAGGAGCATTCTTGCACCGGGTACCATAGGGATCAGCGCGTGACTGACGCTACGACGACGGACGATCGAAAGGCGGCCGAGAAGCCGGCCAGGGCGGGGAAGGGCGAGAAAGCGGCGGTGCATGTCTCCGACAGCCCTTCGCGCTTCATCAATCGCGAGTTGTCGTGGCTGGCCTTCAACACGCGCGTCCTCGAAGAGGCGCAGAACCGTCGCCATCCCCTGCTGGAGCGGTTGCGGTTTCTCTCGATCTCGGCGAGCAACCTCGACGAATTCTACATGGTCCGCGTCGCCGGCCTGCATGCCATGGTCAGCCAGGGGGTTGCCGATGTGAGCGACGATGGGCTGACGCCGTCGCAGCAGCTCGCCGAGATCAACGCCGACGTCCTCGAACTCATGGGTCAGCAGCAGCGCGTCTGGAAGGCCTTGCGCAAGGAGCTTGCAGAGAACGGCATTGAAGTCGTCGACCCCCACACGCTCTCCAGCGACGACCGCATGTGGCTGGAATGGAAGTTCATGGAGTCGATCTTCCCGGTCCTGACGCCGCTCGCGATCGACCCGGCCCACCCATTTCCGTTCATCCCGAATTTCGGCATCACGCTCGCGCTCCAGATGAAGCGCCGCAAGGATGGGCTACTCCGCAAGGCGCTGCTGCCGCTGCCGCCGCTGGTCGAACGCTTCATCCGTCTTCCCGACGCACCCGTGAAGCGGGGCGAAAAGGCAAAGGTCCGCTTCGTGCTGATCGAGGACACGGCGCTGGTCTTCGGAGAAAAGCTCTTCCCGGGATTCGATGTCGTCGCGCACGGCACCTTCCGTATCATTCGCGACAGCGAGGTGGAGATCGAGGAGGAAGCGGAAGACCTCGTGCGCATGTTCGAGAGCGCCCTCAAGCGCCGCCGCCGCGGGAGCGTCATCCGGCTGAAATTCTCGGCTTCGATGCCGGAAGATCTTCGGGCCTTCATCGCCGATGAGATCGGCCTCGAGAACACTGCCCCCATGGTCAGCGACGGCCTCGTCGGGCTGGTCGACACGAGGCAGCTCATCATAGACGAACGGCCGGATCTCAAGTTCACGCCCTACAACGCGCGTTTCCCCGAACGCATCCGGGACTTCGGCGGCGACTGCTTTGCCGCCATCCGGTCCAAGGACATCGTGGTCCATCACCCGTTCGAGAGCTTCGATGTCGTGGTCCAGTTCCTGCGCCAGGCAGCCGCCGATCCCGACGTCGTCGCCATCAAGCAGACGCTGTACCGCACCTCGTCCGACAGCCCGATCGTCAAGGCCCTCATCGAGGCAGCCGAGCAGGGCAAGTCGGTCACCGCGATCGTCGAACTGAAGGCCCGTTTCGACGAAGCGGCGAACATCAAATGGGCGCGCGATCTCGAACGCGCCGGCGTGCAGGTCGTGTATGGCTTCATCGAGCTGAAGACCCACGCCAAGCTGTCGCTCGTGGCGCGGCGCGAGGCCGGCAATCTGCGGACCTATGTCCATATCGGCACGGGCAACTATCATCCCCAGACGGCCAAGGTTTACACCGACCTTTCGCTATTCAGTGCGGACCCTGCGCTGGGGCGGGATGCAGGGCAGATCTTCAACTTCATCACCGGCTATGCCGAACCGAACGGCCTCGAGAAGATGGCTGTCGCGCCGCTCACGCTGAAGAAGCGCCTGCTTGACCACATCGAGGAGGAGATCGCGCACGCCAGGGCCGGAAGGCCGGCCGCGATCTGGGCGAAGCTCAACTCGCTCGTCCATGCCGGGGTCATCGACGCGCTCTATCGGGCGAGCCAGGCCGGCGTGAACGTCCAGCTCGTGGTGCGCGGCATCTGCTGCCTGCGCCCCGGCGTGCCCGGATTGTCCGAGAACATTACCGTCAAGAGCATCGTCGGGCGCTTCCTGGAGCATGGCCGGGTGATCTGCTTCGGCGCCGGTCATGGCCTGCCGTCGTCCAAGGCACTGGTCTATATTTCCTCGGCGGACTGGATGCCGCGCAACCTCGACCGCCGCGTCGAGAGCCTGGCGCCGGTCGAGAACGCCACCGTGCACCAGCAGATCCTCGATCAGATCATGGTCGCGAACCTGAAGGACGAGGCGCAGAGCTGGTATCTGAGGCCGGATGGTTCCTATGTCCGCGCGCCGAATGCCGACGCGCCGGAGGCGTTCAACGCGCACCAGTATTTCATGACCAACCCCAGCCTCTCGGGGCGCGGCAAGGCGCTCAAGATGAATACCCCTCCGCAGGTCCCGGTGGGACGAAAGCGCGGCTCGTGAAGCTGCGCCGAATCGGATAGCCCGACCTCATGTTTGGGGTCATCGACATCGGATCGAACTCCGTGCGCCTCGTGGTCTTCGAGGCCGCGTCGCGCAATCCGATCACGCTGTTCAACGAGAAGGCCATCTGCGCGATCGGGCGCAACATGGTCTCGACCGGCCGCCTTGACGCGGAGGGCATCGTTCTCGCGCTCGCCGCGCTGAAGCGGTTCCGCGCGATCATCCGGGGCATAGGGGTGCGCAGCGTCGTGGCGGTCGCCACGGCGGCCGCCCGCGACGCCGGCAATGGCCGCGCCTTCGTGCAGCGCGCCAGCGAAGCCTGCGGCGTGAAGGTGCGGGTGCTCACCGGCGAGCAGGAGGCCGAATATGCGGCGTTGGGCGTGCTGGCCGGCCTGCCGGATGCCGACGGGCTCGTCGGCGATCTGGGCGGCGGTAGCCTGGAACTGACGGCCGTCAAAAATGGAGCGATGGGGCAGGGCGTGACTTTGCCCTTCGGCCCGTTGCGGCTGATCGACGTCGCCAAGGGTCGGCTCGATCGGGCGCGCGGCATCGTCGACGACGCCCTGATGGCGATGCCCGGCATCGAGAAGGTCAAGGGCCGCGACCTCTACGCCGTCGGCGGCGTCTGGCGGAACATCGCCCGCCTGCACATGGCGCGCACCGGCTATCCGCTGACCGTCCTCCACGGTTACGAGATGCAGCGGGCCGAGGCGTTGCGCATCACCGAATTCGTCATGGCGCAGAACCAGAAGACGCTGGAGCGCATGGCCGACGTGCCGAAGCGGCGTGCGGAGTCGCTGCCGTTCGGCGCGCTGGTGCTCGACCGCGTGCTGCGCCTCTGCCAGTTGGAGCGGGTGATCATCTCGGGTTTCGGCGTGCGCGAGGGCGTGCTGTTCAAGTCGCTGAACGCCCAGACCCGCGCACTCGACCCGCTGCTGGACGCGGCCGGCGATACGGCGGAGCGCTTCGGCCGGCGGAGCGAGCAGGTCGAGGAACTGATGGACTTTACCGGGCCGCTGTTTGCCGGCGCGGAGAATGACGAGGTGCAGCGGCAGCGTCGCGCCGCCTGCATGCTGTCGGACTCCGCGTGGCGGCAGCATCCCGACCACCGGGCGGACCTTTCGTTCACCTACCTGCTCCAGGCCCAGATCGCAGGCATCCGCCATCGCGGGCGCAGCTTCCTCGCGCTCACGCTGTGGCATCGCTACGGCGGCGGGGCACAGGATCACATGATCGCGCCGATCGAGCGGCTGGTCGGGCTGGAGATCGCGCTACGCGCCGAGCGGCTGGGACGCGCGCTGCGGCTCGGCTACACGCTGGCGGGCTCGGCGCGCGGACTCGGCAAGGACTTCCGGCTGGAGCTCAAGCGCGACGAACTGGTGCTGCGCATCAGCCGCAAGCGCGCCGACATACGCGGCGATACGGTGAGCAAGCGGCTGGAGGAGCTGGCGACCTCGTTCGCGCGCGAGCCGCGCATCGCACTCGTCGGATAGCCGGCTTCAGGCGCCTGTCGCGACGAGGCGGCCGCCTTCGATCTTCAGCGCGAGCTTGCCGGCCTTGAGGTCGAGCGCGGCGGCGCCGAACACCTCGCGCCGCCAGCCATGCAGTGCCGGCAGGTCGGGCGTCTTCAGCGCGGCGAGCTTGTCCAGGTCGGCGGCGTTGGCGATCAGGCGCGGGGCCACACCGGCTTCGTCGGCGACGAGCTTCAGCAGCAGCTTCAGCGCATCGGCGATGCCGGGATCGACGTCGGGCAGGCGCTCCAGGCGCTCGGGCTGCGGAATCTGGTCGGCCGGCAAGGCGAGCCCCTGTCCGACCGCTTCGAGGATGCCGGCACCGGAACGGCTCTGCGCGAAGCCGCGGGGCATGGAGCGAAGCTGGTCCAGCTCGCCGACGGTGCGCGGGGCGTGGCTCGCGATGTCGAGCAGGGCGTCGTCCTTGAGGATGCGCTGGCGGGGCACGTCGCGCGTCTGCGCCTCGCGCTCGCGCCAGGTGGCGAGCGTCTTCACCACGGCGAAGAACTTGCGCGAGCCGGAGCGCACCTTGAGCCGGCGCCAGGCGCTGTCGGGGTCGACGGCATAGAGGGTGGGGTCGACCAGTTCGGCCATCTCCTCGGCGATCCAGTCGGCGCGGTTCTGGTCGGCGATGCGCTTGGAGACGACCAGATAAGCCTCGCGCAGATGGGTCACGTCGCCCAGCGCGTAGATGAGCTGCTTGTCGCTGAGCGGGCGGCGGCTCCAGTCGGTGAAGCGCGAGGATTTGTCGACGGCGTGGCCGGTCGTCTCGCGGATCAGGTTCTCGTAGGAAATCGACTCGCCGAGGCCGCAGACCATGCCGGCGATCTGGGTGTCGAACACATTGCGCGGAGTGCGGCCGGAGAGGTGGTAGAAGATTTCGATGTCCTGCCGCGCGGCATGGAAGACCTTCGCGACGGCGGGGTTGTCCAGCAGCGCCACGAAGGGCTTCAGGTCGAGGTCCGGCGAGAGCGGGTCGACGAGATGGCCGCCGTCGGCGCCGGCGAACTGGAGCAGGCAGAGCTTCGGCCAATAGGTCGATTCCCGCATGAACTCGGTATCGACGGTGACGAAGGCTTCACGGGATACGCTGGCGACGGCTTGCTCGAGTTCGGCCGTCCTGGTGATGAGCTTCATCCGGCTCTTATTCCTGCGACTCGCGTCACAGGGGCTGGAAGGCCGGGGGACGCAACAGATACACGCGCGCTTGACGCTACCAGGGGGAAGGGCCACAAACCCGCGCCTTCGGCAAGCGATTTCATGGATTTGGACACGATGCACGCCTATCGGACCCACACCTGCGGCGAACTGCGCGCCGAAGACGCGGGCAAAACCGTGCGGATTTCGGGCTGGGTCCATCGCCGCCGGGATCACGGCGGCCTGGTCTTCCTCGATCTGCGCGATCACTACGGCATGACCCAGTGCGTCGTGGAACCCGACGCCGCGGCCTTCGCGCTGGCCGATTCGGTCCGTTCGGAGTGGGTCGTGACGGTGACCGGCAAGGTCACCCACCGCCCGCTGGAAACCATCAACGAGAAGCTGCTGACCGGCCGGATCGAGATTCGGATCGACGAAATTTCCATTCAGTCGCGCGCCGAGGAACTGCCACTACAGGTTTTCGGCGACATCGAATATCCCGAAGAGACCCGGCTCAAATACCGCTTCCTCGACCTTCGCCGCGACAAGCTGCACCGGAACGTCGTCCTGCGCAGCCATGTGATCGCCGGCCTGCGCCGCCGGATGATCGCGCAGGGCTTCACCGAATTCCAGACGCCGATCCTCACCGCCTCCTCGCCCGAAGGGGCGCGCGACTTCCTGGTGCCGGCGCGCAACCATCCCGGCAAGTTCTACGCGCTCCCCCAGGCGCCGCAGCAGTTCAAGCAATTGCTGATGGTCGCGGGCTTCGATCGCTATTTCCAGATCGCGCCCTGCTTCCGCGACGAGGACGCCCGCGCCGACCGTTCGCCCGGCGAGTTCTACCAGCTCGACTTCGAGATGAGCTTCGTCACCCAGGAAGACGTCTTCGCGGCGATCGAGCCCGTCCTCCAGGGCACGTTCGAGGAGTTCGGCAACGGCAAGGCGGTGACCCAGGCCCCGTTCCCGCGCATCACCTATGCCGACGCGATGCTGAAATACGGCAGCGACAAGCCGGACCTCCGCAACCCTATTCTCATCGCCGACGTCAGCGCCGAGTTCGCCGACGAGACGGTCGAGTTCAAGGCGTTCAAGGGTGTCGTCGCTTCGGGCGGCGTGGTGCGCGCCATTCCCGCGCCCGGCGCCGGATCGCGTCCGCGCAAATTCTTCGACGACCTCAACGACTGGGCGCGCGCCGAGTTCAAGGCGGCGGGCCTTGGCTATGTGATCCTGGAAGAAGAGGGCGGCGTGCTCTCCGGCAAGGGTCCGATCGCCAAATTCATCCCGCCTCCGGTGCTGAAGCGCATCGTCGACAAGACGGGCGCGAAGGCCGGCGACGCGGTGTTCTTCTCGGCCAACAAGGAGCTGGAGGCAGCCAAGCTTGCCGGCGCGGCGCGCACCCGCATCGGCAAGGAGCTGGGCCTCATCGAGCAGGGCCATTTCCGCTTCTGCTGGGTGGTCGATTTCCCGATGTACGAGTTGAACGACGACAAGCAGATCGACTTCTCGCACAACCCCTTCTCGATGCCGAACTTCGACCATGACGCGTTCCTGAAGCTCGACCGCGAGGCCGATCGCGACACGATCCTCGGCATCACGGCGTTCCAGTACGACATCGTCTGCAACGGCATCGAGCTGTCGTCCGGGGCGATCCGCAACCATCGCCCCGAGATCATGATCAAGGCGTTCGAACTGGCGGGCTATGGCCGCGACACGGTGGAAGAGAAGTTCGGCGGCATGCTGAACGCCTTCCGCTATGGCGCGCCGCCGCATGGCGGCTCGGCGCCCGGCGTCGATCGCATCGTGATGCTGCTGGCGGATGAGGAAAACCTCCGCGAGGTCACCACCTTCCCGATGAACCAGAAGGCGGAAGACCTCATGATGGGCGCGCCCTCCGAAGTGACGCTGAAGCAGCTCCGCGAGCTGCACATCCGCATCGTGATGCCGGAGAAAAGCTGAGGCGCTGGCGGGGTATCCGGGAATCTGAAGAGGTTGCCATCCTGAGGCGCTCGCCCGCGGTAGCGGGCGAGCCTCGAAGGACGCACGGCCTTCAAGCCCTCATCCTCAGTTCACCGTCTTCACGACTCCCGTCGTCGGCGGCTCGACCGCGCGCTTGTTGAGCGCGATGACCTGTTGCAGGAAGCCGATCACCTTCATCGATACGTGGTCGCCGCCGCGCGGAATGCCGTAGCACGCGCCGTCGAAGTCGACGCTGACGACCGCGTCGTCGCAGCCGGCGATCTCGAAGACCGAAACCCAGCGCTCGTGGCCGGGCGTGTCGATCAGTATCGACGCGTCGGCGCCGCCGTCGCGGGCATAGGCGCCCAGATAGAACAGGATCGAGTCGGGCGAGCGCAGGCTCGCGGTCATGTCGACCTCGGCCGGCCCGCCGCCCTGGCCCTCGACGCGCACCCGCGTCTGGCCGAGCGCCGCCAGGCGCAGGGCCGGTTGCCAGCCATAAGTGGTGACGACCACGTCGCCGCCTTCGCGCCGTACCGAGGTGGAAGCGGCGGTCATCTTGGCGATCTGGTCGGCGTCGACGGCGATCTGGGCTGAGGCGGGCAGGCGTACCTCGTGCGGCACGTTCACCGTATCGATGGTGAGGCCGAGGACGATGAGGCGCAGCACGAGCTCGTGGAACGGATCGAAGAGCTCGGCGCGGCGCGGATCGTTGTGGAAGACGATCTGGCCGCCGGATGCCTCAGGCACGGCGTGGATGCGGTTCGGATCGGCGATGCGCTGGCAGGCGAGGCCGGCGGGCCGGGCAGCGCAGGCCGCGTCGCTTTCGGCAACGACACGGGCATAGAAGCCTGCGCCGATCTCGAGCTTCTCGACGGCGAGCGCCACGACCAGGTCGCGCGGCCAGCCATTGTCGACATAGTAGCGCATGAGGCCGACCTGCACCGGGCGCATCACGCCCTGGTAGAAGTCCTGGTCGTCGAGCGGCGCGGTGGAGAGCGAGACGAACTGCTCCGGCGATGCGGCGATATCGGCATTGTAAGCCTTGCCGGCATCCGGCCCGAAGGGGATCGACGTGCCGATGCCGACGCTGTTGGTGAAGGCTTCCGAGACGCCGCCGAACTGCGAATAGACGATCGGCCGATCGTATTTCGCGCGAACGATGTTGAGCAGCGTGATCTCTTCGGAGGCCTGCGCGATGGCCCGGTTGTGCTCGACCGCACGGTCGGCAAATTCACCGGCGCCGAGGCAACCGCCAAGGCCAAGCGCCAATACCAGACTCGAAGCCCTGAAACCCATCCGCGTCCCCCTCGCTCTCCGCAGCATACGGAATGGCGCGGGCTTGTCAGGCGGCGATTTCGCCGCCTTCGCTGCGCCGCCGCAAAAGCTGGATGGCGAACGCCCCGGCGAGGAGGACGAGGCCGGCGAGTTCGAAGCGCCAGTCGCCTTCGGCAAGCAGGAACAGGCCGCCGAGACCGCAGGCGATGCGGATCGGTAGGGCTGCGGCGCCGAAGGCAAAGCCGGTGAAGGCGATGGTCAGGCCGGCCAGGGCGAGCGAGGCGGAGAGCGTTGCGAGGGCGAGCCCGGACCAGTCGGCGAGGCTCGACGGATCGGCGCCGGAGGGCGTCAGGCCGAGGAGCTGAAGGCCGCCGGGCGTCAGGCAGAAGATCACCGGCACCAGGAAGGCGGGCAGGGTGTATTTCCACGCTTGGAGCATCGTCTTGAACGGGTCCGCCCGCACGATGGCGGCCGCGGCGAAGGGCGCGAGCGCCGTCGGCGGCGACACGTCGGCCAGCACCGCATAGTAGAACATGAACATATGCGCGGCTGGTTCCGGCACGCCGACGCTGGTCAGCGCGGGCACGAGCATCACGGCGGCGATGATGTAGCTCGCCGTCACCGGTACGGCTGCCCCCAGCACCCACATCGCGACCGCGGCGAGGAGGATGACGGCCAGGCGCTCGCCGCCGCCGAGCGTCACGATGAGGCCGGAGATGGTGAGGCCGAGGCCGGTGAGGTTGACGATCGAGACGATGATGCCGGCGCAGGCGCAGGTCGCGGTGATGCCGAGCACCGCGCGGGCGCCGTTGCCGAAGGCGGCGCCCATGCGGGTCGAGGCTTCGGACGCCTGGCGGGTCCGGAGCCACGAGACGGCGGCCTGCGCCAGGCTGATGAGGATCGCCGCCGCCATGCCCCAGAAGACGGCGATGGAGGGGCGGGCGAGGCCGGTGAGCCAGAGGGCGAGCGCGAGGGCGACGCCGAGCGCGAAGGCGGGCAGCGTCACGAGCCGGCTGTCGGCCCGGATCATCGACAGCGCGAAGGCGACGGCGATCGACCAGAACACCGCCATGAACGAGGTGAAGCCCCAGACGAGGCAGACCGCGATCGCGGCGAGCGAGAGGAAGTGGTAGCCCTGCGTGAGGGTCAGTTGCGTCAGCGAGGCGTCGCTGGTGCGCACCGCCTGGACCTTCAGCCGGCGCGCGTCGGCCTCGGTCATCAGCCAGCACGACAGATAATAGAGCAGCGTCGGGATCGACGCGTAGATCAGCACCTGGAGGTAATCGACCTTCAGGTACTCCGCGATTATGAAAGCGGCGGCGCCGAGCGTCGGGGGCGAGAGTGTCGCGCCGATGCCGGCCGACGACAGCAGTCCGCCGGCGATATGCGGCGGATAGCCGGAGCGGCGCAGCATCGGCCAGGCGATCGAGGCGAGCGTCACGGTCGTCGCGACTCCCGACCCTGAGACCGTGCCGAGCAGGAAGCCGGAGCCGACGACGGCGCGGCCGGGGGCGGAGGGCGAGGGCGTCTTGCCGAAGAGCGCGAAGGCCCAGTCGATGAAGAACTTGCCGGCGCCGCCCCGCTCCAGCACCGCGCCATAGATCGTGAAGAGCACGATGAAGGTCGCGGCGACGTCGAGCGGCGTCGAGAAGATGCCTTCGAGGGTCAGGAAGTTCTGCCCGATGATGCGGTTCAGCGAGAAACCGCGATGGTCGAAGGGCTCGGGCATCTGCGGCCCGAACCAGGCATAGGCGAGGAACAGCAGCGCGATGAAGGGCAGGATCCAGCCGACGGCGCGGCGCGTCGCTTCGAGCACGAGCAGGATCAGCGCGCCGCCGAGCGCGAGTTCCTCCGCCGTCGGACGGGTCGGGCGGGTCTTGTAGCTCTCGATTTCCACGGAGAGATAGATCGCGCCGGCGATCGCGAGGGCGGCGAAGATCCATTCCGGGATGCGCAAGGCCGACAGGCGCGGGCCTGCGGCCGTCACCGGTGCGATGAGAAACGCGAGGCCCGTGGCGAGAAGGGTGGCGAGCGCCATGGGATCGGCCGCCACGCCGCGGCCTTCGATCAGCAGGAAGGCGATGAGGCCGAGCGCCACGGCCGCCGCGCCGGAGAGTTCGAGCAACTGGCCTCGCCGGCGTTCGCCCTCAGCCTCGCCGGGCGTCAGCAGGAAGGTCAGCGCCAGCGCGATGCCCAGGAAGGTCGCGCGGTAGACCGCCGTGTTGACGGAGAACTGCGTCCACGCGAGGGCATAGGCCGCGAGGCCGAAGCAGGCGGCGAAGCAGAACGCGCCGACGAGGCCCGGCGGAAAACCGGCCGGGCCGCCCTCGGAGTCGCGCGGATCGGTATCCGGCGCCGTCACTTCGCCGCGACGCCGCGGCTCGCGTAGAAGGCATCGGCCGCCGGGTGGTACAGCACGCCGAGCTTCGCATAGGCCCCGTCGAGCGTCAGCTTGGCGGCCTCGGGATGGATCGCGTGGACCTTGTCGAGATGGTCGAAGATGCCGCCGAGCACCGCGGTCACGGTCTCATCCTTCGCCTCGGTCGCGACGATCAGCACGTTCGCGACGCCGACGCCCGCGATGTCCTCCGTTTGTCCGCCATAGGTGTTCGCGGGCAGCGTCATCGCCGCATAGAGATTGGGATAGGTCGCCTGGAGCTTGGCGAGTTCCGGCGCCGCGGGAATGAAGCGGATCGCCGGCTGGCCCGAGGTCGCGAGGTCCTTGACCGCCGCCGTCGGCAGGCCGCCGATCCAGAAGAAGGCCTCGATCTTGCCGTCCTTCAGCGCGCCGACGGATTCGGCGACGCTCAGATTGTCGCGGCCGATGTCGGCGGCCGGATCGAGCCCGGCGGCGACCAGCATGCGGTCGGCAATCGCTTCCGTCGACGAGCCGGCCGAGCCGACCGATACCCGGCGGCCCTTGAGGTCGGCGACCTTGGTGATGCCGGAATCGGCGGTCGCGACGATATGGAAGAAGCTGTCGTAGAGGCGGGCGATCAGGCGGATGTCCTGCGGGCCGACATCGGCATAGGCGGCGATACCGTTCACGCCGTCGGCCGCCGAGTCGATGGTGGAGAAACCGATATCCGCCTCGCCGGCTGCGAGCAGCTTCACGTTGTCGACCGAGCCGCCGGTGACTTGCGCCATCGCCTGGCAGTTCGGCACGGTCTCGCTGAGCACTTTCGCGAGGCCCCCGCCATAGGGATAGAAGACGCCGCCGGTACCGCCGGTGACGACGACCAGCCGGAGCCGCTCCTCGGCCTCGCCCAATCGGATCAGCGGCAGCGCCGCGGCGCTGGCCACGAATGCGCGGCGGGTGAGGGCAAGGCTCATGGACAATCCTCCGGCGAATCGGCGGAGGTTAGAGGGAATTTGCGACGGTTTGAAAAGGGGGAGGGGGCTCCCCCTTATCTGTCAGCCGAAGGTCCGCTTCATCCAGTCGACGATGACGCGGTTGGTTTCCTCAGGGTGCTCCTGCTGGGTCCAGTGGCCGCAGCGGCGGACGAGGTATTTCTCCAGGTTCGGGACGTATTTTTCCATGCCCTCGGCCATCGCCGGGCTGAGCACGATGTCGTCTTCCGCCATGATCATCAGGCAGGGCACGCCGACATGCTCGGTCTGCCCGGCGCTCTCTTCCCAGTTCCGCGTGAAGTTGCGGTACCAGTTGATGCCGCCGGTGAAGCCGGTCTTCTCGAAGGTCCTGATGAAGACGTCGAGCTCTTCCTGGCTCATCACGAGACCGCCGGGCCAGAGGCTCTCGTCGCTGTCCAGCGCCGCCACGAAGGCGAGGTTCTTCTGCTCCTGCGGACGCTTGGCGTAGTCCTCGGCGGTCTCGCCGCTCTTGCGCATGAAGAAGCGGAAGGTCTTGCCGGTGTCCTTGGCGAGCGCCGCGTCGGCAACGCCGGGCTTCTGGAAGAAGACGATATACATGTCGTCGCCCATCGCCATGCGCATCATGGCGATCGGGTCCATCGGACCGCGCGGCAGGAAGGGCGTGTTGACGCCGATGACGCCGGCGACGCGGCCGGGATGGCGCAGCGCCATCTGCCACACCACCATCCCGCCCCAGTCATGGCCGCAGAACACCGCCTTCTCGATGCCGAGCTGATCCAGCATGCCGGCGAGGTCGTCGGTCAGGTGCCTGATCGAATATTTCTCGATCTCCTTCGGCGCGTCGGTGACGCCGTAGCCGCGCTGGTCGGGTGCGATGGCGCGAAACCCCGCATCCGCGAGCGCCGGTATCTGGTAGCGCCAGGAATAGGCGAGTTCCGGAAAGCCGTGGCAGAAGACGATCGGAAAACCCTTGCCCTGTTCGTAGACGCCCATGCGGATGCCGTTCGTCTGGACGAAGCGGGGCTCTGGCAGCTTCGGTGCGCTCATCTCAATCCTCCCAATGACTCTGACTCTGGCGCGGCGCCGCTCAGGCGGCGTTGAGGCCCAGGCGCTTCATGCCCTCGGGCCGCTTCGGTCCGAGCGCCGGCATGTAGAGCGCCTTCTTGAATATCTTCGGCATCGCCCAATAGCGCAGGATGCGGCCCATGATCGAGGCGCGCTTTGTCCATGCGGTCGGGTGCTCCAGCATGTGGAACGGCCGCATGACGGCGCGCAGCACCCTCACGTCGTCGCGTGTCGCCGGCCCGATCGCATCTTCCAGGAAGGACTTCGCGAGGCGCGCCTTCAGGCGCGGCTTGTAGCCGGGCTTCAACTGGTTCTCGGCGCGCTTGATCGCCTGTGCATCCTGCTTCGCCATCATGTCGAAGAAGGGCCGGATTTCCGTTTCGACGCGCTTGGCATGTTCGCGCATGCGCTCGGCCGGATCGCTGACCTCCGACAGGACGTCGGCCAGGATATGCGCCTGGATCGCGCCGCTGGAGCAGCCCCGGCCATAGAGCGGATTGGTGCGGATCGCGGCGTCGCCGATCGGGAAGAAGTTGAGCGCCGCCGGTTTTCCGCCGGGCATAAGGTCGCGCCAGCTATTCTTGAGGTTGCCCATCGCGAAGACTTTGCTGACCGGTTCGCAGCGCGCCGGATCGGTCCAGCGTGCCGCCCCCGGCATCATCGCACAGGCAGCCTCGAACACCTCGGGGCGGACGATCGCAGTGCGCAGTTCGTTCTCGAGCTCGGGGCAGGCGAGGGTCACCGAAAAGTGCCGGTTGTCCGCGGGGAAGAGGCCGTACTTGATGTAGTCGAGGTCGCCGCCGGCGGGCGTGCCGTCGCGCGGCGGCTCGTCCATTCCGTCGCGCAGGCGATAATGGCGCGAGAAATAGAGGATGCCGGCCGAGCTTGGCGCCTCCGGCATCGTCACCCCTTCGGCGGCGAGCCAGTCGGGGAACTGCGTCGTGCGCCCGGTGGCATCGACGACGATATCGGCGCTCATGACCTGTTCGCGGCCCTCGACCTCGACACGCAGGCCGGTGACGACGAGCTGATTGTCCCGGCGCTCGAGCGTGAGGCCGCGGATGCCTGCGTTGGGCACGAAGGTCACGCCGGGCAGGCTCTGCGCGTAGCGGCGCATGATGAGCTCCAGCGTGGTCCGGCGGCTGAAGAGCATCGACATGTCTTCATCGCCGGGCTGGTATTTGTATTTCGGCTTCAGGTGCGGCGAGAGGCCGTCCGCGAAGGTGAACTCGCGGGCCCCGGCCGCGAGCAGTTCGGTCCACAGGCGCGGGTGCTTGGCGCGGATCAGCTTCACCAGGCGGCCCAGGAAGACATGGCTGTGACGAAGCTGGGTCGCGCCTTTCCGCTCCCAGTCGTAGAATGCTTCTTCCGGCGATGTGTCCGGTGGAGGCGGGTCGCGGTCGAGCACGACCACGTGGCGCTCCGGGCTCGCCAGGGCCATCGCCGCGTTGAGGCCCGCGATACCCGCGCCGGCGACAAGAATTTGCTGGGTCATCTGTGGCCCTTGAATTTCAAAACGCGTTCTGGATATCGTAGGCTTACGGGACCGTAAAGGGCAATTCCGGTCAAGCCCCGTATCGAAAGCCCGCCCAGATCAACAGCGCCCAGCCGACCATGAACGACACGCCGCCGACCGGCGTGATCGCGCCGAGCCAGCGCGTGCCGGTGATCGCCAGCAGGTAGAGCGATCCCGAAAAGACGAGGATGCCGACCGCGAAGGCGATGCCGGCCGCCCCGGCGATGGTCGCGACGCTGGCCGTGCGCGCCAGCAGGGCCGCGCCGAACAGTGCGACGGCGTGGACGAGGTGATACAGCGCGCCCGTCTGGTAGGTCGCGAGAAGGTCGGACGAGAGGCTGGCGCGCAGGGCGTGCGCACCGAACGCGCCGGCAGCTACCGCGGTCAGGCCTGCGAAACCCGCCAGGATGAGCAGAAGACCGCTCATGCGGCTTGATCGGCAGCCGTCCGCCGTCCTAGCGATGGGTGGGTAATGAACACGGGGGTGGCTCCGGAAGAGGGCGCCCCAGGGAGACGCTCATGAAGCTGTACGACGAAAACATGCCGGCGCCCAACCCCCGCCGGGTCCGCATGTTCCTGGCGGAGAAGGGGCTCACGGTGCCGACGGTGCGCGTGCAGCTCGGCAAGGGCGAGCACAAATCGCCCTCGCATATCGCGCGCAATGCCCTCGGCCAGGTGCCGGTCCTCGAACTCGACGACGGCAGCACGCTGAGCGAGTCGGTCTCGATCTGCCGCTATATCGAGGCGCTGCATCCCGAACCGCCGCTCTTTGGCCGGACGCCGAAGGAGATCGGCACGATCGACATGTGGATCCGCCGGGTCGAGATGCAGGTGATGGTGCCGCTCGGCGCCGTCTGGGTGAACTGCCATCCGGCGACCGAAGCCTACATGAAGGCGATGGGCGTGAAGCGCTTCCCCGACTATGGCGAGCAGAACCGGGCGCGGGCGTTCAACCGGCTGGAATGGCTCGACAGCCAGATGGAGGGCGACTTCATCGCTGGCGATTTCTCGGCGGCCGATATCGTCGCGCTGTCGATCGTCGATTTCGGCGCCTTCATCGACATCCCGATCCCGCCCGGCGCCCGACGGTTGCGGGCCTGGCATGAACGCGTTTCAAAAAGGCGGAGCGCCAAGGCCTGAGGTTGCCAGCGGCCCGCCCGCCGGGCCAATTTGCGGCAACAAAGACATCCCCGGAGCGCCTCATGCCGACGAAAGACTGCCCTCTTGGACGGGACGCTCGCGCGGCGTTTCCTCCGGACCGCGCCGCATGATCAGCGATGCCGCGCTGGCGGAGCGCATCTCCGCCTATCTCAAGGCGACGCAGGGCCGCGACACAAAGGTCGTCGAACTCGTTCGCATCCACGGCGGCGCCTCGCGCGAGACCTATCGCGTGAAGCTCGACGAGGGCGGCGTGGTGCGCGGCTATATCCTGCGCCGCGACCCGACCTCCGCGCTGATCGAGACCGAGCGCACGGTCGAGTTCGCCGCCTACAGCGCCTTCCATCCGACGCCGGTCCCGGTGCCCATGGCCCTCGCCCTGGAACAGGACGAACGCTGGCTCGACCGGCCCTTCTTCATGATGGAGGAGATCGAGAACGCGACGGCGACGAACGCCTTCGCCGTCGATCCCTACGGCGCGCACGCGGCCAGGATCGGCCAGCAATTCTTCTCGACGCTCGGCGAGATCGCGAAGGCCGACCCGCGCGCCCTCGGCCTCGACTGGGAAGCTCCGGCCCCGGACGAATGCTGGAATCTCGAACTCGCCAAGTGGGAGAAGGTGATCGACGAGGACGAGCGCGAGCCCCAGCCGATCGCCCGCGCGGCGATCCGCTGGCTGCGGCGCAACCCGCCGCCGCCGGCGCAGAAGGTGGGCGTGGTCCACGGCGACTACCGGACCGGCAATTTCCTCTTCAACGAGGCGGGCGAGATACGCGCCATCCTCGATTGGGAGATGGCCCATCTCGGCGATCCGCTGGAGGATCTCGGCTGGGCGACCGACCCGCTTTGGTCGCACCACACGCCCGAGCGTCCGGGCGGCATGTGCAGCATGGCCGAGGCCATCGCGCATTGGGAAAAGGCGAGCGGCCTCAAGGTCGATCCCAGGGCGTTCAAATGGTGGTCGATGTTCGCCAGCGTGAAGGGCCTCGGCATCTGGATTTCGGCCGCCGCCGAAGTCGCGGACGGCAAGAACACCGATCCGGTGAACGCGGTCTCGGGCTGGTATCCGCTGGCCTTCCACAATCAGGTCATTGCCGAGCGTCTGGCAGGAGGTTGGGCATGATCCCCGAAATACCCGGCATCCTGAACTGGGCGGCGGGCCGCATCCTGACCGAGATCGCGCCGCATCTTCCCGCCGGCTACGGCCAGGCCTCGACCGGCACACTGGCGATGATGCTGGTTCTGTCGGCGCAGGAATATGAGCACGGCGCCGACACGCGCGTCTGGGAAAACACCCGCATGCGCGCGATTCTCGCCAAGGGCGGGATGGAGACCGATCCGCCGGACGGCTCGCTGCTGATGTCGGCGCTGACGGCGGCCAACAATCGCCTGCGCTCTGACCTCATCCGCCTGCACGAGGCGGTGGAGGAGGGCGCGTCCGCCGACAAGGCGCTGGAGCAGGAAATCCTCCAGTTCCTCAAAGAGTCCGCCGATCGCCGCCGGCTCCACGTCGCCTGAGAGTCACTTGCGTTTCGCCGGGCGGCTCTGGTCCGGCGAAGCGCATCGACTTGGCTGCGCGGGCGGCGCATAAGCCCGCGTCCTTCCCATGCCCCGCCGCGAACTTTTCCTCTTCTCGGTCGCCCAGGCGGCGCCCAGCTTCGTGGGCGGCTTCTACGTGCCGTTCTTTCCCCTGTGGCTGAGCCAACAGGGGATCGCGGCCGCCGAGATCAGCACGCTGATCGCCTGCGCGATGTTCGTGCGCGTGCTGGTCAATCCGGTCGTCGGCATCGTCGCCGACGCCCTCGGCGACCGGCGTGCGGTCGCGATGGCGTGCGCGGCGGTCTCCAGCCTGTTCTTCGTGCTGCTGGGTATCGCCGCGCCGATCTGGGGCTTTGCCGCGATCCTGCCGCTGATGATCGTCGCGGTGCCGCTGAACAGCGCGACCGGGCCGATCGTCGAGGCGGTGACGGCGCGCGGCGCCATCGACTATGGTTTCGACTATGCTCGCGCCCGCCTCTGGGGCTCGCTCGCCTTCGTCGTCGCCAACTATCTCGCCGGATTGCTGATCGGCGCGACGGGGCGGGGCGCGATCGTGTGGGCGGTGGCGGTGACGGTTGCCGCCTGTGTCGTCGCATTCTGGCCGATGCCGCCGCTCAAGGGCGAGACCGGGCAGCGGCGCGCCATCGGCAAGGCGCTGCAACGCACCTCGGCGGAGTCGCGCGTGCTGCTGAAGCAGCCGGTGTTCCTCCTGTTCCTCGCCGCCGTGTCGGCGGCCCAGGCGTCACACGTCGTTTTCTACACCTTCGGCGCCATCACCTTCCGCGGACTCGGCTATTCGGATTCGTATATCGGCGCCTTGTGGGCGGTGGGAACGCTGGCCGAGGTTGCGCTGTTCGCGGCGCCCTCGGTGACGCTGCGCCAGGCGCGGGCGACGACGCTGATCGCCCTCGGCAGCGCGCTCGCCGCGGTGCGGTGGTTCGGCATGGCCTATGACGTCGGGCCGGTCGGCGCCTTGCTCTTGCAGCTCGGCCATGCCGCGTCGTTCGGGCTTGTGCATCTCGGAACGATGAAATTCCTCGGCATCGCAATCCCGCCGCGGCTGGCGGCGACCGGGCAATCGCTCTTCGCGGTCATGGCCTACGGCCTCGCGATGGGTGCGGTGACGCTGGTCGCGGGGCAGCTCTACGAAACGATCGGCCAGCGCACCTATCTGGCGATGGCGGTGCTGTCGCTGCTGGCGCTGGGATTGACGCTGTTGCTCGCGCGGACCTGGAACATGCGCAGCCTGTTCGCCTCGGCACGGCTGTAGCGCCGCGCCTTTCCGCGCCGTCAGGCTTGCAGAGGCGGAAGATTTCGTTACGCGTTATAAGCCTTCGCCGGGCGTGCGGATGACAGCACCGGGCGATCCGCCATTAGACCGGGAGAGAGATAGAGATGAAGGCATTCGAGCTTCAGAACGCCGTCGGGCTGGAGAACCTGAAGCTGGTCGAGCGCGACGTGCCCAAGCCAGGACCGAACGAGGTCGTGCTGCGGATGAAGGCGGCGTCGCTGAATTATCGCGATCTCGCGAACGTCACGGGCGGCCGCTACA
This sequence comes from Alphaproteobacteria bacterium, assembly GCA_020852655.1. Classification (GTDB taxonomy): domain Bacteria; phylum Pseudomonadota; class Alphaproteobacteria; order Micropepsales; family Micropepsaceae; genus JADZAI01. The sequence continues at coordinate 59,579 of JADZAI010000054.1, forward strand.
AGCTGCCCTACGTGCCGCTGTCGGACGGCTGCGGTGTCGTCGAGGAGGTCGGGGCCGGCGTCACGCGCGTGAAGAAGGGGGATCGCGTCGCGCCCTCCTTCTTTCAGAAATGGCTTTCCGGTCCGGTCGATCCGGTCTCGCAGGGGACCTCGCTGGGCGGTCCGATCGACGGCTGCCTCAGCGAATATATGTGCCTGCACGAGGACGGCATGTCGAAGGTGCCGGACTATCTGACCGACGAGGAGGTCGCGACGCTGCCCTGCGCCGGCCTCACCGCGTGGCGGGCGCTGGTGGTCGAAGGCGACATCAAGCCGGGCGACATCGTGGTGGTGCAGGGCACCGGCGGCGTCTCGATCTTCGCGCTGCAATTCGCCAAGGCGGCAGGCGCGACGGTGATCGCGACGTCTTCCTCGGACGAGAAGCTGGACCGCGTGAAGAAGCTCGGCGCCGATCACCTCATCAACTACAAGGCGACGCCGGAATGGGGCACGGAAGTCCGCAAGCTGACCGGCGGCCGCGGCGCGGATCACATCGTCGAGGTCGGCGGCGCGGGCACGTTCAACCAGTCGCTGATCGCGGCGAAGACCGGCGGCCATGTCAGCGTGATCGGCATCCTCGCCGGCTTCAACCAGGACGTCCCGATCGCGCTCATCATGGGCAGCAATCTGAAGATCAAGGGCATCACGGTCGGCAGCCGCCTGATGGCCGAGCAGATGTGCGCCGGCATGGCGGCGAGCCGGATCAGGCCGGTGATCAGCGACACGCTGCCCTTTACCGACGCGGTGAAGGCGCTGGAGCTGATGAAAAACCACGGCCACTTCGGCAAGATCTGCCTGAAGATCAGCTAGCCCTTTGAAGAAGGTTCCGGCCGCATGATGCGGCCGGGATTGTTTGGATCAGCTCGTCGGCTTGCCGCCGGCGGGCTTCGCGCCGGTTGCGGCGAGGGCGCCGTAGAAGGCGGTGTCGTTGCGGAGCTGCGCCATCGCATTGGTCAGCGCCATTTCCAGCGCCTGCTTGGCATTGCTGCCGTTCGCGATGCCGATGCCCTTCAGTGCGCCCTGCGACTGGAGGGCCCGCGAGTAGACGATCTTGCCCGCCGCGTCCTTGACTTCCAGATTGACGGTGATGTCGGCGACGGCGTCGCCGCTGAACATGCCCGTCTTGTAGTCGTTGTAGAAGCGCAGGACCTTCGCGGTAACGGTTGCGCCGCCCGCCCCGACCTTGAAGCCATGCGCCGACAATTCCTGTTCCAGCGTCGCCTTCAGCAGGTCGATCGGGCTGTTGGTCGAACGAATCGCGGCCATCTCCATGCCGTAGCCGTTCTTCTTCGAGCTCACGCGGTCCTGGTATTGCATGCGCTCGTCGGTCGCGTTCACGCCGACCGAAACCTGCTCGGCGCCCGGCGTCGTGGCGACGGTGCCCGCGGGCGGGGCATAGGCGAGCGTGATCTCGTCTTCGGTCAGGGCGCAGGCAGACAGGCTCAACGCCACGGCCGCGATGGCCGCGAATTTCACAACACGAAACATATAGTCCCCTCAACATTGGGAGCCCCGCTCCCGAAGCCGGCGAAGGGAGACGCAAACCGCAGGCTAGTCAACCACGAGTTGGGGAAAGCGGCGCGGCTGTGGCTCGGGCGGGTCAGCGGCCGACTCGGCTTCCGCCAAGGCGCGCATGGCGGCATGGCGGGGCGAGAGGGCGCAGGCCGGGTCGGTGGCGGCGGCGTCGCCTGCAAGCGCCAGCGCCTGGCAGCGGCATCCGCCCCAGTCGCGCTCGGCATTGGCGCAGCCGCGACAGGGCGCCTGCATCCAGTCCGTCCCGCGGAAGGCCTCGAAGGCGGTGCCGTCCGTCCAGATGTCGGCGAGGCTGCGCGCGCGGACCGTCTCGAAGGCGAGGCCCGGTATGGTCCGCGCCGCGTGACAGGGCAGGACCGAGCCCTCCGGCGTGACGACGATGACCTCGCGGCCCCAGCCGCCCATGCAGGGCTTCGGCGCCTCGGCGTAATAGTCGGGCAGCACGAAATCGATGACGAGGCGCCCGGCCAGCCGGCTCCGCGCCTCGTTCACGACGTCGATCGTCCGCTCGATCTGCGCCAGCGTCGGCATCAGCGCGGCGCGATTGAGCAGGCCCCAGCCGTAATACTGGATATGCGCAAGCTCGACCCGACCGGCCTCCATCGCCAGCGCCATTGCGATGAAATCCGCCGCGTGATCGGCATTGGCCCTGTGAAGCGGCGCATTGAGGGTGAGGGGCAGGCCGAGTTCGATGGTCCACTTCGCGACATCGTGCTTGCGCACGCTGCCCGCATAGCCGGCGATACGGTCCGAGCTTGCCGCCTCGGTGTCCTGGATCGAGAGCTGGACATGCTCCAGGCCCGCTGCGCGCAGGCGCACCATGCGCTCCCGCGTCAGCCCGATGCCCGACGTGATGAGGTTGGTATAGAGATCGGCCGCCCGGGCGCTCGCCACGATCTCCACAAGGTCGCGCCGCGACGCCGGCTCGCCGCCCGACAGATGAACCTGAAGCACGCCCAGCGCGGCCGCCTCGCGAAAAATGCGCTCCCATGTCGGGGCGTCCAGTTCTGCCTGTTGGCGCACCAGATCGAGGGGATTGGAGCAATAGGCGCATGCCAGGGGGCAGCGGTGGGTCAGTTCGGCGAGCAACCCGATCGGAGCGGTCAGCGCAGCCACGCGACATACCCCTTGTGGTTCAGATCGCCGAGCAGCGCGGCCGCGTCGCTCGTGATCTCGGCGGCATCCGCCTCGTATTCATCGGCCAGCGCCGCGGCGATGACCTCGACAGTGGCGGTACCGTCCACCCGCGCCAGGATCGCATGCGCCTGGTCGTCGATCTCCACGACGCGTTCGGGGGCGAGCAGCACCCAGCGGTCGCGGACCCGATCGCGGTGAATGCGAACGCCCGGCCGCAGCCGCGGGATCATGGCTGGAAGGCCCCGGGGATCGCGACCGCCGGATCGACATAGGCGAAATACAGCGTGTCCAGCATCGACCACAGCACGCCGCACTTGAACCGCAGCGCCTCCAGGACGCTTTCCTGCTCGGCGCGTGTCGTCGCGTGTTCGATGCAATAGGCGAGCGCGAAGGCCGAGTCCTGCGGCGCCTCGGTCAGCCGCGGCGCGAAATAGGCGAGCGCCTCCTGGTCGACGAAGGCATAATTGGCCAGCATGCCTTCGACACGCTCGCTGATGATCTTCGGCGCGAAGAGTTCGGTCAGCGACGAGGCCACCGCTTCCAGCAGCGTGCGTTCGCGCACGAAGCGGACATAGGCCTCGACGGCGAAGAGCGTCCCCGGCAGTGCCGCGCGCATCGACGTGACGAGCTCGCGATCGAGCCCCAGCGCATCGGTCATCTTGAGCCAGCGCGCAATGCCGCCCGGGCGGGTGTCGTCGCCGTCGTGATCGGCGAGCCGCGAGCGCCAGGCCTTGCGCAGGGCGCTGTCCGGGCAGCGGGCGATGAGGGCTGCATCCTTGATGGGAATATGAGCCTGATAGACATAGCGGTTCAGGGCCCATGCCTGAACCTGTGCCTTGTTCAGCCGCCCGCTATGCAGCAGGCGGTGGAACGGATGCTTGTCATGATACCGCTCGGCCCCGATGGCCCGCAGAGCGGCTTCGAATTCGGCCGGATTCAGCAATGCGCTCACAACGCGATCTCCATCCCATCCTCGGCGATCTCCCAGCCGGCGTCGGCGAGGAAGGCGCGCTCCGGCGAGTCATAACGCAGGGCGGGGTTCGTGTTGTTGATATGGATGAATATTTTGCGCTTCGGGCCGAGAGCCGCGAAGGCCTCCAGCATGCTGCCATCGCCCGTCATGGGCAGGTGCCCCATGCGCCGTCCGGTCTTGGCGCCTTCGCCGGCGGCGATCATCTCGTCATCCCGGAACAGCGTGCCGTCGACGAGCACGAGGTCGGCCGACTCGCAGGCCCCGGCCAGCGGCTCGGTCATCTGCGCGACGCCGGGCGCGAAGACGACCCGGCGCCCGTTCGCTTCGAGCACATAGGCGAAGCAGTCGCCGGGCACCCCTGCCAATGGATTGGACCGGGTCCGCTCCAGATATAGCGGCGGCTTGCCGGGAATATCGAGCGCCGTCGCGTGCAGGCCGTCGACCGGCGAAACCGTGCCCCCGGGGTCCAGTTGGACGCGCGTCACGACCTCCGGGGCGAGCGCCTCGAACACCGGGTTCAGGGCAAGGGCTTCCAGCGTGGTGGCGGAGCCGTACAGCGTGAAGGCGTGGCGTTCGCGCAGGCAGAACAGGCCCGTCACCTGATCGATCTCCGCCCCGGTCAGGAGCACCGCCTTGATCGGGCTGGAGCGCGGGCCGATGCGCGGATGAAGCTGGGGATTCGCCAGAATCTGGTGGCGCAGGTCAGGCGCCGCGTTGAAGAGGGCCCAGGACGCACCATCGACCGTTGCGGCGATCGAGCACTGGGTCCGAAATGGAACGAGCGGGCTACGCTCGAAAGCGGCCCGCCCGTTCGTGTTCAGGGCATTCCATTGCGGCAATCCCCCGCCGGCTCCGGACCCTAGTACCAGGAGCCGCATGGCAGATGCCTGCAGTCTCGACTACGACTTTGCGAGTGAGCAGGAGACGTAGCAGTTGATCTCCATGGCGGCGGCGGTCTCGACCGCTTTGGGCTTCGCCCAGGCCTTTTTCTGCATTGGAGTCTTCTCCTCTCTGATAACGGAGACAAGCATACGCCGCTTCGGCCGATCTTCAAGGGCCAATTGTCAGCCCCAGAGGGCCCGCGGCGGCACGTCCATCCTGCTGCCTTCGAAGGCAAGGCCCGGCGTCCGGTCCCGCTCCAGCAGAAGCGGCCCGTCGAGATCGACATAGTCGCAATCGGCGGCGAGCAGCGCGGCCGGCGCCATCGCCAGCGAGGTCGCGACCATGCAGCCGACCATGACCTTCAGGCCGGCGGCCCGTGCAGCGCGCAGACAGGCGATGGCCTCGGTCAGCCCGCCGGCCTTGTCGAGCTTGATGTTCACGGCGCTGTAGCGGCCGCCGAGCCCGGCAATATCCGCTGCCGTGTGAAAGCTCTCGTCGGCGCACAACGTCACCGGACAGGACCAGCCGGCGAGGCCGTCATCGGCCTCCGCCGACACCGGCTGTTCGATCAGTTCGACGCCGAGATCGGCCAGGGCCGGCGCGATGTCGCGGAGCTGTTCGACGCGCCAGCCTTCATTGGCATCCGCGATCAGCCGGGCGTCCGGCGCATTCTCGCGCACCGCGGCGACACAGGCGACCGGATCGTCCCGGCCCAGCTTCAGCTTCAGCAGCGGCCGGGCGCGCGCTTCCGCCGCCGCGGCGCCCATCGCCTGCGGCGTATCGAGGCTGATGGTGTAGGCGGTAATCGCCGCCCGCGGGGCAGGCAACCCCGCGAGGACCGGCACCGGCGTTCCGGTTTGTTTGGCCTCCAGGTCCCACAAGGCGCAGTCGATGGCGTTGCGCGCCGCGCCGGGCGGCAACAGCGTCTGGAGTTCGGCGCGCCCGGCGCCCCGCCTGATCGCGGGCAGCGCGGCGGCGATCGCCGCTTCGACGGAGTCGAGAGTCTCGCCGTAGCGGGCATAGGGCACGCATTCGCCCCGCCCGACACTCCCGTCCTGTGCGATCGTGCAGACGATGACGTCGGCCGCGGTCTTCACGCCGCGCGAAATGGCGAAGGGACGCGCCAGCGGCCAGGACTCGCGGACGGTGGCGATCGCCCGCTTGCTCAATTGACGGCCCTGGGCAGTTCGAGCACCGGGCCCTTGCGCGGGGCGAAGGCCGCCGCGCGCCGTTCGGCTTCCGCGATGGTTGCATCGGGCAGTCGCGCCGACAGCTCGAAGCGGCGGCGGTCGGCCTCGGATACGCCCTGGCGCGAGGCGAGGATCGACCACTTCAGCGCCTCGATCTCGTCCTTCGGCACGCCGCGGCCGGTCAGGCAGCGTTCGGCCATGCGATCCTGCGCGCGGCCGTGGCCGCGTTCGGCGGCTTCGGAGAACCAGAAGAGCGACAGGCTCTCGTCCTTCCGCATGCCGGTGCCGTCGCGATAGACCTTGCCGAGATTATATTGCGCCTTGGCGAAGCCCTTGATGCTGGCGCTGAGATAGAGTTCGGCGGCGCGCCGCTCGTCCTTCTCGACGCCGACGCCGTCGGCGTAGAGCTTGCCCATCGTATATTCGGAGTTCGGATAGCCCGCGTCGGCGCCGATCTTGAGATAGCGCAGGATCGCGGTGAAGTCGGGCTTGGTGCGCTCGCCATGGCTGATCGGCTCGCCCGCCAGCATCGCGAGCGCAAGATTATGCGCGGCGCGGACGTGGAGCTGGCGCGCGGCGTTGCCCCACCAGCTCATCGCCACGCTCATGTCGCGATCGACGCCGAGGCCGTTTGCGTACATCACGCCGATGTTGAACTGCGCCGAGGCATCGCCGTCATTGGCGAGCGGCAGCCAGATCGCGATGGCTTCCTCGTAGCGGCCGTTGAGAAACGCTTCATAGGCATGCGCCGCGCTGCCCGTCGCCTCGACGGGCACGTCATCGTCCTGCGTCTCCTCCGCGAAGACGGGCGTCGCCAGGGCGCACGCCACAGCAATGAGTCGAAGCAGTTTCATGAGTGCCGGAATCGTAAGTGAGCGGCGGCGTCCTGTCGATGCGCCTATTTCGTGTCCGCATGCCAGCCGCCGTCCCAGCCGAGGCCGGGCGGGTTGGCGCGGAGCTGCGCGATGCGGTCGAGGTGGAGACGGTACAGGCGCTGGCCAAGCGGGCTCGCGTCCGAGAGGCGCCGGGCGATCGCCTCGGCCCTGTCCCAGTCCTGCACGGCGATGGCGGTGAAGAGATCGTCATGCGTCATCTGGAGTGCTGCCAGCGCCGGCGCGGTGGCGATGTGGGGGCCGCCGAGTAGGGCATAGATGTTGGCCGCCTCGGTCTTGCCCTTCACCGCGATGCGATCGACCTTGATCCGCGCGAAGCCGACCGCCGTGCGCGCGGTGTCTTCCCCGAGCACGATGTCGACGCCGTAATTGCCCGAATAGCCCTGGATGCGGGCGGCGAGGTTCACCGCATCGCCCAGCACCGAATAGTCGAAGCGCAGGTCGGACCCCATGTTGCCGACGACGACCTGGCCTGTGTTGATGCCGATGCCGACGCGGATGATCGGGGCGCCCGGCGTTTTCTCCTGGAGCTCGGCGTTCACGGTGTCGAGCGCCGCGAGAATGTCGAGCGCACACAGGCACGCGTGCTCGATGTGGTTCGGATCGTCGATCGGCGCGTTCCAGAACGCCATGACACAGTCGCCGATATATTTGTCGACCGTGCCGTCGCGGTCGATGACGGCGCGCGTCAGCGGCGTCAGCACCCGGTTGATCAGCAGCGTCAGGCCGGCCGGGTCGGCCTTGTAATGCTCCGAGATCGTCGTGAAGCCGCGGATGTCGCAGAAGAGGATCGTCATCGTCCGCGTCTCGCCGCCGAGCTTCAGCCGGTCGGGGTCGGAGGCGAGGCGTTCGATGATGTCGTCCTGAAGATATTGCGCGAAGGCCCGGCGCACATAGGCACGCTCGCCCTCGGTCTCGGCGAAGCGCACGAGCGTGCCGGTCAGGAAGGCCGCGAAGGCCACCAGCGAAGGGCCGGCCGGATCGACCAGCCAGCGATGCGCCTCGAAGGCCCACCACGAAAATCCGAAGGCGACGGCAACGACGCCGATGGCGAGCAGGCCGATCCAGTAGGCGCTGGAGCGGAGCGAGAAGAAGGCGACGAGGAGACCGAAGACGACGGCGTAGACGAACTCGGCCCCGCGGGCGAAGTCGGGGCGGCTGAGGGCAACGCCGAGCAGCGCCGATTCGGTGGCCTGGACCTGGATTTCGACGCCGGCCGCCGCGGGATCGAGCGGCGTGGCGCGCAGGTCGCGCAGGCCGGCGGCGCTGGTGCCGACCCAGACGATGGCGTTCTTGAGCCGCGCCGGGTCGACCGTCCCGGCCAGAACATCCTTGGCGCTGATGCGCCGCGACGGCTCGGCCGGCGTGTAGTGGAGATAGAGCGCGCCGGTCGATGTTGTCGGCACGATGAACTTGCCGGCCTTGACCGCGACGATGCCGGTCGCCTCGCCGAAGGATTGCTGGCCCGCCGCGCCGCTGGTTTTCACCACGATGTTCTGCGGCGTCGCGGCGACCCGCAGCGCCTCGACGAGGGCCGAAGGGTAGAGGTTGCCGTTGAGCGAGACGAGCAGGGGAACGCGGCGGATGATGCCGTCGCTGTCGGGGACGACGTTCAGCGAGCCGTTGCCGGCGGCGGCGTCTTCCAGCTCCTTGAGCGAGACCGCGCTGTTGGCATAGGCCGGCACGAAGCGGTTCGGCTCCGCGTCGCCGACGACCGCGGGATTGGTCTTCAGCGTCGGCTGCTCGCCGCGGCCGTCGCCGCCGAGGATGAAGCCGGTGACGGTCGGCTGGTTCGTCATGGCGGCCGCGAAGACCGAATCGTTGGTCGGCAGCGACGACAGCACGAGACGCAGCGAATCGTAGGGCGGACCCTTGGGCCAGCCCCGGGTGACTTCGAACGGCGACGTCCGGTCGGTCTCGGCGAAGACGATGTCGAAGATCACGACCCTGGCGCCGCCCTTGGCCAGGGCGCCGAGCAGTTCGGCCAGCAGGGTGCGCGGCCAGGGCCACTGGCCGTGCACCGCGAGGCTGGCGTCGTCGATGTCGACGAAGCGCACCGTCGGCAGGCCCTTGGTGGCGGGATCGACATAGGGCCGCGGGTCGATGCGCTGGTAGACGTCGAACACCCGCTCGCGCAGGGCCGAGAGAACCTGTCCCGGGTCGAGCGCCATCAACGCCACGGCGCCGACGGCAGCGACATAGGTCAGCCAGCGCGGCAGGCGGGCGAGGCGGCGGAACACGGGGCTGAGTTCGGACGACCGCAGGGGCTTCGTCAAGCGCGCCGCGGGGTTGACCCGCACGGGTGCGCACTGTCTGTATCGCCGCGATGGCCAGTGCGGGGACCTTCGCTCAATCCAATGAGTCCGGCGCGGATTCGCCCAAGGCGTCGGCGCGCCTGGAGGGCAAGGGCGGCCGCGCGACTCTGCGCGTCGAGGGCGATTGGATCGTCGTCAACGCGATGGAACTCGACAGGGAGCTGGATGCGCTGAAGCCCGAAGGCGGGCAGGTGACGTTCGATCTCTCCGGCCTCGGCCGCTTCGACACCACCGGGGCCTGGCTGCTCGACCGGACCAGGGGACAGTTCGAGGCCGCCGGCGCTTCGGTCGAACTCACCGGCGGCGAGGAGGCGGCGATGTCGCTTCTCGCGGCCGTGCAGAAGGCCGAGCCGAAACCCCAGAAGCGGCCCAGGCGCAAGGCCAGCGCCTTCGTCGGCATGCTGGCCCGAGCCGGGGCCGCGGTCGAGAGCCTCATCGCCGGGACCCGCGAAGCGGTCGGCTTCACCGGCCTCGTGATTCTCGTCTTCGCACGGACGGCGGTGCAGCCGATCCGCCTCCGCTTCACCTCGCTCGTGCATCACATGGAAGAGGTCGGCCTCGACGCCGTGCCGATCGTGATGCTGATGTCGTTCCTGATCGGCGCGGTGCTTGCCTATCAGGGCTCCGAACAGCTCGAACGCTTCGGCGCTTCCATCTTCACGGTCGACCTGATCGGCATCTCCTTCCTGCGCGAGATCGGCATCCTGCTGACCGCCATTCTCGTCGCCGGCCGCTCGGGCAGCGCCTTCACCGCGCAGATCGGCTCGATGAAGATGCGCGAGGAGATCGACGCGATGCGCACGCTCGGCCTCGATCCGATGGAAATGCTGATCATCCCGCGCATCCTGGCGCTGGTGCTCATGCTTCCGCTGCTGGGCTTCCTGTCGAATCTCGCCGGCCTCATCGGCGGTGGCTTCGTCGCGGTCGGGGCGCTCGACATATCCCCCATCATGTATCTGGAGCGGCTCCAGCAGGTGCTGGAAGTCTCGCCCTGGCACTTCTGGGTCGGCGTCATAAAGGCGCCCATCTTTGCCTTTCTGATCGGAACCATCGGCTGCTTCGAAGGGTTGCGCGTGTCGGGCAGCGCCGAATCGCTGGGGCAGCGCACGACGCAATCGGTGGTAGAGAGCATCTTTACCGTGATCATCGCCGATGCGTTCTTCTCCATCCTGTTCGTGAGCCTGGACATTTAGCGATGGCCGGTGACACGCGGGACAAGATCATCGAGGTGCGCGGCCTGAGGAATCAGTTCGGCTCGCAGGTCGTTCACGAGGATCTCGACCTCGACGTCTATCGCGGCGAGGTGCTGGGCATCGTCGGCGGCTCGGGCACCGGCAAGTCCGTGCTGCTGCGTTCGATCGTCGGCCTGAACACTCCGGCCGAGGGCACGATCACCGTGTTCGGCCTGAACCTGCGCGAATTGTCCGACGACGAACGGCGCATGGCGGAGCGCCGGTGGGGCGTCCTGTTCCAGGAGGGCGCCTTGTTCTCCGGCCTGACCGTCGCCCAGAACATCCAGGTGCCGCTGCGCGAGCATCTGCGGCTGTCGCAGGACCTGATGGACCAGATCGCCGCGGTGAAGATCGGGCTGGTCGGACTGCCGCCGGAAGCGGGCAGCAAATTCCCTTCAGAACTGTCGGGCGGCATGAAGAAGCGGGCGGGTCTGGCGCGGGCCCTCGCCCTCGATCCCGAGATCGTCTTCCTCGACGAGCCGACGGCCGGGCTCGACCCGATCGGTGCGGCGGCCTTCGACCAGCTCATCCTCCAGCTCAAGGAGACCATGGGCTTGACGGTCTTCATGGTGACGCATGATCTGGACAGCCTTCACGCGATCTGCGACCGCATAGCGGTGCTGGCCGAGAAAAAGGTGCTGGTGACGGGGACGATGGCCGACATGCTGAAGCAGGATCATCCGTGGATCCGCGAATATTTCCACGGACCCCGGGCCCGCGCGGCGACGTCGGCTTGGTCCGACGAACGCAGCCATCACGCGGCGACGGTGGGCTGAGATGGAGGTCAAGGCCAACCACGTTCTCATCGGCGCCTTCACGATCGCCACGGTGCTGGCGGCGTTCATCTTCCTCGTGTGGCTCGGCCAGTTCAGCTTCGAACGCCGCTTCGACGACTACCAGATCTATTTCCAGGGCGGCGTCTCGGGCCTCGGGCCTGCCTCTGAGGTCCGCTACAGCGGCATCAAGGTCGGTGAAGTCTCCGACGTCAGCCTCGACAAGGACGATCCGCGGCGGGTCAAGGTCATCATCCGCCTGGAGGCCGGCACGCCGGTCAAGGAGGATACGGTCGCCGCGATCGAGGCGGGCCTGCTGACCGGCGTCGGCATCGTGCAGCTTTCCGGCGGGTCGCCGGAAAGCCCGGCGCTGACGGCGAAGGAGGGCCAGCATCTTCCCGTCATTCCGGCCCGGCTCACCGGCCTTCAGGAACTCACCGAGACCGCCCCGAACCTGCTTGCCTCGGCGGCAAGTTTCCTCGCCCGGGGCAATGCGTTGCTGTCCGACAAGAACCGCGCCGCCGTCGCCGAGACGCTGGAAAATGCGCGCCAGTTCTCCACCCGGCTCGATGCGGTGATGGCCAATATCGAGAAGGCGTCGGTGCGTCTCGACTCGATCACCGAAAACCTCGACAAGGTGATGGTCGATGCAAGCAAGTCGCTCGGCCCGGCGCTGGCGAGCGTCCAGACGGCGGGAGCCGGCATTACGGACGTGGCTGAGGATCTGGACCAGTTGCTCAGCGACGTGAGGCCGTCCTTCCGCGACTTCGCGCGCGGCGGCCTGACGGCCTTCGTCGCGTTCATCCAGGAGGCGCGTCAGTTGACGGCGACCCTCGAGCGCGTGCTGAGCCGCATCGAAAGCGATCCCTCGGGCTTCCTCACCGGCAACGACGCACCCGAATACAAGGGCGGCAAATGATACGGCTGCGGCGCTTCAATCTCGTCTTCGTCCTGGGGGCCACGCTCGGCCTCGGCGGCTGTCTGGGCGATCTCTTCTCCAGCCCGCCGCAGCTCTTCGATCTGTCGCCGAAGAACACCTTCGACGAGAACATCCCGCGCGCCGACTGGCAGCTCGTGGTGGAGGAGCCGGCCGCGCCGACGGCGATCAACACCGACCGCATGGCGATCCGGCCGTCGTCGCTCCAGATGGAATATATCCCCGACGTGAAGTGGACCGACCGCGCCCCGGCGCTGGTCCAGACGCTGATGGTCGAGTCGTTCGAGAATTCCGGCAAAATCGTCGGCGTCGGCCGCCGCGCCATCGGCCTGACCGGCGACTATGTGCTCAGCAGCGAATTGCGCGAATTCGAGGCGGTTTCCGACGGCGCGGGCGGGGCAACCGTCATCGTGCGGCTGGTGCTGAAGCTGGTACGTCAGTCGAGCGGCGGGATCATCGCCTCGACGACGGCCGAACAGTCCGTCGAATCCGCGTCCGACAAGCCTGCGGACCTTGTGCTCGCCTTCGATGCGGCCCTCGGCAAGGTGCTGAAGCGTACGGTGCAATGGGTGCTGACCGAAGGCGTCGCCGACCGCAAACGCTACGTCGAAGAGTAACGCCCCGCTCCGGCTTACGCGGCTTCGAGCGCCGTGCCGACGGCCGTGGTGCGGTACATGTCGCGGCGGTGGCCCTGATAGTCGTTGACCGCGAGATGCTGGGTCGAGCGGTTGTCCCAGATGGTCAGCATGTGCGGGCGCCATTGCAGGCGATAGCGGAAGGGCTCGCTGACCGCGTGAAGGAACAGCGCGTTCAGCAGCCGCGCGGAACGCTCGGCGTCATAGCCTTCGATGCGCAGCGCATAGGTGCGGTTGACGAAGAGGATCTTCTCGCCGCTCTCGGGATGGCGGATGACGACCGGGTGGCGATGCTCGGCATGGGCTTCCGCCGACGGGGCGAACTGCATCGAGGTCTTGCCCTGGACCTGCGCATAATAGCCGCCGGCGCCATAGGGACCGATCGCCGAATGTACCGCCGTGAGGTTGGCGATCTCGCGCTTGGTGGCGTCGTCGAGCGCGGCATAGGCGGCCGCCTGGTTCGACCACATCGTGTCGCCGCCCTTGGGCGGGATTTCGCTCGACCAGAGCAGGGTGAAGGCCGGCGGCGCCGCGAGATAGGAAAGGTCGGTGTGCCAGGCCTCGCCGAAGCCGATCGCCGCATCCGCCTCGCGCAGCACGCGCACGACCATCGGGCGATCGGCGAGGCCCTTCACATAGGGCGTATCGCGGCGACCGCCGAGCTGGTCTGTGAGGCGTTCGAGGTCGTCGAGCGTGATATGCTGGTCGGGCAGGAACACGACCTTGTGCGCCACGATCGCCGCCCGAAACGCCGCCAGCCCCTCCGGCGCCAGCGGCCGCGCAAGATCGATCCCGGTGATAAAGGCACCCAGCGCGGCGCCGGTAGGGGCAATGTGCATAACCAAGCATAGCACCTTTTGATCCTCCCCCGTAGCAAAGCTACGGGGGAGGGGGACCACGCGAAGCGTGGTGGAGGGGGCGTGACGTAGAGCGCCGTGTCTAAGCCGGCGACCCAAAAACCGCGCTCCACGCCACGCCCCCATCCCCCCGCTGCGCGGGGTACTTCCCCCGTGAAGAACGGGGGAAGATCAAATCGCATCAATGCCGGCTCGCCGCGGCGAGGATGGCTTGAAGCACCGTCTCGCGCACGCGGTCGTCAAGAATGTCCTTCGCCGGGAAGCGAATGACCTCAATGCCCTCGGCGCGGAGATAGCCATCGCGGCGGGCGTCGTGACCGGCCTGGGCTTCGGTGTCGTGGCTCGCGCCGTCGATTTCGATGGCGAGCCTGGCGGACGGACAGAAGAAATCGAGGATATAGGGGCCGAGGGCGTGCTGGCGCCGGATGCGCAAACCGCCGAGCTTGCCGGCCCGCATGTCCTGCCAGAGCAACACTTCCGGAAGGCTGAGAGTGCGGCGGAGACAGCGCGCACGGCGGACTGTGACAGGCTTTGCGCGCATGAAAACCCGGCGTCAGGGGTAAGGTGATCCTCCCCCGTAGCGAAGCGTACGGGGGAGGGGGACCGCCTTTCTGCCCCCGCTTGCGGGGGAAGTACCCCGCGCAGCGGGGGGTAGGGGGCCGCTCGCGCAGCGCGCGGTGGGCGGTGGAGGGGGCGTGACGTCGAGCACGGTGTCTAAGCCGGCGACCTAACCGCCGCGCTCCACGCCACGGCCCCATCCCCCCGCTGCGCGGGGTACTTCCCCCGTGAAGAACGGGGGAAGAGCACGCAGAGCAAGGCCTACTCGCCCTTGAACTGGGCGGGGCGCTTCTGGAGGAACGCCGTCACGCCCTCGGTGAAGTCCTTCGAGCGGCCGGCGGTGAGCTGGGCCCAGCGTTCCGCGTCGAGCTGTTCCTCGTAGGAGCGGTCCATCGAGCGGTTATAGAGGTTGCGGATCTGGCCGAGCGAAACGGTCGGACCCGAGGCCAGATCGTGCGCCAGCTTCATCGCCTCGGACATCAACTGGTCGTCTTCATAGACGCGGTTGATGAGGCCCCACTCCAGCGCCTGCTGGGCCGAGAGCTTCTCGCCGAGCAGCGAAAGCTCCTTGGCGCGGGCGACGCCGACGAGGCGCGGCAGCAGCCAGGTCGAGCCGCCGTCCGGCACCAGGCCGATGCGGCGGAAAGCCTGAAGGAAATAGGCCGACTTCGCCGCAAGGATCATGTCGCCCATCAGCGCGAAGCTCATGCCGACGCCGGCCGCCGGGCCGTTGATCGCGGTGATGACCGGGATCTTCGCGTTCATGATGCGGCGCAGGAACGGGTGATAGGTGGTCTCGAGCGCCAGGCCGGCGTCGCGCGCGTCGGGATCCGGCGCTTCGTTCGCGCCGGCGCCCGAGCCCGCACCGCCCGAGAGATTGGCGCCCGTGCAGAAGCCGCGGCCCTGGCCGGTCCACACGATGCAGCGGACGCCGTTCTCCTTCTTCTCGATGAAGGTGAGGGCGTCCATCATGCCGCGCACCATCTCGACCCCCGCCGCGTTCATGACCGGCGGGTCGTTCATGATGAGCTTGGCGACGGCGCCGTCGAGCTCGACGATCACCTTGTTGAATTCGTGGGTGCTCATGGTCTCCTCCAATGATGTGCGCGCGGGAGAATAGAGGATTGCGCGGCACGGGAAAGCGCTGACCTCAGGGCAGACAAAGTGCCTCACATTTGCGGCGGCGCATGGACGCCCGGCATGAGAGACATCTGATCCTCCCCCGTCGCGAAGCGTACGGGGGAGGGGGACCGCGAAGCGGTGGAGGGGGCAACGCGTGGAGCGCGGCGCTTCCTGACGCGCCCTCACGGCCGCGCCCGGTCACGCCGCGAGCTTCGCCGCACCGCCCGGCGGCCGGCTTTGCACTACGGTATAGCCCGCTTGGCCGCATTCAGAACGAAGCGCAAGCCGCCTCGGCCGGTGCGCGCGCCGGCCGGGCAGGGCGCCCCGCGATCGCCCGCCGTTGATCGCCCCGCGCGACTCCCCTATTTCACGCCATGGCCGACACCACCGCCCCCGCCGCCCGGCAAGACACCGTCCTCATCATCGATTTCGGCAGCCAGGTGACGCAGCTCATCGCGCGCCGCATCCGCGAGAGCGGCGTGTTCTCCGAGATCGCCCCGTTCCAGTCCGCCGAAGCCGCGCTGAAGCGGCTGAACCCCAAGGCCATCATCCTCTCCGGCGGCCCGGCCAGCGTCACCGAGGCGGCGACGCCCCGCGCCCCCGACGCGGTCTTCACCTCGGGCGTGCCGGTGCTCGGCATCTGCTATGGCGAGATGACGATGTGCGCCCAGCTCGGCGGCAAGGTCGAGGCCGGCCACCACCGCGAGTTCGGCCGCGCCGAGATCGCCGTCGCCGCCGCCTCGCCGCTGCTCGAAGGCCTCGCCCCGGTCGGCGGCACCGAGCCCGTGTGGATGAGCCACGGCGACAAGATCACCGCCATCCCCGAAGGCTTCGCCGTCGTCGCGACCTCGCCCGGCTCGCCCTTCGCCGTCATCGCCGACGAGGCGCGCCGCTTCTACGGCATCCAGTTCCACCCCGAGGTCGTGCACACCCCGCGCGGCGGGCGGATGCTGGCGAATTTCGTCCACCGCATCGCCGGCATCGGTTCCACCTGGTCGATGGCCGGCTTCAAGGACCAGGCGATCGCCCGTGTCCGTGCCCAGGTGGGCAAGGGCAGGGTGATCTGCGGCCTCTCCGGCGGCGTCGACAGCGCCGTCACCGCCGTCCTCCTGCACGAGGCGATCGGCGACCAGCTCACCTGCGTCTTCGTCGATCACGGCCTCATGCGCCTGAACGAGGCCGACGAGGTCGTGAACCTCTTCCGCAATCACTACAACATCCAGCTCGTCCATGTGGATGCGAGCGCCGCCTTCATCGGTGCGCTGGAGGGCGAGGCCGACCCGGAGACGAAGCGCAAGACCATCGGCCGCCTGTTCATCGAGATCTTCGAGTCGGAAGCGAAGAAGATCGCGCAAGACGGCAAGGGCGCTCCGGAATTTCTCGCCCAGGGCACGCTCTATCCGGACGTGATCGAGAGCGTCTCCTTCACCGGCGG